>NZ_CP048649.1:1333939-2000909 GCF_010669305.1 Aminipila butyrica | reverse complement strand
GCCGATCAAGCGGAAAGGATGAATCAACTGGTAAACCGGTTTAAAATTCAGGCGCAATAAGAAATGCCTAGGATTAATATACGTTTGTTCATCAAATAAAAGAAAAGCATGACGTTCCTTATTTAGGAGCTTCATGCTTTTGTTCTATCGGTTAAAGGATCGTTGACCCATAAGAATTATTTAACGCAAACTTCCAGGGCCAGCTTCATCATGTCGGTGAAGGAATGCTGCCGTTCTTCGCTGGTAGAATGTTCGCCAGTGATGAAATGATCGCTGATAGTCACCATGGCCAGGGCGTTGACCTTGTTATAGGCGGCGTTCATATACAGGGCAGCGGCTTCCATTTCTACAGCCAGCACGTTCATTTTAGCCCACTTCTTCCACCAGTCACCGAATTCATAAAAGACGTCACAGGAGACGATATTTCCGGCTTTTAAGGAGATGTTTAAATCCTTGTGGGCTTCCTGGGCTTTCAGCAGCAAGTCCCAACTGGCATTTGGAGCATAAGTGCCAGGAATGTCGAAGGCATGGATGTAATTGGAATCTGTGGAAGCAGATACACCAAGAACGACGTCGCCAATCTTTACATCTTCGTGAAAGGAGCCAGCTGTACCTACTCGAATCAGGTTTTGAACGCCGTATTCGGTAATCAGTTCCCAGGAGTAGATGCCCATGGAAGGCATGCCCATGCCTGTACCCTGAACGGAAACAGGAACTCCCTTATAAGTACCTGTGTAGCCAAACATGCCTCGAATGGCGTTGTACAGTTTCGGACTGTCCAAAAAGTTTTCCGCAATAAACTTGGCTCGCAGAGGATCGCCAGGCAGCAGAACGGATTCGGCAATATCTCCTCTTTTAGCTGCATTGATGTGTGTGCTCATAATGATTTTCCTTTCTCTCTTGTAAATGACAGTAATGTGGTTTTAAAAATTGCATTATGTAATATCAAAATAAATATTGATTTTACACCGTACCTGTGCCATACTAAGTTTATGGTGCAGGCTTATAAAAACATAAGAATTGTACCACAATATACATCTAGTATACCATAAATTTCGTATAATTGGAGGCCCGAAATGATATATGAAAATATATATAAGAACAAGCTGCACCATGTAAGAGACATCGATACGTTGAAAGAGATGTTGACCACCTGCAAGGAGTTATTTGGCAAGAAGCCAGCGTTTTTATATAAAGAAGAAAAGGGCGGACCCTACAGGGAAGTCAACTTTATTACCTTGAAGGATGATGTGGATGCGCTGGGTACTAAATTGCTGGACATGGGCATGGAAGGTGAAAATATCGCCGTCATCGGAGAGAACTGTTACGCGTGGATGGTGGCTTATTTTGCGGTGGTAAACGGCGTGGGCAAAGTGGTGCCCTTGGATAAGGAACTGAGCAAAGAAGAGATTGTGAACTTGCTGACTACTGCTGGCTGCAAAGCTGTTTTTTACACGTCTGCCTATAAAAATGTTTTTCGGGATGTAGAGATTCCACATAAGTTTCAAATGGAAGTTTATACCAAGAAGGTACAGGCGGATCAGGAAAACACGCTGGATTATCTACTGGAAGAGGGACGAAAAATGTTGGGGAAGGGTGATCGCCGTTATGTGGATCTGGTCATTGATCCCTTGGAGGTACGCATGCTGCTGTTCACATCAGGAACCACAGACGTGCCAAAGGCGGTTATGCTTTGCCATAAGAACATTGTCAGCAATGTGCAGGACATCAGCCGCATTGTTAAGTTGAAAGAGGATGACCGGGCGCTGTCTATCCTGCCTATCCACCATACCTTTGAGTCTTCAGTGGGCATTATGGTGGTATTGTTTCAGGGTGGCTCTATCGCTTTCTATGAGGGCCTTAAATATGTGGTTAAAAATTTGGCAGAGGCTCAAGCTACTTTGCTGGTAGGGGTGCCTCTAATCTTTGAATCCATGTACAACAAGATTTGGAAACAGGCAGAGAAATCCGATATGACAAAGGCCCTGAAGATGGCTATTAAACTGAACAAGACGTTAAAAAAGGTTGGTATTGATGCTCGAAAGAAAATCTTTAAATCCGTATATGCTAATTTTGGCGGACGGCTGAGATTATTGGTGACGGGAGCCGCCGCCATCAGTCCTAACGTTGTACGGGGATTTCAGGACCTGGGCATAGAAATGGTGATGGGCTATGGCCTGACAGAGGCCGCACCGCTAGTATCTGGAACACCAGATTTTACCGACCGATATGCAAAGGCCGGTTCCGTAGGACAGGTGGTACCCAGCGGTCAATTGCAGCTCATCAATGAAAATGAAGATGGCATTGGCGAAATTATTTTCAAAGGTCCAAATGTGATGCTGGGATATTATAACATGCCAGAAAAGACAGCAGAGGTCTTAAAAGATGGCTGGTTCCATACGGGGGACTTGGGCTTTGTGGACGAAAATGGTTTCCTCTATCTGACTGGACGAAAGAAAAATGTTATCGTCACGAAGACCGGCAAGAATATTTATCCAGAGGAGATTGAGGAATATTTGAGCAAGATTCCATACATTGAAGAATGTATGGTCTACGGCACCGATAACGACGATACGGGAGAGACTACTGTCAGCGTTCAGATTCGTCCGGCTTACGAGACCATTCAAGATGAATTCGGTTACGCGGAGGATGCAGACAAAGTGTATCAGCTCTTGAAGGGAAAGATTGCAGACGTGAATCAGACACTGCCCAACTATAAACGGGTTCGGCACATTGTAGTCCGTGGGACAGAGTTTGTTAAGACGACCACCCATAAAATTAAACGGCAGGAAAATACCATAGAATAAAAACGAATAAAGGAATGATTCTCAGCTGAGCCCTCTGATTGAAGAGGAGGAGCGGAGAGTCATTCCTTTTTTATGCTAGTAATTGCTCTTGAGAGTATAGCTGATTCGTCGGGCGGCATAGACGAAAGGGGTGTCCGCCACTGACGTGACAATAAAAATGATATAGCTGGAGCACATGATGCTCAGCAGGGTATGAAGAGGAAGAGTACCCCAGAACGCGCCCAAGGTGAAGAGTACGGTGTTCAGCAGTTGAGACAACAGGGCAGAGGTGTTGTTTCGCAGCCACAGGTACTTTTTTCTATCGTTACTCAATCGATTTGTCATATCCCATACTTTGTTGTAGGCCCATACGTCAAACCGCTGGACGATGGCGTATACCCCCAGGCTGACAAACATCAGCCGCGGTGTATTGGAAAAGACGGCTTGGATACTGGGAAAAGCCCAGTCATTGGTTGAAGGGGTGTACAGAAGCCAGGCCTGGCTGACAGCGATGAAAGAAATAGAGGTCAGAATGCCGACATTCACCGCTTTTTTTGCTACGGGCTTTCCTTCTGTTTCACTGAGAATATCGGTGACCATAAAGGTGGTGGCAAACATGATGTTGCCTAAGGTCTGCTCCATGCCAAAGGCATCTATTACGACCAAGACTTCGATATTGGCTGCAATAGTGGCAAAAACAATCCAACATAGAAGTCCCGTCCGACCAAAGAGCTTGTACCACAGCAGCACCACAGAGTATAAAACAATCATGGTGGTAATCAATATAAATTCGTTATTCATCGCTTCCTCCTACGCCAAAATCAGTATTGTTCATGAGAATATCCACTCGGTCCTCTAATCGATATTTTGGATAGATATATTCCCGAAAAAGAGCAATGACTTGTTGGTCTGGTTTTATCGAGGTACTGTTTTCCGTCATCACGTTGATGCAGACCCGCTTAAAGTGCTGCAAGCCCAGCGTCAAGTCCCGTTCCATAGAGGCTTGGGTTTGGCCGGTAGTGCCAAAAAGCAAGCAGACTTGCTCGTAATAGCGAGCCATTTCCTCGGGACTGTCTGTATCAATGCCTTTACAGAAAACCGATTCCCGGTAAGCCTGATCAAAGGTCTCTATGCCGCCCTTTACCTCCACATGGATGCCAGCCGCTGCAAAGGCTTCCTTGAAGGGGGCTATGTGGTGGCGGTCCAGCCAATGGCACTCCACATAAAGTGTATGAATTCCTTTATGGATGCAGATTTCCCGAAGAAGGGCTGTGGTCTCCGAATCTAAATCGGAAAAGCTGCCGGAATTGATGACTTCCAGCCGATGAAATTGACCGGTGACCTGCCTTAGGATCGAAGCGTTCAGCTCGTAGTTCAGGCTGGGGTCCGGGTGAAAATCCAGGTGGTAGTCGCAGAACCTGCAACGCCGCCATTTGCAGCCGCTGCCTCGCAGAAGTACAATTTCTCGGGGATTTTTTTCGCAGATTAGGGAGTAGCGGGTTAGATTATTGCTGTCGGACATGGTGCCTTCCTTTCTATGTAATGGTGTCAGGAAGTTCAAACTAGTCCGGTCAGAGGAGAGAACAAAAGAAAATAGAACGCAAAAAAGAAAAGGGTGCCATAGCACCACAAATCATCCTGCTCAAACCGAGCAGGCGGGTCCTAGTTTTGTTTAGCGACAGGATGGTTACGAACTGTCCTATTCAATTTATGGTTATGGGGTTTGTTTATGTTTTCAGCTTGCCGTTCTCTGAATGCTTCTGAGTTTTTAAGCCAAGGCACCGATTTTAATGCGGAACCTTGGCTATCGTATCACAGGTAAACCGCCTTGTCTAGGCTTTGGCTAAAACTTCTTTGACATAGTTTGGCAGGGCAAAAGCTCCTGTGTGAATATCCGTATTATAATATTTAGTCGTCAGCCCGAACTTTTCCCATTCAGAAGCTTTTACATGAGCTACTGGATCGTATTTTTTAGAAGCAAAGCCAAAATACCAATAGCCGGTGGCGTAGGTAGGAATATTGAAGCCGTATACCTTAGCGATGGGGAAGACTTTTTTTATTTTGCTGTGAGCCTTCTGCATCTGTTCCGCGTCCAAGGCGTGAAAAGCACATTCGTGCTGATTGATGAGAATGCCATCTTCGGCCAGCGCTCGGTAGCAGTTTTCATAAAAGGACACCGTAAATAAGCCTTCACCAGGCCCTGCGGGGTCGGTGGAATCCACTAAAATCAAGTCATAAGCCCCGTCTGGCGCTTCTTTTACAAATTGAAGTCCGTCGCCGATGATGAGATTCAGTCGAGGTTCGTTAGACAGCACCGAAGCAGTAGACGGTAAATACTTCTTACAAGCTTCTACCACAGCTCCGTCGATTTCCACCATATCGATTTGCTGGATATGAGGGTAGCGAGCCACTTCTCTGGCTGTACCGCCATCGCCGCCGCCGATGATGAGCACCTTTTTGATAGCTGGATTTACTGCCAGAGCTGGGTGGCAAATCATATCGTGGTAAATGAATTCGTCCCGCTCTGTCACTTGAATGAAGCCATCCAGAGTCATGAAAACACCAAAGGTGTCATTGCGGTAGACAGCCAGCTGTTGAAAAGGGGTTTGTTCCGTATGCAGGATTTCCTCTACGTTCAGCCCGAATTTAACGGAGTGGAGCACGTGATGTTCGTGGAACCAGAGGTCTGCCATGTCATGTATCATAGTGAGGGTTCTCCTTTAATGCTAATATTGCGCTAATATCGCTAGTATCTAATATAATGTAGGCAAGTTTCTTCCGTAGAAAATTTCATCAATCTCGTTTTTCAACCGATTGGTAATTTTTCTCAACTCTTTTTCGTTTAAGTTCTCTTCTTTTAGGTTGAACAGGTAATCATCCAACTGAAAGTTCCGCACCTTGCATTTGGTGTGGAAGATGTTTTCCTGGTAAACATTTACGTCAATCATCTGGTAAATGTTTAAGAATTCCCGTTCGATGTAGTCTTGGATGGAGGTGATATCGTGATCGATAAAGAGCTTGTTTCCCTTTATGTCGCGAGTAAAACCTCTCACTTTATAATCTATAGTCATAATGTCTGAGTCAAAGCTGTCAATCAAATAATTTAAAGCCATCAGCGGAGAGATTTCACCGCAGGTGGATACGTCAATATCTGCCCGAAAGGTGCATACGCCGTTATCCGGATGGTATTCTGGATAGGTGTGAACTGTTATGTGGCTTTTGTCCAGATGACCCACCACAGAGGGGTTCAGCGTGTAGGGATGATGAGACGGCGGGGCACTTTCCTCGCAAATTAAAATAGTCACGCTGGCACCTTGGGGATCGTAATCCTGCACGGCGATATTTAAAATGTTGGCACCGATGATTTGGGTAACGTTTTCCAGAATATTGGTCAGCTTTGGCGCATTGTATTCCTCATCAATGTACTCAATGTAGGCTTTTCTATCACAAACGGTTTTTGTGTAGCTCACATCATATAAATTGAAGCTCAAGGTCTTCGTCAGATTATTGAATCCATGTAATTTGATTTTTTCCAAGTAATTTTCCACAACCCTTCTTTATTAAAAATACGTCAGTATATAAGATAACACAAAATTGAATAAATTCAATAGGTTTGTGAAGGAAAAAACGATTGCGCTGAGAGAAAATTGTGGAATATTGCAAATTAATGATAGAGAAAGCAGTAAGGGTGGTATATAGTAACCTTATATATTGTTTGTCTTTTAGTCTATAAAAAATTAAATGAAAGTAAGAAATGAAGGAAAATTAATCCCAGTTTGTGGGAATAAGGAGGAAGTTCATGAATAACTGTTTCGGGTGTAATACCTGTAAAAGTGCAGACAAGCCTTTGGAAGCGTTTATAGCCAGCTTGCCCTTGGAAACGTCTCACCACCGGGTGGAATCCCAGCGCACGAAATGCGGCTTTGGGCTGCAAGGTGTCTGTTGCAGGCTGTGTTCCAATGGACCCTGTCGGATTACGCCGGATGCACCTAGAGGAATTTGCGGGGCCAATGCGGATACCATCGTCACCAGAAATTTTTTACGGGCGGTAGCCGCTGGCTCCGGCTGCTATATCCACGTAGTGGAAAATACTGCTTTAAACTTAAAAAACACAGCCAGGGCCAAAGGTCCGATTAAAGGCGAAAAGGCCTTGGAACGACTCTGCCAGCTCTTTGACATTAGTGGGAGCAGTCTTTATGAAAAGGCGGAGAAGGCAGCTGACGCGGTGATTAGCGATTTGTACAAACCAGAATACGTCCAGATGGAGCTGGTAGAAAAACTTGCCTACAAGCCTCGTTTTGAAAAATGGAAGGAACTGGGCATTTTGCCGGGGGGCGCAAAATCTGAAGTATTTAGAGGGGTGGTGAAATGTTCTACCAATCTGAATTCTGACCCGGTGGACATGCTGGTAGACTGTCTGCGACTGGGTATTTCTACGGGTCTGTACGGACTTGTGCTCACCAATCTGCTCAATGATGTTCTCCTGGGGGAGCCGGAGCTGCGATTTGCACCGGTAGGCCTGCGGGTTATCAATCCGGATTACATCAACATTATGATTACCGGGCATCAGCATTCCATGTTTACAGATCTTCAAGAAAGGCTGATTCAACCAGAGGCCGTGGCCAAGGCCAAAGCGGTAGGGGCTAAAGGCTTTAAACTGGTAGGATGTACCTGTGTAGGACAAGATTTGCAGCTGAGAGGAAGCCATTACACGGAGATTTTTGACGGACACGCTGGAAATAACTACACCAGCGAAGCCATTTTGGCTACCGGTGCTATCGACGCCGTGTTGTCTGAATTCAACTGCACCCTGCCGGGCATTGAACCCATCTGTGAGGAACTGAAGATTAAACAAATCTGTCTGGACAGCGTAGCTAAAAAAGCCAATGCGGAATTGATGGAGTTCCCCTTTACAGAAAGGGCCCATCAGGGAGAACTGATTATCGACAAAATTGTCGAGGCCTATGCCGCGCGGCGTGGAGCGCTGAATTTGGATTTCTCCCAGGCTAATGCGGAATGGAAACCGTTGATTGATGCCCTTATGGGAGCGTATAAGTCTATTCACAAAGACGTACCCCTGAACTTGCTGCCGGATCACGGCAACGATAATACCCTCACCGGAGTCAGCGAAGTGTCTTTAAAAGCCTTTTTGGGCGGCAAGTGGAAGCCGCTGATTGATTTGATTGCCGCAGGGGAGATTAAAGGTCTTGCCGGAGTGGTAGGCTGCTCCAACTTGACTGCTGGCGGGCATGACGTGCTCAGCGTAGAGCTGACCAAGGAGCTGATCGCCAAAGACATCTTGGTGCTGACTGCGGGCTGCTCCTCCGGCGGCATCGAAAACTGCGGTCTTATGACACCGGAAGCTGCGCAGATGGCAGGGCCTAAGCTGAGAGCTGTCTGTGAAAAGCTGGGCATCCCGCCTGTGCTGAACTTTGGTCCCTGTCTAGCTATCGGACGATTGGAAATTGTGGCTTCGGAGATGGCGGAAGAGCTGGGCGTGGACTTGCCGCAGCTGCCGCTGGTGCTGTCTGCGGCCCAGTGGCTGGAAGAACAAGCCTTGGCCGACGGTGCTTACGGTCTGGCTCTAGGGCTGCCTCTTCATTTGGGATTGCCGCCGTTTATCACGGGCAGCAAGGTCGCTGTTAAAGTGCTGACAGAAGACATGAAGCAGCTTACTGGCGGACAGCTGATCATCAATTCAGATGCCAAGGAATCGGCGGAGCTATTGGAAAAGATTATCTTGGAGAAGCGCTCTGCGTTAAACATATAGGGGAGGCGGCTTCATGAAGAGAATAATGATTGATGACAGCAAATGCGACGGCTGTAAAAATTGCAGCGCTGCCTGTATGCAGGCCCATAGAGAGCCGGCAGGCAGCATCTATGATTTGGATATGAGTGACCCGAAAAATGAGACCAGAAACCATATTTTGGCTGACGGTAAGGGCGGATATCGGCCTATTTTCTGTCGGCACTGTACCTTGCCGGAATGTGCCATGTCTTGTATGAGCGGAGCGCTGAACAAAGAAAAGGATACCGGTTTAGTCCGCTATGACGAGAAGAAATGCGGTGCCTGCTTTATGTGCGTGATGAACTGTCCTTATGGCGTTTTAAAGCCAGACACCTTGACTCGTACCAAGGTCATCAAGTGCGATTTCTGCCTGGAGGCAGATTCTGAGCCTAGCTGTGTAAAAAATTGTCCCAAGAAGGCCATATGGGTCCAGGAGGTACAGGCATGAGACATGTGATAATAGGCGTAGGTGCTGCCGGCATGACGGCGGCCAGAAGGATTCGAGAGCTAGAGCCGGTAGCTGAAATTGTGATGGTTTCCAAGGATGAGCATGTCCACTCTCGATGTATGCTCCACCACTATTTAAGCGGACATCGGGATGAACGAACACTTAATTTTGTTTCAGAAGATTTCTTTGTAAGAAACAACATAACCTGGCTGCCATCGGTTGCGGTCCAAGCCCTGGTGCCGGAGCGGAAAAATCTGATTCTGACCAACCATCAAGTGATCTGCTATGATAAGCTGTTGATTGCTACCGGAGCAGACAGCTTTATGCCGCCGATAGGAGATTTTCCGACGGCAAGCAATGTATTCGGGCTGCGAAATCTCAGTGATGCTCAGGCTATAGGGGCCTATATCCGCCCCCAGGGCAAAGTGGTTATTGTGGGCTCCGGCTTGGTGGGCATGGATGCAGCTTACGCTCTCTTGGAGCGGCAGATGGATGTAACTGTGGTAGAAATGGCGGAGCGGATATTGCCCCTGCAACTGGATGAAGTGGCAGGCCAGGAATATCGCAAGCGGTTTGAACAAGCTGGCTGCAAGTTTCTGTTGGGGCGCAAGGCCTCGGAGACGGTGACAGACGGGCAGAACCGGGTCTGCCAGCTGGTGTTAGACGATGGAACGACTCTGAACTGCAATCTGGTTATCGTGGCGGCGGGGGTTCATCCGGCCCTGGGATGGGGATTGGGTTCCGGTTTGGAAGGAGAGCGGAGCATTTCCGTCAACGACTGCATGGAGACGAATCTGCCGGACGTATATGCCGCAGGAGATGTGACGGGCCTGTCTGGCATTTGGCCTAACGCCATGAAACAGGGGCGTATTGCCGCAGAAAATATGTGCGGTTTTCGTATGTGTTATGAGGATACTTACGCCCTGAAGAATACCATTAATTTTTTCGGTCTGGTGACGCTTTCTTTGGGAAAAGGGCAGGTTCAGGAAGGCGATCAAGTGGTGGTGAGTGAAGACCGGCACTGCTATAAAAGGGCCATCATTCGAGATCACAAGCTGGACAGCATTTTGCTGCAAGGCAATATAGATTATGCTGGCATTTATCAGTATCTGATTAAAAAGCAGATTCCGTTGGAACAAGGCCAGGATATTTTCAAGACTTCCTTTGCAGACTATTATAAGGTCCGCCTGGACGGTCAATATGAATATCAGCTTTAATAGAAAGTGAGAGCTTCTGTGCCGCAAGAAACAGCGGGAATGAAGCAGACTGAATATACGGTTTTAAGCAAAAAAGGAGTCTTTTTCAAGGGAGAAGACTCCTTTTTTTTCTATAACGATAGGCCGTCAATCTGTGATGAGAGCGCTTAATCGACAAGTTTGTTCTTGCTCTGATTTCGCAGCATGCCACACTTGTTTTCCGGCAAGTACTCAAATTGATGCTTGTGATACAGCCGATCAGCAGGATGATTTGCTATGAGGCAAATATAACTATCTTCATGGGTGTTTTCTTGAAGGTAGCAATCGATGGCTTTCATAATCTGTTCCGCATAACCTTGTCGCTGATAACGTTTGTCCACCATAATATCACTTACAACATAGGTTATACCGCCATCACCCACTATGCGGCCAAAACCAATCAAGGTATCGTCATCGTAGAGAGAAACCACAAACAAGGAATTCTCCAGGGCCCTCTGACTTCTGTGTAATTCTTTTTCGCCCATGCCAGAACGCAAGCGGAGATTTATATAATCTTGGGCGGTGGGCGTTTTGTAATCAAGTTTCATAAGTGTTTTTCTCCTTTGGGTAGTTATTCTTCGGCTTCAATTTCGTCTAACCGTTGTTGAATTTTTTTCTGTTTTTTCATCTTCATTCCTCCCAAAATAAATCATTTAATGTCTTGCCAAGGGCTCTGCAAATTCCAATGCAAAGTTTTAGGGTAGGGTTGTATTCTCCTGATTCGATTAGTCCAATCGTCTGCCGGGTAACGCCTATAGCCTTTGCCAAATCGTCTTGTTTCATATCGGCTTCCATTCGGGCAATCTTCATTCGCTTGTTTTTCATGGATATGTCTCCTTTAATAGTCTTACTATATAATATATAATGCAAAATGCCAAATATATATTGCATTAAATTCAATATACCTTAAATGTAGAAGGAGGTGCCATGTTGTAAATGAACATGTAAAAAGGAGGTCAGATTCCTTTCGATTTGTTTATTATCGAAGAATCCGCCTCCAAGTGTGTATCAAACTTTAAGTCTATTCATTTAAATTTATCCTGTGTTACAGTCCGCTTTGGCTGCTAAGTCCTCTAAATGGCGTAGAGATAGATGGCACTATACTGGAATACGGTCCCCAGAATAACAAAGATGTGAAAAATCTCGTGAAAGCCGAAAGCTTTGCTGAAATTAGGCTTTTTCGCAATGTAAAAACCTGCACCGATGGAATACATTACACCGCCCACAGCGATAAGCAGGATGGCCTCCAAGGGGATTTGCCGCAGGAAGTCCAGATCGAAGACAATGGCCCAGCCCATGAGCAGATAGAGGGACGTATACAGCCACCTGGGCGCGTGAAGCGAGCAAACCTTAATGAGAATGCCTACCAGGGCTACCAGCCAAATCGCTCCCATAAATACCGCTGCCCGTTTTAGGTCCATAAAACCGATAACGATAGGTGTATAGGTTCCAGCAATGAGTACGTAAATCATGGAATGATCCAGCTTGCGAATACGCACCAGAATAGGAGCAGGGACTTTGACAAAATGGTAAATCGAGCTGGTGCTGTAAAGGGCAATCATGGATAAGCCAAAGATTACAGCACTGACGATCGTCATCGGATGCGTTCCTTCTAGATACAGGCATTTTCCAATCAGAAGGAGGGTAGCTCCCACGGCCATGCAGGCACCGATAAAATGTGTGAAGCTGCTGAGCGGGTCTCGGGCATTCATAAATTGTTTGTATATAGGCATGTTCATTCTCCTTTTTTATAAATAATATTTTGTAATGTAATATTGAAAACTATATAATATAATTATTATAACAATGATACAAAAATATGCAACCATTATTTTGATATTTTAAGAAAAATTTCAGGGGGAAATTGAAGTGAAAGAGCAAATGTGATAAAATATAGAGGCAAAATGTTAAGAAAAGCAAGCCCTTGAATACGGAAATTGCACAAGTAATATAAAAAATTTATTAGGAGAAAATATGTCTATAGAAGAGATTTTTAAGCAAGATGATTTGGAAAAAATAATGAGGGCTTTTATAGCTGAAAGACGACGGGAACCAGAGCGGTTGAACGAAATGCTGAACATTCAGCTGATAACTTGCAATAAAGAGGAGCGGACAGCCATTTTTGAGTTTCCCATATACGACTGGGAACTGAATCCCAACAATGCACTTCACGGTGGAATAACTGCCTCCATGATGGATTATGCTTTAGGCTTGTTTGCTAATTGCATCTGTCGCCAGCTAGGAGGAGTGTTTTCCCCTACGGTGGACTTGAATGTCCGCTATCTGCTGCCCATCGCAGGAGCAGATAAGGTACAAATTAAGGCCCAGCTGCTTTCCTCGGGAGCTTCGCTTTTGACCTTGAACGGCGAAGCCAGCATCCAGAAGGGCGGCCCGCTGGTAGCTGCCGCCAGTGCTACTTATAAAGTGCTGCAAAGATAAAATTTTATAAGTCATTTGTGGTACATTAAGGATAGAGAAAACTGTTTCAAAATAAAGAGACCATTTGATATGGGAGGGATGAATCATGTTAGAACAAATTAAACAAGAAGCTGCTGCCGCTGCGGAGCAGCTGTGCGAAGCTGCAAAGCTAAAAGAAGGAGCCCTGGTGGTTATCGGCTGCTCCTCCAGTGAGGTAGAAGGCTGCAAGATTGGCAGCAGCTCCAATCCAGAGGTGGCCAATGCTATCTTTGAAGGGATTTATGGAGTGTTTCAGCCAAAAGGGATCTTTCTGGCTGCCCAGTGCTGCGAACATCTGAATCGAGCACTGATTATAGAGCGATCAGTGGCGTCAGACGATGATATCGTCAACGTAATTCCGCAACCCAAGGCAGGTGGTTCTTTTGCGACCGCAGCGTACAAGAACTTTAAGGAGCCAGTAGCGGTGGAAGCCATCAAAGCCGATGCGGGCCTGGATATAGGGGGCACTTTGATTGGTATGCATCTGAAAAAAGTAGCAGTACCACTGCGGATTGAGACCAAGCAGATTGGAAATGCTATCGTCTTGGCGGCCAGAACCAGACGGAAATTCGTAGGCGGTCAGCGGGCCATGTACGATGAAGAGTTGATGTAACACAAAAATCCTTTGCAAGATTGGCGTCAAATAAAGCTAAAATTTAGGAGGAAAGAGACATGGAAACCAAGTATGTCATCGTCATTCAATGTGATATCGTGAGAAGGCGGTGCAGTGGCTTTGCCTGCACCAACACTTTTTATAATCGAGAAGACAGCTTTAAAGATAAGGACTATGATGAAAATGTGCGTTATATTCCAATGACCTGTGGCGGTTGCTGCGGTGCCGGACTGGCTTCCCTGCTGGAGCATTTTTCAAAGAGGTCCGCGAAGCAAAATGGCCTCAAGAAGGAGGAGGTGGTCGTACACCTATCCTCCTGTATGGTGACGGAGAATTATCACCACGACCGATGTCCTCATATAGATTACATTAAGGCTCTAGTAAAAAAGAAAGGCTATAGTCGAATTGTGGAAGGTACATATATCAGTCAGAGTGCAGAAAAGAAACGGGCGGCAGGAATCTATAAAACCTATTAAGGGATGTTTAAAAAGTTAAACTACAATAAAAAGCTAATGCTTGAGGAGCATTAGCTTTTTATTGTAGTTTTAAATGGTGTGCCGGGCGGACTATTTACTGTGGCCTGACTGAAAGGAGGAACATTCCGTACCGGAAAAACCGTAGCTGATGGATACCGCTTCTGCTGAACATTTTCGGTCCTGGTTGTACATACATCGGTGAGCATCGCAATCTACACTGAGGGTTTGGTTTGGAGAACTGTAAGAAATCCCGCTAATCATTTGATTTTGGGTCTTTTCCGCAAAGGATTGACAGGCTGTGTCCGAACAGACATGGGCTGTCGCACCATTTACGTGAATGGAAGGCCGGCAGCAACAGCCTTTGCTGTTGTAAGAACAGGGAACCACTTTACACTGTAATGCAGGCATAATCATTACCACCTTTCGTTTTTTAAGTGCTCTTTTATGTTAGTATATTCAGGGCTCGGCCAACTTATACAGAAAAGCAGGCACCTTTGTTCAGAAAATAGTTTACAATGTGTCAAATTTTAGAAATTATTTTATAAAAGCTGTAGTAAATTAGCGAAGAATAAATTATAATGAACACAAAGAAGAAGTTTTCAGAAAATTATAACAATGAATGTTTTCTGAAAAAAATCTACATTGTTATAAAGAAGCAAGGGCCAATTTAGGAAATATGTAAACAAAATAAATTTACAAAAGGGTGCTCCTCGGAGGTAGATTTATGAGATGGATAAAAAAGAGTATTGTCAGAGTAATAGGCATGACTATTTTGTTCTTTACTTTTTTGTTGTTTTTCACCTACTACATTTTTCTTGATGTTTATTTGAAAGATTATTTTGAACAGCAAGCACAGGAACAGCTGCTCCAGGATTCTGAAAATATTTCTGCAAATATTGAAATTTTTTTGCAAAAATATATTATCATTGTAGACCAGGCGAAAGATAATCCGGACTTTATTAAGTTAGCCAAAGAAGTAAAGGACCGAGACGACAAGCGGAAAAATCCGCTGTATCTTAAGGTCACGGAGGAATTGGCAAACATTTCGGCGCTGGACAAAAATATTGCACTATCGTACTTATCCCTGGCCCAAGCCAATGATTTAATTACGGACATATATGATTATGATATAAATCAGAATTATAATCTGTCTAGCAGACAGTGGTACCTTGAGACTATAAAAAAGGGTAGGACGACAGTTACTACACCTTACCAGGATATGGTGACGGGCAAGATGGCTGTAACCGTAGCCGCACCTTTGGTGAGCGACGGAATGCTTCTAGGGGCTTTTAGCCTAGATATCATGATGGAAGATATTTATGCGATGATGGAAAGTTATCAGACCCAGGAGACTGGTTATGCCGTGCTGGTTTATAATTCGGGACAGATTCTCTACCATCCGGATATGGATACCAGCCATTCAGACGAAAAAAGATTTCTGGCTCATTGGCTGGGAAGTGATTTGACGAAAACTATTCTTTCAGGGGAACGTGGTATCGCTAGTTTTTATTATAAGGGCGAAGCGTGTTTCATTGCCTATATGCCTATGGAAGAGTTAAATATGACGGTACTGACCATTATCCCCACCAAGGTAGTCTTTGCGCCTCTAAACGGGTTTTTGACTACTAATTTCTGTATCCTGGCAGGGCTAATGTTGGCGTTACTATTTAGCATTGTATTTTTGAAACGGTATATCTCTACGCCTGTGGTGCAGATTTGCCGGGAACTTGAAAGGTTCAGCGCAAGCAGCCAGGGCATGTGTCTGCCAAAAAAATATCTGGCTCGATCAGATGAGATTGGCATTCTCGCCAATGGTTTAACCTTTATGCTGGACCGGTTGACAGACTACCTCTGCGAGATTGAATCCAAAAATCAGGAATTATCTAATGCTAAAGAGGAAATCAGCGTGGAACGTTCTCTCTTTAAAACTACCATTCATTCCTTGGGAGATGGGGTTATTTCTACTGATGAGTATGGTCGAATTAACATCATGAATCAAGCGGCGGAAGAACTGACCGGATGGACCATGGAAGAGGCAAAAGGGCTGGAGTTTAAAAAGGTTTTCCACATTGTTAGGGAAAATACCGGCATGAAATGTGCTTGTCCGGTCAGTGAGGTCCTGGAGCAGGGCAAACCTGTGGGGTTGGACGAGGATGCTGTTCTGATACAAAAGTCAGGAGCCCGCATTGCCGTAGAAGACAGTGCCGCGCCTATCAAGGATGAATATGGGTGCGTAATCGGTGCAGTCATCGTCTTTCGAGATTTTACAGAGAAAAAGCTGAAGCAGGAACAAATTCTTTATTTGAATTATCATGACCACCTGACGGGTCTTCATAACCGACGCTTTTTTGAAGAAGAGTTAAGGCGGTTAGATACTGACTGCAATTTGCCGCTTTCTATGGCTATGGCTGATGTTAACGGGCTGAAGCTGACCAATGATGCTTTTGGACACGCCATGGGCGATGAGCTGCTGAGACGGGTCGCTAAAATATTAAAAGCACAATGCGGTAAAGAAGGGGTAGTCGCCAGAGTAGGCGGCGATGAGTTCACTTTGTTGCTGCCGAGAACGACTTTAGAAGAGACAGAAGCTTGTATGAAGAGGATTCATCAGGCGATTGCCATGGAGACGTTCAACGATATTATCATTTCTGTTTCAATTGGGGCCGATACCAAGCAAAGTCCGGAAGATTCTATTGACCAAGTAATCATGCGGGCGGAAAAACAAATGTATGCAAAAAAGATTACGGAGAGCCAGAGTATGCGAAACCGGACGATTCAGGCGATTCTTCATGCGCTCAATGAAAAGAATGAGCGGGAGCGGATTCACTCAGAGAAGGTCAGCAAGCTCAGCCGGGAGATCGGCGAAAAGATGGGCTTAGGGGTGGAAGTCCTCCGAGAGTTGGAGACTGCCGGTCTCATGCACGACATCGGCAAAATCATTATATCTGATGACATCTTGAACAAGCCAGGAAAGTTGACCCCTGACGAATATCAGGAAATCAAGAAACATCCAGCGTGCGGATACCAGATTCTCCGCTCGGTGGATGCTTATTCCTCCTTGGCGGAACATGTCCTCTACCATCACGAACGCTGGGACGGAACTGGCTATCCCCATGGCCTCAGCGGAACGGATATCCCTCTTTTGTCTAGGATTATAACTGTCGCAGATGCCTTTGAAGCAATGACCGCTAAGAGGCCTTACAAGGAGCCGATTTCCGCGGAGGCGGCGAAGGAGGAGTTAGTACGGCAGGCGGGAAGGCAGTTTGACCCGGAAGTTGTGCAAATATTTGTGGAAACAGTGTTGTAAATACAACGACAAAACCCATTTGGCTTTGGTAAAATAAGGTCATAAGAAATGTGAAAAAACAGGGAAAAGGCCATCCGGAAGCTATTTCATAGCGGAGAGGGCGAATACAGGAGGTAAGAATAATGAGTGATATGTCAAACTTAAAGAGACAACATGTAGAGATGCTGGAGGTTCTTGGACAGATTAGGGGGCTTAAAGAAAAAAATTTGGAAGATACCGCTCAAGACTTGAGCTTTAATATCAACAGCTTGGCAGGAAAGCTGAAAATGCATCTCCTTTCGGAAGATCAATTTCTCTATCCGAAGTTGATGAAAAGCGAAGATACAGCGGTGAAAGGGACCTCACAAAAGTTTTTTCAGGAGATGGGCGGACTGGCGGAAGTTTTCCAGGATTTCGTGCAGAAGTATAACATTCCTTTTAAAATTCTCCAGAATAAAGAGCAGTTTTTAAAAGAAAGCGAACAGGTGTTTAAGGCGGTAGAAGATCGAATCCAGCGGGAAGACAAAAACTTATATCCGCTGGCAGAGAAGTGATTTTAGAAAAGGGCTTAACAAACCGATGGAAAAAAGGTACACTATATAGGATATCAATCCAGTGAATTGAGAGTCAGGAGGTAGAAGATAATGGAGACAATATCCTGTATAAAAGGCAGGCGGAGCATCAGAAGATTTGAGGATCGAAAGATTCCTCGTGAACGGCTGGAGGAGATTGTAGAAGCCGCGTCCTATGCACCGTCCTGGAAGAATACCCAGATTACCCGTTATGTAATAGTGGAAGATCCAGCAGTAAAGAAAACGTTGGCAGAGGAATGCGCTCTGGGTTTTGAATTCAATACCAAGACTATGCTTCATGCGCCTGCCTTGGTGCTGGTAACGATGGTGGAGGGCCGCAGCGGATTTGAGCGGGACGGTTCTTTTTCTACTCCCAAAGGAGATCGATGGCAGATGTTTGATGCGGGAGTAGCCGCCCAGACTTTCTGCTTGGCAGCCTATGATAAAGGGCTGGGATCTGTCATTTTGGGCATCTTTGATGACGAGAAGGTAGGCGCTGCTGCATCCATACCGGAGGGGCAGCGGGTAGCGGCTATTTTGGCCGTAGGCTATCCACAGACGACACCACCAGAGGCTCCGGCCCGTAAGTCAGTGGCAGAACTTCTGTCTTATCGGTAAGATCTTTTATAGATAAATTATTTTTCCCGGGAGACTTCAGAAGCTTTGTTAAATGAGCCCAGAACCCCGGATTGCACAGGAGGCATGAAGCATATGTTGATTAGAAAAGTGGAAGAAAAAGATTTGGAAGATTTAGTGTGGGTGGAGAACCGCTGCTTCCCTGAGTCCGAAGCGGCTACTCGGGAATCCTTTGCCTATCGGATTGAGGCTTTTCCCGACAGTTTTTATGTAGCTTTGGATGGGGATAGCTTGGTAGGACTGATTAATGGCTGTGTTTCCAATCAGGACACGATTAGTGATGAGCTCTTTGAGCCGGAAGGCGGCCACAATCCAGCAGGCCTGAATCAAATGATTTTTGGCTTAGCTGTGGACCCCAGTTATCAAAAGCAAGGGGTGGCGGCTCAGCTGATGGAGCGGCTGATGGCAGAAGCCCGAGCCGCAGGACGGAAAAAGATGATTTTGACCTGTAAGGAAGGTTTGATCCATTATTATGAAAAGTTTGGCTATGTTAATCATGGTGTATCTCAGTCCACTCATGGCGGAGCTGTGTGGTATGACATGATGGCAGAGCTGTAGAAAAAAGTACATAGAAAGACACAAGCATTAACGAAAAAGCGTTAGCTGCGTGTGTCTTTTTCACATGGAAAAAATATTGGAAAAGGAGATGGAGAGTTATGTTAGAAGCAGGAACAAAAGCACCAGACTTTACGCTTATGAATCAGGATGGTCAAGGGGTATCCTTGGGAGATTTTAAAGGAAAGCGGGTGATCCTTTACTTTTATTCCAAGGACAACACCCCAGGATGCAGCAAGCAGGCCTGCGGCTTTGCCGAGTTATATCCTCATTTTCGGGAACAGGGAGCAGAGGTTATTGGCATCAGTAAGGACTCTGTGGGTTCTCATCAGAAGTTTGCTGAAAAATACCAGCTGCCTTTTATCTTGCTGGCAGACCCTGAGCTAGAGGCTATTCAAGCTTATGATGTTTGGCAGGAGAAAAATAATTACGGAAAGAAGTCTATGGGGGTGGTGAGGACGACTTATCTCATTGATGAAGAGGGCATCATCCAAAAAGTTTTCAAGCGGGTACGGGCGGCAGAGAACCCAGAAAAAATGTTGGCTGCTTTGCTGTAATGGAATTGTAAAGTGGCAGGCTTTGGATAATATGGTATACTAGAGAGAACATCGCTGTAAGACACAATTTACTGAAACATGGGGGTAGAATGATGAATGAAAACGAAGTGTACAGAGGCCGGCAGGAAAGGAGAAGGTGGACCTTAATCCTCTTTCTTCTGGTTCTGACCGGCATGGCGGTCCTGTGGGGGCTAGGGGCCCATCCGGTATATGCGGATACAGGCACGCAAATCAACCTGTCCCTGGATGATAACCTGCTGAATTTAGACAAGAGCATGGGGGAACCCTTTATCGACGGAAACAGCAGAACTTTAGTGCCCTTTAGAGGGGTTATGGAAGCTTTTGGCGGTACGGTGACCTGGGATAATGACCAGCGCATTGCCAGCGTGGTGAAAAACGGAACCACGGTTCAGGTACCGATTGATGCCAATTACATATTGGTTAACGGCACGCTGAAGACCAACGACACGGCAGCGGTCATCAAGGGTGAGCGAACTTACCTGCCCATTCGAGCTGTGCTGGAGGCCTTCGGGGCTGGCGTAGCGTGGGACAACCAGAATCGGATCGTGGTTATTCACACGGATGGTACGGTGGCTGAGTTCCCCGATGCAGAAAAGCCTAGCGGCACCAATACCACCGCACCGGCAGGAGAGATGAATGCCATGTGGATTTCCTATTTGGAATACATGAATATGCCGAAGACCGAGGTGGGATTTAAGGCTGGTGTGGACGCCATGTTTGACCGCTGCAAGGCGCTGGGCATGAACGCTGTTATCGTCCATGTCCGCTCTCATGGAGACGCCATGTATCCTTCCCAGTATTATCCTTGGTCCATCTTTGCCAGTGGAACTCAAGGAACAAATCCTGGCTATGATCCTATGGCGTACATGATTTCAGCGGCTCATAGCAGAGGGTTAGAGTTTCATGCTTGGATTAACCCTTATCGGGTAACAGGCTATGGCACCTACTGGAGTCAGGTGGGCGCAAGCAACCCGGTGAAGCTTTGGCAGTCAGACGGAAATCCGTCAAATGACCGGTGGGCGTTGCTCCACAAAGGGGAATATTATTTGAATCCAGCGATTCCGGAAGTCCGTCAGATGGTTATAGATGGAGTTCGGGAGATTGTTCAGAATTATGATGTGGATGGGATTCACTTTGATGACTATTTTTATCCTTCTGTCAATGACAGCGATCAGGCTGCGTGTTTTGATAAGCCCGAGTACGATCAGTCTGGCAGCAGCATGAGTATTGCCAACTGGCGCAGGAATAATGTGGACCTGCTGGTGAAGGGGGTATATGAGGCCGTCAAAGGTGTAGATTCACAGGTTGTGTTCGGCATCAGCCCGGCAGGAAACCTGTCGAACCTTCGCAGCAACGCCTCTTACTTCGTGGATATCGACAAGTGGCTGTCTCAGCCAGGTTATGTGGATTACATCATGCCACAACTGTATTGGGGCTTTGAGACCAAAGACTCATCAGGTAATACGGCTGCTTACGCCTATGTAAACAATTTGAATTCTTGGATTAATCTAGCGGATAAGGGACCGGTTAAGCTGTATGTAGGATTAAATATGGCTAATGCAGGAAGTAATGTACCCGACAAGAATGCTACTTCGGAATGGCTCCGCTATAATGATATCATAGCCCGGCAGGTGACTACAGGGCGAGCTACGGGAAAAGTAGCTGGTTACGCCTACTTTAGATACGAGTATTTCAATAAAGACATTGCACAGAAAGAAGTGAACAATCTAGTAAAGGTGCTGAACTAAGCAGCCTTGAAGAGGAAGGTGAGGGCTGAAGCTCCCGTTTGGGAGGATTCAGCCCTCTGTCTATTTCACCCTTTGACTAGTCATTTTGGAGGAAGCTATGAAATTTATTCACTTGTCTGATCTTCACTTGGGAAAGCGGGTTAACGAATTTTCCATGCTGGAGGATCAAGCGTACATATTAGAGCAGATTCTACAGCGAATCTGGGAGGAAAAGCCGGATGCAGTCCTAATCGCCGGAGATGTTTACGACAAGTCTGTTCCGCCGGGGGAAGCGGTTCAGCTGTTGGATGAATTTCTGAGCAGTCTGGCGGAAGGAGGCTTATCGGTCTTTGTCATCAGCGGCAATCATGATTCAGCAGAGCGCATGGCCTTTGGGGGCCGTCTAATGAAGAACAGTCGGGTTTACATGGCTCCGGTATTTAGTGGGGTGTTGGAGCCTATTCACTGTACTGACTCTTGGGGAGACGTATGCATTTATATGCTGCCTTTTATCAAACCGGCTCACGTGAGGCGATTTTATCCCAATGTGGAGATTTTGTCCACCAATGACGGGATTCGGGCTGTCCTTCAAGGTCTGGAAGTGGACACTTCCTGCCGGAATCTGCTTCTGTGCCATCAGTTTATAACTGGAGCTTTGGCCTGTGAATCGGAAGAACTGTCGGTGGGCGGGTTGGATCAGGTGGATGCCAGTCTCTTTGCTGACTTTGATTATGTGGCTCTGGGGCACCTCCATGGGCCCCAGCAGGTTCTGCGGGAGACGGTGCGCTATGCAGGAACGCCTTTGAAATATTCCTTTTCGGAGGTCAACCATCGAAAATCCATCACGGTAGTAGAGCTGAAGGAAAAAGGCCGGGTTCAGGTTCGAACTATTGATTTAATCCCCAAGAGGGATTTGCGAGAGATAAAGGGAACCTATATGGAACTCACGGCCAGAGATTATTACCAAGAAATGAATCAGGAGGATTATCTGCACATCACCCTCACTGACGAGGAGGATATTCCGGATGCCATAGGACGGCTGCGAAGCATTTATCCCTATATTATGAAGCTGGATTATGATAACAAACGCACACGCAGCATCGGGCAAGTGAGCCCAGATGCGGAGGCGGAACAAAAATCGCCGTTAACCCTCTTTGGAGAATTTTATGAAAAGCAGAATAACCAGCCGATGTCTGAGGAACAGTACCAGCTGATCCAAGGGCTGATGGAGAATATTTGGGAGGAGGAAACATGAGACCAGTTTGTTTGACTTTATCAGCTTTTGGTCCCTATGCGGAGGAGGTTCAGGTAGACTTTTCCCAGTTAGGAAACCAAGGGCTTTACCTTATTACTGGTCATACGGGAGCGGGAAAGACCACTTTATTCGATGCCATTACTTTTGCGCTCTACGGAGAGGCCAGCGGCAGCAGCCGGGAGGCCAGCATGTTTCGCAGCAAATATGCAGAGCCTCACCGGGCTACGTTTGTGGAGTTGATTTTTCAATACGGCCAAGAGAATTATACGGTCCGGCGAAACCCGGAATATCTGCGCCCGGCCAAACGAGGCCAAGGCCTTACGGCAGAAAAAGCGGAAGCCGAGTTGACTTATCCGGATGGCCGGGTTCTGACTAACCCGAAAAGAGTGACGGAGGAAATGGAGCATCTTATTGGGCTTAACCGAGATCAATTCAAGCAGATTGCTATGATTGCGCAAGGAGACTTTCTGCGATTGCTGCTGGCTTCTACAAAGGAGCGAAGCGAAATCTTCCGGGATATTTTTAACACGAAGCCTTACCAGCTATTACAGGAGCGGCTGAAAAGTCAGTCGGGAGCCTTGCGAAACGAGTATGACAGCCTTTGGCAGAGCATCCGCCAGTACGTGGACGGGGTGAATTGTGACCCCGAAAGCCCCTTGAAAGAAGAGCTGGAAGTCCTTAAAGGGGCAGGTAGTTTAGCAGATTTGTCTCAGGCGGTGGAGCTTTTGGACAAACTTATTCAGGAGGATTGGGAGAAACAGCAGAGCTGGGCCCTTCAAAGTGAAAGTATAGAAGCCCAGCTGGAGAAAACACTCACCGCCTTAAATAAAGCGGTTATCGATAATAAAAACTTCCGGGCTTTAGCCCAGGAAGAAGAAAATAAGAATCAAAAGATGCAGGTAATGACACGGAATAAGCAAATCTTAGATTTGGAGGTAGTGAAACAGCCCCAAATAGAGGAGTTGCTGCTTCGTATTCAAGAAGAACGAAAAAATTTAGAGCAATATGAGGAGCTGCAAAAGGCCGAATCCGTGCTGATTCAGAAGAAAAAGCAAAATAATAAACATAATATGGAATCTGTAAACCTTAAAGAAAAGCTCGAAAAAGCAACCGTTTCCTTAGAGGAGTTAAAACGCCAGCAGCAGCAATTGCAGGATACAGGTGTCCAGCGGGAAAAGCTGGAAGGCCAGAGAAAAGAGCTGGAAGACCGAGGAAAGCGGGGGGCGGAGTTGTTGGCGGCCTTGGCTCAGACGGACCAGCTGCAAGACAGCTGCCAGGTAGCGCAGGAAAAGTACAGAGGGGCAGCGCAAGACTGGCAAAAGACAAAAGAGCGGTTTGATTTGCTGGAAAGGGCTTTTTTTGATGAGCAGGCTGGACTGCTGGCTACTCGACTAGAACTCGGTCAGCCTTGTCCGGTTTGTGGCTCCCTGGAGCATCCACAGCCGGCTCAGCTTTCTCAGAAGGCACCTACGGAAGCAGAACTTCAACAGGCCAAGGCAGAAAGCCAGCGGCTTCAGGATAAAGCTGCCGCTGCCAGTGCCGAAGCGGGAACTCTCAGCGGAAAGTTGGACATGGCCAACAGTGAATTGCTGAAACATAGCCGGATTTTGCTTGGCGTTGCCAGCCTGGAAGAAGTCCGAAGCAGGCTGCCAGACATGCAGAGCCAGCTGAAAGCCCACCTGATAGAAGTGAAAAAAGCCATCGCCGGGGAGGAAGAGAAGTGGGCGCGGAAAGTCCAGATAGAAAAACAGATACCCCTTACGGAAGAACAGCTCCGCCAGTGGGAGAGAGAACTGTCGGAAAGCAGGCTGCAACGAGCGTCCTTGGAGACGGAAATCAAGGCCCTGGAAGTCCTGCGGGAGAAAATTATCCAGCCTCTAGCCTTTGCCACAGAAATAGAGGCGCAGAATCATATTACCCAGATGGAGACACAGCGAAAGCATTTGCAGGACTCCTTTGAGAAAGTTACTCACCTCTTTGAAGAGAGCCGCCGAGCTGTGGAGGAGGCTTCTGTTCGTATAACCGCTTTGAAGGAGCAGTTGAAAGGAGCCCAGCTGATAGATGAAAAATCGCTGGAAGAAGAGCGTAACCGACTGAATGGAGAGAAGTCGGCGGCTAGAACCATGGTGACTAAGTTTGCCACCCGGTTAGAGGGAAACGGCCAGGCGCTGAAACGAATTCAAGGGAAAAAAATTCAGCTGGAAGAAACAGAAGCTCGCTGGAGGTGGATCAAGGCCTTGTCGAACACCGCTAATGGGAATATCAGCGGAAAGGAAAAAATCATGTTGGAGACGTATATCCAGATGACCTACTTTGACCGGATTCTTGCTCGGGCTAACACCCGGCTTATGGTCATGACGGGAGGCCAGTATGAACTGAAAAGAAGAGAAGAAGCTGAAAATCGTCAGAGTCAAAGCGGCTTAGAACTGGATGTAATCGATCATTACAATGGCTCTCAGCGAAGCGTAAAAACTCTTTCCGGCGGAGAATCTTTCCAGGCTTCTTTGTCTTTAGCTCTGGGTCTTTCCGATGAAATTCAATCTTCTGCCGGAGGCATCCGACTGGATACGATGTTTGTCGACGAGGGCTTCGGTTCGCTGGATGAAGGTGCTTTAGATCAGGCTATGCGGGCGCTTAGTCAGCTGACAGAAGGAAACCGTCTGGTCGGTATCATTTCTCACGTGGCGGAGTTGAAAGACCGGATTGATAAGCAGGTGGTCGTCACCAAGGATAGGCGAGGGGGCAGCCGGGTGGATATTCAGTGCTGAGAAGTATGAGTAGCAGGGAAGGTCCTCAGAATCAAGAAAATTTTATCAAATGTTCATATATTGGACACATGGTCATTAGCATTTTATGGTAAGATTAGAGAGAATAAAACAGGATGGAGTGTGGACCCTTTGATAAAAAATACGAAAAGATATCAAGCTTTAGCCGGATGGTCATCAGCCCTCTTGCTGTGGGCAGCCCTGGTTCCCTTATACACAGGAACGGCCTTGGCAGATACTTATTTGGAACAAGAATCGCAACAGCATATCTATTATGCCACCGCAGCAACTGTCAACCAAGTGTTGACCAACGACAAGATGAGCGGAGAGCAGTGGGCCCTCTACAATGACGGCAGCTTTCAGATGAAAGCGGAACAAAACAAATTCCCTGTTTATGAAAGCCCCTTCGATTTGCGCATGAATCCGGGAAAATGGCAAAAACCCAATCGGTCAGAGGGAGAAACTGAATCCAGTCCGCAGCTGAGTGATCAAAACCGACAAGACAGGGAACAGAATCAAAAGGGAAATCGTTTCAGCAATCGAAACACTCGCTTCAGCAATGATCGTTTAGATTCACTCTCGGTTATGCGACAGCAGGAGTTCGTGGTGCCTTACAGCTTCACTGCCAGTGGGACTCTTCGCAAAGCCAGCACATCTTCCTCGGCGGTAGCTGGCATAGATATTAATATTAGGGACGCCTGGGCAGCTTATGAAAGCCAGCGAAATGTGACGGTAGCTTTTATAGATACGGGGATTGATTACAATCACGAAGATTTATCGGACATCATGTGGGTTAACGAAGATGAAATCCCAGACAATGGGGTAGATGATGATGGAAATGGGTATGTGGACGACATCTATGGTTGGAACTTTTACGATAATAACAACAGTGTCTACGTGGGCGAGGAAGATGATCACGGAACCCACGGAGCAGGTACGATTGCAGCGACGAAGGATAATGCTATAGGTATTACGGGAATCGCTGACGAAGATGCCATTTCTATCATGAGCCTGAAAGCGCTGGGAGGCAAAGACGGCAGCGGCACGACGGAATCCATCATGAAGGCTATCGCCTATGCGGAGGCCAACGGCGCTTCAATCTGCAACCTCAGCTTGGGGACCACTTCTTATGACAAGGATTTATATGAAGCCATGGCTAAATCTAAGATGTTGTTTATCGTCGCAGCAGGAAACGGAGATGATGATGGCGGCACCGATATCGACAAAACACCTACTTATCCGGCGGCTTTTAATCTAGATAATATTATCTCTGTAGCCAATGTTTCCTACGATGGGGCCTTGTCATCCAGCTCCAATTATGGGGAGGCCTCTGTAGATATTGCGGCCCCAGGCAGCTACATTCTCAGCTTGACGGCGGATAACGGATATGCGTATATGTCGGGGACATCTATGGCGGCACCGATGATTACGGGGACAGCAGCCCTCCTATACAGCGCACGAGGAGACTGGAATCTGCAACAGGTGAGGGAAGCTATTTTAAACACAGCTACTCCGCTGAGCGGCCTATCAGGGAAGGTTGTGTCTGGTGGCATGCTTAACGCGGGAGCAGCCATGGTTTACGGCAGAGAATAAGTCGTATTTCAAACAAAGAAGAAAAATTAAGAAACATAAAACGGGTGGAAAACCTCTATGTCGGTATGCCACCCGTTTTTTATTGTTATAAATTTTTATTTATGAAGCCGCTCAGATATAAAGGCATCCGCTTATTAACTGACCATGCGGAGAATCTCTACATCTAGATTGACGGCCAAATCTAGAAATCCACCGTCTGATAGCTTGACCAACGGACGGGATTTCATGTTCTTGTGTATCAGAATGACCGTGGCTTCCTGGCCATTGCTCAGTAAGACCTTACTGTGGAGATATGAATCTAAAATCTTGTTGATGAATTTAAGAACATACTGCGTTTCAAACTTGTGTACTCCTTCTTTTTCGAAGTAGGCCACTACGGCGAAAGGACAAATCGGTTCTCTATAGGCTCGTTCCGCAGTCATCGCTTCATACACGTCAGCGATGGCAATAATTTTGGAATAGATGTCTACATTTTTGCCTTCAAAGTGCAACGGATAGCCAGAGCCGTCGCATCGCTCATGATGGAGGAGTGCTACTTGTTTCACCCGCGGATCGATGTCTTCAAACTGGTCTAAAAGCTCGAAGCCTTTTTGGGGGTGAGAGCGGAGCAGTTTACGCTCTTCTGCCGTTAAATCTCCAGATTTGGTGAGAATTTCCTTGGGAATCAAGAGCTTGCCAATATCGTGGAAGAGTCCACAGGTTACCAGAAGCTTGATATCGTCGTCTGAAAGGCCGAGCCAACGGCCCAAATGACTGGCAATCATGCCGACATTGACCGAATGTGTATAGATGGCATCGGAATATTCGTGCATGCTATAGACCATGTCAATTAAATGTAAGTTGCTTTTGTTGCTTTCGTATAAAAGGGTGCTTAGATTGTTGATGATGTCGATATGAACGGTATCCGAACTTTGTTGCAATATGCTGTCTAAGGAGGCGGAAAGGCTTTCCTTTGCTTCGACAGCTTCGCTTTTAAAAGAATGGAAAGCCGGTGTCCCCTTGATGTCAAAGAGATCCGCCTCCGGGGCTGAATCATTGATTTCCACGGCATTAATTTTAAACCTTTTTAGTCTGGCTAAGATTTCCGGCGTAACCACCGTATTGTTTAAGATGATAAGCTGACCGCTTTCCGTATACAAATCTTGACCAACGGACATGCCGACTTTTATGTTCTCTAATGACATTCTCATATGTATTCACACCTCTTCATTAAATCTTACAACTCGAAAAAACGTTTAATTTTAATAGAAGCCGCTTGGAACTTGAGACATATAATTTGTTGCGTTTATTATATCATATGAAGAAGAAAATCAGCATGATTCAATAAACGCTTCCTAACAGCAAAGCTGACTGGAAGATATAAAATATGACATATAATTTATTGCGTTTATTATATCATGTGAAGAAAAAAATCAGCATGATTCAATAAACGCTTCCTAACAGCAAAGCTGACTGAAACATATAAAATGTGACATATAATTTGTTGCGTTTATTATAACACAACTAGAAAATTTTACAATTTATTTTAATATAAGTTATTTTTTTAACATTTTTAAGAGTATAAAATATAAGGAGGTAAACCTGTGGATAACTTTCTATTGACAGAGTAGAATAAATGGAAATGCGTTGAAAACAAAGGGACTTATTAATAGAATATATCCACAGGTGCTTTGGGATAAAATTGTATACAATAATTTGAAAAGATGTGGAAAAGTGCCCAAATGGGGAAAAATATCGGGATGCGGGGATGTGGAAAAGAGAGGGAGTGGAACGGAAAAGTTTACATAATATATTAGAAATAAGGGAAGATGAAAGTTCTAATTTTCAGAAAATGGTGTGCCGGAAAAGGTGGGAAAGAAAGAAAAAATGTCAAAAAAACGTTAAAGAAATCAGGATAGGGCAGCGCATAAAAAGTTCCAGAAGGCATATGCGTAGGAACATGTGCTTTCTGGAACTTCATTTTTTATTATCTATTTTAAGGTGCTGTTGACGTTCAAAGCTTCCACCAACTGAATATCCTTATATCTCTCTGTGAAATAGTTCAAGGTGAACTGATTGGCGAAGAGCACCAGAGGTCGTTCGAAGTGATCGAAAAGCAACATGCATCTAGAATCCAAGCAGCTCTTCACATAAGCCAGGTCGCTGGTATCCAGCCAACGGACTACGTTAAAATCTAGATGCTCCATGAGGAGGTCTGAATTGTATTCATTTTTTAGGCGATATTCAAAGACCTCAAATTGCAGGGCACCTACAGCGCCAATAATAACCTCATTGTACTGGTTGTGATAGACTTGGATGGCGCCCTCTTGAGCCAGCTGTGCTACACCCTTCTGAAAATGCTTGGCCTTCAGGGAGTTGGTAGGAGTTACCCTGGCAAACAATTCTGGCGGAAAGGTCGGCAGAGGCTCGAAGTAAAACAGGTCTTTCTTGGTGGTCAGGGTATCGCCAATCTGGTAGGTTCCCGTATCATAAATGCCGATTACATCCCCAGCATAAGCGGTATCGATGGTCTCCCGTTCATTGGCCATGAGCTGAGTGGACTGGCTGAGCTTAATTGACTTGCCTGTCCGGGTTAGAGTCACCGTCATACCTCGTTCAAAGGTACCGGAGCAGATTCGCAGAAAAGCAATTCGGTCTCGGTGAGCAGGATTCATGTTAGCTTGAATCTTAAAGATAAAACCACTGAATTCTTCTTCTTCTGGTTTGATGGAACCATCAGTGGTTTTTCTTGGTCCTGGGGCTGGAGACAGCTGCAAAAAGTGATTAAGGAATGGCGTAACGCCAAAATCGGCTAAGGCAGAACCAAAGAATACCGGGGATAACTTTCCAGCGGCGATAGCATTCACATCAAATTCGTTGCCGGCTCCTTCGATTAGTTCAATTTCGGCTCGAAGACTGTTTAAGTTGTTGATCGTCAAATGTTCTTCCAGCTCAGGTCCGAATACGCCATTTTCTCCCAGCTGAATGGTCTTTCCGGCCTTATAGAGGTAGACTGTGTTTTCCAGTCGGTCATAGATGCCCTGAAAGTTCAGGCCGCAGCCGATCGGCCAGGTGACAGCCACTGAAGGAAGGCCCAGCACCTCTTCCAGTTCTTCCATAGATTCCAATGGATCCATGGCTTCCCGGTCCATCTTGTTAATAAAGGTGAAGATGGGGATGCCTCGCATGCTGCATACCTTAAACAGCTTTTTTGTCTGAGCCTCGATACCCTTGGCACCGTCGATAACCATGACGGCACTGTCTACAGAAGTAAGAATCCGATAGGTGTCCTCACCGAAATCGTTATGTCCTGGCGTATCCATAATGGAGATAACTTTGCCGCTGTATTCAAACTGCATAACCGAAGAGGTTACGGAGATTCCGCGCTGCTTTTCGATTTCCATCCAGTCGGAGGTAGAATATTTTGAATTGTGACGGCCCTTGACTGCTCCGGCTTCCCGTATGGCACCGCCGTGAAGCAGTAGCTTCTCCGTCAAAGTAGTCTTTCCCGCATCTGGGTGGGAGATGATTCCGAAGATGCGGCGCTTTTGAATTTCCTCTGTCAAAATTTTGTTTGCCATGAAATAGCGTCCTTTCTCTGTATGGTTCTATTTTTAAATCATATGTACACGCAAAAATTGTGCTTTTCAATTATGAAGCACAAAAACATTATTTATCATACCACATTTTAAGTAAATTTAACAGTTTTTTATTCCATAGCAATAATCGTTAAAGCTCATCCTGACATCACTTCAAAAAAGCGACATTTTAAGCGGCACTTTAAATGTGCACGTGTGAGCACTGCGAGCACCTAGTGAGAGGCGTTTCATTCCCAAATTTCTTCAAAAATAAGCAGGAAGAAATTTCAGCAGGCGAACTTTACAGTTTTCTAGCTGACAATTCGATTGAAAGGCGTCAATCAGCGGGCGGTAGCTGAAATCCACAGAGTGCTGAGCCACGAAAATTCCTTCCATGGATTCGGCCATATTCTGTGTCGTATTGGATACCACCAGAACGGAATGGGCGTATCGCTGCACATCATCATGATAAAATTGCAGTACATCCCCTTGTTCCACATCCACCGGCATTTGAGTCCAAGACTTTCCGTCATTATAGCCTACGGCACGAGGGCCGATTCCTTCATTAGATACGACGTAATCCCAGAATTCTTCCACCCGAATAAAAGAAAGGGCAGGGAATTCTTCTAAAGAGCGGAATGGCAGGCCGTACCAGGTGGACGTTTGCCGGTACTTATTGGCCGCTCGGTTGCGAAGGGCTCGTATGTCCTCTGGACGGGACAGAGAATAGCCGTCGGTGCCTCCGTAGCCGGCCCAAATACATTGAGAAATAAAGTTGGTGCAATCTTGGGCCATCCGCTTAAAAATACGATTTTCAAACTTGTTGCCAAACTGCATCCCGTAGGTGACGGCGTTTATTTTGTTGTATTCAATCATAGGTTCTTACCTCCATGTTCCCAGAGATATTCCAGAATATAGTATATGCGCGGCGGTGAGAATCGGTGAGAATTGCTGGCATTTACAGGGGGAATATGGTATCCTTGTAAAAGAAGAAAAAATGCTTCTGACTGCGGACGGGAGCATGAACAGGGGAGGAAAGATATGAGTGATTTTAAAAGGGAATTTTTCCGAATTTATGATAAAAAAATTGCTTCAGGCCAGTTGACCTTTAGCCAGCTAGGAATATCAAAAGCGGATTTTACCAGCTTGTGTACGGAGGAGGAGTTTTCTTTTTCGGAAGAAAAACTCGCTGGGCTCTGTCGGGGCATGAAGCTCGACCAAGAGGAGGAAGCCCGGCTGCGGAATTCTGTAAAAAAAGCCTAAAAAGGGCACACTATTGGAGCACGAAAGTGAAATATTAAAGATAGAGAGACAGAGGGTTCTAAAATGGAAGAGCGAATAAAAGAAAGAAGCGGCAGAGCTGTCGCCCAGTTTGAAAAATATGGTATTCAAGCGCTGCTTTTGACAAAGGCAGCGGATATTCAATACATGACCGGTATTCCCGGTGAAGACTGCTTGGTGTTGTTGACAGCAGACAAGCGTTATATCATTACCGATTTTCGCTATGAGGAGGCCGTCTCCGTGCTTCGGCCTGACTTTGAAATCATCATTGCCAAACCGGGATACGGATGGTTGGACTTTCTTCGGGAGGTGAACCCAGAGACTCTTGGCGTTCAAGAGGAACATCTGACGTTAAGCACCTATAATCAGTTGTGCAGGGTTCTCCCGATGGAGCATATCATTTCTGCCGGAGGGCTGACGGAGTCTCTCCGCCTGATTAAGGATGAACAGGAAATTTGGCAGATAAAGCAGGCTGAAGCCATTGGAGATAAGGCATTTGAGCATATTTTAGGTTTCTTGAGACCGGGTCTTTCGGAGAAACAAGTAGCACTGGAACTAGAGCACCAGATGAAACTCAACGGAGCAGATGGTTTTTCATTCAGCACCATCGCTGTATCAGGGGTCAATTCCTCTAAACCTCACGGAATTCCAAGTGAAAAGCTCTTGGAAGACGGAGATTTTCTTACCATGGACTTTGGGTGTGTATATGGAGGCTATTGCAGCGACATGACCAGGACGGTGGCCATTGGCCATGCCAGTGAAGAAATGGTAAAAGTGTATAATACGGTTTTGGAAGCCCAGCTTTATGCTTGTGCCAATTTAAAGGCGGGTCTGCATGTCAAAGAGGGAGACGCTTTAGCTAGAAAAATTATTCGGGATGCGGGCTTTGGGGATTGTTTCGGTCATGGCTTGGGTCATGGGGTCGGCCTGGAAATACATGAAGATCCCTTCTTAAGTTTTCGTGGAAGCCATGTGTTGGAGGAAAACATGATTGTCTCCATTGAGCCAGGAATTTACTTGCCTGGGCAGTTTGGTGTACGCATTGAAGATCTGGCCGTTATCACTTCGGAGGGCATTCAGAACTTGACACATTCGCCTAAAGAGCTGATTATTATCAAATAGCCAGGAGATAACATGAAGAGAAGTAAAAGAATCATCATATGCTTGGCAGTGTTCTTGGCCTTGTTTGCAGCCAGGGAAGGGGTTTACCTTTTGTATCCGGCTCCTTACCTGGAATACGTAGAGAAATATGCCGTAGAATATGAGTTAGACCCTTATTTTTTGCTGGCGGTAATTAAGACCGAGAGCCGTTTTGATAGGGAGGCCCAGTCCCACAAGGGGGCCATGGGTTTAATGCAGCTTACAGAATCCACAGCCTATTGGATTGCAGAGACGACCAGCATGAAAAATTTTAGTACGGAAGATTTGTATGATCCGGAATTGAATATCTGGATGGGCTCCTGGTATCTAGATAACCTGAGCAAGGAGTTCAGCTCCACAGAGTTGGTACTGGCTGCCTACAATGCCGGCCGAGGAAATGTAAAAAAATGGACGGACAGTCAGTTGATTTCCGCAGACGGCACCGATTTTGAAAATATTCCTTATGGAGAAACGGTGAATTACATAAAAAAAGTCCGAATCAATCAGAAAATTTACAGCATATTATATCGGTTGGATTGAGCAGCAAATTTGCCCTTGATAGCGAGAAAGAAACATGATAGAATGAATATAGTTAGCATATGCTAACTATATAAAATTAGTTATGAAAAATAAATAAGTTGTAGGTAGAAATAATTTACAGAAAGGGAGGTATTCACATGGCACAAGCATTATTATGGGCAGCCGGTGGTACAGGTTTTACCTTTGCTATGACCACCCTGGGGGCTGCCATGGTATTTCTGTTTCGCAAAGAGTTGGACCCTCGGGTTCAGCGGGTGTTTTTGGGATTTGCAGCAGGTGTTATGATTGCGGCTTCTGTATGGAGTCTATTAATTCCAGCCATTGAAAGGGCGGAGGAGCAGGGAGGCGTGGGCTGGATTCCGGCAGCAGGAGGGTTTATCCTGGGGATTCTCTTCCTATATGCCATGGATCAACTGGTCCCGCATATTCATCCTGGTACTAATGTGCAAGAGGGGATTCCTTCGTCGATGAAGCGGACGTCTCTGCTGGTGCTAGCGGTTACGCTGCACAATATACCGGAAGGTATGGCTGTAGGCCTGTCCTTTGCCATGGCCGCCCAACAGGGAACAGGAGATTATTGGCCTGCCATGATTTTAGCTCTGGGCATCGGTATTCAAAATTTTCCAGAGGGGGCTGCTGTCTCCCTGCCTTTGAAGCAAGAGGGCGCCAGTGTCAGGCGAGCATTTATTATGGGTAGTTTGTCGGGAATTGTAGAGCCTTTATTTGGCATTTTAGCGGTACTCATAGCGGGATTCATTCTTCCCTATATGCCGTGGCTGCTGTCTTTTGCAGCGGGAGCCATGATGTATGTGGTAGTAGAGGAACTGATTCCGGAAGCCCACTTAGGAGAACACTCTAACGCCGGAACGATGGGCGTTATGGGCGGATTTCTCCTCATGATGGTTTTGGATGTTGCTTTAGGTTGAGGAGTGAAAAGAAACATGAAATAAAAATACCCCAGAGCTTGGAAATGATGCTCTGGGGCTTTTATTTGTTTTATCAGGTTTGCTTTCGGCATAGGGCTTTTACAGATTTTTGATAGAAAAATAAGCAATAACTGCAATACCCAAAACAATTCGGTACCAGCCGAAAACTTTGAAATCATGTTTCTTAATGTAACCCATGAGGAATTTGATGGCCAGGATGGATACGAAGAAAGCCACCAGAGTGCCTGTCAACAGGATGATAGCCTCTGTACTGGTAAAGTGTAAACCAAATTTGGCAATTTTCAACAAGCTGGCACCAAACATCACAGGGATGGCCAAGTAAAAGGTAAATTCGGCAGCCACCGTTCGGGAGGTGCCAAGCAAGATGCCGCCTAGAATAGTAGCTCCGGAGCGAGATGTTCCTGGAATCAGCGCTAGAAGTTGGAATATGCCAATAAACAGAGCGGTCTGATAGCTGATTTCAGAAATACTGGTGATTTGAGCCATTCGTCGGCGGTTTCTGTTTTCAATGATGATAAATAGAATACCGTATAGAATCAGGGTAATGGATACCGTCTGATAGTTGAAGAAATAAGCCTCAATCAGGTCGTCGAACAGAAGACCGATAATAGCAGCTGGAACACAGGCTACCAGGATTTTCATCCAAATAGACAGGATATCTCGCTGAATCAAGTTGCGCTTGCTGAAGCTAATCGGGTTTAATTTCCTCCAGTAGAGGACTACCACCGCCAGGATAGCTCCCAGTTGAATGACCACCAGAAACATCTCTTTAAAGGCTGCCGAGGTGTTAAGTTTTAAAAATTCATCCACGAGAATCATGTGGCCGGTACTGCTGATTGGCAGCCACTCCGTGATGCCTTCCACGATGCCTAAGATGACTGCTTTTAATATTTCAATAAATTCCATTGATTTTCTCCTCTCCTTTTGTCGGTTTATTGCTGAAAAGTCAGTAGCTGCATAGAAACCCCTTCTAAAACATACTTTCTCATTTTACCACAAAAGCGGAGAGATGAAAATCCTAATATGTGGGTTTTACCTATATTTTCCGACAAGGTTCTAGTCAGCGGTTCTGTTCTTCTCGAACTTTTTTCAAATATCGATAGATGCTGGGTTCTGACAGGTGCAAAACCTGGGCAGTTTGACCGACGGAGCCTTTGGTAGCAAAAACACCCTGTTTTTCCAACTCTCCAATAATTTCCAACTTTTCCCGAGCTGTCATGCGGTCGGGGGTCACCGGAATCCGCGAGAGAACATGGTGGATGATATTGCTGGAAATGTCATGGATGGAACTATCCAGTGCTTCACTGTAGTCTGATGAATTAGTCTGGGACAGCAGGTGAAAGGAATCCATCAGGGCCAGTACCTGCCGATTCAGATCTTTCAGCAGGGAAGGGTCGTAGTTGATGCAGAGCAGCCCTAAGAGCTGCTGTTCCTCCTTGATAAAATAGGTAGAGGAAACAAATGTCTTACCACTTTTCAAATGACCTTCATAACTGGCAATAAAATCCTTTTTTAAATGCTCTCGGCTGTTCATGATCTCCAGAGCAAGATCTGTCATGGAATCGCCTACTTTACGGCCGCTGAGATGACCGTTTTTCACAGCAATAACCGAGGCGTTGGGATTCGATACATCATGAAGAATCACTTCAAAATTGCTGCCGCAGGCAGTTCCGATAAAATCTACCAGAGGAATATATTTGCTTAATTTATGACTGGTTTCCATATTTAATCTCCTTTAAATAGGCATATAGGCGGCACTTCTCCGATTGAAAAAATCAAGTTATCTGATAGGTCAGGCTGAGAGAATATATTTACTTTATTATAGAAATAAAAAAAAATCAATACAATAAATTAATATTACGTCGATAATGTTTTATTGACAAGGGTCATAGCCCATAATATAATACTATAAATAACAATAAATAGGACTTGGAGGAGGAGAATCATGCAATATAATTTTGATGAAATTATTGATAGAAAAAATACCAGATCGCAAAATGTAGAGGGCTTTCGCTCCTATCTCTTTCGTGACTATCCAGAAGTGGACTTTCCTTTCGCAGATGATGAATTTATCCGCATGTGGGTAGCGGATATGGAGTTTGCTGTAGCCCCTGAAATCTGTCAGGCTATCAAAGAGCGGGTGGATCAGCGCATTTTCGGTTATACCAAAATTTATGATTCTGAATACTACAAAGCGTTGGATTCTTGGTGTAAGCGGCTGTATGACTGGAGCTTTCCTCAAGAAGAGCTGACTTTTTCTCAAGGTATTATCCCGGCTTTGTATGAATTGGTGGCAGATACGGTGGCGCCAGAAGAAAAGGTTCTGATTACCACGCCGGCTTATGGTTTCTTCAAGCATGCAGCAGAGTTCAATGGGCGGGAGTTGGTTTGCTCCGGTTTGAAGCGAGAAGGCGACAACTTTACCATCGACTTTGAAGATTTGGAAAAGAAGGCTTCTGACTCAAAAGTACGCCTGCTTATTTGGTGCAATCCACACAATCCTACAGGCAGAGTGTGGACGGAAGAGGAACTTAAAAAGGTAGCTGGTATCGTAGAAAGATATGACCTTTGGGTTATTTCCGATGAGATTCACTGTGATCTCATTCGTCAAGGAAAGAAACATATCCCTCTAGGGAAAATCATGCCGGAATATAAGAAGCTGGTGACCTGTATGGCCGCCAGCAAGACTTTTAATATGGCAGGCATGATGTTTTCCAACATTATTATTCGAGATAAGGGATTGCGGAAGCTGTTTCGACATAACGATAAAACCGTAGGAGGAATCAATCCCCTTTCTTTGGCGGCGAATCAAGCTGCCTATGAAAAGGGTGGTGAGTGGTTGGAGCAGTTGAAAGCCTATCTGGATCAGAATTTTGACTATACGGTGAATTTTTTGAAAGAAAACGTGCCGCAAGTAGGCTGTCAGGTGCCTGATGCCACTTATCTGGCTTGGGTAGATTTAAATCGGGTTCTGCCTGATGTGGACAATTTGTCGCTCTTTTTCGCTCAGGAGGCAGGTGTACTGCTGGAAGGCGGTGACCAGCTGTTCGTGAAACATGCAAAAGGTTTTATCCGCTTAAATTTGGCCATGCCGCGATCGATTTTAACGGAAGGCTTACAGCGAATCGCAGCAGCTATTGACAAACATAAGGTTGTTAAGTAACGGTGGCTGACGGCGGAGTCCTAAAAATGCTATATGGAGGAGGTATGGGATAATGCGTCTTGAAAAAAGCCTATACGACAGAGTCGGTCATCTGTTGAGCATGCTCGCGCTGCTTGGGGCGACCATCTTTTTAGCTCTATATTGGAATCAATTTCCCAATCAAATACCGTCTCATTACAACGCAGCAGGAGAAATTGATGGCATGTCCAGCAAGACTCACCTAATTATTTTTGTAGTCATCGGTTGGAGCTTATTTGTGCTGATGTCTGTTGTAGAAAATTTCCCACAGATATGGAACACTGGCGTACAGGTTACCGAAGAAAATAAGGAAAGGATTTACCGGGTGTTGAAGGATTTACTGACCACCATCAAACTTCTTCTTGCCTTTGTTTTTGCCTATCTGACTGTACAGGCCAGCAGCGGAGAAAATCTGCCAGCGCTTTTTCTGCCAGTGTTTTTAAGTGCGCTGCTCGGTTCAATGCTTTTCTTTGTGCTTAAACTTTTCCGAGTCCAGTAAGGAAAAGGGGTGAATCAAATAAAAAAATAGCTGGTAGTACTTTCCTTTTGGGTAGTATCTTACAAATAAGTGCCTTCTTGTGATTCTGTTCAGCCTAAGATATTATAAAGGCAATAAAATATGTAGGAGGATGAGAAATGAAAAAGCAAATCGATGTACTTGATTATGCAACGCAGATTATGAAAGAATTAAGCACAGGAGTGCTGTTGACCACAAAAGCAGAGGATAAAGTGAATACTATGACTATTTCCTGGGGGACTTTAGGAATTGAATGGGGAAAGCCCATCTTTACTGTTTTTGTACGGGAAAATCGCTTTACAAAAGCTCAATTGGACAAAAATCCGGAGTTTACTATCAATGTTCCTTATGGTGAATTCAAGAAGGCCATTCTAGGCTTTTGCGGAACAACTTCTGGTAAAGCTGTCGACAAGATTAAGGAACTGAATCTGAATCTGGAAGAGTCAGAACAGGTTTCTGTTCCTGGAATTAAGGAACTGCCGTTGACCTTAGAATGCAAGGTGGTCTACAAACAAAAGCAGGAGGAGCGGGAAGTAACTCCAGCTAACCGGGAAGCATTTTATCCTCAGGATGTAGACAGTTCTTTCCATGGAGCGAACCGAGATTATCATACAGCTTATTACGGGGAAATTGTTGGCGCATACATCATAGAATAAGTCAGATGAGAGGATCTCTCCAAGAAAAAATGATTTATTTCAGATGATTTTTTAAACTCTGAGTGGGAAAAGGAACAAAGGGGGACCTTCCATAATATGTTGATTATATGAAAGACAGAAGGAGGGAACCCATGAAAGCTATTCATACCCAGCAGGGGGTTTGCGTTACAGAGAACATAATGAATCTAATCTTTCTCTCCAGGACTTCCTGGAGAGACTTGACTGTTTGGTTAAAATTTTACATAGACAGTAAACATGCGGAGGGAGAGGACCAGCCTTTTATCCACTCCAAAGCCAACGAACTGCTCATAAAAAATGCCAATATTTTTGATAGTATTTTTGGCTCACAATCGGTGGAGGAGTTTAGCACATATTCTCTCCATTTTTTGAACTATGCGGGTTTACTGATAGACGCTCAGATTGCAGGGGATTTAAGCAGTGTAGAGGCGTATCTGGGTAAGCTTTATGAGAATTCGGAACGTACCGCCTCTTTTCTGGCCAGTATGAATCCTTATTGGGATGAAGACGTTTGGCGAGAGCACTTACATCAGTTCAATCAAAAATTAGTGAGTCAGTCTGAAGCTATATTGCAAGGGGAATTTGGGGAAAATGCTGAGGTTTTTGGCAAGAAGTTAAATTTATCCACCATTATAGGTGATTACTATGCCCAGGGGCTTTTAGAATATTTGATGTATTCTAGCCGTATAACTGTTTAGATTAGAAAGAAGAGCTGCTGATTCATAAACGTACGAAAGGCACCGAAAGGTGCCTTTTATTTTTGCTGATTTTATTTTTTATAGGATAATTTTTATCTGTGGCATTGACTGCGGTTGGACCGGTTGGTAGGTCTGCACTGATTGTTGTTGAAGTCATTGTAATCATCAAAGCCGTCGTCGCAATTATTGTTGGAATTGTTGCGTAAGTTGTTGCCGCAAGGGTTGCAGCAGTTGCAGTCATCCTCTTCCGGGCTAACTTCTCCGCAATTTTCCAGGGTATCACTTTCCTTAATCTGGTTAGGGAAAAGTGAAGGGAAAGTGGAACACACAGCGTTAACCTGTGGGCTAATCTGAGCAAAACCTGTTGAAAGAACGCAGAGCTGAACTGGAACGACGATCTTCTTTTCACAGGTAAAAGCAATTATTATAAGATTGTAACAATATTGAAATATCAACGGACAGCTTGTTATCTGTAGGAAGGCAAAGCTATTTTTTTTTGCCAAAATAAACTCAATTGAATTGAAAAGTGTTCAATATGTCCGTAAAGGAAAAGGCTGTTGGTGAATATTCTTGAAAAATGCGGGCTAAGGTAGTACAATGGCAGAAGTTTATGTTAAAAAGAGTAAAGGTAGGTATGTAGTTATGAAACCTTTAATTAAAAGAGAATTGCAGAATCTGGCAATGATAGTATTGATTCTGGTTGCAATTAAAAATATTTATATCGCATTGCCAATTAAGGGGTATGTCAGACTGCATAATCTGATACATGGAATACATTCACCCATTCCTATTCAACATCACGGTATCCTTCCAGTTTTGTCGGGGATCCTGATGTTGCTGCTGGCTTACAGACTCTATAAAAGAGTGCGACTGGCCTGGCTGATTGAGGTTATTGCCCTGGTTGTTAGCATTACTTATCATCTGGCAAGGCATCAGATTGTGCCGATTCATTCTGTTTTGTTGGATGTCTTTGTCCTGCTTATACTTTTAACCTCTTATAAAGATTTTTCCCGAAGCAGCGATCGCATAACGGTAAAGAAATCTATCGGCTTTATATTCTGTTCTTTTTTCCTTGTATTAACTAATGCAGCGATTGGCTTATTCCTGCTGAAAGGGGATATACGTAGCATTCACACCATTTATGACGCTATCTACAGTTCGGTGAAACTTCTAGTTTTAATGGATACAAGTAGTCTGGGCATGAAGGGGGCGGCGGGGAAATTCTACAGCAATACGCTTATAACCATTAACTGGATATGTATTATGACATCTGCATTTCTTTTACTAAAGCCGCTTGTATATAATCCCATTGTTGCAAAGCATGGAAGGCACAGAGCTCGTCAGTTAACTTTAAAATATGGAGACAATCCAATGGCTTATCTTGCTTTGGAGAATGATAAGAAGTATTTTTTTAGCAGTAGAATTGAAGGGTTTTGTGCCTACCGCCTGGCAGGAAATGTCTTTACCGTATGCGGGGACATGATTTGTGATGAAAAGGATGGATTTATGTTCCTATGGGAAATTACAGATTTTTGTACAAAGAATGGATATAATATCCTGTTTATTAATATTACAGACAAGTTTACCTCCATGCTAAATATGGCAGGATTTGGAATCATTAAATATGGGGAAGACGCCTGTTTTCTTCTGAAAGATTATAATCTGGCTGGCGGAAAGGTCGCGAAGATAAGAACAGCTATCAACCATGCGAACAAAGAGGGGATAACTGTTTTAGAATACAAACCGCTGGAAAAGAAAGACCATTTCCTGGAAAAACAGATGCATTCCATCACAGAGGAATGGCTGATAAAAAAAGGCGGAGTAGAAATGGGTTTCATGCTCGGTGGAATGGGATTAAAGGATCCCATGGACAGAAGATATTTTTATGCCTTGAGTAAGGAGGGCGAGATGCTTGGCTTTGTAGTCTTTTTACCATATCTGGAAGGGAAGGCCTACCTTGCAGATGTTACTAGACGAAGAAGTACTGCACCTCAAGGTGTGTTGGAGAAGATTATTTATGATGCATTTATGAAGATGAAAGAAGAAGGTGTAATTTGGGGCAATATGGGGCTTTCTCCTTTGTACAATATTTCAAAGGAGGAGAATTGCCGCTTTACAGAAAAAGTCTTCACCTTTATATATGAGAATATGAATAACACTTATGATTTTCAGGCATTACACCATGCCAAGCTAAAGTTTGGACCTACGGACTGGCAACCCAGATACCTAGCGTTTAGTCCGAATCTTTTTTCTCTTAATTTTGGCTATGCCATACTAAAGGTGCAGATGCCAAAGAATCTGTTTAAGACGATATTGCCAAATCTGCTTAAATTGGATAGGAAGTAAGGGCATTCGACGGAGGAAGAAGGGGAAATGGTACAAAAAATTGTTACATTATAATAAAAAATGTGATATTATGGAAAAAACAAAATAAAAAAACGAACTATTGCAAGAGCGTATTTGGAGGAGTTGGAAAAGAAGTATAGCATTCAGTCCTTGGAGAGGGACTATAAACACTACTACTTTGTAATACGAGGAGGATGAAAAATGACAGAGTTTTTAGCAGGCTATGAAACGCTTAGCTTACTAGAAAAAATTTATACGGTATCCCTGATTATTGGAATCATTGTACCACTATTAGATTTGTTAATGGGTGTTCTATCCATCGGTCTTCATGTAGGTGCCGATGTCGATATCAGTATGGATTCTGATATGAATTTTGCTAGTACATGGTTACCGCTTAGTCCCTTAGCTATTTTATCATTTCTTGTTTTATTTGGTGGAGGAGGGCTTGTCTCTTTATATTTTGTGAATGAAAAGATTAGCCTAGTGTTTGCCGTTATCCTTGGATATTCATTTGCAATAGTAATGAATAAATTCGTTATTATCCCGCTAAAAAAAAACCGCATGACACCTCCGAAGTCTGGAGAAATAATAGGACATACGGCTAGGGTCACCAGTTCTATCATTGAATCTGGATTTGGAGAAATTGTGATTATCATAAATAGGGTAACTCTAAATTATACGGCAGCATCAAGCGATAACGAAGCGATTGGCTATGGAGAGACTGTTAAAGTATTAGAATTGAAGGAGAATGGCGTTGCCATTGTCCGGAAAGAAAAAAAGGGGGAAATTTGATGTTTAACTCATTGATCGTGACCGTGGGAGCGGTCGTCTTAGGTATTATTCTTATTATTTTAGTTATTTTAACCGCATGGAAAAAGGTTCCAGCGGATAAAGCAGCTGTTGTGACCGGTCTTGGAAAGAAAAAAGTGGTTACTGCAGGCGGCGTTATTGTCATTCCTGTACTCCAAAGAATTGACTACATTTCATTGCAAAACGTGCGATTCCCAATTGCCATGCAAGATGCAATGACAAGGCACGGAGTTCCAATTAATACGGAGGGCATCGTCGTAATTAAAGTACAAAATACCGAAGAAGCTATATTAATGGCAATGGAACAGTTTAATGATGTGACACCTGCGGTGACGAAAGAAAAGATTATTGATACGGCAAAGGATGTTTCCGAAGGAAAGCTAAGAGAAATCATTGCGACTCTTACGGTGGAAGAAATATATAGTGAAAGAGATAAATTTGCATCAAAGGTTCTGGAAGTAGCAGCGGAACAGTTAAATGTATTAGGTTTGGAACTAAAATCTTTTTCCATTAAAGATATCTCAGATAAGAATGGATATCTAGAAGCACTAGGTAAGCCTCAGATTGCCGGAATTAAGAGGGACGCGCAGATTGCAGAGGCAGACGCTTTAAGAGAAACACAGATTAAAACCTCCGAGGCTAAGAGACTTGGTGCAGCTGCCCAATTGGAAGCAGACGCTAAGATTGCAGAAGCACAGAAAGAGGCAGACGTTAAGGTTTTAGAGTACGAACAGCAGAGACAGCTAGCTAAGGCTAAAACCGATGCTTCCTATGAAATCCAACAAAATATCACCAATATGGAAGTTATTAATACTGAAATGGACGCGGCTGTTCTAAAAGAAGAAAGACAGAAATCTGTAAAAGAAGCCGAAATTCAAGTAGAGATTGCGGCTGCAATTAAAAGCACCGAACTTGCAGAGAGAAAAGCGGAGCGTAAACAAAAGGAACTACTTGAAACAGTTGTAAACCCTGCTGCAGCTGAAAAGCAAAAAGTAGAGTTACAAGCAGAAGCCGATAAGATTAAGACTGTTAAGGCGGCAGAAGCGGATGCAGAAGCCAAGAAACTAAATGCGGAAGCTGAAGCTGCAATGATTAAGAAAACAGGAGAAGCTACAGCGGAGGCAATTAAACTGAAAGGGCTGGCAGAAGCAGAAGCTATGGAAAAGAAGGCAGATGCATACGCTAAATATGGTGATGCTGCTATTATTGACATAGTTATTGATAAACTTCCAGAAATAGCAAGAGCAATTGCAGAACCAATGAGCAAAATTGACAAGATTACGATTATTGGTGGCGGAGACGGCGCTGGTGGCAGTGCAACAGATGTAACGAAGATGGCTCTTGGTAGTTTAACTGCTATCACGGAAGGAATGAAAGATGTCTTGGGATTTGACATGACAGAGGTGATGAAAGCGAATACTTATGCTGGAAAAACGGATCAGAATATTAACTTTAATCTTGATGTGCTGACAGATGAGGAAAAGACAGCGGCTTTCGCAGGAACAGCGACAGTCCTTAAAGACAAATTTTTAGATGAAAAAACACTGACAAAAGCAATTGTTGAAGAAACACCAGAACCTGTTGAATCTGTTGATACAGCTGATACTGCTGAATCAATTGACCCAGTTAATGAATCGGAAGAGAGTTGATCTACAAAGAAGGTACATAAGCCAAGGTTTGGATAGTAATTTATACGCAAGGCCATTTTTTATTGGTTCTTGCCTATAATTCATGGTATGTAACACAGTTCCTCAATATTGCATAAAATAATCACGAATCATATTATGTGAGAGGAGACCTTATGACTTGGCTATTTATACTCGGCTTTGCATTATCATCAAGTCTTGATAACTTAGGCGTAGGCATTACTTATGGAATAAGAAAAATCCGAATTAGTGTCTTTTCAAATACCATTATTAGCATTATATGCTTTTTGTTTAGTTTCTTAGGGATTTTGTTCGGGAAATGGGTTTCTACCGTAATTCCTGGCATACTTCCCGTGCTTTTGAGTGTAATTCTCTTATCTGCTATTGGTTTACGAATTATATGGTTGTCATTATCCCACAAACAACAAGCAGAAGAAAAGGAAGTTTGTGAGATAAAAGGACTTTCTTCAATTCTGAAAAACCCTGAATGTGCTGACTTTGATAAATCAAAGGATATTGGAATTATTGAAGCACTCGTGCTTGGGGTTGCACTTTCAACCAATGCACTGACGAATGGTTTAAGTGCTGGACTGCTGGGTTACACGCCTATGGCTATTTCTCTTACAGCAGCTATTGGCAGTTTTTTGATGGTGCAGCTTGGAATTAAAGCAGGACAAAAAGTTGCAGACATCCAGATCGGACCATTTCAGTTAGGTCAATTTGGAACCCTAATAAGCGGAATACTGATTCTGTTGATAGCAATCCGAAGCTTCATATGAAAGATAACAAAGGCAGAAAATAATCCAGAGATTTCTTCTGGATTATTTTTTTATAGGAAAAAGTAACACTAGGAGACTCTTATCTCTTTACAATATCATGAAGTATATTGTGTGAAATCTTATAGAAATTGTAGATTTAATAGGCTATAATAATTTTTATTAAACGTAGAGAGGTAGTGTGAAAATGAGTATCAGAGAGCAAGAAGATATGCTTTTTAAAACAATGAAGGCGGTTGAACCTAAACTCGTTACAGATGGCGTGGTAGAGGAAAGCTCCTATCTGCTTGCGAAGTATAAAATTGTATTTGTATTGAAAGAAGTAAACGGCGGGGAGAATTGGGACTTAAGAGAATTCCTGCGCGGCGGAGGGCGTTCTCAAACATGGGATAATGTGGCTCGATGGACAGAAGGGCTGTTGAATTTGGAGCAGAATATCCAATGGGAGGATTTGGAGCAAAATAATGAGCAAAGACGAAACACTTATCTGAAAAAAATCTGTGCTCTTAATCTGAAAAAAACATCAGGTAGCTATACCGCTGACCATAAAATAGTAGCCTTAGCAGCTCAAACAGGCCGCAATTATTTAAAGCAGCAATTTTCTTTCTATAATGCAGACATTGTAGTTTGTTGTGGAACGGAAAAGCCATTTTTGGAATGTATCTATGAGGACAGCCATATAGAATGGAAACGTACTTCCAGAGGAATCTGGTATACAGTCACCGACAGAATTATTATAGCCTTTGCCCATCCAGCTTCAAGAACCAAAGACTGTTTTTTATATTATGCACTAATCGACGCTGTTCGTGAAATCCTAATGGGATAGAATGAGGAACTTATTGTTACTATCTACATTAATATCCTACCGCCGAAGGATGCCTTTTATCTGTTTATTGAATAAAATAGGTTGTATTTATCCTATAATCGGCATATGATATTAATAAACAGAACCTAGAAGGGAGGAATTAGTTATGCAAATAAATACAGACAGCCTAGTTTCCATCACAGAAGCTAATCAAAACTTTTCAAAGGTTGCAAGACTTGTTGACACAAATGGCATAGCGATTATCTTGAAAAACAATACCCCCCGGTATGTGCTTTTGGAATACAGCCAATTTCAAAATGACGAGTTTGCCGATAACGCAACGGTGCAAGAACTCGGTCAAAATATTGTAAAGCGGCATTTTTCAACATTTAATGGACTTGCTAAATGAAAAGATTAAAGAAGAAGCAGAAACTTATTAAATTTATTATTGAGCATAGCTAACGCAAACCTCAGTCGGTTACACCTCTGAGGTTTCTGTTTTGTATAAGATTTTAGGTTGTCTGAATCGTTATTATTCTTGTAGTGCTTCATGCAAAAAGTGTGCTGACATGTGTAGTAAAAATATAATCAGTTCACTAACTGTGCTAAAGCATTTAATAAAGAAAGGAAAAAACAATTTTTTGAAAAAATAACAGAAATTATTAGGGAGAAATATAATGGAAAAATTAAAACCGAAACTTTTTTCGGTCATGGAAAGTTATAATGGGCAACAATTTATAAAAGATGTAACTGCGGGTATTATCGTTGCAATTATAGCATTACCACTTTCGATTGCACTTGCTATTGCATCAGGAGTTAGTCCGGAAAGGGGACTCTATACGGCAATTATCGCTGGGTTTTTAGTATCATTTTTTGGAGGTAGCCGAGTTCAAATTGGTGGACCAACTGCTGCATTTGTAGTTATAGTATATGGGATAATTCAGACGCATGGGTTTGATGGACTTGTAATTGCAACCATAATGGCAGGAATTATTTTAATCGCCATGGGATTTTTACGATTTGGAAGTTTAATTAAATTTATTCCGTATACTATAACTACAGGATTCACAGGTGGCATAGCAGTAGGTATAGTTGCTGGTCAGATAAAAGAATTTTTGGGACTTGATATGGGTGCTGTTCCCTCCGGATTTATTGAAAAAATAAAAATATATTCAGAGAGCTTACATACAATTGATTTATCAGCATTGCTAATAGGTGCTATATCTTTAGGGATATTAATTTTCTGGCCTAAGATTACAGATAAGATTCCCGGTTCTTTAATAGCTATCATTGTTTCCGTATTGCTTGTTAAAAGTTTAAATTTGCAAATTGATACGATTGGTAGTGTTTATGGAGAAATCTCTGCCAGTTTACCTTCATTTCACATACCCGAAGCAGACTTTAAAACTATATTGCAATTAATTCAGCCAGCCTTTACCATTGCCATTCTTGCCGGAATAGAATCTTTATTATCTTGCGTCGTATCAGATGGTATGATAGGCGGTAAACACCGCTCCAATATGGAATTAATTGGTCAAGGTATCGGAAATGTCTTTTCTGGACTTTTTGGTGGGATTCCGGCGACTGGTGCGATTGCTAGAACTGCGGCTAACGTAAAAAATGGTGGACGTACGCCAATTGCTGGAATAATTCACGCCATTACACTATTATTAATTTTGCTGGTATTAATGCCTCTGGCAGCATTAATACCTTTGTCTGTGCTGGCAGCAGTGCTAATGATGGTGGCTTATAATATGAGCGGATGGAGACAATTTGTTGAATTGCTAAAAACTTCACCTAAAAGTGATATTATTGTCTTAGTGGCCACTTTTCTTCTGACGGTATTCTTTGATCTGGTAATTGCCATTGAAGTTGGGGTTGTGCTATCCTCTTTTCTTTTTATGAAACGTATGTCAGAAGTAACGGAAGTAAATGGCTGGAAGTATGTTGAAGATTTAACAGATGAAGATTATATAAATGACATTGAGAATATTAAGTATAAAAAAGTGCCCCAAAATGCTATGGTATACGAAATTAGCGGACCGATGTTCTTTGCTGCGGCCCACAAATTTATAGATATTACAGTTGAAGGAAAAGTAAAAAAGAACGTTTTGATTATAAGGATGAGAAGTGTCCCCTCTATGGATGTAACGGCTCTTCGTTCCATCCAAAAAATCCATAAAACCTGTAAAAAGCAGGGCATAACACTGCTATTTGCCCATGTGCAAAATCAGCCCATGTCTGTTATGAAAAAAGCTGGATTTGATCAGTTAATAGGATTAAATAACTTCCTGCCCCATACAGATGATGCGCTTGCACGTGCCGAGCAGTTGAAATGCAGCTAATACTGTGTCTTATCACAAATACTAATTTGAAATCACTGGGTGTATGTAAATTTATTTGAAGAATTAAAGGCTAGAGGCCTAGACTTGCAAATAAGAAATAGAATAAACATGTCAAATTAAAAACCCCTTAGCGATGTTGTTAGGGGGTTTTTGTTTTCCTAAGAATTTAGTAAACTTAGACAAATAAGCAGTTATCCTCCATAATAAGTTTGTTACTTTAACATCAGGAGGATAAAGACATGTTTGATTTAGAAAAGGCTATCATTACTTATTTGGAATATTGCCAGTACCAAAAAAAACTTAGCGACAAAACCATAAAAGCATATCGTATTGATTTAAATCAATTTCAAATATATGCAGAAGATACTGGACAAGTCATAAATAGGGTATATTTATCAAATTTTATAACAGGTTTACATAAGCGTTTTAAACCCAAGACCACCAAGCGGAAAATAGCCGCATTAAAAGCTTTTTTTGCTTACCTGGAGTATGAGGAAGTTATCCAAGAAAATCCTTTTTCAAAAATAAAAGTTAAATTTAGGGAACCATCATTGCTTCCTAAAACTATTTCTGTAGAGAATTTGCAAAAACTGTTTTACAGTGCCTATCATGAGCAAGAATTAGAGGCAGTAGGGACGCCTTCTAATAAGTCAAGAATACGGGATATAGCTGTGCTGGAACTGCTCTTTGCCACTGGAATACGTGTATCAGAGCTGAGTTTTATTACGTTGGCCGATTTTGACTTAAACCAGGGTAAAATTCTTATACAGGGAAAGGGATCAAAAGAACGGATGATACAAATTACTAATGTGCAAGTTTTAAAGGCGTTATCTGCTTATTGCAAGGCTTTTTCGACCGATTTAAAGAACAGTCAGTATCTCTTTGTCAATCGAATAGGAAAACGGCTATCAGAGCAGTCGATACGCTTTATGATAAAAAGGTATGCAGAGCAAGCAGGAATTGCCGAGAAAGTCACACCACACATGTTCAGGCACACTTTTGCCACGATGCTTCTAGAAGAAGATGTGGATATTCGTTACATCCAGCAAATTTTGGGGCATAGTTCCATCTTGACAACGCAAATTTATACTCATGTGGCATTGAGCAAACAGCGGGAGATACTCACAACCAAGCACCCCAGAAATAAAATTACCTTTTGATAAGGGGAAGAGTGCCTTTTTGTCTCATGAATAAAGGATAATATAAGATTATCCTTTAGATATTTTGAGAGAAGAGGAATGAGATGCATAATATTAATCAGAATCAAATAAAAGATTTCTATAATAACATAGATAAGATTTGGGATGAGAATGATGCTTGGCATCAATATTCAAATAAAGCTATCTCTCACTACTTAAAATCAAAAAGGGATGTTCTTAAAAACACGGTTATTCTTAACGCTGGTTCAGCTGGAAATAGCTACGGCATAGCTTGTAGGCAGATGTTCCATGTTGATATTGCAGACAAGAAAATTCAGGGGTTAGAAAATTCAGTTGTAGCCAGTATTGAAAATCTACCTTTCGAGAACAACAGCTTTGATAATATTATTTGTGTTGGAAGTGTATTAAACTATTGTGATGCTGTAGCAGCTATATCTGAACTATATAGGGTTTTGAAAGACAACGGTAATCTTATCATAGAATTTGAAAGTAGCTGGGGGTTTGAATATTTAGGACAACAAGTGTATAAAAAAGAAGCGAGTATTATAACCACTGAGTATATTGAAGAAAAACACACCCAATGGTTATATTCACATAAATACATTTATAGTATCTTAAAATCTTATGATTTTCAAATCATTGACAAGCAAACATTTCATATTATAGATGGCTTGCTATCCAAAGTTTTTGTAGATAAAATGGCAGTTTCATTGAACTTTATTGATAAAATCATAAAAGAAATACCACTTTTAAATCAACATGGAAATAATGTTATATTGCATTGCTTAAAGAAATCTTAGCTATCACTTTTTTTTGCAATAATAAAAGTGATAAGTGCTGGGATCGTTGCAGTTATTAGAGTTCCTAATAAATTATTGTTTGTAGTTGTTAAAGATATATCCAAAATATCTAAAGCTTTACTATACAAAAATAGAAGTACTATTGGCATGATTATTATAGTTGGAACAACCATCCACCAAATACGACTTTTCTTTTGCCTTTTTATTGGAATTGGCTTCATAGAAACTTGAGCACCATTATCGATTTGAGAACAATTGCTATAAACTATTGGTAGTGGTGATATTTCATTAAGAAAACTCTCTTTGATTGATGTCCAGCACTTATCAATAGTAATTTTGTATTCTTCAAATTGTGCTGACTCCAGAAAAGGAGTATACCAATTATACCAGTAATCATAATACATAGAATAAATAATATTGAGGTAGGTATCTTTATTAAGGCTTTTGGATTGCCCCGTACCCTCTTTTATATATAAGTATGCTTGAAAATTGCTTTCATGGTTATCAATCCCTAGTGGCAATGCATAATATAAGGCTTCAATTTTCCCGTATTCTTTCAGACATAATATCTTCAGTGCAATCTGACTTTCTCTGTCTATTTCAGTTCCGGATCCTTTGTTACTTATTTCTGTAATATAATATGAAATTTCAATGCCATTCTCACTGTAGAAACTTTCAATTAAGCTTTCATATACTAGAAAAATCGTTTGATTTCTATAGTTCTCTAGAACTGCAAGATATTCGTCAATAACAATTTTTGTTCTGTTGATATAGGTTGTCATTGAAAAGCCAATAACTTCACCATTCAGATATAAAACAAAAGCATATACCTGAAAATCAGTTCTACCAGTTGAATTTTCCAACCAATAGGAAATTTCGTTACTTTTTGTTCTGATTTCAAAAGGCGTCGTTTCAACATATATTTTTAAAGCCTTTAAGTAATCAGTATCTGAGGCTCTAGAGACAGATTTAATTGCAAATTTATGTTCAAGTTGATTACTCACATTCCCTCCAATAATATATAATCTTATATTATCCTTTACTATTACTATAAAAAAATAACTTCATATTGAATTACAACTTTCCGAAGAACACAGCATTTATTCCTTAATATTTCAACCATCTTAGCTAATTTCATTGAAGAAATATGTTTTGCTTCTCGTAACTATTTTATCTTCATCTTATTGCGCCTCATCTCAACCAATTAATTTAATTTTAGCATAAACAAGAAATTATTACACGTAATTTTTAGCTTTCGTTAATTTTAGGTGATATTCAATCAAAGTTGCTAGAAAAAAGAAAGTTTTCTGAATGTTCGAGGGTATGCTATTATGCTGATTCTGCAGGATATAGTCAATTAGGGCACAGAATGATTAAGATTGTTTCTAGTTCAGGGGCAAATATGGAAAGGTGACTAGAACCAGAATGAAAGTAACTGCGTACCAGTGTGTTGTTATTCGTGCCAGAAGGCGCATATGGGGACCGCTGCGATGAACCCCTATCCGCATAAAGTAGCGGCTAAAATAATATAGTGTATCAATGTTATTAAATAGAAGGGAGAGTATGCCATGTCAAGTAAAAAGGGTAAGCCTGTAGAAGTTATGGTAGTAAATATATTTAAAAACCCAGAAGAACAACGTAAGAGCTTATTTTTGGACACCATGACTAAAACCATCGCTCGCAGTGAAAAAAACCTTAGAATCATTCCAACCGGCAGCTCCGTGAACAATTAAACGGAGGGGAGGCTGGGAATGACAATAATAGCGGTAGGCTATAGTCGATTAAGTAAAGAAGATGTAAACAAGCAAGGCTGGGATAACGACAGCGAGAGCATAAAAAATCAGCATTACCTGATTCGGGATTATGCGGAGAAAAAAGGTTGGCAGCTGGTAGAAATCTACAGCGATGATGACTACAAAGGCTCTGACCGCAGCAGGCCAGAGTTTAATCGGCTTATATCGGATATGTATGCTCACAAATTCCAAGTAATTATATGCAAGACTCAATCCCGTTTTGCCAGGGATATTGAGCTGATTGAAAAATACATCCACGGTGTGTTTATGGAGGAAAACATCCGTTTTGTTACCATAGAAGACCATATTGATACGGCTAACATGAACAGCTCATCCAAAAAAATTTCTCAGCTTCATGGCTTGACCGATACCTGGTATCTAGAGGATTTATCTCACAATATTTCCGATGTACTGGACATCAAGCGGAAGAAAGGGGAGTATATTGCCTCGTGGCCTCTGTATGGCTATCTGAAGAGCCCTGATGACAAGAATAGGCTGATTGTCGATCCAGTAGCCGCAGAGGTTGTCCGGTCTATCTATCAGATGTACTTAGCTGGAAATGGCTTACAGCGGATCGCAAACAGCTTAAACCAGCGCAGCATTCCTAATCCTTTGAAATATAAGCGGGATGCAGGCATGAAAATTGGCGCCAAAAGCCGTATGACCTCCAAGTCCTTCCTCTGGCGAAATGACACCATCGGGCGAATATTGGATAATCAGATGTACATAGGCGATATGGTCCAGGGCAAACTGAAAAAGGTCAGCTATAAGAGTAAAAAGCTTGTTCGCCAGCCGGAAGAGGAATGGATCATTGCGGAGAGCAAGCATCCGCCTATCATAGACCGGAACACCTGGGAGCGAGTGCGAAGTATTCGCAAATCTCGAATTAAGCCTAGGAGAGACGGTATCGTCAGCATGTTCAGCGGAAAAATTCGCTGTTTGGAATGCAAGGAACTCATGTATGCTGTTACTTATCCCAGGCAGATTAACGGTCGGAAATCTAAAACGGAATTTAACACCACCTTTCGCTGTTCGAAGAAGATGATGAATAAGGAGGCTTGTCCTGCTACTGGTATCTCCATGGCAAGCTTGGAAAAGTACATAATTGACGAATTGAAAAAGCTATCGGAGCTGTATTTTGACGAATGTATCATACAGGATCAGCTGACGGTGACTGATGGCAGGCAAGAAACCTTGGAGGGGATGAAGCAGGAAGAGTTCCGGTTGAAACGTTTGCTGGAAGAAAACAAACTAGCAGTTACCACCCTCTATTTAGACAAAGTAAAGGGGCTGCTAATGGAAAAGCAATTCGTACAAATTAGCGAGCAGCTGGCGGAAAGCGGGCGGATTGCAGAAAGTGCTCTGAAGAAGGTAATGAGGGAGAGGGAAGGGCTGTCTAGGGAGCAGAGTAAAGAAGAAAACCTTATGGAAATTATTTTAAAATACAAAGACATAGAAAGGCTGGATAGAAACATTGTGCTGGAGCTCATTGATATCATTTATGTAGGCAAGGAAGATCGAAAGAAAAATCAGCGAGTCATTCAGATTGCTTGGAACTTCTGATATGTAGGCCGTTTCTTGGCGAATATAAAAAATCTTATAATACATGGCTTTACACAAGTAATGCAGATCGCAATGATGAGATTTGCAGATACCTCTCCGTTGGCGCCGATGGTCAAGTCTCTGCCGCAGTTATTCGTAGCTAGTCTAGTCTCACAAGCGGCGTTGCAGAATTCGGTGAACCGAGGAAGAAAAGCGGTATCAATGGTAGAAGGCATACAGATCTCGAAAAAGTTTGTAAGTACTAATGGTTGAGCATTGGTGGCAATATTCACATCTGCACAGATGGTAAATACCACCTCATTATTGTTTCTGTCCAAGAGCAGCAAGTCGATAAATACCTGCACATTGCCGGTAACTTCGATGGTCTGGGTACCAAAAACAGGTGTTCCCATGCAATTTTCATCGCATTCGCTGGTGTCTGCATATAATATTTTTTCTGAGAACGTTCCGTCAGGTCCTACTACCTCAATAGGGTTGCCCTGACTGTTGTGTAAAAAAGTCGCGCCGGAAATGGTGGTGTTCAGGTTTAAACTTAGATTTCTTGGATCGTCTATGTTACCTGGGTTAAAGAACCTCTTACAGCGTATGTCTAAAACTCTTCGAACTCTATGGCCTCGGGGTAAATTAGGTGTGAAGCGCTGGTTTTGAACAGTTTTCATTCCCTGGAGATTAAACAGTATGGCGTCATATACTTTTTGAACATAGAGAGGTTCTGTTATTACATCGTCCATATTACCGCTAAACTCACAGAGCGTATTTGCATTGCAGCAATTCTGATAGAGGTCCGGCGATACTTTGTTGCCGAAACAACTCATATATTTCCCTCCTTCATGTGGCATGATAGTCTTTATGCGTTAGTATATGAAAGTTTGAAATAGTGTGTTACTGGAATTTGCATTTTCAAGCGCTTTCATATATAATTAGAGATTATGTGTTAGGAGAGAGAATCATGGCAGCAGGCATACGAAAGACGACCTTTGACGAGTTTTTTGATAACAGGAAGGCGCTGATTTATAAATATCAAAAAGGAGATTTGACTAAAAAAGAATTTATTGAAGAGCATTATTTTTTCATTATCCGGCTGAACTTAAGGCCTTTTCAGCGGATTGATTCCTTTGAAAAGGGCATATACAATTACCAATATCACAATGCTATAGCTAAATATAATACGTTGCGGGCCAGGGACAAAAAGCTCCTGGAAAAGCACCCAGATTTAGTCCGAGAGATTGAAAATAAAGTCAAATACCACTACAATAAAAAAGATGAATCCATTATCCGATTGCTGCGGTATCTGGATTTTGAGAACGTGGAGGCTTATTACATCAAATCAAAGTCTGAATATCTCAACAATCGGCTGATTGAAATCGTCCTTTTAGACTATGAGGATGTCATTCTGCACACGATTAATGGGGGCATCGTGGAGGAGCTGAAGCGAGAAGGAGTTTTCGAAGAGGTGCGAAAACGGTCTAAAATCGATAATTACGTCAACAAAAAGTATTAGAATCTACGGAGATATAAACATGGTATTTTCATCAATTATTTTTATTAGCTGTTTTCTACCGGTGGTGTTGCTTCTCTATTACACCTTATTCCGTTTTAGCCGCCGGGTGCAAAATATTTTCTTATTGATTATCAGCTTGGGGTTTTATGCCTGGGGAGCGCCAAAGTTCGTTCTGGTGCTGTTGCTTTCGGTGCTAGTCAACTGGGGATTTGGTTTGCTTATCGATCGGGTCCGTCTGGATAAGATCAAATCCCGGATTACTATAGCGCTCATGCTGGTTTACAATCTAGGCATCATTTTCGCATTTAAGTACTTAATGTTTACAATGAAGAATATTCAGGTTGTCACTGGCCTGGACTTTACTATTCCTAAAATTGCATTGCCCATCGGCATTTCTTTCTTTACCTTTAAAGCAATTTCTTATGTGGTGGACATATACCGGGAAAAGGCCAAGGTACAAAAAGATCCGCTCAACGTGGGCCTCTATATTACCTTTTTTCCACAGCTTTTAGCTGGGCCGATTGCTCGTTACGAGGACTTTGCGGAGCAGATTGAAGAGCGGCATGCCAGTTTTGATGACGTGTCTGAAGGAGTCTGCCGCTTCCTGGTGGGGCTGTGTAAAAAGGTGCTTCTAGCTAACAACTTGGCCCTGGTGGCAGACAAGGCTTTTAAGCTGTTGGGCACCGATGACCTGTCATTGGCTATGGCTTGGTTAGGAGCAATCTGCTATACGCTTCAGATTTACTATGACTTTTCTGGCTATTCTGATATGGCTATTGGCCTGGGGCGTATGTTTGGTTTTCGCACAGCGGAAAACTTCAACTATCCCTACATATCTAAGTCCACTACAGAGTTTTGGCGAAGGTGGCATATTTCCTTGGGCTCCTGGTTTCGGGATTACGTTTATATTCCACTGGGAGGCAACCGGGTAGAGGGTCGGTATCGGCTTTTGTTTAACACGTTTGCGGTATGGGCGTTAACGGGGTTGTGGCATGGTGCGAACTGGACCTTTATCTGCTGGGGATTATTGTACTTTGTCTCCATATCGGCCGAAAAGGCTCTTGGGGTGGATAAGATGCAATCCCATAACGTCCTTCGCCACGTTTACACCATGCTATTGGTCATGTTCGGCTGGGTGCTTTTCCGAGCAGACAATATCGGTGAAGCCCTTTTATATTTGAAGACCATGTTTGTGCCCGGCGGAGCGGGATGGATTGATGCAGAGGCCATGGTGTGCACGAAGGAATATATAGTCTTTCTGTTTTTTGGCTTTCTCTTTGCCCGGCCTTTTGCCAAAAAGCTGGCCAAGACGAAGGCTGCTCAGACAAAACCGGCTCAAATATTATATGTTGCTGCTGTAATGGTATTATTCTTGGCCTGTATCGCTTATATGCTGAAAAGTGCCTATAATCCGTTCATCTATTTTAATTTTTAAGGAGGAAGGCTGTGAAAATAAAGAAAGAGCACGTTACGGCTATTCTTTTCTTCGGCATTTTAGCGGTCATGCTGATTGGCTTACTGACCTACAAAGATAATGACCCCATCAACGATTTCTTATTGGAATACAGAGTCAAGGTTCTTCCGGGAACGCCTGTCTTGGAACGGGTGGAAGAGGCGGTTAAGATTGCGGAAGATACGGTCTACGAGGAGACTTTTCTCAAGGAAGAATCCAATACATATTATGGCTTAATCCAACGGATTATCGGCAAGCACATTGTAGCTGATGCGGGATATGGCGAGATTTACAAGACAAAATATGACCAGATTATTTTCAAGGTCAGCAAAAAAAACTTTCGGGTGATGCGCTCTTTGGATGCGGTAGAAGAATTAAAGTCTAAATTGGACGAAGCTGGCATACCATTTTTGTATGTACAAGCGCCTTTTAAGTTGTCCGATGATGAACAGCAACTGCCAGCTAACAAAAAGGATTACGCGGATTACAATGTAAATTTGTTCTTAAAGGGTCTGGACGAGCGAAATATCGACTATCTGGATTTGCGGCCGTTGCTGCGAGATGGAGCGAAGACCCAAAATCAACTGTTCTTTAACACGGATCACCACTGGCGGATTGAGACGGCTTTTGAAGCTACCGGCCACATCATGGATGAACTAAATAAGGATTACGGTTTTAACATTGACAGCCAATATCAGGATTTAAAGAACTATAAACTCACTACTTGGAAGAACTGTTATCTGGGTTCCATGGGGCGGCGGACGGGTCAACTTTATTCCGGTCTGGATGACTTCACCCTGATAACCCCGGCTTTTAAGACTAGTTATACCTTGCATGAGTTCGACTATGGTGCAGAAAAAATATATAACGGCTCTTTTTACAACGCCATACTGGACAAGAAATACCTGGTGAAAGATGCTCCTGTGGATTTGAACCGGTATGCCGTTTACCATGGGGACAATGAGGAGCTAGTCTTTGAAAATAATCTGGTAAATGGTGGCAAGGTGATGATGATTAAAGATTCCTTCGGTCTACCGGTGTATTCCTTTTTATCCCTGGGTATCCATGAGCTGAGAGCCTTGGACTTACGGCTCTTTGACCGCTCGGTGGCCAAGTACGCGGTGGAAAACCAGCCGGATGTAGTGATTCTTTTGTATAACGGGGATACCTTTAATGAGGAAATGTTTGACTTTACGTAATGGAACCGTAACTTGAAGTTTCGGAGGTCCATGTTAAAATATAAAGTGTCGGCTGGTAGAAAAAGAGAACTTGCCGACGCAAAAGTTCGCATAAGGGGGAAAACATGAGGAAAAGAACGAAATTTTTAGCTGTTTCCTTAGCTATTTCAGTAATTGCCGCAAGCTTTTCAGGCTTCACCTATTACGATGGCTTCGGAAACGTTTACCTGGACTCAGAAAAGAAGATCTTTGATGGGGTCACCTATCACGAACAGATTGGGGTCAGCAGCACAAACGGCATGGAGAAGGCCTTTTTCGTCCAAGCAGATACCTTGTCTGGAAAGGTCCAGCCACTGGTCTTTAATGGCGAGGTGAGAAGTGTGGCTACGGTGGGGACCATGGCTAAGTATGCGGAAGAACAAGGCTATAAGGTGCTGGCTGCTATCAATGGAGACTTGTACGACACCTCTACTGGTACACCCAAGGGCTTAGTCATACATAACGGCAATATTGTCACCTCCGGTTACGCACCGGATCGGGTCATCGCCTTCGACAGCCAAGGGCGGGCCTCCTTGCAATATGCCAACCTCAGCTATACGCTGAAGGGAACCCTTTCTTATGAGGACAATTCCACTGGTGTGGTGCAGCAGGTACAAGCACCGTTTTCATCTAACATCGACTACTATAATGTACCTCACGGAGCGGCTAAGGGTCTGCATCTGTTTAACCGCCATTATGCCTCCAGCACCAAAACAGCTGGCAGCTGTATTGAGGTGGTGGTGGACTGCGGAAGTGCAGATAACATCCAAATGCAGATTGGAAAGACCATCAAGGGTACGGTCAAGTCAGTCAATGTAGATGCCCACAATACACCGATAGGAGCCAATGAAGTGGTTCTGTCTACGGTCTCTGGATCGGCTTCTGCATCTCAGCTGTATAGCATGGTGGTGGGCAGCGAAGTGGAGATTGGCGTCAGTGATAACGGCGGTACTGGATTGGCCAACGCCGTAGAAGCCATCGGTATCTATTATTCCCTGTTGGAAAATGGCAACATTGTCACCTCTGGCACGGGATTGAATCCAAGGACGGCAGTTGGCATCAAGAGTGATGGAACTGTTGTCCTCTATGTGGTAGACGGCAGGCAGACCAATTCCAAGGGTTTGAATCTGGTCCAAGTGGCCAGCCACATGAAGGCTTTAGGTTGTACCTATGCCTTTAACATGGATGGCGGAGGGTCTACGGCATTATACTCCAGGCTTCCCGGTCTGGAAAATGCCGTAAGCATTAAAAATGTTCCCTCTGAGGGCTCTGAGCGAAAGGTGGCCAACGGTTTACTGTTCGTTTATAAGGCAGGAAGTGGAGACAGTACTGCTCAGAACTTAAATCTGTATCCATCGTTGACTTTGGCTATGCCGGGGGCTAGCGTGCAGATTAACAGTTATGCCTCCAACAGCCAGTTTGAGAAAGTAGCGCTGCCATCGGCCATCAATTATGAGGTGGAAGGCGGCAACGGCAGTATCACCAGTAATGGCTTGTATACGGCGGGAGACACGGAAGGCAAAGTGAATATCGTTGGTACTTCCGGCAGCATGTCGGGTAGTACACAGGTGGAAGTAGTGAAGAATAATCTTACCATTACGCCGTCTGTGACGAACTTATACTTAAATGCTGGACAGAGTTCAGACATCAACTTGTCCGTCAAGAGCGGCCCAATCAATGTGGTTTCCAGTGATAAAACCTTTACCTGGTCTTGCGATGCGGCCATCGGCACCATTGATGAAAATGGCCTCTTTCAGGCGGGAAGTAAAAATGGTGTCACCGGCAACATCTATGCGGCCTATAACGGCTATGCCATCACCATACCAGTACAGGTTGGATCCATGACGGTGGACTTCAAGGATACCACCGATCATTGGGCGAAGACCTACATCGGTTCTCTGGCCGCCAGAGGTATCGCAAATGGTATGGGAGATAACCTGTACTTGCCAGATGCTCAGCTGACTAGAGCTCAATTCCTGGCCCTGCTGGCCAAGACTCTGGATAATGTAGACATAAGCAAGTCTAATCCAGCCGGATTTACCGATGTGCCATCCAGTGAGTGGTACTACAACTATGTAAACTGGGGCTATGAGAACGGCATCGTCAGCGGTATGAGTCAGACGACCTTTGAGCCGAATACAAATATCACCAGAGAGCAGATGTCGATTATGCTTTGCAAATTTGCTACCAGCCAAGGCTTACAGCTGCCGCAGAACGCTTCGGCTATTAGCTTTACGGATCAGGCAGCCATTAGTGATTGGGCGGTCAACTACGTGAATACTGTTGTTGGTGCAGGAATCATCAATGGACAGCCGGAAGGAAACTTCCAGCCGCAGGGTTTGGCTACTCGGGCTCAGGCAGCCAAGGTGGTTTACGTGTATCTGAACGTTCGAGACGGAGTTAATAAGTAATCTCCTATATTCGTAACTGTTGTACAATTTAAAAGGGATTTCTGTGAAAATTTCAGGGAATCCGACACATAAAAAAGGCACCTCCACGCATAAGGTTAGTGGGGGTGTTTTTTTATGAAAAAGAAAATCTGGGGTCCTGTAGCTATTGCTATATTTGCGGTGGCAGCCACCGGGGTGCAAGGGTTTACGTACTTGGACCGCATCTTAGCTAATCAGACAGCTGAGGCTTGGAACGCAATATATGACCGACAAGAGGAGACGATAAAATCGGATGGGGTCGATGCGGCCAGCGCGCCTGTGGCCACAGATGGAAGGGGTACGTCAAATCCGGCAGCCTTAACATCTGTTGACAAAGAGGCCGAGAGTCGAATCATTCGCAGCGGTCTGCCGGGGAATAACCTCTGTACCTTTGCCTGCAATGTGGACTGGGGAGAAGATATTTTGCCCGGCATGTTAGAGGTTTTTAAGGAAAAAAATGTCCGCGTAACTTTTTTCGTTACGGGTCGATGGGCAGAAAATAATCCGGAACTGTTGAAAGAAATGTATGATGCTGGTCATGAAATTCAAAGTCACGGTTATAGCCATGCCTTGTGCAGTGATATTTCTTCAGAGAAGGTTGAAGAAGAGATTGAGAAGACAGAGTTGGCCATTATCGACGCCATCAACATAAAACCTAATTATTTTGCCCCGGCTGCCGGAGACTACGATGAACGCACGCTGGAGATTGCTGAGCGGCTTGGCTACAAAGTGGTCCTGTGGAGTTCAGATACCATCGACTGGCGGGAAGGCTCTTCGGCAGATGTTATTACCCAACGAATTATGGCGAAGCCCCTGGATGGAGCCATCATCCTCATGCACCCTAAGCCGGAGACTCTAAAGGCTTTACCGGATTTAATCGAACAAATAAATGCACAAGGTTGCAGGATTGTCCCACTTTACAGAATGCCTGTATAAATGTATAATAAATAGATATGACTATCTAATAATAGCTTGTTCCAATTATAAAATAATTGGACGGCAGAGGAATAAGATGTTTCACAAGTCCATGATTTGTAGAAACCTACTGCTAGAAAATAATGAAAGAAAAACGGTGAGGATATGATTGAAACGAAAAAGTTGGACTGCGGTATACGCATTGTGATGGAGCAAATTCCCCATGTTCAGTCGGTTGCACTGGGCATTTGGGTAAAAGCTGGCTCTGTTGATGAAACAACGAACATTTCCGGCATTTCTCACTTCATTGAACACATGATGTTTAAAGGAACCAATCAAAGAAGTGCAAAAAAAATTGCAGAAGATGTGGATCGTATAGGCGGACAGATAAATGCATTCACCGGAAGAGAGGCCACCTGTTACTACATGAAGACCTTGAGTTCCAATGCAGAAGAAGCGGCCGAAATCCTGCTGGATATGTTCTTAAACTCCACCTTCGATGAAGAAGAGATGAATAAGGAAAAAAAGGTCATCTATGAAGAAATGAAGATGATTGAAGATACTCCAGATGATTATGCCCACGAGATGATCAGTGATTTGATTTTTAAAGGCAGCATCTATGAGAATTCTATCATTGGCACCCGGGATACCCTTAAAGGCATATCTCGGTCTATTTTAAAGCAATATGTGGATCAGGAATACACTCGGGACAGCATTGTCATTTCCATAGCAGGAAATGTGGAGATGGATAAGATGTGCCAGTTTTTTGAGGGCAGATTAAAGCATTTAAAAGCGGAAAAAGCCCATAAGCCTTATCGGGATCAGGCTTATGAGCCTCGTTTTCAGGTAAAGGTTAAAGAAATCGAGCAGACACACATCTGTATGGGAACCAGAGGACTTCCTTTAGAAGACGAGAATTATTATGCGCTGGCCCTGCTGAGCAACATTATGGGTGGCAGCATGAGCTCGCGGCTTTTCCAGAACATCCGGGAACAGAAGGGCTTGGCGTATTCGGTATATTCCCACGCTAGTTCTTATGTAAAGTCGGGTTACTATAACATTTACGCTGGAGTAAGCCATGACAAGATTGCGGAAGCAATCCAGGGCATCAAGGAAGAGCTGGAGCTTTTGAAAACCCAAGGTATTACGGAAGATGAACTGCATGTGGCCAAGGAACAGTTGAAAGCCAGCTACATCTTTGGGCAGGAAAATGTCAACGGCAGAATGTTCTCCACTGGCAAAAATAGTATTTTGCTGGATCGGATTTATACGCCGGAGGAGGTTATCGGGGAAATCGATCGGGTCACAATGGAAGACATGAAGAAGGCTTCTAGTTTGATTCACAACATTGAGAACTATTCTGCTGTGATGGTTACCAACAAAGAGTGGGATTTAAAACAGCTGATGCAGGCATAAAAGAGGAAATGACAGGCCATAAAAACGTAGAACTAGAGAAAAAGATGAAAAGAAGGTGAATCAATGCAGAAGGTGGCCAAGTTTCACAAGGTGAGTTTGCAGCAGTTTGAGCGGGACTGGGTAGAAGCATTTGGTGCAGGACAGCCTGTCAGGGATATTTACAGCGGAATTCCGCTACCCCGACGGGCTACTTTTGGTTCCGCTGGTTATGATTTTGTTCTGCCTGGAGATTTAAAACTGGGTCCAGGGGAAACAGTGCGGATTCCTACGGGAATACGGGCTCAAATGAGGGCGGGCTGGGTGCTCCTGTGCTTTCCTCGGTCGGGGCTGGGCTTTAAATACCGTCTACAGCTGGACAACACGGTGGGAGTTATTGACGAGGATTATTTTAATGCTGAAAATGAAGGACATATTCAGATTCAGCTGACCAATGATTCCAAGGAGGGTAAGACCTTAGTTTTGGAAGCTGGACAGGGGTTTGCTCAAGGCATATTTCTGCCTTTTGGCCTGGCGGAAGGTGATGAAGCCGGCGGGCAGCGAACAGGCGGCTTTGGCAGCACGGACAACAAGGGGGACATATGAGAATTGCGCTGATTTCCTTCACGGAAAAGGGAGGAACAATCTGTAAATTAATAGCAGAGAAGCTGTCTCTCCAGGGAGAAATGTGTCTGGCCTACGGCACGAAGGATCGGGCTGCCGATCAAGGGCTGATTCCTTTGGACAAGCCTTTGACCAAATGGGCTAAAGAGGCTTTTGAAACCAGCCAAGCCTTGGTTTTTGTTGGCGCTACAGGGATAGCGGTGCGAGCCATTGCACCGTACTTAAAAGGAAAGGACCAGGACCCGGCGGTTATTGCTGTGGATGAGCGAGGGCAGTATGTGATTTCGCTATTATCGGGGCATCTGGGAGGGGCTAATCGGCTGGCTTCTGTTATCGCTGATGAAATAGAGGCAACTCCGGTTATCACTACGGCCACCGATATCAACAAACGGTTCGCCGTGGATGTATGGGCTCAAAGTCAACAGCTGAGTATTGTCAATTTAAAGGCGGCCAAGCAAGTATCGGCAGATATATTAAACGGAAAGACCGTTTATTTTTACTGGGAAGGCCGTTTAGAAGGCAGCTTGCCCAAAGGACTGGAACTGGTGGATGCAGTTACCTTAAAGAGTAAAATCCATGGTGGAGAAACCTGTATTGTGGTTACAGAAAAAGTCTTGGATTCGCTGAAAGGCAGAGACCGTTTTGTACTCCAGCTGGTACCTAAAAACATTTCTATCGGCATGGGCTGTAAGAAAAATACGCCTTTTAAGGCGGCTTCTGAGCTGTTGGAACAGACGATTTCACAGTTGAATATCCGTCGAGAAGCAATCTGCGGCCTCGCTTCCATCGATTTGAAAAAAGATGAAAAAGCGCTGATTCGCTTGGCGGAAAAGTTGCAAGTTCCTTTTATTACCTATTCTGGGGAGACACTGATGGAAATACAGGGCGAATTTACGTCCTCTTCTTTTGTGCGTCAGGTAACTGGCGTGGAAAATGTGTGTGAACGAGCAGCTTTGGCTGGTTCCGGAGGGAGCTTCTTGTTGAGAAAACAGTCGTTGAACGGCGTGACTATCGCTGGGGTCCGACGGGATGTGGTCTTAAAATTTACGGAGAGTGATGTATGAAGAAGATTTACATAATTGGTATAGGCATGGGTAATCCGGATACCCTGACCGTAAAAGGAAAACATTTAATAGAGAAAAGCCAGGCTTTGATTGGCGCTCGGCGGATGGTGGACAGTCTGGCAAAGACGGATCAGCAGACCGCATACGCCATCAGCCCGGAGAATATTTTGACTTGGTTAGAGGAACATCCGGATATCCTGTGGGGGTCGGTACTTCTTTCTGGAGATATCGGATTTTTCAGCGGCGCAAAGAAACTTCGCCGTTTGATTAAGGAGCGGTATGGTTCTGTGTTCGGCAATGAGCAAATTGCTTTTGAATATATACCGGGTATCAGTTCCCTAGGCTATTTTGCCTGTGCGATTGGCTTGTCTTGGGAAGATGCCGAACTGGTGAGTCTCCACGGCCGCCAAGAGAAATCTGCTGTGCAAGCGGTTTTTAATCACCCGAAGACGTTTTTTCTGACCGATGGCACGGAGAACACGGTGCAGGCTATCTGCAACAGGCTGGTAGAAGCCGGTTTAGGCGATGCCGAGGTCTTTGTGGGAGAGCGGCTTTCCTATGTGGAGGAGCAAATTACCAAAGGAACGGCCTTAGAGCTGGGGAAGAAGGAGTTTGAACCGCTGAGCGTGATGATGGTGTTGAACCCAGAGGTTTCTCAGCGGGAGAAGTGCACCTTGGGTATTGGTGATGAGGAATTTATCCGAGGCAATGTGCCCATGACCAAGGAAGAAGTGCGCACGGTTACTGTATCGAAGATGAATTTACGCAAGGGCGATGTGGTATACGATATTGGTGCCGGTACCGGTTCGGTATCGGTGGAACTGGCTTTAGCTTGTTCTATGGGCGCTGTCTATGCAGTGGAAACGAACCAGGAAGGCCTGGAACTGATTCGCCAGAATAAGGAAGCCTTCGGTGCAAGGAATCTTCACGTGGTGTCAGGCATGGCTCCGGCAGCTTTAGAGGGGTTGCCCCCACCGGACAAAGCTTTTATAGGCGGCTCCAAGGGAAACCTGGACGAAATCATCCAGAACCTGCTGCTGAAAAATTCCCATGTGCGGATCATTATCAATGTGGTAGCCTTGGAATCTCTAGGAGAAGCGATGTCTTGTATCAAGAAATACGGTTTTCAGCAAGTGGATATCACTCAGCTTAACGTGGCTAAGGCCAAGACACTGGGCAGCTATAATTTGATGATGGGACAGAATCCTGTATATATTATTGCAGTACAGAAAAGTTCAGAGGCAGTATAATGGAAACGAAGATTTTACCAAGAGTTATCATGGGAGCGCCGGGCAGCGGCAGCGGAAAGACCACGGTGGTCTGCGCTATTCTCCAGGCGCTACTGAACAAAAAAAAGCACGTGGCATCCTTTAAATGCGGGCCAGATTATATCGATCCCATGTTTCACAAAGAAGCTTTGGGATTGAGTTCCAGAAATCTGGACTTGTTTTTCAATGATATTGAGACGATTCGCTACCTGTTGGCTAAAAATGCTGATTCAGGCGATATCGCGATTATTGAGGGGGTCATGGGCTATTATGATGGTATGACGGGAACCTCCTACGAAGCCAGTTCTTATGATCTGGCCAAGCGGACGGAAACCCCCGCCGTATTGATTTTAGATTGTAAGGGGAAGGCCATTTCCATGCTGGCGGAACTCAAGGGCTTTAAGGAGTTAGAAGCGGACAGTCAGATTAAGGGGGTTATTCTCAACCGTATCTCTCCGATTATCTATGAGGAGATTAAACCGCTCTTAGAAGAACGGGCGGGGGTGAAGGTGCTAGGCTATATGCCGACGCTGAAAGAATGTTCCCTGGAAAGTCGTCACCTAGGGCTGATTACAGCTCAGGAAATCGGCAACCTGAAAAAAATACTGGACACATTAGCTAGACAGGCGGCGGAGACCATTGATTTAGAAGGGCTTCTGGAGCTGGCAGAATCTGCCCAGCCAATTTCCTTTAATCGGCCAACTATTGTCAGCGGGGCAAAGGTACGCATCGGCGTAGCCAGAGATAAGGCTTTTTGTTTTTACTATCAGGATAACTTGGACTTGCTGGAGGAGATGGGGGCAGAACTCTGCTATTTCAGCCCGCTGACAGATGAAAAGCTGCCGGAGGGTTTACAGGGCCTCTACTTTGGCGGAGGTTATCCAGAGCTATATCTGAAAGAGTTAGAAAAAAATATCAGCATCCGGGAGCATATAAAACAAGTTCTGGAGGCGGGAGTGCCTTGTATGGCTGAATGCGGCGGGTTTATGTATCTCCACCAGAGGGTGCAGGACCAGCAGGGCCAACCCTATTCTATGGTGGGGGCGATTGAGGGAGAAAGCTATTACGTGGGAAAGTTAGTGCGCTTTGGCTATATCCAGATGACAGCAGAAAAAAGCAATTTGCTTTGCGCAGAAGGGATGAGTCTGAGAGGCCATGAATTTCACTACTGGGACAGCAGCAATGCTGGAGACTGTTTTCACGCCCAGAAGCCTCGCCGAAAGCGGAACTGGAAGTGTGTCATTGGAAATGAGCAGCTTTATGCGGGCTACCCCCATGTGCATTTTTATTCCAACCTCCAAGGAGCAGAAAGGTTTGTGGATACATGCAGGAAGAGCAAAACAAGCAGTTAAATCCCAAGGCAGGTCAACTGCGCAGGGGGTACACGACCGGCACCTGTGCGGCGGCGGCGGCTAAGGCAGCAGCCATGTTAGCTCTGGGAGAAAAAATAAAGAACATACAGGTAGATACGCCGAAAGGAATTCCCTTGACTCTGATGCTACAGGACATTCAAGTCGGTCAGAAAAAGGCATCTTGTGCGATTCAAAAAGACAGCGGAGACGATCCAGATATAACCCATGGGATTTTGGTTTATGGTGAAGTGGAGCTGTTAGATCAGCCGGGACCCATTCTTATCGACGGAGGAACGGGCGTAGGCCGGGTGACTCTGCCGGGGCTGGCCTGTGACTTAGGACAGGCTGCCATTAACCCGGTGCCAAGAAAAATGATTGGCCAGATGGTGTCTCAGGCTTTTGACGAACTGGGGTATGAAGGAGGAGCCAAGGTAACCATTTCCATTCCAAAGGGGGAGGAATTGGCTAGACGAACCTACAACCCTCGTCTGGGCATAGAAGGCGGGTTATCGGTCTTGGGTACCAGCGGTATTGTGGAGCCCATGAGTGAGCAGGCCCTTATTGATACCATTAAGGTGGAGATGGACGTACAGAAGGCCTTGGGAGCGGAATATCTGGTTATTACCCCAGGGAATTATGGCGAGAAATTTTTAAAAGAACACTTTCTCCAAGGGGAGGTATATTCCGTTAAGTGCAGTAATTTTATTGGTGACAGCTTGGATTACGCAGAAGGGTGCGGGTTTAAAGGCATCCTCTTTGTGGGCCATATAGGCAAGTTGGTAAAAGTAGCAGGTGGCATCATGAACACCCACTCCAAATACGCCGATGCTCGAATGGAGATTTTGTCTGCCCATGCGGCCAGGTTAGGTGCCGAAGCAGAGCTTATTGAAGGAATGATGAATGCAGTGACCACGGACAGCGCCTACGAGTTGCTGGAAGCCTACAGCCCAGAGCTGAAAGACCGGGTGCTGCAAGCCCTGATGGATAAAATTGAATTTCATTTAAAGAGTCGCACCCATCAACAGATGGAGATTGGTGCAGTTATGTTTTCCAACAAGCACGGCTACTTGGGAAAGACCTCTCAAGTAGACGCCATTCTTGAAAAAATAGAGAGCAGTTTAGCAGAAAATAAATAAATGTAGAAAGGTATCGTTGAACATGATTAATTTTGTTGGAGCAGGTCCGGGAGCACCTGATTTGATTACCGTTAGAGGACAGAAGCTGCTACAGGAGGCCGATGTCATTATTTATGCCGGTTCCTTGGTCAATCCGGAGCTGTTAAAGCTGGCAAAGCCAGCTTGTCGCATTCATAACAGTGCCAGCATGACGTTGGAGGATGTCATCGCCGTGATGGAAGAGGCGGAAGCGGAAGGTAAAATGACCGTCCGGCTGCATACGGGGGATCCCAGCTTATACGGAGCTATTCGCGAGCAGATGGATTTGCTGGAACCGAAGAATATCTCCTTTAAAGTCACCCCAGGGGTTAGTTCTTTCTGTGGGGTAGCCTCCGCGCTGAATGCTGAATACACGCTTCCTAATGTGTCTCAGTCGGTGATTATTACTAGAATGGAAGGTCGGACGCCGGTTCCTGAAAAAGAAGAGATGTCGCTGATGGCTTCCCATGGAGCCACGATGGCGATCTTCCTCTCTACCGGACTGTTGGAGCCTTTAAAAGAGAAGTTGTTAGCTGGCGGTTATGAAGAAGATACGCCGGCGGCGATTGTCTACAAGGCTACTTGGCCAGAAGAGAAGGTATTCCGGTGCACGGTAGGCAGATTGCCGGAAACCGCAAAAGAAAATAACATTACCAAGACGGCCATGATTGTGGTGGGCGGATTCCTTGGAAGCAGCTATGAGCGCTCGAAATTGTATGATCCGGGCTTTACACATGAATTCAGGGAGGCGTCTAAATAATGAAAAAGATATTTGTTGTAGGATTGGGCCCAGGGGAACTGAGTCAGACTACGGGGAGGGCACTGGATGCCCTTCGGGAAAGTCAGGTCATCGCCGGGTATACGGTCTATGTGGATTTAATCAAGGACCAGTTTGCCGATAAAGAGTTGATTTCAACAGCCATGAAGAAAGAAGCAGATCGGTGTAATCTGGCTGTAGACCAGGCGGTGCTGGGAAAGACGGTGTCCATGGTGTGCAGCGGAGATGCGGGAGTTTACGGCATGGCTGGATTGATGTATGAAATTCTTCATGCCAGAGACTTAGAGCAGGATATAGAAATTGAAGTGATTCCGGGAATTACGGCGGCTTGCAGCGGAGCAGCTGTTTTAGGGGCGCCGCTGATTCACGATTTTACCGTCATTAGTTTGAGCGATTTGTTAACTCCTTGGGAGTTGATTGAAAAACGGCTGGAATGTGCAGCGGTGGGAGATTTCGCCATCTGCCTATATAATCCGTCCAGTGTAAAACGCCATGACTACTTACAAAAGGCCTGTGATATTCTACTGAAGCATCGAGCTGCTGAAAATGTGGCAGGTTATGTGCAGAATATCGGACGAGAAGGTGAAGTTGGCGTGGTTATGGATTTAAAGACTCTGAGAGATACCAAGGTGGATATGTTTACCACCGTGTTCATCGGTAACTCCCAGACCAAGAACTTCCATGGTAAGATGGTAACCCCGAGGGGGTATCGGGAAGTTCAGGAGAAGGTAGATGAATAATGTGGCTCTTGGCGCAATGATAACCGTGCTGCCTCTGTTTCTGGGATTTCTTTTAGATTTACTCATCGGGGATCCTTACAACTGGCCTCATCCCATCCGCCTGATTGGCAAAGCTATTGAAAAGTTGGAACCGGTGTTTCGGCACCTGTTTCCCAAGAGTAAGAGTGGAGAGTTGGGGGCAGGGATGATGATGGCGGTCTGCATCATCGCTTTATCCTTTGCGGTGCCTGTGGTCGTGCTGTGGGTAGCTTATAAACTTCACTTAATTTTAGGCTTGACGGTTGAAACCGTTATGTGTTATCAGATCTTAGCCGTAAAAGCGTTAAAAACGGAAAGCATGAAGGTCTATACAGAACTGGAAAAAGGTGATCTGGAAGGGGCCAGGCAAAAGGTGGCCATGATTGTCGGCAGAGATACAGCCAGCCTGGACCAGGAAGGAATCATTAAGGCTGCGGTGGAGACGGTGGCGGAAAACACGTCGGACGGTACCGTAGCCCCCCTGTTGTTTCTGGCCATTGGAGGAGCCCCCTTGGGCTTTCTATACAAGGCGGTGAATACCCTGGATTCGATGATTGGCTATAAAAACAACAGGTATCTGTACTTTGGCCGGTTTGCGGCTAAGCTGGATGATGTGCTTAACTACATACCCGCTAGACTGTCCGGCCTGTTGATGATTGTCGCTTCCGCTTTCTGCGGATTGGATTTTAAAAATGCCGCCAAAATATATAAGCGGGACAGACAAAATCACGCCAGCCCCAACAGCGCCCACACAGAAGCAGTTTGCGCTGGAGCCCTTAACGTTCAACTAGCGGGAAATGCCTATTATTTCGGCAAACTCTACGAAAAGAAAACAATAGGAGATGACAACCGGCCGATAGACAAGAGAGATATTGTTTTGGCCAACCGGCTGCTCTATGGAACGGCTTGGATTGCTTTAATAATTTGTATGATAGGAATGGTAACAGTAAGATGGCTAATTTAGTACACGGCGGCGACATCTATAGTGCGCAGGAAAAGGGTATAGCAGATATTGTTGATTTCTCGGCCAATATTAACCCGAGGGGACTGCCTCCTCAGGTTAAACAGGCTATCATAGATGGACTGGATTCTTGTGTGAACTATCCAGATCCTCTTTGCCGGGAGCTCATTGCTGGAATTTCGGCCTTTGAAGGACTTGATAAAGACGCGATTCTTTGCGGAAATGGCGCAGCGGATATCATTTTTCGCTTTGTTCTGGCTTGGAAACCAAAAAAGGCTTTAGTGCTGGCACCTACTTTTGCAGAATACGAACAAGCTTTACATACGGTGGGTTGTGAAACAGTCCATTACAGCTTGAAAGAAGAAGAAGACTTTGTGCTGACAGAAAACTATCTAAATGCCTTAGATTCTTCTTATGATGTTATCTTCTTATGCAACCCCAACAACCCGACGGGGCAGTTGATCTCAAAGACATTGCTGGAGAAGATTCTTCAGGTCTGCACCGAAAAGCAGATTATGATGGTACTAGATGAATGTTTTATTGAATTTGTTGAAGACTATGAATCCTGTACCATGAAGGAATACATAAAGACAAACGAAAACTTGATGATTTTAAAGGCTTTCACTAAAAGCTATGCGATGCCGGGATTGAGGCTGGGTTACGGTCTGTCCAGCAACCAGAAGCTGATGAAAGGCATGACCCATATTGGACAGCCTTGGTCGGTATCGATACCGGCCCAGCTGGCAGGAATCCAAGCCTTGAAAGAAAAGGAGTATCTCAATACCTCCTTGAAAGAAATCCGGGAGGAAAAGGCCTTTTTAGTGTCGGAACTTAATGAGTTGCGGATAAAAAATTACCATCCGGCCGCCAACTATATCTTGTTCAATATCAGAGATCATGAGCGATACTGCCTCTCTGACTTTAAAGAGAAGCTTCTGCAACAGGGAATAATCATTCGGGATTGCAGCAACTATGTGGGGTTGGAAGAAGGCTATTACCGAATCGCCGTCAAGTCCCATCAAGCCAATGAACGTCTTATAGCAGCGTTGAAATCCATATGATGCAAAAGCCAGAGAAACAGGCTTTTTACGGGGATTCCCACAGGATGAATCAAATAAAGAAAGATGGAGGTTTTTATGGCAAAGGCGATAATGATTCAAGGAACGATGTCCAATGCGGGCAAGAGTTTACTTGTTGCAGGATTATGTAGAGTGTTTAAACAGGACGGGTATTCTGTGGCTCCTTTTAAGTCTCAGAATATGGCGTTGAACTCTTTTATTACGAAAGAAGGCTTGGAAATGGGCAGGGCACAGGTGGTTCAGGCTGAGGCGGCAGGCATTGAGCCTTCGGTGCTGATGAATCCCATCCTGCTGAAGCCGACGAATGACATGGCCTCTCAGGTCATCGTCAACGGAGAGGTCTATGCCAACATGGATGCAAAGACCTATTATCAGCATAAGCGGGACATGGTTCCTGAGATAAAAAAAGCTTATGACCAGCTGGCTTCTCAGTACGATATTATTGTACTGGAAGGAGCGGGCAGCCCGGCTGAAATTAATTTACAGGAAAATGATATTGTAAACATGTATATGGCCAAGCTGGCCAAGGCCCCGGTGCTTTTGGCGGGAGATATTGACCGGGGCGGAGTCTTTGCTTCGCTGGTAGGTACCATGGCTTTATTCACAGAGGAAGACCGGGCTATGGTAAAAGGCACTATCATCAACAAATTTCGGGGAGATAAGACTATTTTACAGCCGGGACTGGATATGTTGGAAGAACGGATTCACGTGCCTACGGTAGGAGTGGTTCCTTATCTTCACGTAGACATTGACGACGAAGACAGCTTGACAGAAAAGTTTACTCGCAAGAACAAAGTAGCTCTTATCGATATAGCGGTTATCCGTCTGCCTAGAATCTCTAACTTTACAGACTTCAACGTCTTCGAATATTCTGAGGCGGTGAGTCTCCGCTACGTGGATTCGGTAGGGCAGCTGGGGAATCCGGATTTAATTATTATACCAGGGACGAAGAATACCATGGAGGACCTTCTGTGGATGCGGCAGTGTGGGCTGGAAGCGGCCCTTATCAAGTATGGAGCACAAGGAAAGCCAATGTTTGGCATTTGCGGTGGTTTCCAAATGTTGGGCAGAGAACTGAAAGACCCTTACAATGTGGAGCATGGCGGTACCATGAAAGGAATGGGCTTGCTGCCGACGACGACGGTCTTTGAGCGTGAGAAGACCAGGACGCAAATTAAGGCTCATTTTGTCACGGGCGGCAAAGGGTATTTTGCAGCTCTGGACGGGGTGGACGTAGAAGGCTATGAAATCCATATGGGACAGTCTGTAGTAGATGAAGCGGATTTGAATAAGGTCAATGACTTGACTCACATCACGGAAATCTCCTCTGTTAAAGCGAATCAAATGGCTGGACTTTTCCAGGATAACATTTATGGGTCCTACGTTCACGGAATATTTGACAAGGAGAACGTAGTCAAGACCATCGTTTCTGTCCTGCTGAAAAATAAAGGCTTGGATGAATCGGCAGTAGCGGGTTTGGATGTAAAGGCCTACAAGGAAAAGCAGTATGATTTGCTGGCTGACGGCCTGCGGAGCAACATGGACATGGAACGGATATATCAGATATTGCAGGAAGGAGTGTAAGATGAAAATTGAATTACAGAAAGTATTACCGGCAGATATAGAAAAGCGAAGCTTTGAAATGATTACAGAGGAGCTGGGAGAGCGAATCATACCAGAAGAATTGGCGCCTATCGTCAAGCGGGTCATCCATACCTCGGCGGATTTTGACTACTATGAGAATATGAAGTTTTCTCCGGCAGTAGCCAAGCGGATTGCCGAAGCGTTGAGAGCGGGTGCCTGTATTGTTACCGATACCCAAATGGCCAAGGCGGGTATCAACAAGAAGCTTCTGGAAACCTTTGGTGGAGAGGTCTTCTGTTTTATGGCAGATGAAGATGTGGCTAAAGCGGCAAAGGAAAATGGCACGACCAGGGCTACGGCTTCGATTGAGAAGGCGGCCCAGCTGGATCGGCCGGTGATTTTTGCCATCGGCAATGCACCTACGGCACTGGTACGGATTTATGAACTTTTCAGCGAGGGAAAGCTGAATCCGCAGGCGGTAATTGGTGTTCCGGTAGGCTTCGTCAACGTGGTAGAGTCCAAAGAGCTGATTCTTTCTTCAACCATGCCCCACATTGTGGCAGCAGGAAGAAAGGGAGGCAGCAATGTAGCGGCGGCAATCTGCAATGCTATCCTCTACATGATGCGGGACGGACAGCTGTAAAATTCGCAACTAGCATGAAGCATTTTAGCAATTTACTGTGTAAATTGGGATAGGTCCGTATAAACAAAAGAAAGTCTGCTGCATATACTATTACATAGTGGGGTGGTATTGTGACAGACTTTCTCTTATTCAATAAACTGGCTGAAATGAATCGAAACATGACGCCAGAACGGTTATTTCACGAAAAAGGTGTGGGCGCATATGGTGAGTTTTCGCTGTATATGCCGTTTTCAGATTATACAGAAGCCACTTTTTTAAAGGATACAGAGCAGACTACAGAGGTCTTTGTGCGCTTTTCCAGGGCATTGGGCCGAAGGGGTTCTGCGGAAACAGCCAGAGACATTCGTGGCATGTCGGTAAAGTTCTACACAGAAGCGGGCGACTATGACCTGCTGTGCCAGAACATGCCTGTATTCTTTATTAATGAAGCAAAAAAGTTTCCCCGACTGTATGAGGCACTGCGTCCGCGGAACGGATTGTCTCACGACAAGGAAAGCTTTTGGCAGTTTGTGGCGGAGAATCCGGAAGCGCTGCACCTAATCCTATGGCTGTATTCCAACAAGGGAACCATTAAGAGCTACCGACACATGGAGGCCTTCAGCGTACATACTTACAGATGGCGCAATGAAAAAGGTAAGGCTTTTTACGTTCGCTACCACTGGCTCCCGCTAGGTGGAACAAAGAATATTTCTGCCCATGAAGCCGAATTTCTGGCGGGTTACGACCCGGATGCGCTGACTAGCGATTTGTACAGGGCTATCGAGGAAGGTCGGTATCCAGAATACGAGCTGGTGGTGCAGATTATTCCAGAGCATGCAGCCAGAGAATTCCCTTTTGATATTTTTAATAAGACTTTTGTCTGGCCGGAACGGTCCTATCCCCACGTGAAGGTGGGGCGGCTGACTCTGAACAGGCTGCCATCAGATTTTCACCAAGAGGTGGAAATGTGTTATTTCAGCCCGTCCAATCGGGTGCCGGGAATTGAACTCCCGGAAGATGAATTGTTGGCTCTTATGTGCTTCGCCTTAGACGACGAATGGCGGAACAGAAGGAGGTAGGAAGATGGACCTAATCTATCAGCAGGCCAACGACAGCTTGAAGGCCTTTAGTCCGGCGGATCGGGACGCCCTGGTTCACAACTTGGTGGAAAGCCTTATGTTCCTGGATGGCCAGGTACAAGAAAAGATGGTGGACTGCTTAAAGTCGGTGAATCTGGAGCTAGGTACTGCCATTCAGAAGCAGTTGTAGCTTTGGAGCGTGGCAAAAGGATTTGTAAATGAGGTCTCAAGGGCTTGATTTATAATCTAGGAAATATTAATAGAATTCTGATATTTCCTAGATTTCAAAAAGTTCACACAAAAAATACGAGTTTACATGCTTTTTACAGTTATTTAACATTTCCTTAACAGAAACGACACTTTTTGGCGTATAATGAGAACAGAGCGCAATTTGAATATGTTGACGACAAATCTAATCCGAATAATGAAAGAAATGAAAGAGAGGAAACCATGCTTAGCGCAAAGAAAAAAGAGGATATTTTTTATAATTTATTTATAGAATATGCTGAAAAAATCGTCAAGTCTGGAGAAGCCTTCAGCGATCTAGTAAAAAACTATGAGAACGTAGAGGACAAGGTAGCAGCTATTAAAGTTTTAGAGACGGAGTGTGATATGGAAGCCCACAAGATATTGAAGGCGTTAAACGGCTCCTTTGTCACACCTTTTGACCGGGAAGATATCTATTCTGTCACCAGAGAGATGGATGATATTGTAGATACCCTAGAGGAAGTGGCCAACCGATTTTTAGTTTTTGATGTACATGTTGTTCGTCAGGAGGCGGTATACATGGCTGATCTGATTATGCAGAGCATTCGAGAATTAAACATACTCTTTAAACACCTTTCCGAAATGAAGAAGAACCAGATTGTGCGGGAGCAGATTATTGAAGTGAACCGCATTGAAAATGAAGGGGACGTAATCTACAGAAAGGCGCTGTCCAAGTTGTTCCGGGAGGAAAAAGACCCGATTGAGCTGATTAAGTGGAAGCACTTGTTTGAACAGCTGGAAGCCAGCCTGGATTCCTGCGAAAATGTAGCAAATATTCTGGAAGGTGTGGTAATGAAATATGCCTAGTACAATCCTGTTATGGGTATTGGTAGTTGCCCTGTTATTTGAATTTATCAATGGCTTTCACGATACGGCAAACGCCATCGCCACTTCGGTGTACACTAGAGCCCTATCGGCGAAAAACGCTATCATGCTGGCGGCCGTGATGAACTTCTGCGGTGCTTTGGTCAGCGAAAAAGTTGCCTTGACCATCTCTAAGGGGCTGGTTGATGTAGAGTTGGAGCAGTATGTTATTCTTTCTGCTCTGATAGGCGCCATCATCTGGAACCTGATTACCTGGTGGAAGGGCATACCCAGCAGCTCTTCTCATGCGCTGATTGGCGGACTGATTGGTGCTACCATCGTCTATACGATGTCCGTTAAGCACATCGTCTGGTCCGGAGTACTTGAAAAGGTTATTATTCCTCTGTTTACTTCCCCAGTTATCGGCTTTATCTTCGGATTTTTCTTTATGAAGCTGATATTCATCGCTTTTGCTGGCTGGTCTCAAGGAAGGGTGAACAAACTATTTTTAAAGCTGCAAATTCTGTCGGCGGCACTGATTGCCTATTCTCATGGCAACAATGACGCCCAGAAGACTATGGGTATCATGACACTGGCGCTGATGACCGGCGGATTGTTGGACAGCCACAGCGGCATACCTCTATGGATAAAGATTGCCTGTGCCACCACTATGGCGGCGGGAACCTCTCTTGGAGGCTGGAAAATCATGAAAACCATGGGCGGCGGCGTAACAAAGCTACAGCCTGCCAGCGGATTCGCAGCCCAGACGGGAGCGGCTCTGGTCATCGAAGGGATGTCTTTCTTTGGCGCTCCGGTCAGCACGACTCACGTAATCACGACGGCCATTATGGGCGCCGGTAGCGTGAAGAGACTGTCTGCTGTCAAGTGGGCCATTGCAGAAAGTATCGTTACAGCTTGGGTAATCACTCTGCCTATCACCATGTTCTTAGGTGGAATGGCTGCCTTCATTATTGAAAAATTTGTAGCGTAGAGGGTTAAATTATGATTACGAGAGAAGATCTGGAAAAGAAGGAATTTGAATACTTATCGCCTCTAGCCGCTAAGTCGGCAGAATCCAGAGGAAGGGTTATGGAAGAAGAAAAATCTCAAGTCCGCACGGAGTATCAGCGGGATCGGGATCGCATCATTCACTCCAAGTCCTTTCGGCGGCTGATGCACAAGACACAAGTCTTTTTAGCCCCAGAAGGAGATCACTTCCGAACCAGATTGACTCACACCATAGAGGTGTCCCAGATTGCCAGAACCATTGCCAGGGGACTGGCTCTCAATGAAGACCTGACCGAAGCTATCGCTTTAGGACATGACTTAGGGCATACGCCCTTCGGACATAGCGGCGAAACCATCCTCAACAATATTCATCCCGGCGGCTTTCAGCACAATGTGCAGAGTCTGCGGGTGGTGGAAGTGCTGGAAGGGAGCAAAGGAAAGGCTGGCATGAACCTCACTGCCGAAGTGAAGGACGGCATTGTCAATCACACGGGGCCAACAAAGCCTTTTACCTTGGAAGGGCAGATTGTCCGCTTCAGCGACCGTATTGCCTACATCAATCATGATATTGACGATGCCTTGCGAAGCGGGGTCATCAAGATGGAGGATTTGCCCGAGGACTGCCTAGCGGTGCTGGGAAATACCCATCGGCAGCGAATTGATACCCTGGTCATGGATGTGATTGTAAACAGCGACGGGCAGCCAGTCATTGTTATGAGCGACTCCTGTCAGAAGCATATGGATAAGCTGCGGGCTTACATGTTTAAAAATGTCTATCACAATGAAAAGGTGAAAAGACATGAGGATCTACACCGGGTAGAAATTATTATCAATTCTTTGTATGATTACTACTTGGATCATCCGGATCAGTTGCCAAAAGAAAGGCAGGAACTGATCGCAGAGCATGGGATTGCTGAAATTGTCAAAGACCATGTGGCGGGGATGACAGACCGTTATGCCTTAAATCTTTACAATGAAATTTTTATTCCCAAGGGCTGGAAATAGCCAAATAAAAAAAATATAGCAAAAAAATCAAAAATAAAAAAAGGATTTGCTTAAATATGTCGTATATAACCATATGCAGTATCTTTAATGAGCGGTGATAGTATTGAGTGGATCTTTTAACGACAATGTAATAGAAGAAATAAAAAGCAGGTGTAATATAGTTGATGTCATCGGACAAGTCGTTTCCCTTAAACGCATGGGAAGCAACTTTAAAGGGGTTTGTCCCTTTCACAACGAAAAGACGCCTTCTTTTGTTGTCTCTGAACCAAAACAAATCTTTACCTGCTTTGGCTGTGGAGCTACTGGCGACGTCTTCGAGTTTGTCAAGAAATATTATAACTTGGATTTCCCTGGAACCGTGGAGCGGCTGGCCAAGGATTACGGCGTGGAATATGTGAATCATTCTCGAGAAGACGGCAAAAAGGAGCTGTATTATCAGATTAACAAAGAGGCAGCCATTTTCTACTTAAAGGCTTTCTGTCAGACTTCTAACCCCGGATTGACCTACATGCTCAAGCGGGGGATTCAACCGGTGACCTTGAAAAAGTTTGGCATCGGTTATGCTGACGGCCAGTGGGACAGCCTCTATCGGCATTTTATGGACAAGAAGGTAGATGTGAAGCTTTTGCAGGAACTTGGGCTGGTCTCTGAATCAAAAGGGCGGTATTACGACAAGTTCCGAAATCGAGTCATGTTTCCTATCATTAACACGAGAGGAAAGGTTATTGGCTTCGGTGGCCGGGCCATTGACGATGCATCGCCTAAGTACTTAAATTCGCCGGAAAGCCCCGTGTTTTTGAAAAAAAACAACTTATACGGTTTAAATCTCAGCAGACAGGATATAAGTAAAGAGAACTGTGCCATTTTGGTGGAAGGGTACATGGATGTCATTTCTCTTTATCAGAGCGGTATTCGCCATGTTGGTGCGTCCCTGGGTACGGCCTTAACAGAGAGCCAGGCCAAGATGCTTCGGCGATATACGAAGAATGTTATTCTTTCCTACGACGCAGACAGTGCTGGACAAGCAGCGGCCTTAAGGGGGATTGATATTCTGTTTAAAGAGGATTGCCGGCCTAAGGTTCTTCACGTGACGGACGGCAAGGACCCTGATGAATTTGTGAAGAAGCACGGCAAAGAAGCTTTTAAAACATTGGTGGATAATGCCTTAGGCTTTGTGGACTATAAGTTCTCGATGCTCCGGCAGCGGTACAATTTGGATTCCTACGAAGAAAGTGTGGATTTTTTAAAGGAAGCTGCTGCTGTTTTGAGGAGTTTGAGCCCCATTGAAGCCGATGTTTATATAAAAAAGCTGGCTAGTGAAATTAAAATATCAGAAAATGCAATAAGACTAGAAATTAATGGCAATACTACACAGGAAGATCCTCACATTCACCCGTATCGAGAGGAACATCCCCAGGCGGACAGTCTGCCGGAGCTACCTCTGGTGGAAAAGAATCTGCTGAAACTGATGCTCACCGACCGGGAATACTTTCAACGGATTGCGCCTTATGGGTATGCCTTTAAATCCGCTTACGGCCAAAAGATTTTTTCTCTGGCCGGTTCGTTGTACAAGGAAGCCGGAGAATTAGACATGATGAAGCTGCGAGATGGCCTGGAGCCAGAAGAAAGTCGCGGATTGTCGGATATTTTGGACAGCGTACAGCTGGCAGATAAAGAAGAACAGGTTTTGGAGGAATCTTTAAATAAAATTGAGATAGAAAATCTACAGGAAAGGGAAAACTCCTTATTGATGAGACTTTCCATGGCAGATGAAGAAGAAAATCAGGAAACGATACAAGTATTGACAGAGGAATGGATGAATTTACAGCGAGAGAAAATGGAAAGGGGTAAATAAATGAGCTTTGAGGAAGGAAATGCTATGGAAAAGAGGGACTTTGTCCAAGCCCTGGCAGATAAAGCGAAAGCAAAGGGCTCCATATCTTTTAGAGAAGTAGCCGACTATTTGGAGGGGATTGACTTAAACAAGGATCAGATGGATGAAATCTATGATTCACTCACCGCTATGGGGATTGAAATTGTTTCAGAGGTGGATCCGGAAGATTTTGAACTTCTTTCTATTGAACAGGATGAAAATGACGATGTGGAGATTATTCCGGCATCGGAAGACTCCAGCGAGATTGATCTGGAGGCGACCTTGCCAAAAGGCATCGCTGTAGACGATCCGGTACGAATGTATTTAAAAGAAATCGGTAAGGTACCGCTGCTTTCTGCTGATGAGGAAATCGAACTGGCCAAGAAGATGGAACAAGGTGACGAAGAAGCTAAAAAGCGGCTTTGTGAGGCCAATTTGCGGCTGGTAGTCAGCATTGCCAAGCGCTATGTAGGACGAGGCATGCTGTTTCTCGACTTGATTCAGGAGGGTAATCTAGGTCTGATTAAGGCCGTAGATAAGTTTGACTGGAGAAAAGGTTATAAGTTCAGCACCTATGCCACTTGGTGGATTCGTCAGGCTATCACTCGGTCCATTGCCGATCAGGCCAGAACCATCCGTATCCCTGTGCACATGGTGGAGACGATTAACAAGCTGATTCGAATTTCCAGACAGCTTCTTCAGGAATATGGCAGAGAGCCGTCTCCAGAGGAAATTGCCAAGGAGATGGATATTTCCGAGGAAAAGGTTCGAGAAATTTTAAAAATTGCTCAAGAGCCCGTGTCTTTGGAAACTCCTATCGGAGAAGAAGAGGACAGCCATTTAGGAGACTTTATCCCGGATGATGATGTGCCGGCACCGGCAGAGGCTGCCGCCTTCTCCATGTTGAAGGAACAACTGGTGGAAGTGCTGGACACCTTGACCGATCGAGAGCAGAAGGTATTGAAATTGAGATTTGGTCTGGAAGATGGCCGGGCTAGAACCCTGGAGGAGGTAGGCAAGCGTTTTGATGTGACCAGAGAGCGGATTCGGCAGATTGAAGCCAAGGCTCTGAGAAAGCTGCGTCATCCGTCCAGGAGTAAAAAGCTGAAAGATTACCTGGAATAAAGAATCGTGTATATAGAAGAAAAGGCGGGCTGAGGTATAAAAGATGAAATTATCTGATCGATTACAGACCATTGCCGACCTTATAGAACAGGGAGAAACCGTGGCTGACGTTGGTACTGACCACGGTTTTTTGCCGATTTATCTATGGGAAAGCAAGAAAAGTCCCCGGGTTATCTTGGCGGACATCAGCAAGGGATCTCTACAAAAAGCTAGGGACAATGTTTACAGACAAGACTATTCCCCGGAGGTGCTGAAAGAACACTTTGATTTTAGGCTGGGAGATGGGATTCAGGTGCTGGCAGATGGAGAAGTAGATACGGTAGTACTGGCTGGTATGGGAGGGCTTCTCATGTGTGATATCCTGGCACAGGATATGGAAAAGACCAGAAGTGTGAAGACCTTTATTTTTCAGCCCCGCAATAATCCAGGAAAGCTCCGCTGGTGGCTGCTGCACAACGGCTTTGTCATCAAAGAAGAGAAGCTGGTGCGAGAAGGGCGGTATATCTGTGAGATTATCTGCGCCCAAGTAAGCGTTGATTCAGGGGGAGCAGATAAACAGCCAAGGAACGGCGAAGGGCAGCTGGATTCGCTTTCTGACGACCAAAGGTTAGAGGCAAAAAAGGAAGCCGAACATATAAAATATGAGATTTCTGAATCAATACTTATGACTAATGGTTCATTGGCTCGAGAATTTGCAGAAAAGAAGCTGAAAAAAGAGAAAGATATACTAATTCAGATGAAAAAAGCCGCCATTATAAATCAAGAACGGCTGATTCAGACGGAAGAACGAGTAAATTACCTGGAAAACTTATTGAAAAATGCAAAAGATAGGGGGATTTGATATGAGTATTTCGAAGTGGGAACTGATTGAAACGTTGGAACGGATTGCACCAAGAGAACTGGCGGAGGACTGGGATAATTCCGGTCTACAATTGAATCTGCCGGGAAATCAGGTGGAGAGAATTCTTGTGACTCTGGAAGTAACCGGTGCGGTTATTAAAGAAGCAGTCCACAAGGGCGCCGATTTTATTGTGGCCCATCATCCTTTATATTTTTCTTCCCTTAAAAATATTGACAGTAATAATATTATCGGAAACTATACAATAGATCTGATTCAAAACCATATTTCTGTTTTTTCAGCTCATACCAACTTTGACCGGGCACCCAGGGGGAACAATGCTTATCTGGCCAGCCTATTGAAGCTGGAGGATATAGAGGACTTTGAGGATTTTGGACAAGGGTATATGGGACTTTTGGGTCAACTGCCTCAGGGGCGGACGTTGAAGGGGATAGCAGAAGAGTTGGCTGGGCTTCTAGGAATCCGTCAGGAAGACATTCGCCTAGTGGGTGATCCCCAGCGGCAAATCAGCAAGGTGGGTCTTTGTACTGGCGCAGGCATGGATATGCTGCCGGCGGCGGCCCTCAGCGGTTGTCAGCTGCTGATTACCGGGGATGTGAAGTATCACGATGCGGTGAAAGCTAGAGAAATGGGCATGGCAGTTATCGATGGCGGTCATTATGGCACCGAGAAAATCTTTTCGGAGAATATGGCAGCTCAGCTAAAAGAGCTGCTGGAGAACAAGGTGGAAATCTTTGTTACAGAAGTAGACGGAAATCCATTTGACTTTATTTAGAATTATGGTATAATGTTAAAGCATGTTTTGGGTAAGCCAGGCAGTCGCGTGCAGCTGCACGAGGAAAGTCCGGGCTCCGTAGGGCAAGGGTGCCAGATAACGTCTGGCGTAGGTAACTATAGGGAAAGTGCAACAGAAACATTCCGCCGAAACAGTTAGGCTGTGGTAAGGTTGAAATGGTGAGGTAAGAGCTCACCGGCGTCATGGAGACATGGCGGCCGTGTAAACCCCACTCGGAGCAAGACCAAATAGGGCGTAAAAGGCGGCGGCCCGTCGCTGCCCGGTAGGTAGGTCGCTTGAGCGTATCAGCAATGGTGCGCCTAGATAGATGATTGTCAAATACAGAACCCGGCTTATAGGTTTACCTAAAACATAATAATTTTCAAATGATAGGGGACGATTTTTATCGTTCCCTATGATGTTATAATGAACATTGTTTGCATGCTATTATAAACATTGTTTGACTGTAGAAGAGATGAGGGGTAAAGTATGACAGAAGAAAACAAAATGGGCACGATGCCCGTAGGAAGATTAATGATGGGCATGGCCTGGCCGGCCATGCTATCCATGATGATACAGGCGCTGTACAACGTCATCGACAGCATCTTTGTGGCCATGATTGATGAAGCCTCTTTGACGGCGGTAACCTTAGTCTTTCCCATCCAGATGCTGCTGGTATCGGTGGCGGTGGGTACCGGCGTAGGGGTGAATTCTCTTATAGCCAGAAGACTGGGAGCTAAAAGGTTTGAGGAAGCCAATAAAGCAGCTAGTCACGGATTCCGCATTGCCTTTATCAACTGGGCAGTATTTGCTATACTAGGACTGTTCCTATCGAAGATGTACATATCTGCTTATTCGGATTCCGCATATATCGTGGAAAATGGTTCGCTGTTTCTGATGATTACTATGGTTTGCTCCCTGTTCGTGTTCATACAGGTTAACACGGAAAAGGTGCTTCAAGCTACCGGCAGCATGCTTTTACCGATGGCATGCAGTTTGACCGGTGCCATCATCAACATCGTCCTAGATCCATTTTTAATTTTAGGGTTTGGCGGTTTTCCAAAGCTGGGGGTGCCGGGAGCGGCCATCGCTACCTCCATCGGTCAGTTTATAGCTATGTGCATGGGCTTGTATCTGCTGTTTAAGAAAAAACATCAGGTGAGTGTACAGGTGAAGGGGTTTAAGTTTGAAAAGGATATCATAAAGGCCATCTATAACGTCGGATTTCCAGCCATGCTGATGCAGTCCATCGGGTCGGTGATGTTGTTTTTCATCAATGGATTACTGGCCTTTTCCGCTACAGCAGTGGCGGTGCTGGGCAGCTATTTTCGGTTGCAGTCCTTTATCTTCATGCCAGTATTCGGCTTGAATCAGGGGGCTTTGCCTATCATGGGTTACAATTACGGCGCGCGTAACAAGGAGCGGCTCATGAAGACCTACAAGTTTGGTATTCTGGTAGCGCTGGTCATTATGTTCGTGGGAATGGTGGTGTTTTTGACCCTTCCAGCACAGCTTTTAGGCTTGTTCAGCGCATCGGAGCAGATGCTGGAGATTGGTGTGCCAGCACTTCGAATCATCTGCCTGTGCTTTTTGCCAGCTGCTTTTGGTATTTTAACTTCCACCATCTTTCAAGCTACGGGAAACGGTATGCTGAGCATGTGGCAGGCGCTGATTCGCCAATTAATCGGCATTGTCCCTCTAGCTTGGCTGATGCTGAAAATAGGGGGGCTTACCATGGTATGGTGGGCTTGGCCTATGGCGGAGGTCCTAGGCCTTATCTACTCTGTAATATTTGTAAAGCGGCTGTATAAGAAAGAAATTGAACCATTAGGAAGGCAATATGAAGAGTAATATTAAGAAAAAAACATATCAAGCCATCTATCGGCTGCTGGACCGGGTATCACCTATTACGGAAGATTGTGGAGCTCTCTGCGGGGCAGCTTGCTGCACCTGCGGCGGAGACAGTCAGGAGGAAGAAGGCCTAGACTACGATTTAGGCATTTATCTCCTGCCAGGAGAGGAAAAGCTGTTTACCATGAAGGAAGAATGGCTGAAGTGGAGCGTGGAATATGCGGAAGATTACGATTTTCCAGATTCCTGGTTCGGTAAAGTCTACTTTGTCCGTTGCAAGACTCCGCCCGTTTGCCCAAGGGAAAGCCGGCCCTTGCAATGCCGATTTTTTCCGCTGGCCCCCCATTTGTCTGAGGAAGGTCGGTTACAGCTGATTTGGTCCACGTCGGAACTGCCTTATTCCTGTCCTCTAATCACAGAAAAAAGGGCATTGAACGCCTCCTTTATTCAAGCTACCTATACGGTGTGGAAGCATCTGATTCGAGACACCTTAATCTTTGATTTGGTGGAAATGGACTCCCAGGACCGGGAGGCTGCAGGCGTGAATTACCAAGTGGTTTACCAGTTATAAATACAATTTGATAAAAATTGTTTGTTCTTATGAGATAGAATATATGATACAATGGGTACATATATAAAGCGGCCTAGCGGCCCAGACATATTCATTTGGATAAAATAATCGGATTACATGCAGGCACAGCCTGCCCGACGGAATGAAGGTTGCCCCTAGGGGGTTACCTTCCGCCAGGCATATGTCCTGCATGTTTTCGCAAACTCCATAATAAACAAAAACCGAGGAGGGGATTGCTTATATGAAATTAGGTATTGATGTGGGCTCGACCACCGTAAAGGTCGTGCTGATGAATGAAAATAACAATATAATATTTAAGAGATATGAACGACACATGTCCAATATCTTTGAAAAAGTATCTCAACTGATGGAAGAACTTTATGCGCAGGTAGGCAATGAACAGGTACACATGACGATTACCGGCTCAGGGGGCCTGGCTTTGTCTCAGTTGCTGGACATTCCTTTCGAGCAGGAGGTAGTAGCTTGCAGCAAGGCGGTTGAAACCATGGTTCCGGAGACCGAGGTAGCTATTGAGCTAGGAGGTGAGGATGCCAAGATTACCTTCTTTGGGGCTACCGTAGAGCAACGGATGAATGGGACTTGTGCTGGGGGCACGGGAGCCTTTATCGACCAGATGGCGGTGCTGTTGAACACAGATGCTTCGGGCCTTAACGAAGCGGCCAAGGAACATACGTTAATCTATCCCATAGCGGCGCGCTGCGGCGTTTTCGCCAAAACGGACATTCAGCCTCTAATCAACGAAGGGGCCAGCATTCAGGACTTGTCTGCCTCTATTTTTCAGGCGGTGGTCAATCAGACAATCAGCGGATTGGCCTGCGGCAGAAGCATTAAAGGTAATGTGGCTTTTCTGGGGGGACCCCTTTTCTTTCTTTCAGAACTCCGGGCACGGTTTATCGAAACCTTGAAGCTGAAGCCGGAAAATATTATCTTTCCTAAGGATTCTCAATATTTTGTGGCAATCGGAGCTGCTCTGATTGCACAAAAGTACGATATGAAATATATCCACGACGTTTTTCAATCCTTGAAGAACGCCAACCCTTCTGCTCTATCTGAAACCAAGCACACAAATCCTCTTTTCAAAGATTTCAATGACTACACAGAATTTCAACAGCGGCATAGCAGAGATAAAATAAGGCGGAAGGATATCCGAAAAGCCAGAGGACCATTATTTTTAGGTATTGATGCTGGCTCTACCACCACCAAGGCAGCACTGATTGACAGCGAAAATAATTTGCTCTATTCTTTTTATCGGAGCAATGAGGGAAAACCGCTGGAAGCGACTATGGCTATGCTGAAGGAGTTGTATGGCTTGATGCCAGACAACCTGGCTATCGCTAATGCTACGGCTACTGGATATGGAGAAGGCTTGCTTCGTGCCGCCTTCAAGGTAGATTTAGGCGAGATTGAAACCATCGCCCATTATAAAGCGGCGGAAGCCTTTCTGCCGGGAGTAGAGTTCATTTTGGATATCGGCGGACAGGATATGAAGTGCATGAAGATTCGAGATGGGGCGATTTATAATATTATGCTCAACGAAGCTTGTTCTTCTGGCTGCGGCTCTTTCATTGAAACTTACGCCAAATCGGTCAACATGGACGTGAAAAGCTTTGCCAAAGAAGCTCTTTTTGCTAAGACTCCGGTAGATTTAGGTACCAGATGCACGGTATTTATGAATTCCAAAGTAAAGCAGTCCCAAAAAGAAGGGGCTACTATTGGTGATATTTCTGCGGGATTGTCTTTTTCCGTCATAAAAAATGCGCTTTATAAAGTTATAAAATTGAGAAATGCCGATGAAACTGGAGAGAAGATTGTGGTCCAAGGGGGAACCTTCTTAAATGATGCCATTCTTCGGAGCATTGAACTCATTCTGGGAAAGAATGTAGTCCGGCCAGATATTTCAGGTATCATGGGTGCCTACGGCGCAGCGTTGATTGCCAAGGAACGTTATGTAGAGGGAACGGAGTCTTCCATCATTAAGCTGGAGGACATGGAGCTGTTCACCGTGATGAACTCTCACACCAGATGTAAAAAGTGTGAAAACCAGTGTTTGCTTACCATCAACAAGTTCAATAGTGGCGAGAAGTTTATAACTGGCAACCGCTGTGAAAAGGGAGTTGGACGGGAAAGCGACCGAGAGGAATTGCCTAACTTGTACGAGTACAAGTATAAGCGGCTGTTCTCCTATGAACCTACCGCAGATGCCTATGCCAAGCACGGCGTAGTAGGTCTGCCGAGAGTCCTGAACATGTATGAAAACTATCCTTTCTGGTTTACTTTCTTTACCGAGTTGGGCTTTCGGGTGGTACTTTCACCGCCGTCTTCTAAACTTCTGTATGAGCGGGGGATGGAGACTATTTCCTCCGATACGGCCTGCTATCCGGCCAAGATGGTTCACGGGCACATTAAATGGCTGGTGGATCAGGGGGTGAAGTGGATATTCTATCCAAGCATCAATTATGAACTCAATGAAGATGAAAGTGCACCTAACCATTACAACTGCCCTGTAGTAGCCACTTATCCGGAGGTTATCGGCAACAACATGGACGAAATCTTTGCAGAAAATGGTGTCACCTTCAGCCATCCATTCCTGCCGTATGATAATGACCCGAGCTTAATCAAGGAGTTGTACAGCCGGCTCAAAGGACTGGGCGTTTCTTATCAAGAGGTGGTCAAGGCCGTCAAGAAAGGGCGGGCAGAGGATAAGCACTTTAAGGATGACATTAAGAAGCAAGGGGCTAACGCCATTCGCTATGCGAAGAAGAATAAGAAAAAGTGCATTATTCTTTCGGGAAGACCCTACCATTTAGATCCAGAGATTAATCATGGCCTCGATAAGTTGATTAATTCCTTTGACATGGTCGTGCTCACAGAGGACTCGGTGGCGCATCTGGCTAAAATGAAGCGGCCTATCCGGGTACTGGACCAGTGGATGTATCATTCCAGACTTTATAAAGCGGCCTTGGTTGCCAGCCGAGATGACGACATGGAACTGGTGCAACTGAACTCCTTTGGCTGTGGCCTGGATGCAGTAACTACCGACCAGGTGGAAGAGATTATGAAGGCCAGCAACAATATGTATACTGTCCTTAAAATCGACGAAGGAACTAACTTAGGCGCGGCTAAAATCCGTATTCGGTCTTTAAAAGCGGCTATTGAAGAACGGGATAAGAACAATATTTCCTATGTGGAAGGGGAGCACACCTTCCTGCGAAAGGCCTTTACCAAGGAGATGCGGAAGAATTACACCATCTTGATTCCGCAGATGTCGCCGATTCACTTTCAGTTTATTTCCCCGGCACTGGAAAAAAGCGGGTATAACGTGCGCCTGCTGCCGTCGGTAGATAAACATGCAGTGGATGAAGGGCTCCGCTATATCAATAACGATGCTTGCTATCCCACCATCGTAACTCTAGGTCAGGTTATTTCTGAACTGAAATCCGGCAAATACGACTTGGATAAAACGGCCGTCTTCATGTCCCAGACCGGAGGGGGCTGCCGGGCCAGTAATTACGTGGCCATGCTGCGAAAAGCGCTGATTGATCTAAAGATGGAACAGGTGCCGGTCATTTCCTTTAATATCGTGGGTCTGGAGAAAAATAGTGGCTTTAAACTGACATTCCCTCTAATTAAGCGGGTGCTCATGGGTGCCGTTTATGGAGATGTCCTCATGCGCATGCTCTATGCCACGAGACCTTATGAAGAAGAGGCGGGCTCTGCGGAACGTCTCTACAAGAAATGGACACATATTGCCATAAAAAACATTCGCGGGGGCAGCGTTGTTCACTTTAAAAGCCTGCTAAAGCAGATGGTTCATGATTTTGATAACTTACCTTTGTTGGACATTCAAAAGCCAAAGGTTGGTGTCGTCGGGGAGATTTTGGTCAAATATCATCCGACGGCTAACAATGACATTGTCAGCATTATTGAAAACGAAGGGGGAGAGGCGGTCGTTCCAGACCTCATTGATTTCTTCCTCTACGGTATGTACAGCAAAGAGTTTAACTTTAAGCATCTGTCCGGCAAGTACAGTACAATGGTTTTAAACAAGTTAGCGATTCAACTTATTGAGGGCTTCCGTCAACCGGCCAGACAAGCGCTGGAGGAGAGCCAACGATTCAGCGGACCGCATTTCATCGAAGATACGGCCAAAAAGGCCCAGCAGCTGATTTCCCTAGGAAACCAATGCGGAGAAGGCTGGCTGCTGACAGGAGAAATGCTGGAATTAATCGACAGTGGGGTAGGCAACATCATTTGTCTCCAGCCTTTTGGCTGCCTACCTAATCACGTTACCGGAAAGGGTATGATGAAAGCCTTGAGAAAGTACAATGCCTCCGCCAATATTGTGGCGGTGGACTACGATCCAGGCGCCAGCGACGTAAATCAGTTGAACCGAATTAAGCTGATGATGGCTACTGCTTATAAAAATATGGAAAAGTTCGATTGCAATGACGAAGAAAAAGTAGTATAATACTTGAGTTGAAATTTAAAGAAGTTAGGAGGTGTCTCCATGGGAAGACACGGCACAATTGCAGGACGCAAAGCATCACAGGATTCAAAGCGAGCTGCCATATTTACAAAATACGCCAGAGCTATTACAGTAGCAGCTAAAAACGGTGGAGATCCAGAATACAACGCCGCTCTGAAGGTGGCTATCGAAAAAGCGAAGAGCATTAACTTGCCAAACGATAACATTAACCGAGCTATAAAAAAGGGGACGGGCGAGCTGGAAGGCGAGACGTATGAAGAGCTGAACTTTGAAGGTTATGGCATCGGTGGCGTGGCTGTCATCGTGGAAGCACTAACCGACAATAAAAATAGAACGACGGCAGCTGTTCGTTCCACTTTTGATAAATATGGTGGAAATTTAGGAGCGCCAGGCTGCGTATCTTATATGTTTGCCAGAAAAGGCGTGCTGATTATCGAAAAGACTGACGCAATTGATGAGGATACTTTGATGGAGGCCGCTCTGGAAGCTGGTGCTGAAGACATGGTCGTTCATGAGGATGCTTTTGAAATTCAGACAGAGCCTGCTGTTTACACCGATGTACACAGTGCTTTGACTGCTGCTGGGTATGAACTGCTGGAATCCGATATCGAGTATGTTCCTTCCATGGAGTCCGCACCATCGGATGAGCATGATATCAAGAAGCTCAAGAAGATGATTGATATTTTGGAGGACAACGATGACGTTCAGAAGGTTCATCACAACTGTTCTATAGACCTGGAAGAGTTTGAATAAACCATATTTTAACTTCTCTGGCATGTAGGGACAGAAAGGGAGATTGGGAAAGGCTTATGCACTGTATACACTGTGGGAAAGAAACAAGAAAAAATGTAGTCTTCTGCACGAACTGCGGGAGGCCTACCAAACGGGAGTATAATCATTATGCCTGTGAAATTTATGATGCAATTTCTCTGAGAGAAAAGTGGCGCAACCTGTTGGCAAACCTATCCGCTGCAAGAGGCGGAGAACAGCACAACCGTTCTTGGCATTCTTCTACCACCCAGCAGACTGGCTTCGAAAAGCTTCTGGGTGTAAATAAGCAAAAGCTTCAAGATGTATACAGCGGTTACTTCAACAAGCTAGATGAACCGATTCGAACGGTGAATACCAAAGCTAGAGAACAAAAGAAGTCCAGTATTTCTACTGCGCAAAAGCGTGTTGCCAGTTCGGAAAAACAGGATACGGCTAATATAGGTAAAATGATTTGGATTGTCATCTTGATTGTATCAGCCATCGTGAAAATATTGGCTGGTCTATAAGGTTTAAAGCAAAATTTTTCTTGGTTTTCCAAAACATATTAACGGTTCACTCTTGCAAAATCTGAATGAAATAGTATAATAGTCATATAATATAAATGCAAGAAATCCTGAAGTGTTCGTTAAGGTCGAATAATTCAACCTACACTGTGACCTTGGGAATCCGAGTCTCTGCAGCTGATGTCAAGCCTCCTTTGCAGTGGAAGGCAGAAGCGGGAGCAGGATACCCCCCTATCAACTGATAGGGTGTGAATTATCACCTGACGGCATGTCGGGATTTTTCATGCAAAAAATGGCGTTTGCCGGGAAATAATCGATAGAAGATGGACAATTCTTGCTGGAAAGTATTGAATTGTCTTTTTATTTGTGCTATATTGACTAACGTGGACAGTATAAGTGATTAACTGTACCACAGGATTCGTTATTGTTTAATTTTACACCACAAAGCCTATATCCTAAGGAATGGGACTGAGATAGTAAAAAAGATGCAGAAAGCTTTTTGTTTTTTGTGTTTTCAGTTTCAAAAATATGGGCAGCTTATATAATAAGGCTGCTTTTTTAGTTTACTAAGTAAGGAACTAATACAGGAAAAGGCGGACATTTGTACATTTAAGGAGGAAAAAATGTCTTCAAACAACAGCAAGGTAAAGTACGCTAGTTCTTTCAAGGAACAGCTGACAGCCAGAGGCCTGATTATCGGCGTTATCGGAGCCATCATTTTAACGATGAGTTCCATGTTCGTGGCCTTAAAGCTCAGTTCCCTGCCTTGGCCCATCATGTTCGTGGCCTTGGTTTCCATGTTTGCCTTGAAAGCCTGCGGCAATACCAACATCAATGAAATTAATGTTACCCACACAGCTATGTCGGCGGGAGCCATGGTGGCAGGTGGTTTGGCCTTCACCCTGCCGGGAATCTGGATCCTGAACAAGGATGCGGAGTTGAGCCCAGTAACGTTAGTAGTCATTACCGTAGGCGGCGTGCTGCTGGGCTTGATTTTTACAGCACTGATTCGTAAATATTTTGTCATCACCAAAGCACTTCCTTATCCTATGGGTCAAGCGGCAGCGGAAGCTCTCATCATAGGGGATGCTGGCGGAAAAAAGGCGGTTATGCTCTTTGCCTCCCTGGGCTTTGGTGCGCTTTTCACCCTGCTGCGGGATCAATTCCAAAAGATTCCAGCTACCTTTATGAGCGGAAAGATGATGGCCTATGGGTCCTCAGGAGGTATTTGGCTTTCTCCTATGCTGATTTCAGTGGGTTACATAATCGGCCCGGTGTTCATCGGCATGTGGTTTTTAGGCGCGGTGATAGGTGATTTCGGCATTCTCATAGGGGGCCAGTATTTTGGCATCTGGGATGGAGCTACAGCGGCTTCTATCAAGGCTTCCCTGGGAATCGGCTTGATGGTAGGAACCGGCATTGGCATCATCGTCAAAGGTATCCTCCCACAGTCTAAGGAAATCTTCGGTGCCATGTTCAAAAAGGACGGCACAGGAGACAGTATTATCCATATGCGCTGGGCGCCTATTACGATGGTCATCATTGCCTTTCTTTTCACGGTATTTGCACACTTGGGGGTAGTGGCTTCCATTATCACCATTCTGGGGGTGTGGGTAGCCACAGCCATGTCGGCTCAGTGCGTAGGGCAGTCTGGTATCAACCCTATGGAGATTTTCGGTATCATCGTTCTTTTGGCTGCTAAGGCGGTGTCTGCCATTGGACAGACGGAAGCCTTCTTCGTGGCGGCAGCCGTGGCTGTAGCCTGCGGTTTAGTGGGCGATATCATGAACGACTTTAAAGCGGGTCATGTGTTAAAGACCGACCCGAAGGCGCAGTGGATTGCCGAAGCCATTGGTTCTCTGGTAGGTGCTATCGTTTCGGTGGCTGTATTGCTGGTCATCGTAAACGCTTACGGTTCTGATGTCTTTGGTTCCGAAATGTTTCCGGCAGCTCAGGCTAGTGCCGTGGCAGCCATGGTGGGTGGTATTTCTCATGTGCCGGCTTTTGTCATCGGCCTGGTGGCAGCAGTGATTCTGTACTGCCTGAACTTTCCGGTAATGACTTTAGGTCTGGGCGTTTATCTGCCATTTTATTTGTCGGCTACGGCTTTTATCGGCGGCATGCTTCGACTGCTGACAGACAAGGTTTTTCCTGAGTTTGAGAAAAGGGGCAACGGCTCTATTATCGCTTCAGGACTGCTGGGCGGCGAAGCGGTGGTAGGTGTTATCCTCGCTTTAATTGTAGCAATTCGCATCATTGCTTAATATAATCTGATGCAGTAGGAAGATGTAGTAGTTTAGAGTGAGCGGGTCTGGCCCGCTGGCGGAAAACGGGCGAAGCCATCGTCCTGGAGGAAAAGAGAATGAAAAACATGGATATCAAAGAAATAAGCCTCAGTGACATAAAAGGAATTCAGGTGGGCCATGCTCAGTCCGTAGAAGGAGGGACAGGCTGTACGGCTATCCTCTGCAAGGAGGGGGCTTGGGCCGGTGTGGATGTCCGTGGAGGAGGCCCGGCTACCAGAGAGACGGACTTGCTGCGGTCAGAAAATATGGTTCAGCAGATTCATGGGGTTATGCTCAGCGGCGGCAGCGCCTATGGTTTGGATGCTTGCTCTGGCGTGATGGCTTATTTGGAAGAAAAGGGGGTAGGCTTTGATGTGGGGGTCGGAGTCGTGCCGATTGTGTGCGGGGCTTCGTTGTTTGATTTGGTCGTAGGGGATAGTACCTGTCGTCCGGATAAGGATATGGGCTATAAGGCTTGTGTGGATTCTGAGCGGAATCAGCCGGAACAGGGAAATGCGGGAGCCGGAACAGGGGCTACGGTAGGGAAGTTTCTCGGTATGGATCGGCTGATGAAAAGCGGTCTGGGTATTTATGCCTTGCAGGCCGGCGATGTGCAGTGTGCCGCGGTAGTTGCCGTTAACGCCCTGGGTGATGTGCTAGACCTGGATACAGGCAAGCCAATTGCGGGTATCTTAAACGAAGACGGAACTGGATTGGCCAGTACGGAGGAAATCATGCTGAATCAGATTGCAGCTTCCCGAAACGTGTTCAGCGGAAATACGACCATCGGCTGCATTATCACCAATGCCAAGCTGACGAAACCTCAAGCCAACAAACTGGCTTCTATCTGTCACGATGGGTATGCTAGGACCATCAGTCCTGTCCACACATCCGCAGATGGAGACACCATCTTCACCATGGCTACCGGCCAGGTAGACGCCTCTTTTGAGGCATTGGGCGTGTTAGCCGCTCGGGTGATGGCTAAGGCGATCAATAACGCCGTTCGGCATGCTAAACCCGCCTACGGGTTGAAAGCAGCCTGCGACTTGGAGAAAGGTTGCTAAAGGAAATCTCTTCATCAAGACACTTTTTATACAATAAAAACGCCTGTCTGCTGATTGATGCTCCCCAATTATGAAATAGGGAGCATCGCCGCAGTACAGGCGTTTATTTTATTTTGGGCTTATAAGCCTGTTGAGCACACGAAGTGAGCGAAACATAAAACTACCCGCTATGCGGGTACGCGTCAGCTGTTATACAAAAAAATCACCTATTTGCTATAATAAGGTTGTTCAAGCCACAAAATAGCAAAGGCAGGTGATTTTTATGGCGGCTAAGGTGAATAGCTTAGCGCACACAAGATGGATGTGCAAGTACCACATTGTGTTCACTCCAAAGTATAGACGAAAAGTGATCTATAATCAATATCGTCAAAGTCTGATAGAAATAATAAAGCTACTTTGTAAATATAAAGGGGTGACAATCGTTGAAGGTCATATGATGCCAGATCATGTTCATCTTTTGGTATCCATACCGCCAAAAATAAGTGTAGCAAATTTCATGGGATACCTCAAAGGAAAAAGCGCATTGATGATGTTTGAAAGGCATGCAAATCTAAAATATAAATTTGGAAATAGACACTTTTGGGCAGAAGGATATTATGTAAGTACTGTAGGATTAAATGAAGCAACAATAAAGAAATATATTCAAGAACAGGAAAAGCATGATATGGCAATGGATAAATTAAGCATTAGGGAATATACAGACCCATTCAAATAGCCCCTTTGAGGGGTAGCAAAAGGGGCAAGGGCAATGTGGCTTGAACGTAGTTAAAGCCAGCGCCTTGAGACGCTGGCCAGTATTACAGGCTTATAGCCTGGATCGAACCACCCGTTTTACGGGTGGCAGCGATTTAATTAAGAAGGGCTATACCAAGGTTTAGATAACCGGCAAAGGTTACCCACAGAAGATATGGAACCATTAAATAGGCCGCTGGCTTTGAAATCCGTGAAAAGGATAGGATTGTTATTAAAATCAAGAGCCATAAAGCCACCAGCCAAATGAAAGCGAAAAGATATAATTCTAAATTAAAAAACCAAAAAGTCCAAAGGAAATTAAAGAAAAGCTGTAAAACATATAACTTCATAGCCTTATTAATCCTTTTTTGTGGTGCATCTGATGTGAGGATGAGATAAGAAGCGATGCCCATTAGAATATAGAGGATGGTCCATGCCACGGGGAAGACCCATCCGGGAGGGGACAAGGGTGGTTTATTTAGAGCTTCAAAAGCACTCATGCTGTTTCGTGAAATAAACCCCGCAATACCACCTACCATTAGTGGAATGGCTATGCAAATTAAAAGTAGTTTCCATTTGATTTTCAAATAATCACCTCCTATATATATTATATTCCAGAGCATTTGAATCCATGAGCATAAAAATCAACAAGCCCCATCACGCCGCTATCATGACAGAAGCTCCCTGAACTGGGAAACGCTACTCCCACCTAAAAAAGCGGATAGAAACGATGGTACATATTGATGCAATGCCAAGCATCACCGTGAGAGAAATAAAAACCCCATCTATTGGCTGACCGAGAGAAACAGTTTTGAGAAGCTTTATTCCTTGAGTTAAGGGTAAGATCTCCACTAGATGTTGCAGTGCAACCGGCATCACTTCGTAGGGCAGCGTTGCTCCCGAGAAAATAAGCATTGGGAAATACAGCAGACTGGCAGCAGCACTTGCTATTTTGCTGTTTGGTGCAATTCCTCCCACCAGCAGACCGATGCTGAACATGGACAGCATAACCAGTAAATAAGCTGCGAGAAAGTGAAGCCATGAGCCATGTAACTGATAACCAAAAAATAGGGTACCGGTGACATAGAGGAGGACCAAGGAAACAACCGAATAAAGTGCGTAAATAGTAACCTGCACGGCCAAGATAAGAGCAGGACTGGTGGGCGTGACTTTGAAGCGCTTTAATATTTTTCTGCTTCGGTAATCCGACACGACTAAAGGAAGTCCCATCACGCCTCCAGCACAAATGGCAATGGTGGATACTGCGCCAAAAGACTGTTCTAAAAATGTATATTCTGCACCATCAAAGGCTGGTTTGTTGCCAAACAACGTTCCCAATAGAATCATGACAACAATAGGCATACAAATCGCAAAAATAAACATGTCCAATCCGCGGAGAGATAAGCGGATTTCTGTCTTTAGCAAGGTTCTAAATGCTTTCATTTTCATCCTCCTCGTCTATATACCAAAGATAGGCGTCTTCAAAGTTTTCACACGGACTGGCAGTGATTGCCTCTTGTACCGTTCCACAAAAAATATTTTTTCCTTTGTTCAAAATCATAATTTTATTGCAAAGAGCTTCTACTTCGTCCATGAAATGCGAGGTTAAAAAGATGGTAATGCCTTTTGCTTTTAATTCAAGAAGACTTCTCCACACCTCTCGTCGTGCCTTTGTGTCTAATCCAGTGGTTAGCTCATCCAAGAAAACAACTTTAGGATTTGGAATCAGTGCCAGCACGATAAAAAGTCGTTGCTTCTGACCTCCTGAAAGGTCACTGACGAAGCTTTTTAATTTGTCAGAAAGTCCAAATTGTTTTAAAAGTATGTTGTAATTCAAGCAGGTATTATAAAGGGAAGCGGTAATCTCACAAAGTTCAGATACCATTATTTTATCTTGATAATTGGCTTCCTGAAATTGAACCCCGACTTGCTCAAACAATTTTTTACGCTCTTTTTGCGGGTTCATGCCTAAAATAGATACGGTTCCGCTATCTTGCTTTTTTGTTCCTAAAATACATTCAATGGTGGTACTTTTACCTGCACCATTTGCCCCTAACAAGCCAAACACATCTCCGCGGCAAAGAGAGATATTGATATTCTCTATGGCTTTGATCTGGGTATAAGCTTTGCATAGGTTTTTTACTTCAATCATTGTTTCCATCAATTTAAATTCCTCCTTTTCTTTGTATAAAAAGAATAACACCAGAACAAAGTCTGGTGTTAAAGTGTAGGGTTTGCTTAGAATTGTTTTTTCATCTTTTTAAGGTGAGTAAGCATATGCATGGCGTTTTGTTCAGCGCAATGCAGTGATGAGCGCAGCTTATCACATACAGAAATAATATCTTCATTTGGCTTTGGTGTATCAATTACTTGCCGAATATTTGCTTGGGGATTGGCCGAGAGGGCATTTAACATGCGCAAAATTGCTGAAAGAGAGTAATTGGCACAACGCAAGGAGCGGATGATTTTCAGCCGTCGAATATCTTCCCCAGCATATACGCGATAGCCATTTTGCTTCCGCTTTACTGTCAACAACCCGTTCATTTCCCAGTTTCTTAAGGAGTCGATGGAGGTTTGTAAGGAATCAGCAGTTTCTTTTCTGGTTAAGAGTATGGTATCCGTCTGCGGATTATCACCGGACAAAAGGCTTTCAGTGATTGTTATAGCTTCTTCAGCATTTCGCTGCTCCAGTCTTATCTGTTGCAGATAAGACTCTGTCAAAGAAATAGCTTGATTAAAATCTCCCTGGGCGGAAGTTTTAATAATCGTAATCGCCTGTTTTCTCAGACCATTTTGCAGGACCTCAACCTTTAGGGCCATTCTGGCAAACTTAATCTGCTCCAAATGAAAATCTGTAAAGACACGATAGCCATTTTCTTTACGGGCTGGTTTGGGGATTAGTTTAAGTTCTTCATAAAGCCGCACGGTATTGGGATGGACTCCAATACAAGCTGCAATTTCCGATGTCTTATATGTGTTCATTTTTTCACCGCCATTCTATTGCACGATCATAACACGATCTAAAAGTCTGGTGTTATAGTAGAGGGTTTGAAAACGAAAACAAGCGTATCGCCTCTGATAACGATACGCTTGTGTGTAAACTCTTTGCTTAGCAGCGTTTAGAAAGCATTTGGTCTTTATTCACTATCTGTGCTAGTCTGAGATGGAGAGAGGGCCTCGATGTGAACCTGTCGAATCCGCCGTTGATCACAGCTGTAAATAACAAATTTATAACCTTCGTAAGAAATTTCATCTCCAGCTTTCGGATTTGCTTCCAGCCTGGAATAAATCCATCCACCTAAGGTATCGACATTGTCGTCTTCCAACGATAAGCCCAGCAGTTCTTCCAGCTCTTCCAAATGAACCTTACCGTCTACGATATAGCTGCCATCCTCCTGATTGATGATTTCTGGCATTTCCACATTGAACTCGTCCTGCAAATCGCCAACAATTTCCTCTAAGATATCCTCCAAGGTTACCAGACCAGAGGTACCGCCGTATTCATCCACAATGACGGCCAGTTGAGTCTTTTTTAACTTAAATATTTTTAATAGCTGACTGATAGACATGGATTCTGGCACAAACTGCACATCCCGAATAATCGAATCGATCTGGTGGGAGCTGCCGATGAGTTCCTGCTTGTATAGGTCCTTAGCATGAAGGAATCCCACCACGTGGTCTTTATCCTTGCGGCATACAGGGTAACGAGTTCGTTGCTTATCCAGCACATAAGCCAGAATTTCCTCTAGTGGGTCTTCCAGAAAGATGCACTCCATGTCCGTACGGGGAATCATCACATGGGTAACGGTCTTTTCAGAAAAGTCAAAGATGTTATCGATTAGTGCCATTTCCGTCTTATCCACCAGACCGTGTTTGTAGCTTTCCTCTACCAGCAACTTAATTTCCTGATCGGTATGAGCCTCTTCGTGCTCGTTGGCCTGAGACAGTCCAAATATCTTCAGGATAAAGTTTGTGGTGTGGTTGAAGGCCCACATGATGGGATACGTAGCCCGGTAGAAGAGAATCAGCGGCAAAGCTGTATACAGGGCCAGCTTTTCAGCACTGATGATGGCCAGGGACTTAGGCACCAGCTCTCCCAGGACGATATGAACGGCCGTAATGAGAGAAAAGCCTATAATAAAGGAGATGGAATGGACCATAGCTCCTGATATATTTAGCCATTCAAAGAACGGCTCCAGCATTTTAGCCACGGCGGGTTCTCCGACCCAGCCCAGTCCTAAAGAAGCCAAAGTAATGCCCAGCTGGCAGGCGGACAAGTAGGCATTGAGGTTGTCCACCACGGTGAGGGTATGTTTGGCCTTGTTGTTTCCCTCCCGAACCAGAGTCTCAATACGAGAGCGACGAACCTTAACCATGGCAAATTCTGTAGCCACAAAAAAAGCGTTAAAGTAAACTAAGAAAATAATAATAATAATGTTTAACAAGTAAACCATAAATGAACAATGCTCCTTCATATTCTTGGGATGATTGGCAGCTGTTTCTATTTATCTATAGCATGCCAAATCTCATAAATTTTAGTGATTATATAGAAAGAAATTGGACTTGTCTCTCTTTAAAGGTGGAAAGATATTTAAAACCTACAGTTCGAAGAAGTTCTAGGCTCTCCTGATAATGGTCGGCAATAGACTCTGGGTTGTGGGCATCTGAGCCAAAAGTAATAATTTCTCCACCCAATTCCCTGTAAGCTTGTAAAATTTCTTTAGTAGGGGTGGTCCTTCCATTTTTTAAATAGCGGTAGCAGGAAGCATTGAACTCAATGCCCTTGCCGTTTTCAATGAGCAGCTGGAGAATCGCTCGGATCAGTTCCATGTAAGGCTTGTAGGAGGGAATCTTCTCAAAGGGCACATAGCGATCCACCACGTTGATATGCCCCATAACATCAAAGTCTCGGTATTCCTTTAAACATTCGTAGGCATATTCATAGTATCGTTCAAAAGCCTTGGGAATGTCGGTGTCCGCTGTGAAGTACCCTTGGTATAAATCTTTGTGATCGGTACAGTGGAAGGAACCTAAGATGAAATCATAGGGAAAGGCTTGGGCCGCAGATTGGCAGGCGTTCATAGTCTCCCCATGCTGAATGCCTATTTCCAGACCCTTGATAATCTGAATCTGAGGACTATACTGCTCTTGGGCTTGAATCAGTGCTTTATGATAGGCATCGAAATCAAGGATGAAAGGATATTCGGAATCTGGATAGTCCGGGTCGTAATGGTCGGTGACAGCCAGCTCTTTTACCCCTTTTGCTATAGCAGAAGCAATCATACGCTCCAGGGGGATGTTGCAATCATCCGAGAAAAAAGAATGGGTGTGATAATCATACATGTTGATAATCTCCTTGTGTTCCCAATGGGGTATTTGGTATAATGGAGAAAATGTGGGCGCAAGCCCAATATTTCTTTCATTAACAGCTACAATTAAAAGATTGATGAACATTCATCTTAGTTATTTATTTTACCATAAAACGGCATTGTTGAAAAGAGCAGGACACATGATTTCTGAGGAAGAACAAAACCTGATAAAAAAAGCAAAGGAAGGAGATGAGGGCAGTTTTGAAGCCCTTATTTTGTCGTGCAAGGGAAAGGCTTACAACTTAGCTCTTCGATATGTGAAAGATGAGCAGGATGCTTTGGACGTACTTCAAGAAAGCTTTATCAAGATCTTCCGCCATTTAGACAAATTTAAGGAGGACAGCAAGTTTGAAACTTGGGTCTACCGAATTGTGGTCAATACCTGCTACGATTCGCTGCGAAAGAACAAAGGCAGGCAGCAGGAGAGACCGCTGGCGATCCGAGAGGAAGAAGAAGGGGGCGAATTGGAGCTGCCTGACAACCAGCCCCTCCCAGAAGATGTCCTCTTAAATCGAGAACACAGTTCGTACCTGCTTCAATGTTTAGAACGAATTCCAGAAGAGCACAAGCGGATTGTTGTTCTCCGGGATGTCACCGGGCTATCTTATGAAGAGATCGCCGATACGCTGGAATGTTCTATCGGTACGGTGAAGTCTCGTTTGTCCAGAGCTCGTCAGCGGCTCAAAGAAGTATACATAAGTGGCAAAACATAGTTTAGGCTAAATTATTTTGCTAAAGCGGGAACAAAAAAGTTTATTTGTTGTCTAACAAATAAGAGACTAAAAAAGATTACAGATTTTTTAAGGAAAGGAGATATCCCATGACTTGTTTAGAAGTAGAAGAATTGTTATCTGCTTATGTAGATCATCAGTTAGATCCCGAACAGATGGCACAGATGGCACGTCATATAGAAGGCTGTACATCTTGTCAGCAATCTGTAAAAATTTTGCAGGAGATGCTGGAACAGCTGACCAGTCTGGGAGATGTTCCTCTTCCTCGTGCCTTTGACGAAACCCTTCATCAGGCGCTGATGGCGGAAGGTCAAGCTATTCGTCAGGCTAAAGCAAACCAGAATCAGCGAGTTAAACCTGCAAAAAAGAGAAACTGGAAAAGGCTATCCTCTATAGCTGCTGTTTTTATAGTTGGTTTATTTTCGCTTTTATTGTATAATAATAATTTAGAAGACTTTGCAAATTTGAGCGGTACGGACCGAGACCTGGCCAGCCGTCAGGAAAGGGCAGCAGTCCAGTCTGCCGAGCCGGAAGAAACGGCGGAGCAACAAAATTTGGCTGTGCTTGATAAAGAGACGCTTCCTCAGCAGAATTCTGACAGCAAAGCGTTGCTGCCAGCTCAGGAAGAGACAACCAATCAACATGCGGAGCAGGAACTGAATTCTGCGGCAAATAGCAGCTTACCAGAGCAACCGGAAACGGGAGCTGATCAGGGAACAATGAACTTAGATCTGACACCATCGAATGTGCCCCTGTTAAAATCGGTTACCCTACAGCCGGAGGCCGATCAGCTGAACAACTATATAGAGCAACTGGCTCAGCTGCTGGATGGAGTGGATTATCAAGTGGATTCCTGCACCTTAAGCGAAGACGGGACCTCATGGCTGATAGAGATTACAGTTACGAAGGCAGGCCCGGCGGGACAGGAGATAAAGGAAGGGGCCGTTTACTGCGGTCAGGATGGGGAACTATGGAAAAAAGATTAGTAATTATAGACGGAAACAGCTTGATAAACCGGGCGTATTATGCCATGCAACGCCCGATGATGACGAAAGACGGACTGTACACTCAGGGAGTGTACGGTTTTCTTAATATGCTGACAAAAATCAAAAACGACTATGAACCAGCCTATCTGGTGGTGACCTTTGATAAGAAGGCGCCTACCTTTCGGCATTTGGAATATGAAGACTATAAGGCCGGAAGAAAAAAAATGCCGCCTGAACTGGCGATGCAGCTGCCTCTGCTGAAAGAGGTGCTGGAAACCATGAAGATAAAAATGCTGGAGTTGGACGGCTATGAGGCAGACGACTTAATTGGTACCATCGCCAGACAAGCGGAGGAAGAAGAACTGGAACCGCTGATTATTACCGGTGATCGAGATGCCTTGCAGCTGGCTACCAACAAGACCCGGGTGCTCATTACCAAAAAAGGGATTTCTGAGTTTGAGATGTATGACCACGACGCTATAATTGAAAAGTATGGGTTTACACCCACACAGTTTATTGATTTCAAAGGGCTCATGGGCGATCAGTCCGATAATATCCCCGGCATACCTGGGGTAGGAGAGAAGACAGCGCAAAAGCTGATTTTAGAGTTCGGCTCGGTGGAGGCGCTTTTGGCCCAGGTAGAGTCCATGCCGAAAGGAAAACTTAAAGAGCGGATCGAGGAAAACGCTCAGCTGGCAGTGATGAGCAAACGCTTGGCGACAATTAATACTCATGTGCCTATTGAGGACACGGATTTCTCAGAATATCTGCTTCAGGAACCCGATTATGAAAAGTTGGTAGAAGTGTATGTAAAGCTGGAGTTTAACAGTCTGCTGAAGCGATTGAAAGCAACTAACTTAGCGCAAGGAGCCGTAAATCAACTGACAATTTCGGAAGCAGCGGAGAAGCGACCGGAACGGAAAGAACGACAGCCGCTATCGGTGACTTCTAAAGAAGAGCTGCAAACCCTTTTTTCTCAAATACAAGAAGGGGAAGAAGTAGCAATCAAAGTCTATTCTGATAAAAATCATCGGGCCACCCCAAAGGTGTACGGTATCGGAATTATGTCAACAAATGTGGTCGCTTTTATCTTTTGTGAAGAAAATCAAGAGGTAATAAAGTATTTTGCTAAAGAATTAGTAGCGAAAAAGATAAAATTAACCGGATATTACCTGATTAATGAGTATTATGTTCTTCTAAATGCACTAAGAGGTGAAGGAAAACTGGCGCTGGCAGCAGAACAAGGATATCTTTTTCATACGGCCTTTGATTGTGCCATAGCTCAATATGTTTTAGAACCATCAAAAAGCAACTATGACTTGAAAACTGTGGCTTTTGAGCTGCTCCATCAAGAAATTGAAAATGAAGAAGAATTTATGGCAGCCAACAGCCAGTTGGCACTCTTTGATAACCCGGGAGAAAACTATTTGGCCTATACGAAAACCTGGGGAGAGACCGTGGAGGCGCTCCGCTGGATTCAAGAAGCCAAACTGAAACAAGAAGAGCTAGAAGAGGTTTATTATCAGGTGGAGCTTCCGTTGATAGAACCTATGGCTTCTATGGAAGACTACGGCTTCAAATTGGATAAGCAGGAGCTGATGTCTGCTGGAACCTTTATTTCAACGCAGCTTGAGATGTTGACCAGCAAAATTTACGATTGTGCCGGAGAGGAATTTAACATTAATTCTCCCTTGCAACTGGGCGCTATCCTCTTTGAAAAGCTGGGTCTGCCTGCTGGAAAGAAGACCAAACGAGGTTATTCCACCAATGCAGAGATTTTGGAAAAGATTAAATATGAGCACGATATCGTGCCGTGCATTTTAGAATACCGCACCCTCTCCAAGTTGAAGGGGACTTATATTGACGGCCTCTTACCGCTGGTTCACGAGGATGGAAGAATTCACGCGCATTTCCAACAGACGGTGGCAGCTACAGGGCGAATAAGCTGTACAGAGCCGAACCTCCAAAACATCCCGATCCGCCAGGAACTGGGGCGAAAGCTGCGCCGGGCTTTTATTCCAGAGGAGCAGTTCACCTTAGTAGGGGCGGATTATTCTCAGATTGAATTGCGGGTGTTAGCACATATGTCGGAAGAGCAGCACTTGATTGAAGCCTTTAACAATGAGGATGATATTCACCGGATTACAGCAGCCCGTGTATTTAAAGTCCCTCAAGAGGATGTAACACCTTTACAGCGAAGCAATGCGAAAGCGGTCAATTTTGGCGTCATCTACGGCATGAGTGGTTTTGGCTTGTCAGAGGAACTGAATATCACCAGAAAAGAAGCGGAAAAATATATTGATGAATACTTTAAAACCAATCCTAAAGTTAAAGAATTCATGGACCAGCAGATTCAGTTCTGCAAAGAAAATGGTTATGTAGCAACCTTAATGGGGCGAAAGCGGGCCATTCACGAAATCAATGCCAGCAACTATATGGTTCGGCAGCTGGGTGAACGATTGGCTATGAACAGCCCGATTCAGGGCACGGCAGCAGATATCATCAAATTGGCCATGATTCAGGTATATCGGCAGCTCCATCGTATTGGTGCTACATCTAGACTTATTCTTCAAGTTCATGACGAGTTGATTATTGAAACAGCTGTGGAAGAACAAGAGACCATTGAAACGTTGTTACAGGATTGTATGGAAAAGGCCATGACCTTGAAAATCAAACTGGCGGTAGAAGTCAACCAAGGAGAGAACTGGTACGATTTAAAATAGGGAAAGCAGGTAGGCAAATATGAAGATAATCGGCTTGACAGGGGGCATCGGCAGTGGGAAATCCACTACATCCAGCTATCTGGCCCAAAAAGGCTGCCCCGTCATCGATGCAGATCAGGTAGCCCGGGAGATGGTCGGGCCAGATTCGCCGGTGTTAAAAGAGCTGACAGAAGCTTTTGGACCGGAGATTCTGCTGAAAGATGGCAGCTTGGATAGAAAGGCTCTAGCGGATACCGCTTTTTCCAGCAAATCTGAAAAAGAAAAACTGGACAGCATTATGCTGCGGCAGATTGTTCAAATCGTGCTGCGGCAGCTGGAGGAGTACCGGCAAGAAGGTCGGCAGCTGATTGCCCTGGATGCGCCGTTACTCTTTGAAGCGGGGCTGGATCAGCAGGCGGACCAGATTTGGATTGTAGATGCAGAAGACGAGGTTCGTATCCAACGGGTCATGGAGCGGGATGGCGCTACCCGGCAGCAGGTGGAAGCCCGCATAAATAATCAGATGAGCAGGCAGGAGCAGCGGCAGCGAGCCCAGAAGGTTTTAAATAATTCCACCGTTCCAGAGGACCTATACAAGCAGATTGATGGGCTGCTGGAAGCCCTGAATTTCGAAGCAGTGAAAAAATAAACGCAGGCGAAAGCCTGACCTAAAAGCTGGTAGTGGAAAACCGCCAGCCTTGCGAGAAAGTCAAACAGGAAGGGAAACATGATCAAGAAAATATCCATAATAGGCGCAGTCCTGCTGGTGCTGGCGGCCATTATTCTTTACAGCCAACAAGGACAGGTCTACAATCTTCTGAACAAATCCGATGAAGAGAACGTGACTTATACCCAGTCTCAGACAGTAGAGCTGCCAATGGAAAAAGTTCGTACGCTCAATCCGGTTACCTCTAAAGATTCTGATACTTATCAAATCAGCAAATTGATTTTTGAGAGTCTTTTCACTCTTGATGAACATTTATCTTTGACCAATCAGCTGGCATCCAGTTACAATTATAGCGGAGATAAGACTTCGGTCACGATTCACATCAAGAGAGATGCTTATTTTAGCAACGGAAGTAACTTGACAGGAGATGATGTCAAATACTCCATTGACAATTACATAGCCGCCGCCACATCTGGCAATACCATCTATAGCAGCTATGTAGGAAATATTAAATCCGTATCCGTGGAGAAAAATGATCGTTATTCTGTGGTGGTGAGGTTTAAAGACAAGAGCGATGTATCCATGGAAAATTTCCTTTTCCCTATCATATCAGAGAGAAGCTATGGCAAAAATACAGCCTATAAAGTAGTTTCTACAGATTTTATTCCGGTAGGTTCGGGGCCTTATGCCGTGGAAAGTTATAATGACATCTCTAAACTGAACCTAGTCGCCAATTCGTACTATAATGGTACGAAGCCGAAAAACACTTTATCTTTTACAGTACTTCCTGAAAAAGAAGATGTCATTCCACTGTTGGAGGTTAACAATATTTCTTTAGGATTTTTAGAGGACTTATCCAGAGATACCTTAGTTTCAGATAAAAAGATTTCTTCTAAGAACTTCCTTGCCAATGACGTAGAAGTCCTGGGATTTAATTTTGCCAGAGAAGCGGTGACGGAGAAGAAAGTCCGACAGGCCTTAGCTTATGCTGTAGATGTAAAAAAACTTAATGAAAGTGCGTACTATAAAAAAGGAGTTCTCAGTGACACGATTTATTTCCCGGGCTATTTAGGCACAGAGAATACAGGGGACAATTATCCTTATAATCTAAAAAAATCAGCGGTCTTGCTGACCTCTGCAGGCTATGTCGATCGGGATGATAATGGTTATCTGGAAGATCGAAATGAAAAAGAGCTCTCATTAACAATTCTAGTTAATGGGGCGGATATCAGCAGAAAGATTGTGGCAGAAGACTTAAAAGCTTCCTTAGATAAGCTATCTATTTCCAGCCATATTGTCTATGCTGCTGACGGAGAGGATTTCAATAACAAGCTGCGGCAGAAAGATTACGATTTATTTATCGGGGGCATTCACATTAATGAAACCTACGATTTACGGAACCTCTTGCATTCTGGTTATGGTAATCTGATTGGTTACAGTAATAAAAAGGCAGATAAGCTTTTGGATAAATTGAAATCCGGCATTTCCCAGGAACAAAAAATGGAGACGGTAGAAGGGCTGAAAGATATTCTTGTAAATGAAGTTCCTTATTATCCCATCGTCTATAAGACTTATGGTGCATTGAAGGCAGAAAGCTTGAATGGCGATGAAGCGAGCTACATGTTTAACAACTTCTATGGAAATGCTCAGAATTGGTACTGCAAATACGCTCAGGTAAAGACGGAAGACCTTGAAGTAGTGGACTCCGCAACAGGGGAGCAGGAGACAGAAGTCCAATAGCTGACAGTTTTCGTATATTTCCCATGATTTTTGCAGAAAACCCCTTTACTTTCCTTTTAGACTATGCTATTATATTCTTCGTGATTTATGGTTTGCGCCCGTGGCGGAATGGCAGACGCGCACGTTTGAGGGGCGTGTGAGCAATCGTACCAGTTCGAGTCTGGTCGGGCGCACCAAATGATGAAGATAACTGTAGGCAATAAATTATTTTGGCAAAAAATAGCACGAAAACAATATTTGTGCTTGAAATTGAACAAGCAATATGATATACTTATAGTAATGCGCCGGCGTGATGGAATTGGCAGACGTGCGGGACTCAAAATCCCGTGGTGGTAACACCGTATGGGTTCGACCCCCATCGCCGGCACCATTTTTATTTTGCGAACTAAAAGTGCCTCCCATAGAGGCCTTTTTAAAACGCAAGAAATAAGGAAACTAATCGCATTTTGATTCTAGTATGTACACACAAGGAGGATTCACGAAATGGGATCGTTATACCAAAACTTATTGCCGCTGGTTCTGTTAATTGTCATCATGTACTTTTTGCTGATCCGGCCACAAAAGAAGAAAGAAAAAGCTGTCACCGAGATGCGCAACAGCATCAAGGCTGGGGATGAAATCATCACCATCGGAGGCATCTGCGGAAAGGTTGTCAAGGTCAAGGATGAGACCATCGTAATCCAGGTAGGGGCTGAAAAGCTTAAATTTGAAATGATGAAGTGGTCCGTTTCTAAAGTGGTAAACAGCGAAGAATCAAAGGTTTCTCCAAAGAAGGCTAGACCTTCTGAAGACACAGAAGAAACAACGAAAAAGGCGCTTCCTAAAAGACTGAAAAAGGATGCAGAAGCAGACAGTGAAGAAGTTCCTGCTGCACAGGAAGATTCATCTGTAGAAGATTCCAAACAAGAATAAGATAAAAAAACATGTTTAATGCCCCTGCATGATTTTGCAGGGGTTTTTTCTATCCTTCGCCTTTTTGGTTCTGATTGCTCCTTTTTTTCCATATACTTATGTTGACCACATACAATCTCTAAATGGATTTGCCGTGGTTTTCCATAGGTTAGGAGGGAATGTCATGAATTATCTATACAAATTGGTGAAGGGGTATGTCATTGCTTTTATGCTTTTTTTTCTGCTGACGGTCATCCTCGCATTTTTGATTAAGTTTACATCTGTTCCAGAGAGTTTTTCCATTCATTACCTGTTGGCGGCCATGTGCATCGCTGCGTTATTTTTAGGCGTGTTTTCGGGAAGACTCATTGGAAAGAGAGGTCTTTTATGGGCAGCCGTACTGTCTGCACTTTTCATTTTCCTGCTGGTATTTTCCATAAACTGTATGTATTTTCAGGATTTAAGTCGAAATACGTTTCATCCTGTTTATCTAATCCCTGTGGCTATAGGTGGCATTGGGGGTATAATAGGTGTAAATGTGAAAAAATAGCGATTTTCAACTGTGATTGGTACTTGTAGAAATATACAAAAAGTAGTAAAATGATATGAAGTGCTTTTTGATTATAAATGCTAGAAGTAGTATTTTATATATGTTGATTCCCATGAACAATTTTGTCCGAGATCAACAGCACACCGTGCGGCCGCGCTGCCTGTATGGTGCAAATCTTAATTACAGAGGGGAAATATAAAAAAATGAGCGCACAAAAGAGAAAAGCTTTATCAATTTTTGTCATTCTAATTATTGTTCTGGGATGGTTCATAACCATATTTGGCGCAGGACCGATTCCTGCTGTTAAGGATAAGCTTCAGCTGGGTCTGGATATTGAAGGCGGTGTCTATGTGGTCATGGAGGCCAAGACAGATGCTACAGGAGACTCCTTAAAGAAACTTATGGAGCAGACCCAAGCTGTTATCGAGCAGCGTGTAAACCAGATGGGGCTGTCAGAGCCTATTGTAACCATTGAAGGGCAGAAGCGAATCCGTGTGGAGCTGCCAGGAGCAGATAATGCCGATGAAGCCATCAAGCAAATCGGACGAACAGCACAGCTTCAATTTTTTCTAGCCGACGGCACTAAAATGCTGGACGGAAGCATGGTTAAAAATGCTAGTATTACCACAGACAAGCAAAACGGCGGCTATGCAGTTTCCTTGGAATTCAATAAGGAAGGCACCGAAGCGTTTGCACAAGCTACTCAAAAAGCATTATCCGGCGCTGTAACACCTTCTATGGGAGATGTTAATGCTCGAGCCATCGCTATCGTTTTGGATAATCAGATTATTTCAGCACCGGTAGTAAACTCTGTTATTCAGAATGGACAGGCTATCATTACCGGCGGAAACGGGGGCTTTTCTCAGGCGGATGCAACCAATCTTTCTGCTCTGATTCGCGGAGGTTCTCTGCCAGTAGCGCTGGAAGAAGTGAATACATCCACCCAGTCGGCCACAATCGGATACAATGCCTTTGAGCGCAGCGTTATTGCAGGTATCATTGCGATTGGTTTAATCATTCTCATCATGCTGGCTTTTTACGGCATCATGGGTATCGCAGCCAGTATTGCCTTGCTGCTTTACGTGATTCTGGTTCTATGGGCTATGGCGCTGATGGGCACCGTTCTTACCTTGCCGGGTATCGGCGGCTTTATCCTCTCCGTAGGTATGGCTGTAGATGCTAACGTGCTGATTTTTACCAGAATCCGAGAGGAGATTGGCAGTGGCAAGTCTGTACGGGTAGCCGTGCATACAGGTTTTAGAAGAGCGTTGAACACCATCATCGACTCCCACTGTACGACTATTATTGCTTCTATCGTGCTTTATCAGCTGGGTACTGGTTCCGTTAAGGGTTTTGCCATCACCTTGCTTTTAGGTATTATCGCCAGCTTGCTCACCGCTACAGTAGTAACACAGTTGTTCTTGACACTGAGCAGCGAATCCAAGCATTGGAGCGCAAAAAAATACTATGGCATGAACGAAGACAACACGCCAAAACGCTCCATCAAAAGACAATTTCACTTTGTTAAGCATAGAAAAATCTACTACTGCATCGTAGCTACCGTACTCATCGTCGGCTTGGGAGTAGGCGGTATCAGGGGATACAACTACGGAATCGACTTTACTGGTGGTACCATGATGCAATTCAATATGGGCAAACAGGTAGAACTGTCCAAAGTAGAAGAATCGTTAAAAGCAGTAGGTATCCATGCCTCTGAGCTGGTATATTCTGGGGAAAATAATTCTGGTGTCATTATTAAAACCATGGCCTCCTTGGAAAATGAAAGTAGAAACCAGCTGATTGAGCAGTTTAACAAAGACTTTGGCATTACAGAAAAAAATGTAGTTGCTGTAGAACAGTTCGGCCCTTCTGTGGGAAAAGACTTGAGAAGCAATGCAATAAAAGCGGTAGTCATTTCCTGTATTGCGATGTTGATTTATATCATTTTCCGCTTTGAGTGGAAGTTTGGTGTAGCAGCTATTGCCGGAGTTGTTATTGATGCGCTGACCGTTATCGCTTTATATGGTCTTTTCCACATCACCATCAACAATCCATTTATAGCAGGTTTGCTGACTGTCGTCGGGTTCTCTACCAACGACACCATCGTTATCTTTGACCGAATTCGAGAAAATCTGGGTCTGATGAAAAAGAGTCAGTTGGAGGAGCTGATTGATTACAGCATTAACGAGACCTTAACCCGGTCCATCATGACCTCCTCAACAGTTTTGATTGTTATGATTCCTATGTTTATTTTGGCTTCAGATTCCATCCGGGAATTCATGTTGCCGCTGTTCATCGGTGTAGTGGTGGGAACAATGTCCTCCATCTTCACGTGCAGCCCAATTTACTTTGAATTGTCACAGCTTTCAGGAGGACCTAAGTATAAAGGAAAGACCAGCAAAAAATCTCATTAATATTTATCGCAGTTGAAGGAAGATTACAGGTTAAGTATGGAACAATTTTTAAACGACCTTTTGGCGATCAACCCTCACTATGACGTGGCGCTGATCAGCAAGGCTTACAAAAAAGCCGAAGAAATGCATGAAGGACAACTTAGAAAATCTGGGGAACCGTATTTGATTCACCCCATGGCCGTAGCCAAAATTTTGGCTGAGCTGGGAATGGATGAAAATACCATTGTTGCAGGTTTACTTCATGATGTCGTTGAAGATACTCCATACACGAAGGAACAGCTGAAAGAAGAGTTTGGTGAGGAAGTTCTCCTGCTGGTAGACGGAGTCACCAAACTTAGTTCCATTGTTTTCGAGAGCAAGGAAGAGCGGCAGGCAGAAAACCTCCGCAAGATGTTTTTGGCCATGTCCAAGGATATTCGAGTCCTGATTATCAAACTGGCCGACCGGCTCCATAACCTGCGTACCATCAACTATATGAATGAGAGCAAGATTATCGATAAGTGCCGGGAAACCCTTGATATTTATGCACCTCTGGCCAGCCGATTGGGTATTTATGCCATGAAGTTTGAGCTGGAGGATATTGCCCTCAAATGTCTGGATAAAGATGCGTATTACGAACTGGTGGACGCAGTCAAGGCGAAAAAAGAGGAGCGAGAGGATGTTATCAACCAAGTAATTGATGAAATACGCAGCAGCTTGGACGATTTAAACATCCATTATGATATCAACGGACGATCAAAACACTTTTACAGCATTTATAAAAAAATGAAGTATCAGCACAAGCAAATTGACGAAATTTTTGACCTGACTGCGGTACGAATTATCGTGGACACCATCAAGGACTGTTATGCAGCACTGGGGGTAGTTCATACCATGTGGAAACCAATACCGGGACGATTCAAGGATTACATCGCCATGCCGAAGCCTAATATGTATCAGTCCCTTCACACGACAGTTATCGGTGATAACGGCGATCCCTTTGAGATTCAGATTCGAACCTATGACATGCATAAGGTTGCGGAGTTGGGTATCGCTGCCCATTGGAAATATAAAGAAGGCATCTCTTCCAAAGAGGTAAATGGGGAAGAGTTGAAGCTGGCATGGTTGAGACAGACTCTGGAATGGCAAAAAGATATGAACGACCCGAAGGAATTTATGGAGACCTTGAAGGTGGACTTATTTGCCAGCCAGGTATTTGTATTTACGCCGGGCGGAGATGTCATTGAACTTCCAGCAGGCTCTACGCCGCTGGACTTTGCCTTCAAGATTCATTCTGCTGTAGGCTATAAGTGCGTCGGAGCCAAGGTCAACGGTAAAATGGTACCCATCGATCACCGACTGGAAAACGGAAACATTGTAGAGATTATCACCTCATCCAATTCCAAGGGCCCGAGTAAAGACTGGCTGAAGATTGCACAAAGCAGCCACGCCAGAAATAAAATCCGCAGCTTCTTAAAGAAGGAGAACAAACCAGACGTAGCCGAAAAGGGTAAGGACATGTTTGAGCGGTATCTGCGGAAAAAGGGTTACGAACCGATACAAGTCATGAAAAATGCCTATCTCAATCGCTTGGTAAAGACTTTAAACCTGACTTCTCAAGACGATTTGTTTATTCAAGCCAGCTATGGCGGCGCTTTCTTAGGGCGGTCAGCCCTTAAACTCATTGACTATTATCACGAGGAAAAGCAAGAAGAACTAAAACGGAGTGAGAACACCCTTAGTAACATTGCCGTCAGTGAAAAGAAGAAGAAACATCCTCAAGAGAAGAAGCAGATTGGCATATCCGTTAAAGGTGTAGATAACCTATTGATCCGGGTGTCCAGATGTTGTAACCCGGTACCGGGAGATGAGATTGTCGGTTTCATCACCAAGGGACGAGGGATTTCCGTCCACCGAAAGGACTGTGTCAACGTATTAACTATGCCGGAAGGGGAACGCAGCCGCTTTATCGAGGTGGAATGGGACTCTAACGAGATTAATCAAGCCTACAATGCGGACATCTGTATCTTGTCGGAAGATCGCAAAGGGCTGTTCTCCGATTTATCCAGAGTCTGTGAGGATATGGACGTACACATTACGGGAGTCAACGCCAAGAGTGCCAAAGATCAGATTATTAACATTACCATGACGTTATCCATTTCTAATACCAATCAAATGGAAAAAGTGCTGCGGTCACTGCGAAGTGTGCCAGGAGTAGCCGATGTATATCGGGCCACCTTGTGATTTCGTCTGAGTTTACCATATTATAATTATGAAAACTATATAAAAATAAGCAGGGAGGCAGCATGCGAGCAGTAGTACAACGCGTAACAGATGCAGATGTAACCGTCGACGGACAGATTACAGGAGCCATAAAGCAGGGATTCGTCATTTTGTTAGGGGTGGAAGATACCGATGACATGCAAGACGTCCGCTATATGGTAGATAAAGTTTCTGGACTTCGGGTCTTTGAGGACCAGGAGGGGAAGATGAATCTATCCCTGACAGACATCGGCGGCAGTATTTTGGCCGTGTCTCAATTTACTTTGCTGGGGGACGCCAGAAAGGGCAAACGGCCTAGCTTTATTAAGGCAGCCCGGCCGGAACAGGCAAAGGAACTTTACGACCAGTTTGTTAGCCAAATCAAAGAAAAGGGTATTTATATCGGAGAAGGTATATTTCAGGCGGATATGCTGGTACGGATTAACAATAACGGTCCGGTGACCATATTGCTGGATAGTAAAAAATTATTTTAAAAGGTGGAAAGCTTATGCAAATTAATTGTATCCCCAGCGGCATGCTGGGTGTGAACACGTATTACGTCAGAGACGAGCACACCAATAAGGGCTTTATCGTAGATCCTGGAGGCTTTAGTGATAAGATGGCCAACTTGATAAAGACGGACGGCTGTGATATTCAATACATCATCTTGACTCACGGTCACGGGGATCACATTGGTGGCGTACAGGATTACCTTTCTATGTTTCCTGCTGCGAAGTTGGTGGCTTGCATCCATGAGAAAGAGCTGCTGGCAGACCCGCGGCTGAACATGTCTCGGGAATGCTGCGGTCAGACTATAACTCTAGAGCCCCATATTTGGGCTGAAGATCAGGATACCTTAAATGTGGGAAGCTTGGATTTGACCTTTTTTCATACACCAGGGCACACGAAGGGCGGTATGTGTATTTTGCTGGGCAATGTGGTTTTCAGCGGCGATACCCTGTTTCAGCAGTCCATTGGCCGGACAGATTTTCCGGGAGGGTCTTTCCCTGAAATAAAGGATTCGATTCACCGTAAGCTTTTCACTTTGCCGGAGGACACCATTGTCTATCCAGGGCATATGGGCTCCACCACCATCGGACTGGAAAAAAGGAGCAATCCATTTGTATAAAATCATCTTAAATGGGATAACAAATAAATATGAATATGATGCACTAATTAAAGTGTTTTTGCAGCCAGAGGAATACGTGCTGATTTGTGATGAGGACTTATCAGCAGAGAATGCCGCAGAAACAAAAAAGGTGCTGGTTGATTCGGTTGAAGAGACGCCGGAATACGAAACTTTAAGTTTTAACTATAGAGAAAAAAATGAACTGAAACAGGACATTTACCGCCGATTATCCGTCTTGACTGGATTGCAGCCAGAGTGGGGGATTCATACTGGTGTAAGGCCAGTAAAGCTGGTAGGAGAGCTGGTTCAGCAATTAGGCAGCCTGGAACAGGCCGCTGATAAATTAAAGCACTTTTATCTGTTCAACGACGAGAAAATAAAACTGCTGTGCGATACCTACCGAGTGCAACAGTCCGTTTTGAAAAAGCCAACCCCCGAAGAGGTGGGGCTTTACGTGGGCATTCCTTTTTGCCCTACTCGCTGTTTATACTGTTCTTTTACCTCCAATCAGTCCAAACCGGAGGCTATTCAGGCTTACATGGAGGCTTTACACCGAGAGATTCGCCACACTGGTGAAAAAATGCACCAGACTGGTCTTTTTCCGGAATCCGTGTACATAGGAGGGGGCACCCCTACTTCCCTGACTGCTAGTCAGCTGGAAGAGTTGCTGTCCGAAATAGAAAAGGCCTACGATCTCAGCCGCATCAGGGAATTTACAGTAGAAGCTGGCAGGCCAGATACCATCACCTGGGACAAGCTGCATGTCCTCAAGGCCCATGGAGTAGAGCGAATCAGCATCAACCCTCAGACCATGCAGGATAAAACGCTGGAGCTGATTGGGCGTTCCCACAGCAGTCAGGGATTTCTGGAAGCCTTCGCTATGGCCAGAGAGGTGGGGATTCAAGTAATCAACACCGATATCATTGCTGGTTTACCGGAGGAGACTCTAGCGGATTTTGCAAATACCCTAGATACCATGATTGGGCTGGGAGCGGAGAACATCACCGTGCATACCCTGGCAGTCAAACGGGCATCCCGGCTCATTGACGTGGACCGAGCGTTTCATTATAAACAGGCCCGCATTGTGAAAGACATGCTGGCTCTATCCAAGGAAAAGCTTGGTCAGGCAGGATATCGACCTTATTATCTGTACCGTCAGAAGCACATGGCTGGAAGCTTGGAAAACGTGGGCTACGCCAAGGAGGGCTCGGAAGGCATCTACAACATCCGCATCATGGAGGAAGGGCAGACGATTGTGGCGCTGGGCGCAGGAGGCATATCGAAAGCTTGTTATCCGGCAGAAAATCGGCTGGAACGGGTACCGAACGTATCCAATTTTGAAATCTACATGGATCGGCTGGAGGACATGCTGCAAAGAAAAGATGAAAATTTGTTTAGGAGGTAGTTTTTATGTTGACAAATGCACCAAAAGGGACGAAAGACGTCATGCCAGATCAGGTGTACAAATGGCATTTTGTTGAAAAAGCTTTTGCCGATATATGCGCAAAGTACGGCTTTAAAGAAGTGCGTACCCCCAGCTTTGAGCATACGGAATTATTTACAAGAGGTGTTGGCGATACTACGGATATCGTAGAAAAGCAGATGTATACCTTTGAGGATTATGCGAAAAGGAGCATCACGCTAAAGCCAGAGGGCACATCACCTGTTGTAAGGGCTTTTGTAGAGCACAAACAGTTTGCTGAGGTTCAGCCGACGAAAATGTACTATGTAATTCCTTGCTTTAGATATGAAAAGCCTCAGTCCGGCAGACTCCGGGAATTTCACCAGTTGGGCATAGAGGTTTTCGGTGCTGCGAACATGATGGCGGATGCGGAAGTAATCTGTCTGGCTGCTGATTTTTTAAATCTCTTGAATATACAGGACCTGGAGCTGCGTATTAACAGCATTGGCTGTCCTTCTTGCAGAGAGACGTACCGGACAGCTCTACGGGAATTTTTAAAACCAAAATACGATCAACTGTGTGACACCTGTAAAGGACGTTATGAGCGGAATCCCATGCGGATTCTGGACTGTAAGTCCGAGAAATGTCAGGAACTGGTTCAAGGTGCTCCAATTATGCTGGACTATCTGTGTGAGGACTGCCAGGAAGCCTTTGACCAGCTCCAGCAGAACCTGCAAGCTATGAGTGTAGAATATACAGTGGACCCAGGCATCGTTAGAGGCCTTGACTATTATACGAAAACGGCCTTTGAGTTTGTTTCTAATAAGATTGGGGCTCAAGGCACGGTCTGTGGCGGCGGCAGATACGACAATTTGATCGAGCAGCTAGGCGGACCAGCTACACCGGGGGTAGGTTTTGGCCTTGGTGTGGAGCGGTTATTGCTGACCATGGAGGCGAACGGCATCTCTATTCCGGAACCGGAATCAGCAGATGTATTCATCGCTGTCATGGGAGAATCCGCCAGGAATTACGGACTGTCCCTGCTGCGAAAACTCCGGCAGGCAGGTATCAAAGCCGAAATGGATTTATTGGCTAGAAACTTTAAAGGCCAGTTCAAATATGCCGATCGTATCCGTGCCAAGTACACGGTGGTTATTGGCGACAACGAATTGCAGGAGGGTCGGCTTGCCCTTAAAAATATGGCCACGTCGGAGCAGCGGCAAGTGCCTATGGACCAGATTATCGAGGAATTGAAAAAATAGGATAGGAGACAAAAAATGAGCAATCTTTTTAAGCGGACACACATGTGCGGCACACTGAATGCAGACCATACCCATCAGCAGGTGGTCCTAAACGGCTGGATTCAAAAGCGGAGAAATCTGGGAGGCCTAATCTTCTGTGACTTGAGAGACAAGACCGGAATTGTGCAGGTGGTTTTTGATGACAAAATTCCTGCGGAGATTTTTCAGCGAGCAGACAGCCTTCGCAGCGAATACGTGGTAGGCATTAAGGGCAGAGTAGAGGAGAGACAGTCTAAAAATCCGGAACTTCCTACTGGTGACATTGAGGTCTTCGCCGAAGATCTGGTTATTTATTCTGAGGCTGATACCCCTCCTATCTATATCAAGGATGACGATAATGTAGATGAAAACCTGCGGTTGAAATACCGCTACCTGGATTTGCGAAAAGTAAAGATGCAGAAAAATCTCACCTTCCGCCACAACATTACCAAGGTAGCTCGGGATTACTTTGACAGCACTGGTTTTACCGAGATTGAAACCCCTATGCTAAATAAACCCACCCCAGAAGGTGCCCGAGACTATCTGGTGCCTAGCCGGGTCAACCCTGGGAAGTTTTATGCCTTGCCTCAGTCTCCGCAGCTCTTCAAGCAGTTGTTGATGGTAGGCGGAGCAGACCGCTATATGCAGATTGCCCGTTGTTTCCGAGATGAAGATTTGCGAGCAGATCGGCAGCCGGAATTTACTCAGATTGACCTGGAGATGTCTTTTGTGGACGTGGACGATGTGATTGAGATTCAAGAAGGTTTTCTGAAAAAGCTCATGCAGGAGGTTATGGGGGTAGAGGTTCAAACTCCATTTTTAAGAATCCCTTATGATGAAGCCATGGAGCGGTATGGCAGCGATAAGCCCGATACCCGCTTTGGCTTTGAGCTCAAGAAACTCAACCAGGTGGTTGCCGGTACGGAATTCAAAGTTTTTGCCGATGCGCTGGCAGCAAAAGGCGATGTTCGAGGAATCAATATTGATGGGGGCTCGGAGCATTTTAGCCGGAAAGACCTGGACAAGCTCACGGATGCAGCCAAGCATTACGGTGCAAAGGGGCTGGTTTGGCTGAGAATGGGAGCAGAAGAAATTAATTCTTCGGTAAACAAATTTTTCAATCAGGAACAGCTTCAGGAAATTTCTCAGGTATTTGAGGCCAAAACGGGCGACTTGATTCTGATTGCAGCAGACAAACCAAAAATCGTCTTTGACACCTTAGGCTTTCTCCGGCGGGAAATTGCCGGCCGGCTGGGACTTTTGGACGACAAACAGTTCAATTTCCTCTGGGTGGTAGATTTCCCACTGTTCGAGTATGATGATGAAACAGACTCCTATTCCGCTATGCATCATCCATTCACCTGCCCACGGCCGGAAGATGTGCCGATGTTGGATTCTCAGCCAGGTCAGGTAAAAGCTCTTGCTTACGACATCGTCTTAAACGGTGTGGAGCTGGGCGGCGGAAGCATCCGTATTCACGACAAGAACTTGCAGGCCAAGATGTTCGAAGTACTAGGCCTCAGTCCAGAAGTTTGCGAAAGTAAGTTCGGGTTCCTGCTGGAGGCCTTTAAGTACGGAACGCCGCCTCACGGAGGTTTAGCTTACGGTTTGGACCGACTAGCCATGCTTCTGTCTGGGGAACACAGCATTCGGGAAGTGATGGCTTTCCCAAAAAATCAGGCCGCTCAGTGTCTGGTCAGCGATGCGCCTACCTGGGTGCCGGAAGAGCAGCTGGATGAGTTACAGATTCAAATAAGTACAACAGACGTGGAGCTACTTTAAACGGAGAGGTTATGAACAAAATAGGTATATTCGGCGGGACCTTCGATCCAGTCCACTTAGGACATATGGGTCTGGCCATTCAGGCAAAGGAAGAATTGATGCTGGACCGGGTGATTTTCATTCCAGCCAAGCGCCAACCCTTTAAATTGAAAAGAAAGGTGGCCGCCGAAGAAGACCGGGTCCACATGCTGAGATTGGCATTGGAAGAACAAGAAACGTTTGAGATTTCCTATACGGAGTTGGAAACCGATGAGATTTCCTACACGGTTAACACGTTGCAGCGGCTTAAATCCAGCTATGGGAATACGGAGGTGTTTTTTATTCTAGGGACAGATTCCTTCCTTCATATCGAGTTGTGGCACCGGGCAGAGGAGCTTCTGACCGAATCCAGCTTTGCTGTCGGCAGCAGACCGGGGTATAAAGAAGAAGAGCTAAAGGCTTGCATCGGACGGATTCAGCAAGCCTACAACACACCAGTGATGCTGCTGAACAATCGAGAACTGCCTATTTCCTCCACTGATATCAAAAAGCGGATTAAAAAGGGCCAGTCTATTGAACAACTGGTTCCGACAGCTGTGGAAAGGTATATTTATGAAAAGGGACTGTATCGTTGAGCAGATAGAAAAAAATATCTCAGAAAAGCGAAAAAAACACATTTTCGCCATGCGGGATACGGCGTTGAAATTGGCATCTTTTTATGGCATTAATCCACAAAAGGCTGAAACTGCCGCTCTCTTTCACGACTTGTTCCGGGAACTGCCTCAAGGGGAGATGAACAACTGGGTCATGCAGTTGGGCCTGGATTCAAAATATCTAAACAACAGAAACTTGGCACATAGTAAGATTGCAGCCTTGCTCATGGAGAAGGATTATGGCATAACAGATCCGGATATCCTTCAGGCGGTGAGTTATCACACCACCGGACGAGCCGGTATGTCTCAGCTGGAAAAGATTATTTATCTGGCGGATGCTATCGAGCCTGGTCGAAACTACCCAGGGGTAGAGGAGCTGCGAAAAGCGGCATTTACTGATTTAGATCAGGCCTGCCTGCTATCTTTATCACGGACCATCGATTACGTTCGTTCCCAGCAGTCACCGCTGGACGACGACACGGTGAAAGCCAGAGATTACTTAATGGAATTGAAAATAAAAGGAGATGTAAATGAATAGTAAAGAAACAGCTATACTGGCTGCTGAAATATTAAATAAGAAAAAAGCACAGGATATTGTGTGTATCTATATCGGTGATAAGTCTTCCTTCGCGGATTACTTCGTGCTTGCTTCAGGAAACAGCGAAAGACAGATCAAGGCCCTGAGCGATGATATCGACGACGGTTTAGAAAAAGAGCAGATTGTGGTTAAAAGTGTGGAGGGGCAGCCAAGTTCCGGTTGGATTCTCATGGATTACGGTGATATAATTATCAATGTCTTGACTACCGAAATGCGTCAACGGTACAACATCGAGAAAGTTTGGGGCGATTGTGAATTTTTAGAACTGGATTTGGAGGATTGATCAATGATAGAGAAGTACAATTTCAGGGAATTTGAAAAGAAATGGCAGAATTATTGGGAAGAGAATAAGGTCTTTGAGACCTCTGAAGATAAAGATAAAGAAAAGTATTACGTTCTGGAAATGTTTCCATATCCGTCAGGCAAGCTGCACATGGGCCATGTGCGGAACTATTCCATCGGAGACGTCATCGCCCGATATAAGAACATGGCTGGCTTCAACGTGCTCCATCCCATGGGGTACGACTCTTTTGGCTTGCCAGCAGAAAATGCAGCAATTAAGCACGGCATTGCTCCAGACAAATGGACTACGGAAAACATCGCGGAAATGACTCAGCAGTTGAAAGAACTGGGCTTTGCTTACGACTGGGATCGGGAAGTGGCTACTTGCCGTCCAGAATACTATAAGTGGATGCAGTGGATATTTATTCAGTTTTATAATAAAGGCTTGGCCTATAAGAAAGAAAACCCCGTAAACTGGTGCCCAAGCTGCCAGACCGTATTGGCCAACGAACAGGTGGTTAATGGCAACTGTGAACGTTGCAACTCTCTGGTGGGAAAGAAAGAATTATCTCAATGGTATTTTAAAATCACGGATTATGCAGATCGACTGCTGGACAACTTAGATCAGCTGGAAGGCTGGCCAAGCAAGGTAAAGATCATGCAGAAGAACTGGATTGGCAAGAGTGTCGGTGCCGAGGTGGATTTTGAGATCGATGGTTTTTCTGAAAAGCTGAAAATCTTTACCACCAGACCAGACACCCTGTACGGCGTGACCTACATGGTCCTTGCGCCGGAGCACCCTTATGTAAAGCTGCTGGTTGAGGGAACCGATCAGAAAGCAGAAGTGGAAAAGTATCTGGATGAGGTTCAACATAAGTCTGATATTGAACGAACCTCTACCACCAACGAGAAGACAGGGGTCTTTATGGGCCGTTATGCCATCAATCCACTAAATGGTAAGAAAGTTCCAATCTTTATTTCTGACTATGTTTTGATGCACTATGGTACAGGCGCTATTATGGCTGTACCGGCTCATGACGAGAGAGACTTTGAGTTTGCCACAAAATTTGGCTGTGAGATTATTCCGGTGGTTGAGCCAGCGGACCCATCCATTGATATAAATAATTTAAAAGAAGCTTTCGTTGCAGAAGGCAAGATGATTCATTCTGACATGTTCACAGGCATGAACAATCAGGAAGCCATTATTAAGATTATTGATTATTTAGAAGAAAAAGGCATTGGTAAGAAGTCCATCAATTACAGATTGAGAGACTGGCTGATTTCCAGACAGAGATACTGGGGTACGCCGATTCCAATGATTTACTGTGAAGACTGCGGCTGGGTACCTGAAAAAGAAGAGAATCTGCCGGTTCTGCTGCCTACAGACGTCCAGTTTACGGGAAAAGGTGAATCGCCTTTAGCCACCAGCAAGACCTTTGCTCATGCCGTCTGCCCAACATGCGGCAAGCCGGCTCGGAGAGAGATGGACACCATGGATACCTTCTTGGACTCCTCTTGGTATTTCCTGCGGTATACCGATGCTAAAAACGATAAAGAAGCATTCTCCAAAGAGAAGCAGGAATACTGGATGAATGTAGACCAGTACATCGGTGGGGTAGAACATGCGATTTTACACCTGATGTATGCTCGTTTCTTCCAGATGGCTCTTTACGACTTGGGCTACACTACCAACGAAGAGCCTTTTGAAAACTTATTGACTCAGGGAATGGTCATCAAAGATGGCAAGAAAATGTCTAAATCCATCGGAAACGTGGTAACCCCTGCGGAAATTATTGAAAAGTACGGCGCGGACACAGCGCGTCTGTTCATTTTATTTGCTGCACCGCCTGACAAGGAACTGGATTGGTCCGATGCCGGCGTAGAAGGCAGCTACCGGTTCTTAAACCGGGTATACAGATTAGTTTACGAACTGACGGATGTGATAAAGCATGCGCCGGATTCATATATATTAGAAACAGAAGAAGATAAATCTTTGGCTTTTGAGATGAACACAACCATTAAAAAAGTTTCGGAGGATGTAGGCGGACGATTCAGCTTTAATACAGCGATCAGCTCCATCATGGAGATGGTCAATGAGATGTACCGGTATAAGGAAATTGAAGATATCAATTTGGGGCTTTTAAAAGCTGCCGTAGAAAATCTGGTGCTTATCTTATCGCCATTCACCCCCCACATCTGCGAAGAAATGTGGCAGAGTTTGGGTCATGAGGGATCGGTCTACAAAATGAGTTGGCCGACGTATGATCCGGCTGCTATGGTCCGAGATACGGTGGAGATTGTCATTCAGATTAACGGAAAGGTTAAGGAAAAAATGAACGTAGCAAACGGTTTGTCAAAGGAAGAGCTGGAAAAGCTGGCTATGGACAGTGACAAAATCAAGACCTTAACAGAAGGAAAGACGATTGCGAAAATTATTGCCGTACCGAACAAGCTATTAAATATCGTTGTGAAATAAATTTTGCAGCCAAAGTAGAACGGAGAAAGAATGAGAAAAAGAAGTAACAAAAGGAGCAGCACTCCATTGAGAGTTATTCCAATAGGCGGGTTAAATGAGATCGGTAAAAACATAACCGTCTTGGAATACAAGGATGATATCTTAATCATCGACTGCGGCATGTCCTTCCCTGAAGATGAAATGTACGGAATTGACATCGTTATCCCGGATTTTTCCTATCTGGTAAAGAACAAAGCGAAGATTAAAGGCATTATCCTAACCCACGGTCATGAAGACCACATTGGTGCTATCCCGTATTTTTTAAAGCAGATTAATGCCCCAATCTATGGCACCAGACTAACGCTGGGCTTAGTGGAGAACAAGCTGAAAGAGCACGGAATCCGAGCGAAGATGAATACTGTAGCTCATGGAGATAAGGTTCAGCTGGGGGTATTTACTGCGGAAGCCATCCGCAGTACCCATTCCGTAGCGGATTCCATCTGCTGGTGTATTGAGACACCGGCGGGTCGGGTTTTCCATACCGGAGATTTTAAGGTGGACTATACGCCAATCGGCGGAGCACCTATGGACTTTGCCCGCTTGGCAGAATTGGGCAGCAAAGGGGTTCAGCTGATGCTGTGCGACAGCACTAACGCTACCCGGCCTGGCTACTCCATGTCGGAGCAGACAGTAGGCATCACTTTGGAAAATATTTTCCGAAATTCAGAGACTCGAATCATCATCGCTACCTTCTCGTCCAACGTACACCGGGTACAGCGAATCATCGATAATGCAGTGAAGGTAGGACGAAAAGTAGCCATATCGGGGCGAAGCATGGTGAATGTAGTGAACATCTCCATGGAGCTGGGCTATTTGAAAGTGCCAGCCAACGTGTTGGTAGACATCAATAAGACGAAAAATATTCCAGATAAAGAATTAGTTATCATCACTACCGGAAGTCAGGGGGAGCCGATGTCCGCTCTGTCCAGAATGGCTTCCGCCGACCACAAGGCTATCACCATCAAAAAAGGGGACAAGGTTATCTTATCCTCCAGCCCGGTACCGGGAAATGAAAAGACGGTTTCCAACGTGGTCAACAAGTTGTTTGAAAAGGGTGCCGATGTAATTTATTCTGATATTGCAGACATCCATGTTTCCGGACATGCCTGTGAAGAAGAGCTGAAGCTAATGCATTCCTTGATTCGGCCAAAATTCTTTATGCCGGTTCACGGGGAATATCGGCATTTGAAGCGACATGCTCAGATTGCAGAGAGCCTCGGCAAGGATCCGTCGGATATCTTTATTCTGGAAAACGGAAATGTGCTGAACCTAACGTCCAACAGCGCAGAAATCACCAACGAAGAAGTGCCGGCACAAGCTATTTACGTAGACGGCCTGGGCGTAGGAGATGTGGGCAACATTGTGCTCCGAGACAGAAAGCTGCTGTCTGAATCTGGATTAATTATTGTAGTAGCGGCCATCAATCGGTCTTCCGGAACCATTTGCTCTGGTCCGGACATCATTTCCCGGGGTTTTGTCTATGTACGGGAAAATGAAAATCTTATTGATCAGGCCAGAAAGCTGGTAACCAAAACCTTAGAGCGCTGCTGTGAGGAAAATATAAAGGATTGGAATGCACTGAAGGGGGCTGTCCGAGACGATCTGAGGGGCTTTATCTATAAGAAGACCAAAAGAAGTCCGGTAATCCTTCCTATATTCTTGGAGGTATAAGAGATGAATGTGTATGATTTAGCCAGAAACCTGGCCACCGCCATTAAGGATTCAGAAGAGTTAAAGCAGTACGAAGCCATGAAGAGCACGGTTTCTCAAAATGAAGAAATCACAGCGATGATTAACGATTTTCAAGGCAAGCAGATGGAAATGCAGACCATGCAGCTCACAGGTCAGGAAATTGATGCCGAATTTACCGGTCAGATTCAGCAGTTGTATGGAATCATGATGAGCGATCCTCTGGCTGCACAGTATTTGCAGGCAGAGCTGCGTTTTTCACTGATGATGAACGACATTTACAAAATCCTCGGAGAAGTAATTGCTCCTGGCAGCAATCAGTAGCACAGTTCTCACTTGAGGACTTGGCAACGGGTCCATCTTTTGGTATAATATATACCGTGAAATCTGTAAACGATTTAATGATTCTCCAAAATGAGGTCTTTTAAATGAACGTACACTAATTATAAAGGAGTAAAATATGTTATACGCAAGTGATTTTAGAAAAGGTATTACTTTTGAACTAAATGGTGAACCCCATGTAATCCTAGACTTCCAGCACGTAAAACCTGGAAAGGGCGCTGCTTTCGTACGAACCAAGTACAAGAATATCCTGACAGGAGCTACCAGAGAAGAAGCTTTTAACCCTAACGATAAATTTCCGAAGGCACACATTGAAACAAAGCAGATGCAGTATTTGTACAACGATGGGGAACTTTACTACTTTATGGATCAAGAGACCTTTGAGCAGGTTCCGCTCATGGAAGAGCAAGTAGAAGATGCCATCAAGTATTTGCGGGAAAACGATGATGCCACCATCAAGTTCTACAAGGGTTCCGCATTTATGGTAGAAGCCCCGAACTTTGTCAACCTGAAGGTTATTGAAACAGAACCAGGTGTAAAGGGCGATACGGCCACCAACGTAACAAAGGCGGCTACCGTTGAAACCGGTGCAACTGTTCAGGTTCCAATTTTCATCGAAGAAGGCGAGGTTATTCAGATCGACACAAGAACAGGTGATTATTTAGGAAGATCTAAATAATCGCAGCAACTGAATACGATAGTGAAAAGGGGCGTTCTTGAACGCCCCTTTCTAGTTATACTCTAGGAAATATTCATAGTAAAAGAGGTAACACATATGGGAAAAAAACGCCGGCGCCATGCGCCAGGAAAAAAGTATGCAGGGGGTTTACTGCTGATTATTCTGCTTTTGTTGGGATTATCCATCTGGTATGTAAGCAACTTGGGAAAACCCTTGAATGCAGGGGACACTCAGGTGCTGTCCGTAAACATTCCTCAAGGATCTGGCACCAGCAATATTGGACAGATTTTGCAGGAAGAACAGATTATAGCCAGCGCTGGCCGCTTTCAACTGCTGTCCAAAATAGATGGTAATGATGGGAAGTACAAAGCGGGAGAATATTCCCTGTCACCTTCCATGACGCTTCAGCAGATTATGGACATTATTATATCGGGGGATTCCAGCACCAGCCGCTTCACCATTCCAGAAGGGTTGACCGTAAAGGAAACAGCCGAGCGGCTGCATGCCCAGAATTTCATCAATCAAGAAGCTTTCTTTTCAGAAGTTCAATCGGGTTCCTTTGATTACAAGTTTATGGAGCTTCTCCCTCCGGGAGAAAATCGGCTGGAAGGTTTTTTATATCCTGAAACCTATGATATTTATACTACTGCCAGTGAACACGATATCATCCAGAAGATGCTGTCACAGTTTGACAAGCTGGTGGGGGAGGAATATTATGCCCGAGCTCAGGAAATGGGCTACAGCATGTATCAGATTGTCACCATTGCCTCGTTGATTGAAAAAGAAACCTTGGTTTCCGCCGAACGGCCTACAGTAGCCAGCGTCATCTACAATCGCATGGCCATTAACATGCCCCTGCAAATTGATGCGGCGGTGCAGTATGCTTTGCCAGAGCATAAGAGCCGTTTAACAAATAAAGATTTACAGGTGGATTCCCCCTACAATACCTACCAAAACACAGGGCTGCCTCCAGGACCGATTTGCTCACCAGGAATCGACTCCATTGAAGCTGCTTTATACCCGGCCAGCACCAACTATTATTACTACGTGCTCAGCGCCGATCAAAATGGAACACATAAATTTTCCAACACCTATGAAGAGTTCATGAAAAATAAAAAGGCTTATATTAAGTCACTGTAAGGGAGACGGTTATGAACATTATTAACGAGCAGGTAACCGCATATTTGGATGGCTTTTATCAGCCGCCTACGGCTGAGCTGGGGAAACTGCGGCTGGAAGCAGAGGCAGCTCGGGTGCCGATTATTCTGAAAGATACAGAAGGGTTGCTTTTAAATCTCATTCGCATGAAACGCCCCCAGCGAATTCTGGAGGTGGGCACGGCGGTGGGCTATTCGGCCTGTTGCTTTGCTGCTGCTTGGGAAGGGACTCAAATTGTCACCATTGAATATAATGAAGAAACGGCTAAAGTAGCTCAGCAAAACATTGAAAAGCTAGGCTACAGTCAGCGGATACAGGTATATCAGGGAGATGGTTCCCAGGTTATGGAACGGCTTTCAAAGGAAAACGATTCACCTTTTGACCTAATCTTTATTGATGCAGCCAAAAGTCATTACCAGCGTTTTTGGGAGTCTGCACTTCCCCTGGCAAAAAAAGATGCACTGATCTTATGTGACAACGTATTGATGAAAGCTATGACTGTATCCAATCAATACGACGTTCAGGGAAAGCACAAGACTAATATTCGCAAAATGCGGGAATTCGTTCAATATATTCACCAACTGGACTACTGTCATACGGCTATGCTGCCGATAGGGGATGGGCTGTCTATAAGCCTACTTCAACTGTAAATAAATCGATTTGTTTACGATAAAAATATTATGAACACAGAGGATGTTATGAAGAAAATAGAACTTTTGGCTCCGGCCGGAGATTTGGAAAAATTAAAAATTGCCATCGATTACGGTGCAGATGCCGTGTATTTCGGTGGAGAAATGTTCAGCCTGCGGGCAGGGGCAGGAAATCTCACCCTGGAGGAAATCCGAGAAGGGGTAGAATACGCTCATGCCAGAGGAAAAAAAGCTTATCTGACGGTAAATATATATGCTCACAATGAAGATATCAAACCTTTTGAGGAATACCTGAACAAAATTAAGGATTTGGATATCGATGCTTTTTTGGTTTCCGATCCGGGCATTTTGCTCTTGCTGAAGGAGGCTATTCCTCAGGCAGAGCTTCATCTGAGCACACAGGCCAATATGACGAACTTCAAAGCTGCCGAGTTTTGGCACCACCAGGGGGTTAAACGCATTGTTTTAGCTCGAGAACTAACTTTCCAGGAGATTCATCAGCTTCAGCGCAAGCTGCCGGAGGGAATGGAGATGGAAGCTTTTGTTCAAGGCGCTATGTGCATCTCTTATTCCGGTCGGTGTCTGCTGAGCAACTATATGATTGAGCGAGATGCCAATCGGGGGCAGTGTGCTCATCCTTGCCGGTGGAAATACAGTCTGGTAGAGGAGCAGCGGCCAAATGAGTATTATCCGGTAGAGGAAGACCAGCGGGGCACCTATATTCTAAATTCCAGAGATCTGTGTATGATTGAATACATCCCGGAATTGATTGAAGCGGGTCTTGCCTCCGCCAAAATAGAGGGGCGCATGAAGAGTGTCTTTTATGTAGCCACCATCGTCAGTGCCTACCGTAAAGCAATCGACGCGTACTATGAGAATCCTGAAAACTATGAATTTCAAGAGGAATGGCTGCAGGAATTGAAAAAAGTCAGTCACCGAGAGTTCACCACTGGGTTTTATTTTGATAAAGCCACCAATAAGGATCAGGACTATCAAACCAGCGCCTATACTAGGGAGTATTCTTTTACCGGCTTGGTCAAGGACTATGATGCCGCTACCGGATTAGCTCTGGTAGAACAGCGGAATAAGATGAGCGTAGGGGAGGAAATTGAGATTTTTGGCCCTTATACGGACTTTTTCACTCAGACCTTAGAGGTTCTGCTGGATGAAGACGGTCAGCCACTGGAATCAGCGCCTCATCCGCAACAACTTTTACAGATAAAGGTAAATCAGCCTGTTACTGCTGGATTTATGTTGCGCAAGAAGCGATAAGATGGTATACTCGTAGTAATTGTAATGTGTACTAGCATTACAACAAATTAGTTATAGCTTTTTATGAAATCTGGGCATATCCCATGTGATGGATAGGACCTAGATTAGAAAAAAGGAGAGAAAGAAAAAATGTCTTCGGACCCCAGTATGCCAGCAATGGCACAAATTATATTTTTAGCATTTTTAATCTTTGTAAATGCGTTTTTTGCAGCGGCAGAAATGTCTATCGTATCGGTAAACAAGAACAAGATTAAGCTTCTTGCCCAGGATGGAAATAAAAAAGCGGCCATGGTGCGGGATTTGTTGGAAAACCCTAATGTGTTTTTATCCACGATACAAGTGGCCATTACCTTGGCCGGTTTTCTAGCCAGTGCTTCGGCAGCAGTAGGCATGTCGGATGGCCTGACTCAGTGGCTGATTAAGCTAGGCATCCCTTATGCCTATGGAAACTATATCTCCATTTTAGTAGTTACCATTATCTTGTCCTATGTCACTCTTGTTTTAGGAGAACTGTATCCGAAACGAATTGCCCTGCAACATGCAGAAAGCATAGCTATGCTGGTGGTACGCCCCATTGTGGCTCTGTCTAAAATCAGCAAACCTTTTGTATGGATTTTATCCTTTTCTGTGAATATCGTCTTGAAGTTGACCAGACAGAAGACCAACACCAACGACGAAGAATTTTCTGAAGATGAAGTCATGTCCATGTTGGAAGTAGGCCAAGAGACCGGCGTTCTCAAAGAAAACGGCAAGAAAATGATTAACAGCATCTTTGCCTTTGACGATAAGCTGGCCTATGAGGTGATGACACCGCGAACCGATGTGTTTTATATTGACATTAACGATCCTACCGAAGAATATATCGATGAGCTCATGGAGCTTCGATATTCCAGGATTCCGGTATACGAGGATGACAGCGATAACATCATTGGCATACTGCATATCAAAGATTACCTGATAAAAGCTAGAGAAGCCGGGTTTGAAAATGTAGATATTCGTCCAATTCTGCGAAAGCCTTATTTCGTTCCGGAAACCAAGAATATCGATTCCTTGTTTTTCGACCTCCAAAGTTCGAAACAGCATATTGCCATCCTGATTGACGAATATGGCGGTTTTTCCGGCATTGTCACCATGGAAGACATCATTGAAGAAGTCATGGGCAATATTGATGACGAATACGATGAAGAAGAACTGCCCATTGAAAAGATTGACGATAATACGTATATTGTCGATGGGTTTATCAGCTTAAATGATTTAGATGAACAGCTGAACTTGAATCTCCAATCCGAGAACAGTGAGACCTTGGGTGGTCTGCTGATCGATCTTCTGGGCGAAATTCCGGATGAAGACGAGCAGGAGGAGCGGGTCATTGAATATGAAAACTGTGTTTTTAAAATCGAATCCGTCAAGGAACGGCGAATCGAGAAAGTAAAACTCTATATCGTACCCAAAGCCCTGCCAGAAGAGACCTCAGAACGAGAAGAACTATAAACTCCAATTCATATACTACACATTCCCGAAAGGGAATGTGTTTTTTTGCGCTTCTTTTTTATCATATTTTCTTGTCCAAGCCATATCTTTAAGGTATGGAGGTGTTGTTAGATGGATAAAAATCTGCAAAGTATATTGACAAAGCTGCCGAAGGAGCTGGAAGAAGCGATGAGGGCTCTTCCCGACAGCCTTTTAAATCAGGCAGAAGAATTCCGCTTTAAAAGCGGACAGCCCGTTTCCATCCTGTCTAACGATCAGGAATATGCGCTATCCTACATCGTGAACCAAGACATGCTGACCAGCTTGTTGAACCGCATTCTGCACTATTCCTTCTATGCCTATGAGACGGAATTAGCTAACGGCTACATCACCATGGAAGGGGGACATCGGGTGGGAGTCTGTGGGCGGACGGTTTTAGAAAAAGGCGCAGTTCGTCTGATTAAAGATATTTCCTCTTTAAATATCCGCTTTAGCCGGGAGGTCATTGGTGCCTCCGATGCCTGTCTCCCTCATCTGTTCAGGGAAGACGGCAGTCTTCACAACACCTTAATTGTCTCTCCGCCTAAGTGCGGAAAAACGACTCTTTTACGGGATCTAATCCGAAATCTGAGCACCAGAGGCTACAGGGTAGGGGTCTGCGATGAGCGCTCTGAGTTGGCAGGCAGCTATAAGGGCAATACTTATTATGATTTGGGGCCACGTACAGATATATTAGATGGTTGCCCCAAGGAACAAGGCATTATTATGCTCATTCGCTCGATGTCTCCCCATGTTATTGCCACCGACGAAATCGGCAAAAGTGCTGACGTTTATGCGGTGGAAGCCGCCATGTGTGCTGGAGTCAGCCTGATTACCACCATACACGGCAATTCCTATGAAGACCTGTTGAACTCGGCCATTGGAGGATTGGTACAAAAAGGAATCTTTTCCTGTATGGTCTTTTTATCCAATCAGCCCAAGACGGGGTCCATCCGAGAAATCATTTATGCCCGGGAAAACCAGGAACTATACCATAAAAAGATTACGTAAATAATTGTAAAAAATAAAAGGGGGATAAAATCTTGATTGCCATTGCTTTAAACACACTGATCTTTGTGATTTGCTGCGGCCTGGGCTACGTGAAATCCCAGGAATATCAATGCCGAGTTGCCAATTTACAGAGCATCCTGGAAGGCTTAAAAGGTCTGGAGGATGAAATTGCCTATCGCAAGACACCTCTGCCAGATGCCTTGGAAATGGTTTCTCAAGAAAGGGCGGAACAGGCCGCCAAGCACTTATTTGCTAAAGTGGCTGTTGACTTGAAAGGCGCAGCCAGCTCATTGGCAGAAAGCTGGCTGATCCATACCAAGGAGCTAAAAGAAGACTGTGCTTTTACATCAGATGATATCGCCGCTATCGGCGACCTTGGAAAAGCCTTGGGTGGGACAGATGTATATGGACAGACCAATGTCCTCCAGCGGGCCTACCGGCAGATTGAAGGACAGCTAGAGCAAGCTCAGCAAGAAAATCAGACCAAGGGAAAGATGTACAAAAGTTTAGGCATTGCCATCGGTCTCACCCTGGTCATTATATTGATATGAATAAGAATAAAAGTGGGGAGGATACAAAAGATGATGGATGTTGACATTATATTTAAAATAGCAGGAATCGGCATTGCTATAGCCGTAATTAACCAGATTCTAGCAAAGGCAGGCCGGGAGGATTATGCCCTGATGACTACCTTGGCAGGAATCATTGTAGTGCTGTTCTTTATCATCCGTATGATCAGTGAGTTTTTCGATACAGTAAAAACCTTGTTTGAGCTGTAGGCGGTGAAGTATGGATATCCTTAAAATCGCCCTTATTGCTCTGGTGGGCGTCATTTGCAGCCAAATCGTCAAGGGATTCAAGCCGGAGCTAGCCTTGTATGTAGTGCTGGCCACGGTAATTATTATCTTTTCCATGGCTTTGGAAAAGTTAATGTCCGTCTTTTCCTTCCTGCAAAACATCTACGGGAGCATCACCTATGGAAAAACCTTTTTTCCGATTATTATCAAAGTGCTGGTGGTGGCCTACATCGCTGATTTTACCGCCCAACTCTGCAAGGATTCCGGGGAGGGAGCTATTGCCAGCAAGGTAGAGCTGGCCGGAAAGATTATCATCTTCTATCTATCCATTCCCATCCTCATTGCCATCTTACAGCTGATTAACGGTGTATTGCAGTAGATTAGAGTAAGAGAATGGCTCGTACGGGGCAGACTGGCGCACAATAGCCGCAAGTCAAGCAGCGCTGATGATCCACCGCTGCTTGGCCCTCAGGTGACCAAGATAGCGCCTGATTGGGACATCGACGGATGCAGGCCCCGCAGCTTTCACAATCCCCCTTGTCGATGTGAATTTGTTTTTTAGTCATGTCCGGTCGGTAATGTGGGTCGATAGAGCCATCCAAGTATTCCAGAATTCGATCTACCTCCTGATTCTGACCGAAGCCAATCATCATGGAGGAAATGCCAGCAAGACTGCGAACATAATCCAGCGCTTCCAGGTAATGGCCGGTTAAGTTACCGCCGCCAAAGACTTTCATGGTGAAAACGCCTTTGCCCTCAGCTGCATTTTTTTCAATAGCAGCAGCCATCTCTTCCTTCGTGCCGGGTTGATTGCCCTTGCGAATGCCTAAACTTCTAAAGTTAATCAAGGGGAAGAGCACATTCAGTTCTTGCTCTTGAGCAGCCTGCCAAGCTACATCTACATGGTGAGTGGACACACCGATAGCTTTTACCAGGCCTTTTTCTCGTGCTTCCTGCAAATAGGACCAAGCGCCGCTTCGGTTTTGCCAATCCTCTTGGCTACGCACTTCATGCAGCAAGAAAATATCAATCACATCCCGGTTTAACTCGCTTCTGGCTTCCTCTACTGCCGCCTTCATCTGGCTGTAGGAGGGGTCCAAACATTTAGACGAGATGATTGGTTCATAATTAGTTCCTTTCAGCGCCTCTCGAATATAAGGATAGGTCTCATAATACTGGGCCGTATCTAAAAAATTCAATCCTTGTTCCAAGGCATACCGCAGCAGAGCCGCTCCTTCGTAAAGGGGCTTGTCCAACTGTGTTTTTCCCATGGTCAGCACCCCAAAACCCACCGGAGTAACCGCTAATCCTGTATTTCCCAAAACTTTCTTTTCCATATTACTTCATCCATCCTTTTATCGTTCTATACCGCTGCATTTTCTTGATTAAGTTCTTTAATTATACTATAATTTATGGTATACTAGACAAGTTATACAGAAAAACTTTTAAGAGATATAAAGACAAAAATTCACAGGAGGAATAAATATATATGGAAAAACTGGGACTAAATGAAATTCGAGAGGCTTTCCAAAATTTTTACGTGGGCAAAGAGCATTATAAGAGAAAGAGCTTCTCTTTGGTTCCTGAAAAGGACAAGAGTTTGCTTCTTATAAATTCCGGTATGGCACCGCTAAAGCCTTATTTTGCTGGGCTGGAAACACCACCTAGCAAGCGGATGACCACTTGCCAGAAGTGTATCCGCACCGGTGATATTGACAACGTCGGCCTGACAGCTAGACACGGTACCTTCTTCGAGATGCTGGGCAGCTTCTCCTTTGGTGACTATTTTAAAAAAGAATCCCTAATTTGGGGCTGGGAATTTATCACTCAGGTGCTCCACATGCCAGAGGACAAGCTTTGGGCGACGGTTTATCAGGATGACGATGATGCCTTTGACATTTGGAAGAACGTAATCGGTCTGCCAGAAGAACGGATTGTCCGGCTGGGAAAAGAAGATAACTTCTGGGAAATCGGCACTGGTCCTTGCGGTCCTTGTTCGGAAATTTATTTTGACAGAGGAGAATCCTACAGCTGTGACAACGAAGACTGCAAGCCAGGCTGCGATTGTGACCGCTATGTAGAATTCTGGAATCACGTGTTCACACAGTTTTCCCGGGATGAAGAAGGGAACTATTCTGACCTGGCTCATCCAAACATTGACACAGGTATGGGACTGGAACGGCTTGCCTGTATCATGCAAGGGGTGGACTCCATCTTCGACATTGACACGATTAAGTATATCTTAGACGGCGTTGTAGAAAAATCTGGAATCGAATACGGACATGGGAAACAGAAGACCGACGTATCTATCCGCATTATTACGGATCACATCCGTTCGGTTACCTTTATGATTGCCGATGGCATCAGCCCAAGCAATGAAGGTCGAGGTTACGTCCTGAGGCGGCTCCTGAGAAGAGCAGCCCGTCACGGCAAGCTGCTCAATATCCAAGGGCCGTTCCTGGTTCAGCTGTCTGAACGGGTCATCCAGATGTCTGGCAAGGCGTATCCAGAATTGGAAGAAAAGCGGGATTATATTCACAAGCTTATTACTATCGAAGAAGAAAAATTTAGCTCTACCATCGACCAAGGCACCAACATCATTGCCGAATATGTGGAGCAGCTGAAAAAGGAAGGGTCTAGTGAACTTTCCGGAGAAAAGGTCTTTAAACTGTACGATACCTACGGTTTCCCACTGGAATTGACGCAGGAAATCTTGGCTGAAAATCAGTGTACCGCCGATATCGATGGCTTCAATGCCAATATGCTCCATCAGAAAGAGACGGCCCGTGCTGCCAGAAAGTCTGTAGATGACGATGGTTGGTCAGAAGAAAATTTAGAATTTGGTTCTGGCAGCAAGACAGAATTTACCGGTTACAAGACTACGGTTGATACCGGCGTTGTGAAAGGCATCTTCTGCAATAAAAATTCCGTGGAAAAGGCTGCAATGGGAGACGATGTCCGAATTATTTTGGATAAGACTCCATTCTATGCAGAAAGCGGTGGTCAGATTTATGACCATGGGCTTATCCTCCATGACAATTTTACAGCGGAGGTATTGGAAGTGACGAAGCTTCAGGGCAACTTCGCCCACAAGCTGCGGATTGTCAAAGGCCAACTGAGTGTAGGAGACACCGTAAAACTCTTAGTCGATGTACCTGTGCGCAATCACATTTCCAGAAACCATACAGCTACTCATTTGCTTCACCAGGCGCTGAAGGAAGTTGTCGGCAGTCATATTCAGCAGGCTGGTTCCAGCGTGAACGCAGAGGGCCTGCGTTTCGACTTCAACCACTATGAAGGAGTGAGCAAAGAGCAGCTGACAGCAGTAGAGCGAATCGTCAACGATAAAATCATGCACTTCCTGCCGGTAACAGTTGAGGAAATGTCCATGGAGGATGCTGCCAAGGCAGGAGCCACTGCGCTGTTTGGAGAAAAGTACGGCGACAGGGTACGGGTAGTATCTGTAGGTGACTTCAGCAAGGAGCTGTGCGGTGGTACCCATGTGGCGAACTCGGGTTTAATTGGCGCATTTAAGATATTAAGCGAATCCGGCGTAGCTGCTGGTATCCGGCGAATTGAAGCGACTACTGGTCTAAACATTGCCAAACGGCTGAACGAGACCGAGGCGGTCATCGAACAGGCGGCGGAAGTCTTAAAGACCAATCCGTCAGGTCTGCTCAGCAAGGTGTCCAGCTTGTCAGAAGAAGTAAAAGGCTTGAAAAAGGAACTAGAAGAAATAAAAAAGAGTGCCATCAGCTCTTCTCTGGATTCCATACTGGATGAAGCAAAAGTTATCGGCGAGGTTAAGTTGTTGACCAAAGCCTTTACGGATTACGATATTAACGACCTGCGCCAGATTTCAGACGACATCAAAAAGGCGAACAAAGGTTACATCCTGGTTTTCGCTGCGGAAAACGGCGGCAAGGCTACCTTTATGGTCTCTGTTACGGATGATTTGTTGGAAAAAGGCTATCATGCAGGAAATATGATTAAGCAGATTGCTGCCGCCGCCGGCGGTGGTGGTGGCGGCAAGGCCGACATGGCTCAGGCCGGTGCCAAGGACCCAAGCAAGATTGCGGATGCCTTCCAGGTAGCTGAAGCCTTAGTCAGCGGAAAGTAATCTTTTTCTCCAAAATTTCATGATAATATTGCTGTAAATATTACAACAATATTAAATATGAAAATGGGGGTTGTTTTAATTATGGAAATATGTGTATAATAATAGAAAAGGAAGAAGGTGAGTAGGATTGGATAGAAACACAATCATGTTTAACAGCTCGGAAAAAAGCGACCAAAAAACTACGGAGGATATTTTAAAAACCGTTTATGATGCGCTGGATGAAAAAGGTTATAATGCAATCGATCAGATGGTGGGTTATATCCTTTCAGGGGATCCTTCCTACATAACTGGCCACAATAACGCTAGAAATATCATTAGACACATCGAACGGGATGATCTGGTAGAGGAATTGCTGCGAGCATTTCTGAAAAAGTAATATACAGACTGAAAAAGGGCGGACGAAAGTCCGCCTTATTTTTTAATGATGTAGAAAATATCACAAAAGTGATATTTACGGAGGATTGATATATGAGGAAGATTGCCTTAGACGTAGGGGATAAGACCATCGGCGTAGCGGTCAGCGATGAGCTTCTATTGAGCGCCAACGGGATTACGACCATCCAACGGGTGGGAATCCGCAAGGACACCGGAAAGGTCCTGGATTATATCCGGGAATATAACTGTGATACCGTGGTTATCGGCTTACCGAAGAAGCTAGATGGCACAGACAGCATTCAGACAGAGAAAGTCTATGAATTTAAGACGATGCTGGCCAACAAGTTAAAAAGTTCTGGCATGGCAGATATTCAATTGGTCTTTCAAGATGAACGCCTGACTACAGTCATGGCGGAGCGGGTACTGATTGAAGCGGATGTAAGCCGCAAGAAGAGAAAAGATGTCATTGATAAGCAGGCAGCCATCTTGATTTTACAAGGCTATCTGGATAGACTGGCCTTTGAGAGAAGGCAGAATCAAGAGTAAGGATACCTCATTTCTGCACGTAATAAGAAATTACAGAAAATGCACCAACAAACTTTGAAATTATTTTTTAACTTTGTTGGTGCATTTGTTTTATTCATACCAGATACTTCTGGGAAGAAATATAAAAAAGGACAGCATATGACAAAATAAGCAAGACAATGTATGCTAACCTTGTATTATAGCATGGATTAAAAAAAAATCAATAAAAATTAATTACATTTTTATGTTTTTTTGTGGTATCATAGATATAGGGCTTATCATCAGATACGTTCCATATCCGTTGTTCTGTTTAAGTTTAAAGGAGGCATTTATGTATAAAGTTGGAGACCTTATTATTTATGGAAGTCAGGGGGTCTGCCGGGTGGAAGCGATCGGTCTCCCGGAAATAGGGGGTATCGACCCATCAAAATTATATTATACCTTATCTCCTGTATACAGCGATGGAAAGATTTTTATTCCCGTGGATACCAGCATTTACATGCGGCCCATCGTTTCTAAGTCTGAAGCCAAGCAAATCATCCAGGAAATTCCACATATTCAGGCTGAGGTCATTGAAAACCAAAACTATAAGGCGATGGAGGAGCATTATAAGAAGCTGCTGTCTTCCCACAAATGCACCGATCTCATCTACATTATGAAATCGGTTTATGTGAAGAGAAAGGCTGTACGGCTCCAGGGCAAGAACCTAGGACAGACCGACGAGAAGTTCAAGAAAATCGCCGAGGAACTGTTAAACAGCGAATTGGCTGTAGCCTTGGATATACCTAGAAGCGAGGTTAACCAATATATTGAAGATTCCGTAAATCGGATGGAAACCGGTTACGATATGCAGTAATTTCTATAAAATTATTTAAAGAGCTCTCCTAGATCAAAAGAAATAAGCTGCGCCCACATAGGCATTGTTACAATTCAATGTCCTATATAGGCGCGGCTTATTCATTTGTTAGCAAGTTTTACTTTATGTACCATAGAGCATTTAGATTTTAGTGCTTTTTAATAAAATGGTTGACAGGTGAGGTTTATTGCGTTAAACTCATTTTTGTAAAGTTTATTGCAATAAACCTATATTAGAGATGACTGAGGAGGGGGAACGAATGTCCGATTATAAGTTATTTGAATCTGAATACAAATTTATGGAGGTGGTTTGGCAGCATGCACCGGTGAACTCTACAAAATTAGTAGCCCTGTGTGCACAGATCTTGGGATGGAAAAAGTCAACCACCTATACGGTTTTAAGGAAATTAGGTGAAAGGGGGCTGCTAAAGAACGAAAATGCTACCGTGACGTACCTGGTGGCAAAAGAGGAAATTCAAATACAAGAGAGTAAAGAGCTATTAGAAAAATCCTTTGGGGGTTCGCTGCCCATGTTCCTGGCTACCTTTTTAAAAAAAGAGCCACTGTCAGAGCAGGAAGCTATGGAACTAAAGAGAGTTATTGATGCCAGCAGAACGCAAAGGGGGGAGTAATGTGTTGAATATATGCTTGACAGTTTTGAATATGAGCATAACTGCCGGAATGGCTGCCTTAATTATAATGATTTTACGTTCCAGCATAGGGAAGGCACTACCTCGCACCTTTTCCTATGGGATGTGGGCTATTGTTTTATACCGAATGGTTTCGCCGGTGTCCTTTTCTTCCATATTCAGTATGCTGGGAAGCATAAAGCCAGGGCTGGATACGTATACTTCTTCCATAAAGGCTGCCTCGTTGATAGGAAACCTTAACTTTGAGGTTTTATCTGGCTATAAGGCACAGGAACTGGGGGGCGCTCCTCTGCTGCCGGAGACACCAATAGATTCGACAGGCGGATTGTTACCGACTCAGGTGTCCGTTGCCCCCATGACGGCAAATTATCTTATGGCAGCGATGGTGGCCTTATGGATTTTGGGAATTCTCCTATTACTGATTTATAATGCTGTATCTTATACAAAGCTTTGCCGAAGTATGAGCACTTCGACGTTCTTTGAGGATTACCAACTGGTGGAAGAATGCAAGCTAGCAACTGGAATCAGCAATAGGCGGGTGGCTGTGTATGAGTCGGACAAGGTGGCGGGGCCTTTTGTTTACGGCATTTTTAAGCCCAGAGTGATGCTGCCAGTTTCTATAACCCATTTGTCAGGCGAAGAAGAAAGGGAGCAGCTCCGGCATATCCTACTCCATGAGCTTTACCATATCAAAAGATTGGACTATCTTGTCAAACCTTTGGCATTCCTAGCTCAATGTGTACATTGGTTCAATCCAATCTTATGGATTGCCTTCCGGCTTTTCAATAAAGATATGGAAATGTCTTGTGACGAAGGTGCAGTGAAAGCTTTAAAGACCGGAACGAGGGAAGATTATGCATCAACGCTGCTACATATGGCTTCAAACCAGGGAAACATCCAAAAAAGCTGTGCACTGGCTTTTCGTGAAACCAACGCCGGGGAAAGAGTGAAACATATCATAAAATACAAGAAACCCGGCCTAGCTGTCGGTGTTATCTCCGTATTCCTTATTGTTCTCTTTGCCGTCAGCCTGTTGTCCAATCCCATGTCGCTAGCGGAGCAGTTAGAAGATGATCAAGCCAACGTTCTGGTAATATGCAGCGGAGAAGGCACCGCCATTCCAGACACCTTTCTTCTGCTGGGGTATAACAACGACAGGAACGAAGTAAACATTGCTTTTCTCCCAAGGGATTTAGAAGTTTTGCCTGATGATGGGCATTATGGGCTTGCTCAGCGAAAACTCTCCGGTTATGCAAGTGAAAATCCGCCAGAAGCGGTCATAGAGAAAGTGAAAGAAATGCTGGGAGTTGAGATTGATAATTATATCAAACTTGATACTGGAAACTTCCGAGATTTAGTGGATGCACTGGGTGGCGTAGAATTTGACGTGCCTATGAAAATGGTATACGAAGATCCTTATCAAAATCTGTCTATCAATCTTGAGGAAGGGAAGCAGGTTCTTGACGGCGAGAAAGCAGAAATGCTGATTCGTTACAGAAAAGGCTATCTGGAAGGAGATCTTGGACGTATAGAAGTGCAGAAGGCCTTTCTTGGGGCAATGATTAAACAGAAATCTGACCTAAAAATTGGTTCCATGAAGGAGCTTTATCAGCTGCTAGCCAAAGACATGAAAACCGATCTTGAATTATCTAAAGCTAAGAAGCTGATTGCCGTGTTCTACACAGCCAAAAGTATAGACATTGTCAATGTTTCTATCTTGCAAAATAACACTGATCCATTTGGGCCACTTCTACTTACGCCAGAGACAAAGGAAGAAGTAAAAAACAAGTTTTAAAATTTTGGCCGAAAGAATTGCTTCAGCTGGAGCGAAGAAGAAGAATAGGTCTAATATTATAAGAGGATGGCATGAGCCATCCTCTTATAATATATGGAAATTAATCTTTTAATCCTATATAATAATTATGAGTGTTGTAGTAAAATTTGAAAATCAATAAAGATAACAGGGCATGAGCCATGTGGAGATTAACGATGAATAACGATCAATATATTTACAATGTAAACTATAATGTGCAGGATTACAATTTATGTGCCTTCGAAGTTTCGGCGCTCTTTGATGAGAAGTTCGAAGATAAAGTGCTGTTCACAAACAAAGAGGTTGATCCTTCTGTTAGCCCTTTTCTAAAGAATAGAATAAAGGTTATATATAAGGAAAAAACTTTTAATGAAATACTAGAACGCATTATGACAGAAGACTTTAGAGCCAGTGAATTTATGGTTAAATATGTTCCCATGTATAACAGAGATCCTAATATTGGACAAGGTAAAAAGCTATCGAAAGAAGTGGGCCTGCGCATATATGGATACCCTTCGTTTAAATCCCCTAAAAGCATGTTAAGTATTACCTATTATCAAGACTATTGGTACTTTGGTTATTTAAAGCAAAACAATTACAAGTGGCGTTCCCACAAGCAAAAGCCTTACTCCTTTTCCAGTGCATTAGGAGGAGAGATGGGGAAGGTTCTTATCAATGCAGCTAGCAGAGGGGACACCTCAAAGCGCTTAATAGATGCCTGCTGTGGGGTAGGGACGGTCATCTTAGAGGGCGTTTTTGCAGGATATAATATATGCGGCTGGGAGATTAGCCCTAAAGTTGCCGAGTTAGCCCGTCAAAATTTAAGCCACTATCAATATCATGCGAAAATAACAACAGGCGACATGAAAACGATCACGGAATATTACGATGCCGTGATTATTGATTTACCGTATAATAACTTTAGCCATTATGATGAAGAAAAGCAATGGGATATCATCAAGCACGCCAGGCATATTGCAAAGCGGATGATTATCGTTACGGCAACAGATATTAAAGAGAAGTTATGTGAAGAACAATTAAAGATTGTTGATTATTGCCGAGCAGAAAAAACAATTAAAGGGGATTTTGCACGATATATTTGGATATGCGAGAATTAAGGTGGTATTCTAAAAATAACTGAAAGGTTTAGCACTAAATTGAGCTCCGCAGTTGTTTAGATGGGCAGCTCATTACTGTAGAATTGCAAAGGGGAAAATAATGAAGAGCTTTATTATAGATGGCAATAATTTTAGTAATTTAGATGGATTCTTTTGTGAAATAGATAAATTACTTACAAAGAATCTAGATTGGAAAACAGGGCATAATTTTAATGCTTTCAATGATTTGTTGCGTGGTGATTTTGGTGCTCATTCATATGAAGAGCCGATACTACTAAAATGGATAAATTATAACAAGAGTAAAGCGTGCCTTGGCAATGACATTATCCTGCAAATTATAGAAATTATATTAGATTGCAATAACTCTGGACATGATTGTAAATTGGAATTATACTGAAAGTTTTAGTACTAAATTAAAATAACCTTACAATAAAGTGATTGCAAGGTTATTCGAGTTTAGTACTTTTTTCATTTAGTCGTACTTTATCATAGATTTAGTGATAGAATTTAGTACTTTTTTGAAGAACTTTAAGAATAATTAATATTTTACTTAAATCAAGCATTGCTTGAGATCAAAATCGATAAATAAATTGTATCTAATTTACGACTTAGTTATTAATTTGTTGAAATATGTGATATCTTGAAGTATTGTTATATTAGATTAATTAATAGTAACGGCTATTTTTAGTTATAAATGCGACAAAAAAGTCGGCGTTATATAATGATTATATCAATTATCAGAAGTTAGTAATACTATCTTACATTGCTTTTTCAGTTGCCATTTAGAAAATTAGAGGATGTTTTCAACGGAAAAATTATGCCTAACTATTACGAGGCGATGAAAAAGGTAACCGGGATTTATTGCTTGACGGATACGAAGAATGGAAAACTATATATTGGGTCGGCAACAGGTGAAGAAGGTGTTGCACAACGCTGGGGCAATTATTTGGATTCCAAGCACGGTTGTAATAAAAAGTTGATTGCTCTTTACAATGAAAAAGGATCCGAATACTTTGAAGAGTACTTCACATACACACTTATAGAATATTTTGGATTATCTTATGACCCAAAAAAAATACTGGAAAGAGAACAGTACTGGAAGATGTGTTTTAATACAATTAAGAACGGCTATAACGATAATTAGCAAAGAGGAAGTGTAAATAACCTAAAGTTTCAGTACTAAACTCAAATATCCTTACGATAAAGTAATTGTAAGGGGAGTTGGGTTTAGTGCTTTTTTGTACAGGGATTTACAATTTAGATTCATTTTTTTATCCATTTGTATATACTTTTTAATTTTCAATAAAAACATTTTGAATAAGTGGAAATTATTTACTTAATCATATATAATAATTGTGGATATTGTAGAAACGTGCAAGTCACTTGTTCATTGATTTTATGTGAGCTTAATAGCAATAATGGGAAATTCATATTATATACACTTTAAGAAAAATAATGAGGGGGTGTTTCGGTGAGCGACACAATTGTCTTTATGAGTGCATACGAAACAACAAAATATTCTAAATCCAAACTATCATTTAAGCAAAAACCAGACTTAGATACATTATTGGATAAACATAATCTGACCTATATGTTGATGGATGACAAACTTATATCATCCAAAGGAACGTTAAAATTAAGTGCGAAATGTGACTATATTCAACAAAATACCGCCTTTTCATTTGAACCCATCAAAAAAAAGCATACACTAGATGACTTTGATGAAATAATAGAGCGTACGGGATTTTGCATTAAACTGCTCCACGCTCAATCCGTTTTAGCGGATTCATTATACTTTAAAATTGATCCTGTTATATTTTCAGTGAATAGAACTTTAATAATAACTTTTGAGGTCATTGATTTTGAAACAGGGAGTACACTAAAAAAAGATGATGTTTTCGGTAAGAAGGGCAACTATAATCTATTGACCATTAATGGATATCAATACTTTGGGCAAGAAAGCACAACGCCCTCCAACGATAAAATATCAGAGATAATATATAATAATGTCAGCAGCTTCTTTTCCGAAATAATCGGAGAAAAATTTGTGCCGGAGGATTATTCTTTTATTCATAATACACTCGTGTTATCAAATGAAATTAACGATGTTTCAGATTATTTTTGCAATCTAATCGGCACAAGAGAATTGCCATCACCACTCGAAAACATTAGCACCACAGAAACCTATCAGTACTATCCGCAAGATGGTGCAAGCGTTATTACAAACTACAATCCAGATGATGTTGATATTCCTCTATACAACGGAATTATACTTGAGGCTATTAAACTAACCATATATTTGTCACAAATCATTAATCTGGAAATAACCAAAGATATGAACGAAGTTATTCGCAATGATTTGTATTTGGAAAATCTGTTTTTTGCTCCACACGTTCCAATAGAAACCCATAATTTACTTAGCTATATATATAATACCAACTCATTTCAGCACCATAAAGAGGCAACGAAGCTAAAAGTTTCATATATGGCGGCTGAAAATGAGTCAAAGAGAAGCAGAAATGGCGTGCTACTCAATGTGTTACTGTACATATTAGATATAGTTTTCCAATGGTAGTTTTTATCTTCTTAGTATTCGGTATTATATGGACAATTAATGAATGGAAACGAAATAAGCGCTTTTAATTAAAGAATAAAGCCATCCATAATTCATTAATTAGCACGTTGATATTAAACTTACTACTGTTAAAGATTCACCTAATGTTTATGACGGACAAAGAGGTTGTAGCAATTATAAGAAGTTCCAACAAATAAGTATTAAAGCCAAATGAGATGCTCGAACTTCAGGTGTACAATATCAAAGATGGTGTTACTAGAAACATAGAGTATAATGGAATAACTATTAAAGTACCTAATAGCCTTAGAAATGAAATAATAGAAACTATTGATTTTGCAGAAAAAGAATATAGTAAGATATATTCAGAAAATGATAAGTTGTTTCATTTTTTATATGATGTAGTAAAAGAGAGGAAAAATATAGTTGCTTCTATGGTAAGTTCATCGTTTCTTAAAACATATGCCGAGCTTGGTATAAACGAAATGTTAAAGCAAAAGCCTGGGGGCAAGAAAGATAAATACATATATCCACCTGAAAGTTATAAAATAACAGCAATTTTAAATATGTTAAATAAGGGAACAAACATAGTCTATCTTAGAAAACTTACAGGTTTAGATTTGGGAACTTTGGTATCAAATTTTGATTTTCAAAAGAAAGCCGAATATGAAGATGTAATCTCATTAGAAATTAATAAGGGAATAATTAGTACAGACTATTTCACCTATATATAAGCCATTTAGGCTATTAAAAGGTTATTGAAATAGTTAAGTCGTTGATCTTCAGTAATGTGAGAATACGTATTTGTAAACTTCCCATTATGTTTAAATGCAGAAGGGAATCAGTTTTCATCTGTATTTAATTTAGCGAAAGGATATTAAAATAAATTTGAATAAAGGAGAGAAGTACATTTATGTTAAATGATAAAAAAATAATCCAGTTCAGCATAGCAGATATCATTGAGAGAAAAATACAATTTACAATTACCAACAGTATATTTGATAAAATAGAATCTAAAAAAAATGATGAGGGTGAACGGTTAGCTTATAACGAAATGTTAGTAGATATTAAAATAATGGGTGAAGATGAATTTGTAAGCAAATACCTTGAAGTAGTTAAAAAAATCGGAATACAGTTTGAAAAGGAAGAAATTTCAGATGAAAAAGAGATAGAAAAAATGTCAGGGTATAATAATGCTATTGTATCAATATTAAAACTTATAAATCCAATTTATGAATATGATTTGGATTAAAAATACAAAAAGCTAAATTGGGATTTGATGTTTAGTGTAGGTTTCAATAATAGCAGATTTGACATGCAATATTCAGAGAAGCTGTATAAAGAAGCTATTTATGATAAGGACTATTTATCTGTAGAGATGCAGGCTACTATCAGTTGGAAATGCGAAGACTGTGGAGATATCTTTATTGCAAGTCCATTTGCAAGATTTCATAAACAAGCTTCCTGTCCATACTATAGTGGAAAGATTGCGATACCGGAAAAAACATCATTAAAAGCATTATATACAGAACTTATAGATAGAGAATGGAAGTTTCAGAATAACACTTTACGCATGAATCCAAGGTATGAATTGCCAGCATCTAAAAAAAGAGCTTGGTGGATTTGTCCTATATGTAATAAAACTTATATATACCCGATTAATAGGCGCATAAAAGATTATTTGCGTAATAGGAATTCGTGTACAATATGTAAAGGGCGAGTACGAGTGAAGTATAGAAATTAATGATAATTTATAAAAGTACTAATATAAACCCAAATTGCGCCACACAACTATTCCTAAAATATTAATTTTAGGAATAGTTGTGTGGAGTTAATAGACAAACAACCGTTATTTAAACTTATGCTCATAGGTTCTGTCAACTGAAATTCTTTAATAAGGGGTATTTTCAAAGACCATCTTTTCTATTTTAATAAAGCTAAAAGCTTCTCATCTTTAATTTCTTCACTTTTCCACGAAACAACTGCAAAACTGCCGTTAGAAATTTCACTAACTTTATTTATCCAGGTTATTTCATGACTTGCTTTGGCTTTTAGAATCTCATTCGTAGTATCTGTGGCAAATAAACTTGCATTAATAACCCACCACTTACTCTTTATTCCAGCACGTTCTAAGTCCTCATCTAGCCGTTTAGCTTCATAAACTGGTGTCGTTTCTGCCAAGGTTACAATGACTACCTCTGTCTCCCGCTCATTTCTGAGCTTTGGCAGAAGCTTTTTAATCGATTCCGGTATATCTCCCTGGGCTCGCTGTATCTCTCTATTATAACTTTCTGTAGAATCTAATAATAATAGCGTATGCCCTGTTGGTGCGGTATCTATAACAACAATTTCATTTTCTGACTTCTCAACGATTTCTGCAAAAGCTCTAAAAACAGCAATTTCTTGTGTACAAGGAGATCTCAGATCTTCTTCCACATATTCAAGATCTTCTTCACTCATCATTTCTCTTGCTTTTGATAAAACTTCTTCTTTATACTTATCTAGTTCCTTTTTCTCATCTATGTTACTTAAAGTAATGCCATAGCTTTCATCCAAAACAAGTTTTAAATGATCTGCGGGGTCAGTAGTGGTAAGATGTACTTTCACCCCTTTATTTGCTAATCCTAAAGCAATAGCCGCGGCTATTGTTGTTTTGCCAACACCGCCCTTACCCATTGTAAAAATAACCTTTTTTTTAGATGTATATAAATCTTCTACAACTGTTTTTAGCATAGGTATTTCATTAACTTGCAATTTTTCACTACTGCATTTAATATTGTCTTCCTTAAAAAATGCTCTTACATTTTCAAGCCCTGTTACGTTATAAGGTCTTAAGGGAATCTCAAAAGAAGTTAAGTCTCTTAAATGTTCTGGTATATCTTGTAGCGCTCTTTGTTGTTTATGAAATATATCTTGAGATAAGCTATCGTTAGCTTCTTTAAGCATCCCATTAATAACGAGAATTTGGTTGTGAACTCCAATATCCTGTAATTCTTTCGAAGCTCTCTCAGCTTCTTTTAACGGGGCATTCTCTGGCCTTGAAACTAATATTAACGTAGTCAAGTTCTTATCACCAAGTATTTTAACAGCATTTTTATAGACTTCCTTTTTCTCTTCAAGCCCTGCCAATTGACCTAAACAAGATGCTCCATGAGTACTTTTACTAATAAAGCTACTCCAAGCGGAAGGGAGTTGTAGCATTCGAAGCGTATGGCCCGTCGGTGCTGTATCAAATATAACGTGATCGAAATCGCGTTTTACCTTTTCATCAGTAATAAAAGTTGAGAATTCGTTAAAGGCTGCTATTTCGACCGTACAAGAACCAGAAAGTTGTTCCTCCATATTCTTTATAACCACCTCGGGGAGCTTACCTCTAAAAGGGCCTATAACGCTTTCCTTATATTCATTAGCTGCATCTTCAGGGTTAAAGTTTGCAACTACTAGATTGCGAACTCCTTTTATCGGAACCCCTTTATTGTTTAACTCAGTATTAAAAACATCTTGCAGATTTGAGGCTGGATCTGTACTCACTAGCATGATACGTTTTCCCTGATCTGCTAAAGCGATAGCCGTCGCACAAGCTGTAGAGGTCTTCCCTACTCCACCTTTTCCAGTAAAAAATAAATATTTAGTTAAATTTATTTTGTTAGGATCAAAGATCATTGACAGCATCCTCCCTTACATCCACAGCCTGGTTTAGCCTTTACGGTAGACTTTAGTGTATCTAATGGAAGTTCTAGCATTTCACAAAATTCGTTATTTGAAGGATATTCTTTAATTTTAACTACTTCATTATCTAAAATTGTCACTGGAAGTATATCTATACCTTCACTATTTATTAAGGTATTTATTGTGCTATTATCTACAAATGCCTGAGGGCTACTTGCTAAATTATATCGATCAACGATAATCCCTTTATTATTTAGTTTATTTAAAGTAGTTGCTACTCGAAGTAATTCTGGATTAACACTTGGGCCACAAACCCCGGTGGAACAGCACATAGCAGGATCAAAAATAATCATCTTTTTCATAATTCTATCTCCTTTTTTATCATCTTTTCTTTTAATTCTCTGACATTCTTTTCAAATTTAACAATTAGAGCAAATATCAAAGTTAGATGGATTTACATTATCTATAAAGTCTTTTAAATAATAATAAGCTTCTTTATTAATAGTGTATTTCATCCATATTCCATCGCGTCTTCCGTTGACCAATCCACAATCACAGAGGATTTTCATATGATAGGATAATGTCGGCTGGGTAATATTAAATTCTTCAAGAACATTACAAGCACACAGTTCGCCTTTTGTAAGCATATAAAAGATTTTCAATCTTGTTTCATCCCCCAATGCTTTCATCATTAATGCATATCTTTTGTAATCAATCGCCAAGAATCTACCTCCAAAATAATCTTTTAATACGCTTAACAATGTCAACTGATTTTAATAAGTTATTCCTTCAATACATACTTAAAAATCACCAGGTAACACTTTAGTTCTATCTAGTTTTCAATATACATAGATAATCATCAATGTATCGTACACACATTATATGCACCATATTGATAAATGTCAATGTGATATTTAAACAATAATTAAATTCATATCATTTTTCTTTGTAGCAATAAATATATAACGACCTTCTTTTCAAGCTTCTCTCCGGTGTCAGATATTACTATTTTTATTTTATTAAAAAACCTTTAAATCCTTATTTTTATCAAATACTAACAACAAAACCTTTCATATGAAGGTCCAATTTAGTACAATGTTCATATATATTTATACTAAGTCTAATACGCATGGCGACTAGTCAGCCTTACAGCCCTTTGTACTCATATGTGTTATATATGAACAGACAAAATAAATCAAACCAAAACGATTTGAAATGATTTGAAGGAGAATGAACACATGAAACGATTATTTTTATTAGGATTGGCCGCACTATTGACTTTGTCTATGCTCAGTGGGTGTTCCCAGCCTGCTACCGATATGCAGCTGGACAAAGAAAAAGATGGCGGCACAAACACGCTGGGCGTTCAAGATACTATACAGCCTGTAGCGTCTAAAACTGCCACCTCCGTAGGTGACTTCAAAGCCCAGGACTTGGCTGGAAATACAGTAACGAAGGACATCTTTAGCAACTATGATTTAACTTTAGTTAATGTTTTCACTACCTGGTGCTCCCCTTGTATCGAGGAAATTCCGGAATTAAATGAAGTATACAAGGAAATGGCCGATAAAAAAGTGAATGTTATTGGTATCGTGCTAGATGTTAATGAAGATGGAAAAATCGATTCCAGCAAAATGGACAAATTAAATAAGATCATTGAATCCACAAAAGCAGAATACATGGTACTGCTACCAGACGATGTACTTCGGACCGGCCTTTTAAAGGATATAAGCTCTGTTCCTCAGACGTTCTTTGTTGATAAAGATGGCAATATCGTAGGAGAAACCTATCTAGGGTCGCGGAACAAAAGCGAATGGCTGAAGGTTATCGAAACGGAACAGAAAAACTTAGGTAGCTGACAGCTGCGCAGACGGTACTAGAAGTTAGGAAAAAGCCCATTCTATAAGAACGTTTGTGCACAGAAAGGATTTTAATATTATGTTAAAAAGAAAACAACATACTTTTTTTTCTGTATTCCTTATACTGATGGGCCTTTGCTTTATGGGCTTTGGAATTTTTCGTGGAGAAACGGCTGTTTTGTTTGAAAAAGCTATTAACATATGTTTGGAGTGTATAGGCATTGGATAAAAAAAGAAAAAATAATGATTTTTTTAGATTTAAAGTTCAGGTGCTATGGGCACTGATTACCAATAGCTTTCTCATCGGCTTTGTTCAGGGAAAGATTTACCAAGGCAAATTAAAAAATGTTTGCGTTCCCGGGCTGAATTGCTATTCCTGCCCGGGAGCCATAGGCTCCTGCCCCATTGGAGCACTGCAGGCCGTCATCGGCAGCTACGAATTTAAGTTTTCTTTTTATGTAGTGGGATTTCTAATCGCTGTAGGTGCCTTTATGGGGCGTTTTGCCTGTGGTTGGCTGTGTCCTTTCGGCCTTTTTCAGGAGTTGTTATATAAGATTCCTTTTTTCAAAAAAGTACGGACTTTTAGAGGCGACCGACAGCTAAGATATGTGAAATATGTGGTCTTAGTCATTTTCGTCATCCTCATGCCATTGTTTGTAGTAGATATCATTGGCCAGGGTGCGCCTTATTTCTGTAAGCTTATTTGCCCAGCCGGAACGTTAGAAGGCGGTTGGCCTTTAGTTTTAACGAACAAAGGTTTACAAGAGACCGTAGGATGGCTTTACGCCTGGAAGAACCTGCTGTTGGTTCTAACCATAGTCGCTTGTCTGGTAATATATCGCCCCTTCTGCAAATACATCTGCCCTCTCGGTGCAATCTACTCTTTGTTCAATCCAGTCTCACTTATTAAATATAAAACCTGTGGAGATGGGTGCACAAACTGCGGAGCCTGTCAGGCTGTCTGCAAAATGACTGTGAATCCCGCTCAAGGACTCAATGATTTAGAATGTATTCGTTGTGGTCGATGTGCCCATGCCTGCGCTTCTAAGTCTATGAAGAAAGTTCCGCTAAAGAAACGAGCTGCTGAAATCCAAGAATCAAATTCAAAAATCAATCAGCTATAATCTGGAATAAGAATCATCTGACCTGGATAAAGATGCTCTGCTGCGATTTGATTTAACTTGCATATATCATTGATTACTTCCCGGATATCTGTATGATCCGGTCCATATTCAGAAGCCAAGGCCCATAAGGAGTCTCCCGGTGCAATCTGAACTTCTATGGGTGGCTGCAATCTAGTTAGGCTGCTGGCATCATTTAACCCCAGAACCGTATTGGTCATAAAACCCAATAGAATAAACGTGACAGCAATCGCTGTAGTAAATCTAAATTTGGATTTAATCCGATATTTCCTGCTCCTCATAACAACCCCTCCTATTTTAAGAACTTATGTTTACAAAGTCATAATATACGAATTTATGTTCTTTGTCAATCTTTATTATAAACATTTGTTCTACTTTTTATTATAAAAGCAAAGTAATTTTATTTTCTTCCTCTTCCCCCCCACTTTCTCACCCCCAATCAATATATGTAAAAAGTCCCTACATTTTCTGCACAAAAAAAGAACGCCGGCCATTACTGGACGGGTTCCCATCAGTTTATTATTTTTTCTATTTAAACTTATCTCCAATGACTTCTTATGATTATAATCTGCTGAATATAGCCCTGCCTCACAGGTGAATCAGCTTCTTATACCACTGATCCATGAGTTTGGTCAACTTATCATGATTCTTCGCGCCCCAGAGAAAGAGCCCCGTCATCAGCAAGGCCAGAATCACGATGCCCACATAACTGCCTTTGTTAAACATACTGCCAATCATGATAGACGACATCATGGCTGGAGTCCTGCCAACCAAGCTGATAATCAAAAAAACCTTTAGCTTCATTTCCGAGACCCCCGCAGCATAGGTAAAAAGATCCTTTGGCAGGCCGGGTATTAAAAAGATGACAAATACTAAAATAAACGCGCGTTTGCTGTTTAGCCGATCAATAAACTTAGATACCTTTTTTTCATCGAAAATCAAGTAGAGAGCATCTCGTCCCAAGAACCTGGCCAGATAAAAGGTAATCACCGTACCTAGCGCTGCTCCGATAATGGAATACAAATAGCCAAACCAGAAAGCATAGACATAACCGGCGGCAAATTGCATAGCCTGTCCAGGAATGATGCAGATTACAATCTGTAAAACCTGTATGCCAATATAAGCCAACACACTGGCCGTCTGGTATTTTTGCAAATAAATCCGGACATTCTCCAGGCTGTTAAACTGACTGATAAATTCCCGCTGAAAAAACACGATATACAACGAAAGCCCCACCACTAATGCCAGCAGCAGCAATAACTTAGCAAGGGTTACAATCCGTTTAATTCTAATTTTTGCCTGTTCTTTTCTATCCGTAACAACCTTCAACAGTCTCACTCCCCTGCTATAGATTTATAGATTTTTCAGCAAATTCTTCTCATAAAGGGCTTGAAGGGCCTGGATTACACCGAACTTTGAATGTTCATAAGTCAGCCCTCCCTGAAAATAAATGATATAGGGTTCCCGCAGCGGCCCGTCTGCGCTTAGTTCGATGGAAGACCCTTGAACAAAAGCGCCGGCAGCCATAATGACCTGACTGTCATAGCCTGGCATAGCCCAAGGCACTGGTTTTACATGGGAATCAATGGGTGCCGCCGACTGGATGCCTTCTGCAAAGGCACACATGGCTTCCGGAGTGTTCAATTTTACTGCTTCAATAATATCACTGCGCTTTTCCTCTGGCCGTGGGCAGACTTCATAGCCCAAGCTCTCAAATGCCTGCGCACAGAGAATAGCGCCTTTCACCGCTCCATTCACGGTCTTAGGTGCCAGAAACAATCCTTGGAGCATGGTTCTAGTCTGACCGAACATGAGGCCGCATTCCCCGCCAATCCCTGGAGACGTCATTCGATAGGCGATATTTTCCACCAAATTTGCTCTGCCCGTTATATAACCTCCTGCTAAAGCTAATCCACCACCAGGGTTTTTAATCAGCGAACCAGCTATAATATCCGCTCCTACCTCTGTCGGCTCTTTGGTGTCTAAAAATTCTCCGTAGCAGTTATCCACCATGCAGACAATGTCTGGCCGGATTCCATGAACGAAAGAAGCCCATTCTTCAATCTCAGGGATGGTAATGGCACGACGCCAGCCATAGCCTGTAGCCCGCTGAACCGTTACAATGCGGGTATGTTCATTAATAGCCTGTCCCAAAGCCTCCAAATCGATACGGCCATGAGCATTAAGTTCCACCTGCTTATAGGTAATGCCGAATTCTTTTAAAGATCCTTTTCCCTCTCCCCGTAGGCCGATAACCTCCTCCAAGGTGTCGTAGGGTGCACCTGTGCAATAAATCAGCTCATCTCCCGGCCGTAAAATACCGGTCAAGGTCAACGTCAGAGCATGGGTCCCATTTACAATCAAAGGTCGTACCAATGACGCCTCTGTCTTAAAAATATCACAGTAAACCTTTTCCATGGCTTCCCGTCCAGGATCATCATAGCCGTAGCCCGTATTCCAGCTAAAGTGCATATCGCTAATTTTATTTTTTTGAAAAGCTTCCAGCACCTTATATTGATTAAAGGCCATGATATCGTCCAGTTCCTCATATAAAGGTGCTACTTTTTTTTCGGATTCATCTATCAATTTCAGCACCGCCGGAGCAATGCCCATTTTCGTTGTCAACAAGTCATATGTATTCTTTTGCATATAAAATTCAGCCCTTCCTCTGTGTATTTCATAATATTTTTATAGTAAACAGAATCGCTTATTATCGTTTGCCTGTGCGCTCCAGCTCCCATTCCATATTATTGACCAAATCGCGCTTTACATTCTCCTTATGTTTTGCATACAGCTGGGTGGTGGTCACATTTTCGTGATCCAACAGCACCTGGACGTCGTAAATGTCCTCCCCTCGCCCAATTAGACTGGTGGCCGCCGTAGCCCGAAGCTTGTGCGGGCTATAGCCACTTTTTTGAGAGGTCTTCAGGGCATAGGCGGTGTATTTTTTCACCAGCTCCCGAATCTGCCGCTCCGTCATCCGCCGGCCTTGAAGGGAAAGAAATAGCGCCCCTCTATTCTCTTCGTCTAGTTTCTCGTCTGAAGCTCGTTCCTGAGTTAAGTAGTCCTGAATAACCAGCTGACAGGACTGGTTGATGGGCATGATGGATTCTTTGCCCCGTTTTCTGTAAATCTTGAACTCTCCTCGATCAAAGTTGAAGGAGTCTACGTTGAGCTGCTGAAGCTCCGATAACCGTAACCCATAAGTTATGAATAAAACTAAAATGGCCTTATCGCGCTTTTTTGTCTTTTTCCAAAATTCCAGCTGTTTTTTTGTCATACCTCTGCCGTCAGAAACCGTCCCCAGCATCAGCTGGACTTCTTCGTCAGTAAGTGCCTTGATCTCTCGTTCCCCCGGTTTTGGCACCCGGATGGGGTCCAGACCATCTGTAATGTTTTTAGAGAGAATCTCGTCCCGAAACAGATACTTAAAGAGCACCGATAGAGAGGACTTTTTTCTAGCCAAAGAACGATTGGTGTTTTCATAGATGTAGATGCTGTCCTGCCGTTCTTTTTCATATCGTCTGGCAAAATCCAAAAATATGTTAATATCTCTGGCCCGAATCGCTTCAAAGTCTTGAGCTGACAATCCCCGAACAGCCTTCACCTGGAACATACCAGAATCCATTAGATAACTGCAAAAAAACTTGATATCCGTCAGATAGGCCAACCGAGTCATGGGCAGAACGCTGCCCCGCAAATAAGCGAAAAATCCGTTCATAAAGGTTGGCAGTTCCTCTTCCAGTGCCTTGCACTGGTCAAATATATCCTGCTCTTTTTTGAGAATATTCTCGGGCTTTCCCATCTTATTCTGAATTTTTATCTGTTTTTGCTCAGCCATATGATCATCTCCTTTATTGCCAGCTCGTCATCTGCATAGGAAGAAAGGTCGAACCAAGTCATGTCCTCATACCGTTTAAACCAAGTCATCTGCCTTTTGGCGTAATGCCGGGTATTCCGCTTCACTAGATAGACGGCCTGCTCCAGGTCGTATTCCCCTTGGAGGTAACCCATGATTTCCTTGTAGCCGATGCCCTTCATAGAAATATTCTCTGGCGTTAGACCCATGGACAGCAAACCGCGAACTTCCTCTACCAACCCCATATCCAAAAGCAGGTCGACTCGTTGGTCGATGCGCCCATACAACTCTTCCCGCTGACGGCAAAGGCCTAAAAGACAGCAGGTATAATCTTTAGTGGGAACAAAGGACTGTTCAAAGGACTTGATACCTGTCCCTGCATGCTCCGCCACTTCCAAAGCCCGAATGACCTTTTTCACATTGTTGGGATGAATTCGCTCAGCCCCCTGAGGGTCTTTTTCTTCCAGAAGCCGGTGCAGATATTCCTTGCCCTGGCTGGAAGCCAGCTGCTCCAGCTGATGACGGTATTCCTGAGAAGCCGGGGGTGCTGAAAAATCCATATCATAAATCAAAGAGTTCACATAGAGACCGGTGCCTCCAGATACAACTGGCGTCTTTCCTCGAGAAAAGATATCCTGGATGGCTGCCTTGGCCCGCCGTTGATATTCTGCTACAGAAAAAGCCTCTCTGGGATCCACTTCATCCACCAGATAATGCCGAATCTGCGCTCGCTCCTCCTTGGTGGGCTTGGCGCTGCCGATATCCATGAATTGATAGAGCTGCATGGAATCCGAAGAGACAACCTCTCCGTCTAAAGCTTTAGCCGCTTCTATGGCATATTTAGTCTTGCCCACCGCAGTGGGACCTGCAATAATGATTATTTCTTTCTTCATTGTCCATTTCACCTATATTTTTCAGCAAGGAGATTTTACACCCGCTTAAACATTTTTTCGATTTCGTATTTTGTCATTTTTATAAAGGTCGGACGGCCGTGAGGACAAGAATACGGGTTTTCGCACAGGGCTAGATCCTCTATCAGCTGACGGCATTCTGCCGGGGAAAGAACATCATTGGCCTTAACCGCCGACTTGCAAGACCGCATGATAATTCGATCCACCTTGGCCTGATTTTTAATATCTACATCTTCCTCTATATTTTCCAGGAAATAATTGACCAAGTTTTCTCCTTCGGACAACTCCATAAAGGCGGGGATTTCTTTCACCACATAAGCTTTTAAGCCGAAAGGCTCTATGTCAAAACCCATACTCCGCAGAATATGTACCCAAGACTTTTCAGCGGATTTAATGGTATAAGGCACCTCTACCACCAGAGGCGTCAAAATACCTTGTCGAAGCTTTTCTTCTTGGCGGTATTGCCCCAGCAGTTTTTCATAGAAAATCCGTTCATGAGCTGCATGTTGGTCTATTAAGTAGAAACAGTCTCCTTCTACCGCCGTAATATAGGTGTTGAAAATGGTTCCAGTTAATTGCAGTTCTCTAAAAAATGCTGCATTCTGCTCCTTTTGTGTCTTTTCGGTCAAGGCTTCTCTAGGAGGGGTAATCCCAACAGCATAATTCTGTTCTTCCTGTTCTCGCGCCAAGGTTGACAATATATTTTTTATGTCTACTTGTTCTTGTTGCTTTTCACTTTGCAGGAGTTGCTGTTTGTTTTCTTTTAAAACCTGGATTACCTGGTCATTTACCTGCGCTTGCTGAATTTTTTGCTGAAGGGTTGCGCTCTCTTCCCCCGTGGCGTTTCCTCCCGCCCCAAGACTTCCTTGAAGGGGCGGCTTTTCTCCTCTCGAAATCAGCTGGGAAGACGAAGGGCTAGATTTTACCTCACCCTGTATTTTCGCCTCTGCCGCAGCAATGCGATTCAGTAACCCACTTGCCCCTTCTTTCATCACTTGACCGCCTTTTACCTGAGGAATAGCCTGCTGAGACAGCAAACCGCTCTTGATGGCCTGGGCGATAAAGTTCCGTACCTCTAAATCTCGATGGAATCGAACCTCTTTCTTGTTTGGGTGAATATTCACATCTACCAGTTCCGGCTGGATGGTAAAAAACAAATAGGCCACCGGATAGCGTCCTTCAAAGAGCCGCTCAGTATAACCATCCTGCACAGCTAAATCCATGATTCGGTTGTTGATGACCCGCCCATTGACGTAGAACAGCTGCTGCTTTTTGTTGGTTTTGCTCACATCCGGCCTGGAAATATACCCTTCCAGCCTCATATCCTCCCGTTCACTGTACACGTACAGAAGGCCATCCCCTACCGCTTTACTGTACACGGTAAGGATGTTATTGTACTTGTCCCCTTTTCCGTTGGTGGAAAATAAGATGGTACCATTGTTGATCAGGCGGATTTTAATATGGGCATAGGCCAAAGCAATTCGAGAAATAAAGTCAATGATTAACGTACTTTCCGTAGAATCACTCTTCATAAATTTTAATCTGGCAGGCGTGTTATAGAATAAATCAGAAACAATGATTGTGGTTCCCTCTGGGCAGCCGGTAGCAACCTTCTCAAAGACTTCCCCGCCGTGAATCTTTAAAGAAAAACCGGTTTTAGAATCAGCCGTTTTAGAAATCAATTCCACTCGGGATACCGCTGCAATACTAGATAAGGCTTCTCCTCTAAACCCCAGAGTCAGAATGTGGCTTAAATCCTCATCCGTGACAATTTTACTGGTGGCATGGCGTAAAAATGCCAGCTCTGCCTGATCTTCTGGGATACCGCTGCCATTGTCCGTTACCCGAATGTACGTCTTCCCTCCATTTCGCATTTCCACCGTAATATTGGTGGCTCCCGCATCGATGGAGTTTTCCACCAATTCCTTGACGATGGATAAAGGCCGATCCACCACTTCTCCTGCGGCAATCTTATCTGCTACATTTTTATCAAGAATTCTAATCATTTGCAGCCTCCTGCAATTCTGCCAATATCTTTAAGGCTTCCCAAGGAGCCAGCTTCATCAAATCAATGCTCTTCAGCCGCTGAATCACCGGGTTTGGTGCAAAACTAAACAGAGACAGCTGCTCTCCTTGCGACTTGTCCTCTTTTATCGGCTGTTTTTTATGACTTTCAGATAGCTGCTCTAAAGATTCGGCTATTTCTTCCACATCTCCTAATGCCTTATTCCTGTCTGAACCCTCTAAAGCCTTGCTGCTTTCTTTCCGCTCTTTGCCTGCATCCAGCAGATGTGGACTGCCGTCTTGCCCTCCTTCTAGTCCAGTCAGCTTATTTTCTGCTGCTTCCAGAACCATTTTCGGAACCCCGGCAATCTTCGCCACGTGAATCCCATAGCTTTTGCTGGCGCTGCCAGAGACAATTTTGTGCAGAAAGACGATGTTTCCATTTTCTTCCGCTACATCTACATTGAGATTTTTCACCCCGGGAACCAATTCCTCCAGGGCTGTCAATTCATGGTAGTGGGTAGCAAATAGCGTGCGAATCTTATTTTTTTCGTTGCACAGGTATTCTACTACCGCCCAGGCGATAGAAAGACCGTCATAGGTGCTGGTACCTCGGCCGATTTCGTCCAGAATAATCAGACTCTTATCCGTTGCGGTGTTTAAAATATAAGCCAGCTCACTCATCTCCACGAAAAAGGTACTCTGTCCCTGAGCCAGATTATCAGATGCACCAATTCTGGTATAAATTCGATCAACTACCCCGATGGCAGCACTTTCACAAGGGACAAAACAGCCAGCCTGAGCCATAAGAACAATCAGGGCAGTTTGTCGCATGTAAGTCGATTTTCCGGCCATGTTCGGTCCGGTAATCAGCAGCATACTGGCATCGCTGTCGTTAACATATACATCGTTAGAGACAAAGATTCCATCACGAATCATTTCTTCAATGACCGGGTGCCGACCGTTGCGAATATTCAAAAGGCCACTGTCGTTAACCTCCGGCTTTACATAACCTAAGGCGGCAGACACGTGGGCAAATGAAGTAAGTACATCAATAGTAGAAATTGCACCGGAAGCCTTCTGAATCAGGCCAATGTATTCTTGAATACTGCTTCGAAGCTCTGCGAAAATCTCATATTCCATCTGGTTAATCTTAGATTCAGCATGAAGGACCAAACTTTCCATCTCTTTCAGCTCCGGGGTAATAAAGCGTTCACAGTTGACCAGAGTCTGCTTCCGAATATAGTCCTCCGGTGCCATATCTAAATTAGATTTGGTTATCTCGATATAATAGCCAAAGACCTTATTGAAGCGGACTTTCAGATTCTTAATCCCGGTCCGTTCCCGCTCTTTTCCTTCCAGCTCTGCAATCCAAGTTTGCCCATCCTTGATGGAAAAGCGTAAGTCATCTAACTCTTTGGAAAATCCTGCTTTGATGATACCGCCCTCTTTAATCGTAAAAGGAGGTTCTTCTACCACCGCTTGTTCAATCAGTTCATAGACTTCCATCAGCTGGATGCTTATCTCCTGATTTAAACTGGCCAGCAAGGGATTATCCACCGAAGCTAATTCCGCTTTCAATTCCGGAAGAATAAAGAGGGAATTGCCTAAGGCAATTAAATCTTTTCCGTTGGCGTTGCCGCAGGCGATTCGTCCGGCCAGCCGCTCCAAATCGTAGACCTTTTTCAAGCACTCCTTAATGTTATTGCGTAGAATAATCTGATCTCCCAAGGCTTCCACCGCATCAAGCCGCTGATTGATGGGCCCGCTGCTGTTCAGCGGTTCCCTGAGCCACTGCTTCATCTTTCTGGAACCCATGGCGGTGTGGGTTTTGTCTAAAATGCCCAAAAGCGACCCTTGAACCCGTTTCTCGTAGAGGGTTTCCGTAATCTCTAAATTGCGGATAGTAGACTTGTCTAAAGACATGTGAGAACCAATATCGTACACCATCACTTGGGTGATGTGGCTCAAGCTATGCTTTCTAGTTTCAAAGAGGTAGCTTAAAAGCGCCCCCAAGGATAAGCAGGCAGTCTCAGCTCCATCCAGCCCAAGTCCAGTCAGGGATTTTGTCTGAAATTGTTTTAATATAGCATCATTTGCTGTAATTATATTATGGTAACTTTCTGGAAGTGGGTTAAAATATGCATCCGTTATCTTCTTCATCTCTTCAAGAGAAACAAAGTTTTCCGCCGATTGATTAATAATAACTTCTTTGGCTTTTATTTTCACCAGCTCATTTAAAAGAATCTCCAAGGTATCGCTGCCTTCGATGCTGGTAGTATGCAGCTCTCCGGTGGAAATATCACAGTAGGAAATGCCCGCCCCTTCCTCTCTCAAATAGATAGAGGCCAGGTAATTATTTTCCTTCTCATTAAGCATGGTTTGGCTGATGATGGTCCCCGGCGTAACAATCTGTACGACTTCACGCTTGACGATACCTTTTGCCGTGGCAGGATCCTCTACTTGCTCACAGATGGCAACCTTATACCCCTTATCCACCAGCTTAGCGATATACGTGTCTACGGAATGAAAAGGGACTCCGCACATGGGAGCCCTTTCCTCTTGACCGCAGTTTTTGCCCGTCAAGGTTATTTCCATTTCTCGGGAAGCCGTAATGGCATCCTCAAAAAACATTTCATAAAAATCGCCGAGCCTAAAGAACAAAATACAGTCCTGATGATTTTGTTTAATTTCCATATATTGCTGCATCATTGGTGTTAATTGCATATATTCTCTATACTCCTTTTTCTTTCAGGCGGATTTATTTATATCCTAAGGCTTTATACTTTTCCAGACCCAGACGAATCAGCTCCACTCCTCGAACCAGGTCCTCTTTATTTAATACATAAGCAATTCGCAGTTCATCCCGGCCCAGACCTGCCGTGCCGTAAAATCCTTGAATTGGCGCATACATAACAGTCTCGCCTTGGTCCTCAAATTCTGTCAGTAGCCATACTAGGAAGTCCTCTGAACTTTCTACCGGCAGTTTAACCATAATGTAGAAGGCACCGCCTGGCTTGTGGCAAACCACTCCAGGAATCTTCATGATTTCCTCGTAAGCCGCATCTCTTCTGCCCTCATATTCCACCCGTACCTCGTTAAAATAAGAAGGTTCCAGCTCATATAAGGCGGTAGCTCCAATCATATCCAGCGTTGGGCAGCACAGCCGACCCTGAGCCAGCTTCAGTGCATTGGACATGAGTTCTTGGTTCTTGGACACGATGCAGCCAATTCGGGCACCGCAGGCAGAAAACCGCTTCGAAACGGAATCCACAATAATTACCCGCTCCTTTATATCTTCCAACTGACCAAAGGACGTCATTTCCCGTCCATCGTAGGCAAATTCTCGGTATACCTCGTCAGCTATAATCCACAGGTCATGCTTCTTCGCCACGTCGGCGATGACACGCATCTCTTCTCTGCTGAGAATCGTGCCAGTAGGGTTTCCAGGGTTAACCAGGGAAATAGCTTTGGTCTTCTCCGTGATAGCCTTTTCAATTCGATCCCCATAAGCGTATTGGTAACCCTCTTCCGCTTGGGTAGTAATCGGAACAATTTTGCCTCCCGCTGCTGAAATAAAGGTTTGGTAATTCGTATAGAACGGTTCCGGCACCAGCACTTCGTCGCCATAATCCAAAATGCAGGTATAGATCATATTCAGAGCCTCGGATCCGCCATTGGTAATCAGCACGTCTTGTCTTTGGATATCCATATCAAAGCGTTTAAAATAGTTGGCGATAGCATCTTGCAGCTGCACCAGCCCGCCGGATTCTGCATAGGCCAGGACCTCTGAGTCAAAGCCCTTGATGGCATCCATAAAGGCTTTTGGAGTCTTGATATCGGGCTGCCCGATATTCAGATGGTAAACCTTTTTACCCTTCGCCTTCGCTTCAATAGCATACGCATTGAATTTTCTGATAGGCGAAAATTGCATGTCCTGTACTTTTTGTGATAATTTCATGTTACCTTCTCCTTTTTTATTTTATTATGTAGGCAATACCGCTGAAAGACGTATTGCCGGAGTACCAAATTGAAAACAACGGTTCAATCTAGAGTCTGATGAGACAAATCAGCAATCTGCTCAATCATTTCATCGGTAAAAGAATCACTTTCTACCTTCTTTAAGTGCAGCAGGTACTCGATGTTTCCTTTAGCTCCAGTTACTGGAGAAAAAGTCAACGCCTGAGGATATAAGCCCCATTCTCTGGCATAGCCTGCCACGTTTCGCAGAACTTCTTTATGGACCCGGATATCCCGGACAATGCCTTTCTTGCCTACTTGCTCTTTTCCCGCTTCAAATTGAGGTTTCACCAGACAGACAATGCTGCCCGTATCTGCCAAGAGCTGACTAGCTACAGGGAAAACCAGCTTTAGAGAGATAAACGACACGTCAATACTGATAAAGTTCATATTTCGACCGACAGTATCCACATCCAAATAGCGGATGTTGACCTTTTCCATATTGACCACTTTCGGATCGTTCCTCAGCTTCCAAGCCAGCTGCCCATAGCCCACGTCAATGGCAAAGACCTTGGCCGCACCGTTTTTCAGCATACAATCCGTAAAGCCTCCAGTGGATGCCCCGATGTCAGCACAGACTGCACCTTCCAGCTGGAAATCAAAAACCTCCAAGGCCTTTTCCAGCTTCAAACCGCCTCGGCTCACATAAGGACAAATATCTTCCTTCACAAAAAATTCACTGGTATCGCTGACCGGCGTTCCCGCTTTATCTACTCGCTGTCCGTCCACATAGACGATGCCCGCCATAATGGCTCCTTTAGCCTTTTCTCTGGAAGGAAAAAGGCCTTTTTCTACCAGCATTACATCAAGTCTATCTTTCAATAAAGTCACGCACCCTTTCGCATATACCGTCCACATCTAATTTATATTTTCCAAACAGCTCTCGGTCATCGCCATGTTCCACAAAAACATTGGGCCAGGCTACATGTCGGCAGGGAAGCAATACCTCTTCTCTGCTCAGCAATCCGGCGGCCTGCTGACCAAATCCGCCCTGGAGCACATTGTCCTCTACCGTCATCAATCGCTTGGCTTGTTTAGCTATCTGTAAAATGGCTTCTTCGTCCAGGGGACAAATGCTCCGCACATTTACCAGCCCTACTGAAACTCCCTGCTGCCGCAGGCGTACACAGGCCTCATAGGCCACAGAAACCATCTTACCCACCGCCAAGATCATCAGTTCCTCTCCGAAAAAAATTACTTTGCTTCGGTTTATCGGACCATAATCCTCCTGGTATACAGTGGTCAGGTCCGGTGCCTCCCCTCGAGGATAACGAATCGCACAAGGGCCATTTAAAGTCAGTGCATAATCCAACATCAGGGCCAGTTCTGTTCCATCTGCTGGAGCCAACACCTTCATGTTGGGCATATGGCTTAAATAGGAGAGGTCGAAAACGCCGTGATGGGTTTCTCCATCGGCACCGACATTTCCAGCCCGATCGATGGCAAAAATAACAGGCAGATTCTGCATGCAGACGTCAATCATCATCTGGTCGTAAGCCCGCTGTAAAAAAGTCGAATAGATGGCCACCACCGGCCGATATCCCCCTGCGGCAATCCCTGCAGCAAAAGATACGGCATGACCCTCGGCAATACCCACATCGAACATTCGCTGAGGATACCTGGCTGCAAACTTGCTTAAACCGGTGCCGTGAATCATGGCTGCACTAATGGCTACCAGTCTTTCCTCTCTAGCAGCCAGCTGAATCAACTTATTGCCAAATATCTGAGAATAGGAAAATCCATCCTCTGTTGAAAGCGGAAGTCCCGTAGTGGGATTAAAGGGAGCCACTCCATGAAACTTATCCGGACTGTTCTCCGAATTCTTATACCCCTTCCCCTTTTTGGTCAGCACGTGGAGGACTACTGGACCCTCTACATTCCGAGCCAACATTAAGGCTGTGGTCAAATCTTCGATGTTATGACCGTCAAAGGGCCCCATGTATTTAAGCCCCAGTTCCTCGAAAAGAGCGCCTTCTACCACCGCGTATTTGATAGAATCCCGTAGGTGCTCCACTCCGGCATACAGGCTTTCTCCCACCCGGGGAATGCCTTTCAGCGCTTTCTTAATCTGCTTCTTAATATCCAAATAGGTGGAAGACATCCGCAGGTTGCTCAGATGCTGGGATAGTCCGCCGATATTCTGAGAGATGGACATCCCATTGTCGTTAATGATGATAATCATTTTAGACTTAGATGCTCCCGCATTGTTCAAAGCCTCAAAGGCTAAGCCTCCGGTCAAGGCCCCATCCCCGATAACCGCCACTACGTCAAAGTTTTCTCCTTGAAAATCTCGAGCTGCTGCTATGCCTGCCGCCGCAGAAATGGAATTGCTGCTGTGGCCCGTATCAAAACAGTCGTGAGGGCTTTCTTCCCGCTTAGGGAAGCCGCTCATGCCGCCATACTGCCGCAGAGAAGAAAACTTATCCCCTCGTCCTGTCAAAATCTTATGAACGTAAGATTGATGCCCTACATCCCAGATAATCTTATCTCTGGGGCTGTCAAACACGGTATGCAGCGCAATAGTCAATTCTACGACTCCCAAATTGGAGGCCAGATGGCCTCCTGTTTTCGATACATGTTCAATTAAAAAGTCTCTTATTTCATATGTCAGCAGGTCCAATTCGTCGTTGGACATGTGCTTTAAATCCTCCGGAAAATCTCCCGTGGACAGTGTAATTTTTCTTCGTTCTCCCATAACACCCTTCTCTAAAGTGAGCTCCTTTGCCAATTATTTACCGCGAACCACCATCTCCTGCGCAAAGGTGTTAAAGAATTCCGCCTCGTCGTAGTAGCATTCCAAAAAGGATAGAGCCGTTTCAGTCAGTTCGTTTAAATAAGCCTTACAATCTTCCATCTCGTACAGACATGGATAAGTGGCCTTATGTTTCTTCACATCATTTCCGGCCTTCTTGCCCATCTCCAGTTCATCACCGCACACATCCAGCATGTCGTCAGCAATCTGGAAGGCCAGGCCCAGGTTTTCGCCATAGCCAGTCAGGTCCCTCAACTGTTTTTCCGTAGCACCGCCTAAGTAAGCACCTGCTCGGACAGAAGCCGTTATAAGGGCTGCCGTTTTATTGAAGTGAATGTAATCCAGCATTTCCTTGGAGCACTGTTTGTTTTCCGCTTCCATATCGGCCACTTGCCCAGCCACCATACCTCGGCAGCCTGCGCCCTTGGAAATTTCATAAATAGCCCGAATCCGGCGTTTTAGCTTTACAGAATCATCGAGATATAAAAGCATATCCTTGTTCATCGCCTCAAAAGCTGAAGTCAGCAGTCCGTCTCCCGCCAAAATAGCCATGGCTTCTCCGTATACCACGTGATTAGTGGGAACGCCCCGTCGAAGCTCATCATCGTCCATAGCTGGAAGGTCATCGTGAATCAGAGAATACGTGTGAATATATTCAATGGCACAGGCATAAGGAATAGCTGTGCGCCGATCTCCGCCTACAAATTCACAGGCAGCCAGCAGCAAAGTGGGTCTCAGCCGTTTGCCCCCGGCAGTTAAGCTGTATTTCATGGCCTCATATAAGGTGATGCTTTTGTGGTCAATCTCCGGCAGAAAGTCCAAGATGTGTTCATCAATTAAATTTTTATAGGTTGCATATGACGTGTTATCCATAGCACAGTCCTCCTTTATTGCTTTGAATAGAGTTCGATCTTCTGTTTTGCACTGCTTAGGATGTCGTTGCACTTGTTATAGTATTCGATTCCCTCTTCAAAGCTCTTTAAAGCATCTTCCAGAGATACATTTTCACTTTTTAAGTGTTCTGCGGAAAGCTCCAGCTTTTCAAGCGCTTCTTCAAACGATAATTGTTTTTTAGCTGCCATGGCTACTTATCCTTCCTTATTTCGGTTACGTCAGCGGCAAAGCTTCCGTCCTTTACAGCCGCAATCACCGAATCGCCTGGCTGCAAGTTTTCTATGGATTGGATGACATTCCCCTTTTGATCCGTGATAATGCTATAGCCCCGCTCCATCACTTTTCGAGGGTTCAGGGCTTCCAGCTGATCTCGGAGGGCATCAATCCTGTTTCTCTTATTATATATCAGATTGCCCATATGCGTAAACATTTCTTTCTGTCTTTCCCCGATGCTTAGCTGCTGGAGGTGAATACGGTTTTCCAGCTTGGAAGCTAAGGCCTGGATGTTACAGCTTTGCAGGGCCAACTCCTTGCTTTTGACCAAGGAGGACATTCGATGCTCTAGATTTCCCCGAAGCTGTGCCAATCCGGCTTTCAGCTGACGGACATCCGGTACAGCCATCTGTGCCGCTGCCGTAGGCGTCTCCGCTCTTTTGTCCGCCACAAAGTCCGCAATGGTGAAATCGATTTCGTGTCCTACCGCAGAAATAATGGGTATACGGGATTCAAATATGCTCCTGGCTACCATCTCTTCGTTAAAAGCCCACAGTTCCTCCATGGACCCGCCTCCCCGTCCGGTGATGATGGTATCCGTATCGGGAAACAGGTGGTTTACCTGGCGAATAGCCTCCGCAATCTCGGGGGCTGCCGCCGGCCCTTGGACCAACACCGGATAGACCAGCACATCAACGATATTATTCCTAGTTTTGATAATCTTAATAATATCTCGGACAGCCGCTCCCGATTCTGAGGTAATAACCGCAATCTTCCGCGGGAAAAAGGGTAGAGGTTTTTTATGTTTTTCATCAAACAACCCTTCCCGCGCTAATTTTTCTTTCAGCTTTTCAAAAGCAATACTCAGATTACCCAGCCCCGATACTTGAATATCCCGGATATTCAAAGAATAGGTACCGCCCTTTTCATAAAGGTAGATGTATCCTTCTGCCGTAACTTCCATGCCATCAGCCAGTTCAAAATGCAAGCGTTCTGCATTCTCTGCGGGCAAAAAGCAATTGATTTTGCTGGTTGCATCCTTCAGCGTGAAGTATACATGGCCGGTGCCGTGAAACTTTAAGTTGGACACCTCTCCAATCACCGACAGTCCACCTAGCAGTGGGTCCGATTGCAGTACCCGCTTGATGTATGCGTTTAATTGTGAAACCTTTATCGGCTTGATGGCCATAAACTCTTTCCTCCCAACAATGCAATACCAATCCCGTTATCCCCTGCCAACTCCTGCCGGCCAAATTCAATTTCTATCGGCTGTCCAGCAAAACTGTTCTTTATTTGAGTACGAATATACCGGCTGCCGGAAACCCCTCCGGAAAACAGAATGTGCCGAACCCCCAATTCCTTGGCTGCTTTTTTTGAAACTGCCGTAATCGTCTCGCCAATCTTCTGGAAGAGTTCTCCAATCAGCTGATCTGCCTCTTGTGCCTTCCCTCCATGCTCTTGTAAAAGTCTTCCGCACTGCGTTTCTATACCAGACAGATTAAAATATAGTCCATCCAGCTTAATCCGACTGAGGTGCGCATCTCCTGTTCTTTCTCTGGCGGCATCCGTCAGAGCCTTGACATCCATCTCTTCTCCAGCAGGGAAAGCCATACCTAGCAATACACCAATCCGATCGATGACCTGTCCAAAAGAAATATCTTTGCTGCCGCCGACGATGTGGATTTGTCCATCTTTTACGTGAAGAAGCTCGCAGGTTCCTCCTGACAGGTGCCAAGCTAAAAACGCCTCTTCATCCCCCGTGGAACTATAATGCTTAATGGCCTCCAGATGGCCCTCCTGATGAGAGAAACAGAAAAGAGGCACCCTTAAGCTATGGGCCACCGCCTTCCCAAAACCATAGCCTGCTTTAAAGCAAGGCATATAGGAGCCTTCTACAGGACGAGGCTTGTTGGATACGGCCACCGCCCTAATATCCAGTGTCAAGCGCTCCAACGCAGCAAATAGTTCCGGTAGATTCTCTACGTGCTGGAAAAGAGCCTCTGATTGTCTCAGCCCCCGTTCTCCTTGCTTAACACGCAGCAGCCGCCTTTCGTCCAATAGGATTTCACCTCTTTGATCTATCACACCGATGGAAGTCCGATAATTGCTGGTATCAATGCCTAACACGCACATCTTGTCCATCTTTATTCTGCCCCAGAAAGGTCTCTGGCTATGTGGCCTAAAATTCCGTTGATAAATTTTGCAGAATCAGCTGTGCCAAATTTTTTTGCCAATAGAACCGCCTCGTTAATAGACACGGAGGTAGGTATCTTATCCATATAAAGCAATTCCCCGATAGACAGGCGCAGGATGGCCAAATCCACCTTGTTCATACGGCTCATCTTCCAGTTAGCGCTGACCTCACCAATCTTTTGGTCGATCTCCTCCCGGTGCTCTAAAAGCTGTTTAAATAGGCCGTCAATGTAAGGCCTATGGCTGTTGATGCCCTCTATATCTTTTAAAAACTTTTCTTTTATTTCCACATTGTATTCCTGCTGCACGTCCACTTGAAATAAAAGCTGCATCATCACTTCTCTCGCCTCGCTGCGATTCATATTACTCCTCCTGCTCTTTCTGCTCCATAAAATGTACGCCTTGGACATGAATGTTTATTGTCTTGATGGGTACATCTACCATGCTTTCAATCTCTTTTTTTACATTTTTTTGAATATTCCACGCAACTTCCGGTATCTTCACCCCGTAATGGACGATCACATAAATATCGATGAGAAGTTCCTCATCCTCTTTTGCTATCTTGATGCCTTTTTTCAGAGGTGCTTTGCCAAGTATGTTTTTAGAAATGGTATCGGTCAGCCCCCCGCTTAATGCCGCCACCCCTTTGGTGGCTAAAGCCGCATTTATCACGCAAATAGCGATGACATCTTCCGATATTTTCACAGCTCCCAGCCGCTCTTCCTGCTCAATGCTCATAATTATCACCTCAAGTCCGTTTATCCTGCATATATTATAGCAGACATCCACCCTTAAGACAAGACCCCCAAGGGTTCTAGACACAGGGAAACACCTGAGCTTTTCGCCACTTGAGGGTCCGAAGGAATATTAAACTTTGCTTTGAATAATGATTTGGTTAGCTGGTCTGCCAGTCTCTCTTATAACAATGTCACAAATTTTAGCGACATCCGTCTGTTCCAGCTGATCCTTGTTCACCGTTACATTAACCGCATTGTCCGTAAGAAGCACTAAGCACTCAGGCAAGCCCTTGGCAGAAATCAGACTTTCAATCGTCTTTTCCTTTTCCATGTAACCGATTATTTTCAACTTTTGCTGGGTGGCATTTTCCTTTTCCACCGCATTGTCCGTTTCCGCTGCGGCATCCGCCAACATAGAAATCACCTGATTCCGATCTGAATCAATGGTGCTGCGAATTTCTCCAAAGTAGGTGTCGGCATTGGAAAGTTCCGCTACATCATCTGAGGTTACTACCTCGGAATTAATCGCGCCTTTGCTGGAGCTGTCCGCTGCCTGCTGGCCGTTAGACTGGTCTCCGGCTATGGACTTAATATTTAAACTATCCACTAAAACATCTCCATCGTGCTCCAGCATCTCTTCTTTTTCATAATCCGTATACTCCGCTGAAGTCTTTAGTGCCTGCTCTTTGTTCAGCGATTGATTTGCTAAGGCCAGACATAAAACTAGAGCCAGTAAACCAAACAGAGCCAGCTTTTTCTTTTTAGAAACCTTATTCATTGTACAGATCCCCCATTCTCCTCATCCTCGGACAACATACCCGGTACGCTCACTTCAAACCCGCCATTTTCATCTACAATTTGCCTTCTGCCGTCTTTATTATTGGTGACGACCAGAAAGGTCAGCAGTGTCAAGCAGAGGACTACCACGGCGGTTATGAGCCTGTATATCACGATCTTGGCAGAGCCATTGCGCTTTCTTTTCTTCACAAGAAAATCCTCCACAGTAATATATATTTCCTCGCTCCTTTCTTATTCCAGAAAAATAAGCAGGGGCGATAAAATCGTAGCCAGAATAATGAGAGAAAAGACAAACTTTACATAGTTTTGCATTTCACTGGAGGGCAGCAGTGTTTCAATAAAGGACAGCGCTACCACAATAACAAATATATTCCGCACCCACTCTTTTATGATTTCCATTTTCCCCCGCCTCCTATCTCAGCAGACTGCCGCCGCCAATGCCGATGATGATGGTTAGAAACACCAGAAACATCAGCGCCGCCAAGAACAGGACTACGGCCATAGTAATCACGGAGTTGCCCATCTCATTCATGCAGCCAGACACTTGTTTGTTCCCAATCGGCTCGATGACGATGGCAGTAATCTTATAGACCATGGCAATGGCCAGCAGTTTCATCAGGGGAATGGCCAGCAAGAGCAGGACCAGAATAACCCCAAAGATGCTGATACCATTTTTTATTACCCCCACACAGGACAGCACCATGTCGATAGAATCTGCCGCAAAGCCCCCCACGATGGGCACGAAGTTATTGACCGAATAGCGGGCGGTGTTGACTAACATACCATCTGCCGTCTCTGTGACAAATCCCTGTATGGCCGTAAGCCCTGCAAAGAAGGTTACACACAGACCGGTAGCAAAAGTAGCCGTACTTCGCAAGAAGACTCCCAGCTTATTGACATAATCCCGCTCTGTCAAACTGTTGACCAGAATGAAAATAGAAGAAATAAAGATAGCCGGCAGAATAAATGTTTGCAAGATGGTGTTAAACATGGTGATGGCCCCGGCGATAACCGGATTCAATACACTCCCGCTGGTGAACCCTCCAAGCGTAATCAATAGCGGAATGAGAATTGGCAGCAAAAGTTGCATGGTTCTGGTCATCGTATTCAAGGTGTCCGCACACATGTTAAACGTCTGTGAAAAGTTATTCAGGCACAAACCGATAACAAAGCAGCCACAGACCACGATACCCAGCCGGGATACAGCCTTGTTGCCAAAAGAATTAGACAGATTCGTCAAAAGCCCGATTACAATGCAGATAGTCACCAGTTGAACCCCTAAGATGATACTGCTCTTAATTTCGTATAGAAATAGGTCTATAAAGCCATGAATCATCGTCTGTGAATCAAATATGGGCTGCCCGTTGATAGCGTTATCAATTAAACCCTGAATACTGATATCCGGCATTCGGTTGCCGCTGTCTAACGTAGCACTGTCCATAATCTCTTCCAGCTCACTGAGTTCCAGCTTGGCCAGTTGTTCCTGTATAATACTTTTATAATCCATATGTATCTACCTCACCTTTGTCCATATTTCATGTATATGGACAGCCTCCCTTCTTTATGCCGAAATTTTTTGCACAAAAAAAATCCCGTCAACATTACGTTTGACGGGATAAATAGTCAGCTTGCGCATTTCTACTTTTCTTGTTTTTTATTCCACTTCACAGCTGTCGTGGTGATCGTCTTCATCGGCATCCGGGTCAAAGCCTTCCAGTCCCTTATAGCTCTTCCCATTTTTCTGCGCATAATCATAGATAGCAGACTTGATGGCATGATCGGCCAAAACAGAGCAATGAATCTTGATAGCCGGCAGGCCTCCCAGTTCATTGATAATCTGCTTGTTCGTTACAGCTAGCGCTTCATCAACAGTCAGACCAATAATCATATCTGTTGCTACACTGGAAGACGCAATGGCAGAGCCGCAGCCAAAAGTCTTAAATTTAGCGTCCTTAATCACGTCGTCTTCTACCTTGATGTCAATCTTCATCATATCGCCGCAGACCGGGCTTCCGTATGTGCCAGAACCGTCTGCATTTTCCAGTTCTCCTACATTATGTGGATTCATGAAGTGATCCATTACTTTATCATTATACATTGCCATATTTATTACCAACCTTTCGTCTTAGAAATAGAAGAAATATTTCTTAATTTATTTACGACTTCCACCAACTCCGTTACCACATAATCCAAATCTTCCTTGGTGGTAAAATCCCCTACGGTAAAGCGCAAGGAACCGTGGATGTTTTCCACTGGGACACCAATGGCGGAAAGTACATGAGAAGGTGATAGGGATGCCGAGGAACAAGCTGAACCGGTGGATACGGCGATTCCCCGCAAATCCAAGTACAGCAGCATGGCTTCCCCTTCAATAAATTCAAAAGTCAGGTTCGCATTGCCCGGATGACGGAATTCTCTGCTGCCGTTCACCGTTACGTTTTCAATCTTGGAAGTGATCTGGTCAATGAAATAATCTCTCAGACCGCTGATTTTTGCCACGTGACTGTCCAGGTTTTCCCCAGCTAGCTCAGCAGCCTTGCCAAAGCCTACGATACCGGGAAGATTTTCTGTTCCCGCTCTCTTCTTGCTTTCCTGGCCGCCGCCGTGTATAAAGTTGGACAGCTTTACGCCTTTGCGGATGTACAAAGCACCAATGCCCTTTGGCCCGTAAATTTTATGAGCCGATATCGACATCAGGTCTACCCCTAGGTCTTTTACGTCAATCGGCACGTTTCCAAGAGCCTGAACAGCATCGGTATGGAAGAGAATCCCTCGTTCCTTTGCGATGGCAGCCAGTTCTTTAATCGGTTCTACCGTTCCAATCTCATTGTTAACAAACATGATGCTGATGAGAATCGTCTTATCCGTAATAGCGGCCTTCAGTGCCTCTGGGTCCACCCGTCCATCGGGCTTCACATCCAAATAAGTCACCTCATACCCATGCTTTTCCAAATATTCACAGGAATGCAGCATCGCATGATGCTCAATCTTTGTGGTGATAATGTGGTTTCCTTTAGCCTTTAATGTATCTGCTGCTCCCAGGACGGCCCAGTTGTCGGCCTCCGTTCCTGAAGAGGTAAAAAATAGTTCTTTTTCCTGTGCATGGATCAGTTTGGCCACCTGCGTTCTCGCCTTTTCTATGGCTTCCTTGGAAGCGGCGCCGATCGTATATAAACTGGACGGATTCCCAAAATTCTCTGTGAAATATGGAATCATTTCTTTCAATACGTCTTCCTTAACAGGAGTCGTTGCTGAATAATCTAGATATACCTGTCGCATAATTTGCTCCTTTAATCATACATGACATTAAGTTCCAATCAATATTATACCAACTATTTCAAAAATATAAACCCCTTTTTTTATTTTTCCTAGTAAATAAATATGATTTAAGGCTTATATTTCTTAAACCCCTCTGGGTCCGTAGATGAAACAGAAAAGAGCCAACAGACGTGAGAAGACTGTCAGCTTGTCCAGCCGCTTTCAAGTATAATATTTGACGTTCTGTGGGCATTTCAGCCCATCACAGGGGTGCAAAGCAAGACAGCTTATATTGGCCGTCACTTTTTTTAAGAACCACATGATAACCGCCTTCCATGAAGTAGTCCTCATGCAGTCCACTCATTTCCCACATAATATCTACCCGGTAAGTCATATATTCTAACAAATTTTTTTCAGATTTTACTGCATTAATGCTCATTTTTTTTACCACATCTATCTCCGTGTCCTCCCACGCTCTCAATTGTTTAATATCGTCTGTCAAAATGGGATAGGTCTCGATCTTTTCTAACTCAGCTTCTGCCTTCTCCTTGGTAATCTGATTGTAAAAAGCTTTTTGCAGGATGCTTGTCCGCTGCTCCAGCCTTTTTGACACCACATCCTCTTCAACCGGCTGGGTAAAACCAGAAAAGATGCTGGTGATAATCACGATCACCGCAACAAAGGTCAACAAGTGATAGTATTTCTTCATAGTACACATACCTCCAGAAATACTATATAAAGAAACCAGCGAGAAATTTGTTACTTCTCGCTGGGGTGTAAAAGTTTTTTAATTCACTTTTATGTCTATTTCGACCTCTTCTTTTCTGTCCTCAATAAATTCGATATTTTCCAACTGCTTGCGAAAGTTTGCTCGGAATTGAGCCAGATATTCTTTACGAAGCTGCTGCTGCTCTACCTTCTCCTCTTCCGTCAAACCAGCTCCCTTGGATTTTTTTGCCAACTGGTTAATCCGGTCGATATGTTCATTAGAAATCATAATTTTGTTCCTCTTTTCTTTTTTCTGTTTCTTGTGTTGGGCCTAGGCCCGGCTTATATAAAAGCTGGATTTCAGGCCCGCCTGGCCCGAATCAAGGTGCTCTTACTGATACCTGTCCGCTCTTCTACCACTTTATAGCTGTTCGTCTTCAACAGATTTAAAGCCTCTTCAATCTCTGCATCGGTAAACTTCTTAGGACGTCCTTCTTTAAATCCTTCCTTGGTTTTAGCGATAGCTTTGCCCACCTGAGTTCGTTCCACGATCATCGCTTTATCAAACTCTGCAAAAGCAGTCATAATGTTGAGAATCATCCGGCCTGTATGGGTGCTATCTACCATACCTACATTGATGATGTTGATGCGGACATTCCGGCTCAAGCCATATTCGATAAAAGAGATTCCCTCCTTTATGGTACTGCACAGCCGGTCCAGCCGGGATACCACTAAGGTATCCCCTCCGTACATGCTGTCCACACATTCTCTCAGGACAGGCCTCTCCTTGGGGTCTTCATACGTTTCTACGATCATCTCTGCGCTGGGATACCGCTGTTTAATCAGCCGGGTCTGCTCCTCTAAGGAGATGGCATCAAACTGCCCCTTTGCCGAAACACTTGCATATCCATATATCATCTGTATCTACCTCTCCTATTTTTGAATATAAGTTTTGGTACATTGCAATCCTTTAAATTATATAATAGGCACAGAAAGGCTGTCAACCTGGAAAAATTTACTCGTCCTTATCATACCACGAAAAAACGCTGAAAGCTGGCAGAAACATACTGTTTATGCAAACTTTCAGCGCCTTTTATCTTACTCCCTAGCTCTCTAGGAAATTTTCCTCTCCAACCGCAACTTGTCGGCTATAATGGCGATAAACTCCGAATTAGTCGGCTTGCCTTTATCATTATGTACGGTATATCCGAACAATGAATTAATGGTCTCAATCTTGCCCCTGTTCCAAGCCACCTCGATGGCATGGCGGATAGCTCGTTCTACCCGGCTCGGGGTGGTGTTATTCAGTTTAGCAATAGATGGGTAGAGTTCTTTAGTAACGGCTCCCAAGAGGTCCATGTCCTCTACCACCATAGTGATGGCATCTCTCAGATACTGGTACCCTTTTATGTGTGCAGGTACGCCTACCTCGTGAATGATGTTGGTAATGTCTACTTCCAGGTCATTGTTCATTTTTACCGTATTGTCGTTGACTATTGTCCGGATGCTGGTAAGTTTTCCAGATACCTCCTCCATCTCTTCACCAAAAAGCTGATTGATTCTCTTGGAGAGAACGCCCAGATTAAATGGTTTTACCAAGTAATATTCTGCACCCAGCTTCGTCGCTTTCTGGGTAATGGATTCTTGTCCGACTGCGGACAGCATAATTGTTTTCGGATACTTAGGCAAATCCATGTTGTTGATATTTTCCAGCACACCTAATCCGTCCAAATGCGGCATAATCATATCTAAGATTAGCACATCTGGCAAAAACTTTTTTACACAATCTACAGTTTGTATTCCGTCATTTGCTATAAAGGTAATGTCAATATTTTCCTGTTCCATGAAATAATCATTCAGAATTTCGCAAAAGTCCTTATTATCATCTGCAATTCCGACACTAATTTTTGTCATCACATATCCCCTCTCTTCTCATAACAACCTACACAAGTTATTATATTTTTTAGCAATACTCCAGCAACTATTAATTTATACTTTTTCTATGGTTTATGCAACAGAAATTCTCAGAAAACTCACGAAAATTTAGTCAAGTTTTTCCAGGCTTCGACAGTTGCTCCTCCAGCATCCATTCGATAAAGATGCCGTAACCCTTCTGAGGATTGTTGACAAATACATGGGTTACAGCCCCTACAAGCCTTCCATTTTGAATGATTGGGCTGCCACTCATACCCTGCACAATACCACCGCTTTTTTTCAAAAGTCGCTCATCTGTCACCTTTATAGTCATACTTTTCGTATCTGGCTTTGTCTGTCGATTTACCTTTTCAATTTCGATTTCGTAGCATTCTACCTGATTGTTATCTAAAGTTGTCAGAATATAAGCCGGCCCCGGAGTCACCGAATCCTGATATCCGATAGGAATTGGCTGATTATAATACGGATGGTTAATCTTCCCATATAATTTTCCAAAAATACCAAACTCCGTGTTTTTGTTTAAGCTTCCCAGCGGGGCATCCGCCTCATAAAAGATTCCTCGAATCTCCCCTGGCTCTCCAGCCTTACCTTGCTTCACCGACTCCACCTTGGAATGGACCAGCTCGCCTTCGGCTACCGGCAGAATTGCCGCAGTCTCCGGATCAGTTATGGCGTGACCTAATGCTCCGTAGACATCACTTTCCGGATCATAATACGTCAAGGTGCCGATGCCGGCCGTTTTGTCCTTTACCCAAATACCCAGCTTATACATGTGGTCTGCCTTGGCCACTACCGGCGTCAAGGTCAGCTCCATGGCTTGGTTCTTTCGCTGCAATTTCAGCAGTACCTCACCTCGAATTTGATTGACAATAGTTTGTACCTCTGCGGCTCGATACACCTTCTGGCCATTTATCTCCAGTATAGTATCCCCAATTTGCAGGCCCGACAGCAATCCTGGATTGACTACTTCACCAGTGAGAGTCTCAATCTCCTGCAAGCCTACAATCAGCACCCCCTTCACGTCCATCTTTACGCCTATGGACTGTCCTCCTGGCATGATGACTTTTTCCGTCACCACGTTGATAGCCGCAGGTGCTGGTTCTTCCTTTTCCTTAACAACAAAAGAAATGCCGGCGATGACAGCCATAGACAAAACAAAGACACCTAAGCCTTTAACGATTCCCTGAACTTTCATTTTTCTCATAAAGCAAATAACTCCTAGCTTTCAAAGTCTTGTAATAATTCCAGTAGCTCATCCTCGGAATGGACCACCACCCCTTCAGAAAACAGGTTTTGATCCTCCTTACCCAGGAGAGAGAAGAGAATATCCGTGGTCCGAAGCAACTGTTCCTGCCCGCTGTCATCATACTGATAGACTTTGATGACTCCATCGGCTTCCTTCACTAAATAATATTCACTGGCCTGATTTTCTTGACTAGGATTCTCATCCTTCTCTTCGCTATTTTTCTGAACCGGTTCCTCTTCAAGAGGATCCTTGTCCGAATCCTGGCTGACTTTTTCAGTACTTTGCTTTACAGTACGGCCGGCGTTAGCACTGATATCCTGCCCTTCTGCCGGGGTCTCCGGAGTCAGGAGCACATTAAACATCAGATACCCCACGCCCAATACCGCCGCTAATGCAATATAAAATTCTTTTCGTTCTGCTAAACGTTTTTTTCTCGTAAACATAAAACCACCTCTAGGGATAGTTTTAACAGAAAACCCAGTTTTAAACCGTAATTTTATCTTTTAGTTTGGCAAAGGTTTTTTCTCCTATTCCGCTGACATTCATCAGCTCTTCGATTTTTTTAAAGGAACCGTGTTCTGTCCGATAAACAAGAATCTTTTCTGCCGTAGAGGGTCCAATCCCATTTATGGTCTGTAGGGCTTCTGAATTGGCGGTATTCAGATTGACCATTCCTGAAGAATTTCTTAGTCCGGCTTGGCTCCCAGATGCTGGTTGACTGGAACTGCCGCCATTTGTTATCCCAGAATTCTCTCCCTTTTGGATGGGCATTTCTGTCTGTCCCTTTTGAATCTGCTCTTTGGTGTAGATGGTGATTTTGTCCTCATCCTTTAGTGCCTGCGCCAGATTTAAGGTGCTGATATCTGCATCCGCCAACAGTCCGCCAGCCAAGGCAATGGCTTCGTAAACGCGGTCCCCCTCCTGCATCTCATAAACATAAGGCTTTTCCACTGCCCCGCTGATATCAATGTAAATTTTCTTTGGCTTTTCTGATACAACTTCTTCCTGGATCCCGGCAACCGTCACAGAGTCCCTCTCTACTTCGTTTTCTTGTACCTGCTGACTGGATCCGCTTATCAGGCTGAATTCCTCCTGTTTTTCCTCACTGTCCCGAAAGCAAAAAACAAAAAAAGCAGCCATAAACAAGCTAAAGCCTATGGCTACCTTCACAATCTCCTTTTTGTGATAACGAACAAAATTCTCTACATAATCCCGGTTTAAAAAACATTTCATCCCATACCTCCCCTGTAAAAAATAAATGCATTTATTGTGTATTTTTACTTTATTTTACACTGAATATTTATGGGTGTCAACAGAAATTTTGGTATTATATGGAAAATTTATTGCTGAAAAAGAGTTTCTTTCGTAAAACCTCAATATCATATCGGGATACTTGGGCTTGGAGGAACCCCAGCAACGCTTCGATAAGCAATTCAGGGCTCAGGTTGGAGTCGCTGCCTGCATCCAGCTTGGCATGCGCAAACAGTTGTTCGCCAGCAAAGGAAAGTTCCAACTGGATGATTTTAGGCTTAATATCCATATCCACCCACTCTTTAGATTTCTTTTTTTGCTTCTTTGCCAGAATCTGCTCCTGGGCCAGAAAGTCCTCACAGAGCTGCCGGTCCGTTCTGCCTTTCAACTCCGCTTCTGGCAGGGGGATAGCGATTAGATATTCCGCTGCCTGAGTCAGGGCAGCTAGAGACTTGCCCTCCTGCTGATACTCCCCGCAAGCAGAGATAGTCAGCCCAGCCGGCAAAATAGCTTGCAGTCTTTCACTGATTTCAGCCGCAGACAAACTGGCAGAAGTCTCAAACTCTAATAGCTCATACTGGCTGGAATAGCCTAAGGAAAGCGGCTGCGCAAAGCTCATCTTTGGGTGCGGATTAAATCCCTGGGAATAGTCCAAGGGAATACCCGCCCGCTTGAAGCTTCGCTTGAAAAAACGCATCAGATCCAGGTGAGAAGTGTATTTAAAAAAGCCTTCCTTGGAGAACTTTAATACATATTTAGCCATTGATACCCTCCATTTCACACGGAACATGCTGATTCATCCCACAGCCAACACAACCCTTCCGGCAATCCTGAGTGGTTTCCGCCTTCTTCGCTCGCTCGTTTTCTGCTATCAGAAAGGCCTTGCTGATACCGCTGTCAATGATATCCCATGGAAGAATCTCCTCATAGCTTCGCTCTCTGACTGTATAGAAATCTTTATCCACTCCTGTTTCTTCAAAGGCCTGCATCCAAGTTGAATACTTGAAGTGTTCCGTCCAGCCATCAAACTTGCAACCCAGCTCAAAGGCCCGAATCAAGGCCTTGCCAGTCCGTCGGTCTCCTCTGGCAAACACCGCCTCCAGCACGCTGGTTTCCGTACTGTGGTAGTTAAAGGTGACTCCCCGCATTGGACGCAGCTGATCCTTCAGGTGAAAATGTTTCTCTCGAAACTGCTCTGCGGAATCTTGGGCCATCCACTGAAAAGGCGTATGTGCCTTAGGAACAAAATTAGACACGCTGACAGTGACATTAAAGCGTCCCTTGCCGTTAATGTTTCGGTTCATCTCCACAATATCAGCAGCAATGCGGCAGATGCCATCCAAGTCTTCAAAGGTCTCTTCCGGCAGTCCACTCATAAAATATAGCTTGATGTTCTTCCAACCCAATTCCAAGGCCTGCTCTACGGCATGGTAAATATCCTCTTCGGTGATACCCTTGTTAATTACATCTCGCAACCGCTGAGAACCAGCTTCCGGCGCAAAGGTCAGCCCCGACTTCTTATAGCCTTGTATTTCCTCTAATACCTTGAAGGAAAAAGAATCCAGCCGCAGAGACGGCAAAGACAAGGAAACATTGCTATTCTTGCACATGCTCATAAGTCCCCCGGCTAATTCCTCAAAACGTGAATAATCGCTGGTAGACAGAGACAACAGGGACAATTCCTCATGTCCGGTATTGGCTAGCTGTTTTTCCGCCAGTTCCTGAATCCGCATCATACTCCGCTCCCGCACGGGCCGGTAAATCATACCCGCCTGACAGAATCGGCAGCCTCGGGTACAACCACGAAAAGTCTCCACCACCGCTCGATCGTGGACCGTTTCAATGAAAGGAACAATCGGGTTTACAGGGAATTCTGCGGATTCTAGCTCAGGCAGGATGGCTCGCAAAATTCGATCTGGAGCCTCCTCATACAGCTTGTCCACCCGGATAATCTGTCCATCTTCTCCATAAACTGGCTCATAAAACTTAGGGATGTATACCCCTTGCAGTTTTACCGCCCGCTTGTAAAAGTCTTCCCGGCTTTCACCCGCTGCCTGAGACAGTCGGTATTCCCCAAAGAGCTGCGGGAGCAAGACTTCTCCGTCACCTACCAGAAAAATATCCACAATGTCCGCCAACGGTTCCGGATTATAGGCACAAGGGCCTCCTGCAATGACGATGGGACAGGAGTCATCTCGGTCCTGCCGTCTCAGCGGCAGCCCACTCAAATCTAAAATGTTCAGAACATTGGTGAACGACAGTTCATATTGGAGGGTGAACCCCAAAAAATCCATCTCTCGAACAGGCGTTTTCGTCTCTAGGGTGAACAGCGGCATGTTTTCCTCCCGCAAAAGTTGTTCCATGTCTAGTCCAGGACAGAAAGTCCGTTCGCAGAAAATATGTTCCTCTTTATTTAAGATATGATACAAAATCTGCATGCCTAGATAAGACATGCCTATTTCATAGGTATCCGGAAAAGCAAAGCAAAACCGCAGCATGTCCGGCTTTATCGGCTTATTAGCAGAGTTTAGCTCGCCGCCGATGTATCTAGCCGGCTTTTCAACCCTTTTCAGTATATTATCTAAATGTGCGTTCATTAAAAAATTGGTCCCTTCCTTGAATAGTTTTATCTTTTCATCAGTTCATCGATGGTCATGCCTAGATGTTCTTCAATCTTCGATAAAAGAACTTGCGTTTCCGCTTGTTTGCTGCGGATTCGTTCCTCTGCCCCAGGGTGATTTTTAGCCTTTTGTACGACATAATCCATCCGCTCCGCCAAGCCCACATAATGATCTTCCTTCACCACCCGGTCTCCAAAGCAAACCATGTCTACCTCTGTCAATTGATCTACTTCTTTTTTCATATCGTAATTCATATGGACGTAAATAATATCCGCTATTTGAGAATATCCCAGATTTCGGGCAATCTCTGCCCCCTTGATCTCGTGGTGCTCCTCTGTTCTGGCAATATCATGAATCAGGGCTGCACTTTGAACCAGAGGCACGTCCAGTCGGCTGCCCTTTTCGTTTAATGCCTCTGCCAGCAGGACCGCAGCCTGGGCTACAGCCTGACAATGACGAATTACATGAGGAGGGGTATGATACTGCTCCAGCAAGTCCAAACATTCTTCTGTCGTTAAATAGTTGCGTCCCATATGTGTAACCAAACCTTTCCCTGGGGAACAAGTCCCCGTGTTTTTCTCTATGCTGGATTTATTCTACCATATCATAACACATCTCGCTACAGACTGACCATGGTTTCTTCCACATACCGGGCAGCATTTTTCAGCCGACCGGTAGCCTTTTCCACCCCAGAAGCCGCCTGAAAGCAGGCTGACTTTACCTCCGAAACGGTGTAATCCCTGCACACTACCTGCTGGGCTTTGCCTATAATATTCGCCACCCGCTGATCCGACGAACTTTGACCGGCGGCAAAAAGTACCCCCACAACCGTGCAAATTAAAATCTGTTTTCCGATTACCATATACCTTCCCCCCTATCCTTTATTTATACGCAGACAGGTTGGAAAACATGTGTCCCAGACCAAAAGTAGCGGCACCATTTCCACCAAAACGGTTGAAAACAACTTTTCCCTCAGATAAAAACAGGCAGTTCTTTGGGAACTGCCTGCCTTCCATCAATATTCCTCGAAATATTCAAATTCATAATCGAATATCTTTATGGTGTCGCCCTCTTCCAGGCCGATGTCTTTCAACGCGGCTAGCGCACCCTTTTTCTCGATATACTTATACAGGTAGCGCAGCGAACCGCTGTCGTTGAAATTGGTGGAATCGAAAATCTTTCTCAACTGTTTTCCCGAAACCACATAGGTTCCATCTTCCTCTACAGAAGTATAAATCTCCTTGAAGTCCTCTTCCACATCATCGCGGTCAAAGTCGAAGAACTGATATTCTTCCTCTTCTTCCGGCTGCTCCAGCGCCAACTTGTTCAACAAGGCCGCAGCCGCCGCCAGCAGCTCGTGAATACCTACATTAATCGGGGCAGATATAGGGAATACTTTAATGCCTTTGGCCTCCACATATTCTTTAAAAGCCAAATAGGCTTCGTCTTCCTCGTCCACCATATCCATCTTGTTGGCTGCTACAATCTGAGGCTTTTTAGAAAGTTTCTCATTGTACAGACTCAGCTCCAGATTAATCTTGTCAAAATCCTCAATGGGATTCCGTCCCTCGGAGCCAGATATATCTACTACATGGATGAGAACTTTCGTTCTTTCAATGTGCTTTAAAAACTCATGTCCCAAACCAGCCCCTTCGTGAGCTCCTTCGATGATGCCCGCAATGTCTGCCATGACAAAACCGTCATCGAAAATGGACACCACGCCCAGATTGGGTGTAATAGTAGTAAAGTGGTAATTGGCAATCTTAGGATTGGAATTCGTAGATACGGACAGGATGGTGGATTTCCCTACATTAGGGAAGCCTACCAAGCCCACGTCAGCAATCAACTTCAGCTCCAATACCACACTTCTTTCTTTAGCAAAGCCGCCGCCTTCTGCAAAGTTGGGAGCCTGACGTACAGAGTTCTTAAAGTTGACATTTCCTTTGCCGCCTTTACCGCCTCTAGCTGCCACAAATCGGTCTCCCGCCTTCAGCAAATCTCTCATCACCAGTCCGGATTCTTCATCTATGACTACGGTTCCAGGGGGAACCTTGATGATAAGGTCTTCTCCCTTTTTACCAAACCGCTTCTTCTTCATGCCATTTTGGCCACTTTCTGCTTCGTACTTTCTCTTATACCTAAAATCCATCAAGGTCCGCAGGCTGGCATCAGCCATGAATACGACGTCGCCGCCCTTGCCGCCATCGCCTCCATCTGGACCGCCTTCTGGAACGAATGGTTCTCTTCTAAAGGTTACAGCGCCATCCCCGCCTTTGCCTGATTTGATGGTTATTCTGGCTCTATCTACAAACATTCCTGAGCCTCTCCTTCCTCTATATGGGAGATGCACTCCCCCTGAAGCTCCTCTTTCGAAAATCAGCTTAACTACTTTAAAAGCCCCTATGATAAATAGGGGCTTTCCATTCGTTACGCTTCTTTTGGATAAACGCTTACTTGCTTTCTTGTTTTGTCATATCTTTCGAACTTTACAGCTCCGTCAATCTTAGCAAATAAAGTATCATCTCCGCCAATGCCTACGTTGTTACCAGGGTGGAACTTTGTTCCTCTCTGTCTAACCAGGATGCTGCCAGCGCTTACGTACTGACCATCGCCTCTCTTGACTCCTAATCGTTTGGACTCACTATCGCGACCATTTTTGGAGCTACCTACTCCCTTCTTACTTGCCATGACCACACCTCCTTTTTTCTGTTCTGCCCGGCTGATTTCTCAGCCCATATGATAAGCGAACTTATCGATGATCGGCTTCTATGAATTATTCTGCTACTGCTTCTTCAGCTTCCGCTGCTGCCTTGGTCTTTCTAGCTTTTCTAGCAGAAACCTTTTCAATCTTGATCATCGTATAAGGCTGTCTATGTCCCTGCTTCTTTCTGTAGTCTTTTTTGGACTTGTACTTGAAGATGATGACCTTCTGTCCTTTGCCGTGTTCCACTACAGTTCCTGCTACGTTGCAGCTTTCTACGTAAGGAGCGCCCACCTTAATGGTCTCCCCGTCACTTAATAAGAGTACCTTATCGAAAGTGATCTTTTCACCAGCTGCGATATCCAGCTTTTCTACAGTGATTACATCGCCTTCCTGGACTCTGTACTGCTTTCCGCCTGTTTCAATTACTGCGTACATTGGTTTTCTTACCTCCTCTATCCAGTCTCGCCATCCATAGGTAGCAACGATTTCGTTACTTTTATCAAACCTTTTCTGAGCGGCTTACAATAAAATATGATACCACAGAGGACATGCTCTGTCAAATGTTTTCTCTGGAAAATTTCATTAAAATTCTCACATTAAGGCTCCAGCACCACGCCATCTTCATCCACCATAAGCTCGTTTAAATCTGCTTCCAGCGCTGCTTGTTCATCCGCCATGGCCTCTTTTTCTGAATCCTTGCCAGCAGAAGCTTTCTTTCTGCCTCCTTTGCTCTTGGCATCTTCTTTCTCTTCCGCCGGCTCTTCTTTCTTCGCCTTTAGACTTTCTTTCAACAGCTCTTCCACTTTCACCAGAATCTCTGGGTTGTCGCCCAGGTACTGCTTGACATTTTCCCGTCCCTGACCGATGCGGTTTCCTTCAAAGCTGTACCAGGAACCTGCCTTTTCGATGATTTTAGCATCTACGGCACAATCCAGTACATCTCCTTCTCTGGAGATACCGGCTCCATACATGATATCGAACTCCGCCTGTTTGAAAGGTGGCGCCACCTTATTCTTGACAATCTTCACCCGAGTTCGGTTGCCCAAAACCTCGTCTCCGGATTTAATGCTTTCAATTTTCCGCACATCCAGACGCATGGTGGAATAAAACTTCAAGGCTCGACCTCCTGTAGTGGTCTCCGGACTGCCAAACATAACCCCAATTTTTTCACGAAGCTGGTTGATAAAAACCACCGAGGTGTTGGATTTATTGATACTACCTGTGAGCTTTCTCAAGGCCTGTGACATGAGTCGAGCTTGCAGTCCCACATGGCTGTCGCCCATCTCCCCCTGAATTTCCGTCTTCGGCACCAAAGCGGCTACCGAGTCCACTACTACTACATCTAATGCGCCGCTGCGAACCAGCAGCTCGCAGATTTCCAGCCCCTGTTCACCCGTATCTGGCTGAGAGACAAGCAGTTCGTCCACATCTACCCCCAGATTTTTCGCGTATTCGGGATCTAAGGCATGCTCCGCATCGATAAAGGCCGCCTTACCGCCAGCCTTCTGCGCTTCTGCAATGATGTGCAGAGTCAAGGTCGTCTTACCAGAGGATTCTGGTCCGTAAATTTCAACGATACGGCCCCTAGGAATGCCGCCGATACCAGTGGCCATATCCAAGCTGGCCGATCCCGTAGAGATGGCTTCGATATTCAATCTAGCCGAATCATCTCCCAGCTTCATGATAGCTCCCTTGCCAAACTGCTTCTGAATTTGTGCCAGAGCCTCTTTCAAGGCCTCCTCTTTTTCGTTCTTATTTAAATTTATATTAACTTCCTTTTTCGCATTAGATGCCATGTGTTTCCCTCCTAATCCTAGTGAACATTTGTTCTTTACTAATCATACCCTATTTCCAAACTTTGGTCAATACCTTTTTCTGCAAATCTCCAATTAAACTTCCCCCGGGATTATCTTTATATTAATATACATTTTTTTCCAAGTCAAGTTCTTTGAGTTCATCTAACCCTTTAATTTTATCAATTCTCCAATCATGTGAAACATGTGATACATGGAAGCAGTCCGGTTGGCCGTCCGATCTCCATTCAGCCTCAGCTCCCGGCAGAGGCGTCTCTCATCCAACACAGCGCAGACATATACTAGACCTACCGGTTTTTCTGCTGAGCCCCCGCCAGGACCGGCTACCCCCGTCACGGACACACCGATTCGCGTCCCGGCTACCCGCTGGATGCCCTCGGCCATTTCCACCGCCGTCTGGGCGCTGACAGCCCCATACTGTGCCAGCGTCCCCTGCCGGACTCCCAATTCCTCCATCTTCGCCCGGTTGCTGTAGGTGACGATGCCTCGGTCAAAAACCGCCGAAATTCCTGGAATATCCGTCAACGTTTGAGCAAACATACCTCCGGTGCAGGACTCCGCACTGGCAATAGTCAGCCCCCGCTCCAACAGCATCCCGCCCACCTGAACAGGTAACTCCGCCGCAAACCCCTGACGACTGCTTTTTTCTACTTTTAGCGGCTCCCCGTTGATGGCCAGCTCTATAGCCTCCACTGGTAGCCCTCTTTTGATTTGCCATTCACTCATCATCCACAACCGCTCCTTCCCGGCTTCAAGAAAAAACTGCCTGAACAGCCTTTGCTGCCAGGCAGATATATGGTTTATTTACCTATTACATAGAAAAGACCGACTTGTTCTTCGCGATGTATTCCACGCCGGAATAAGCTGTCATGATCAGAGAAGCCCACAGGAAGCCCTGTGCCAGCAGCTGAATGATAGGCAGTGCCGCTCCCAGCTGAGGAATATTCACTAGCAGCAGCAACGGAACAGCAATCATTTGCAGCACGGTTTTAATCTTTCCGCTCATGCCTGCCGCAATAACTAAACCTTCCGAAGCAGCTACCGTCCGCATACCAGCAATAGCAAATTCTCTGGCCAGAATTACAATCAGCATCCACCCCGGCACCAAGCCATTGTCTACCATGAGGCAAAAAGCTGAATACACTAGGATTTTATCCGCCAGGGGATCCATAATCTTGCCGAAATTGGTCACCAAGTTGTATTTCCTGGCAATCTGCCCATCCAGCAAATCCGTTAAGGACGCCCCAATAAAAATGACAAAGGCAATTAAGTCGTAACCCAGCATGTAAAGTCCCACGAAAAAAGGCACCGCAATAATCCGTCCTACAGTTAATTGATTTGGTAAATTCATCTCTATACCTCCACTCCCACTATATCGTAATCAAAGGCGTCTTCTATGCGAACTTGTACCAAGTCCCCCGGCTTCAACTCCCGTTGGGAAGTGAAGAGCACAGAATTATCAATCTCCGGCGCATCATAAGGAGTTCTGCCTATGTAGGTCCCGTCTTCATCCTGCTCCTCCACCAGCACCGGCAGCACCTGTCCGATTTTTTTCTGATTACATTCCAGGGAAAGCTCCACTTGAAGCCGCATGATGGAATCCCTGCGCTTCTCTTTCACATCTCGGCGTACTTGTCCATCCATGTCTGCCGCCGGAGTTCCTTCTTCTTTCGAATAGGCGAATACGCCCAACCGCTCAAACTTCATCTCCTGAACGAAATCATACAGCTCGTCAAATTCAGCCTTGGTCTCCCCAGGAAAACCAGTAATTAAGGTGGTGCGGATGTGAATGTCCGGTATGGCCTTTCGCAGCTTTTCCAGTTTGCTGACAATGCTCTGGTGTGTAGAACGTCTGTTCATACGTTCTAGGATGACATCACTGCTGTGCTGGATGGGAATATCCAAGTAATGGCAGACCTTTTCTTCGCTGGCCATGACTTCAATCAGTTCATCCGTAATCCGGTCCTCATAACAATACATCAGGCGAATCCACTGGAGCCCGTCAATCCGGCAAAGCTTCTTTACCAGAGCCGCCAAGCGAAATTCTCCGTACAAATCTACTCCGTAAGCCGTCACATCCTGTGCAATTAAAATCAGTTCCTTGCAGCCTCTCTGGGCCAGCATTTCTGCCTCCTGGAGGATATCCTCCTCCCTGCGGCTGCGGAAATGACCACGGATGTGAGGGATAACGCAATAGGCACAGACATTGTTGCAGCCTTCTGCAATTTTAACGGTAGCCGTATAGGGGTTGTCCGCCAGCTTTCTGCTGCTCAGCTCCATGAAGTCCGGAGCGCAGTCCTCTATGTGAAGTTCCCGCTTGGCTTGATGGGCTTCCAGAATGTCCGGCAGCCGATGGTATTCATTAACCCCGATAAAAATGTCTACCTCTGGCATTTCCTCAAAGAGATCAGCCCCATACCGCTTAGACAAGCAGCCCGAAACGATAAGCAACCGCTTCTTCTCTCCTTCATCCTTCAAACCAGCCATTTCCAAAATCTTGTCAATAGATTCTTTCTTGGCGTCGTTAATAAACCCACAGGTATTGACCATGATTACATCGCTGTCCATGGGATGATGGACAATGTGATGACCTCGCTCCTCCAGCAGACCTGCCGCCATATCAGAATCGCTGACATTTTTAGCACAACCCAGCGTACATAGATAAATGTTATATTTTTTTTGCTTCTCATTTTTATTATTCATAATATACCTCTCAAATTACTTATTCCATTTTAACAGCAACCGCTAATAAATCAATATATTTTTATCACTTTTCAAAGACAACCCTTGCAAAAGCGCTTGCATAGCAAGACTAAAAAACAGTTTATCTAATTTAATAGGCTTTTACGCGCTGAAAATACTTTTATAAAATTTTCATATTTCCCCTAGAAATTCTAGCAAAATTGGCATACTAAGGGGGAATTACTTGCTACGAAAACAAACCAGGAGGTTAATTATGTCAGAAACAATTTCTAAAAAAATGGCAGAACGAGTCAGTATTCACGATTCCGTAGAAGAAATGCTGATTCGAATTAAGGAAGACGGCCTTTCCAGCGTATTTTCCAGATGGGACCCACAGGATAAAATACGCTGCAATTTTTGTCTTCAAGGGGTCAGCTGTCAGCTGTGTACCCAGGGACCTTGCCGAATCAGTGAAAAAGCGGGAGCGGATAAAGGAGTCTGTGGTATCGGCCCAGATGCCATGGCTATGAGAAACCTTCTCATGCAAAACATCATGGGTGCAGCCACCTATGCTCATCACGCCTATGAAGCCTTCCGAACACTCAAGGCTACTGGTGAAGGAAAAACGTCATTTATTATTGCTGATGAAAACAAGCTAAAGTGGATGTGTGAAAAAGTCTCCATCAATCCCAATCAGGACAGCTCAGCTCTCGCCATTCAATTGGCTGAATTTCTTGATAAAGAAATGAAAATCACACCAGATCAAAAAAGTGTCATGGTTGAAGTTTTCGCACCCCAAAAGAGAAAACCTATTTGGGAAAATCTACACATTTATCCTTCCGGAGTCGAACATGAGGTAGAGCTTTCCATTGCCAGCTGCCTGACAAACGTAGATGGGGACTATGTTTCTCTGGCTAAAAAGGCTCTGCGGTTAGGCCTTTCCACCATTTATACAGCCCAAATCGGACTGGAAATGGTGCAGGATATCTTGTTTGGCACCCCCATGCCTCATGAAGTGGATGTGGACTTGGGCATTATGGATCCAGATTATGTAAACATTGCCTTTAACGGTCATCAACCTTGGGTAGGCGTCGCCGCATTACAGAAAGCGAAAATGCCAGCCTACCAAGAACTGGCTAAAAAAGCTGGAGCCAAAGGCATCCATATTGTCGGCTCCATCGAAACCGGACAGGAATTGCTGCAACGGTTTGAAGTAGATGATGTGTTTGTGGGTTTGATGGGTGACTGGTTATCCATCGAACCATTCTTGGCAACGGGAACCGTCGATGCACTAGTGATGGAAGAGAACTGCTCTCCGCCAGCAATTGATCAGTATGCAGAAAAATATCAGGTAGCGCTGATCAGTGTCAGCACCATAATCGGCGTACCAGGTACAGCTCATACCATGCCTTACTATCCTGAGAAAGTAGCTCAAATGGCCGAGGATTGTATTCATATAGCCATTGAAAATTTCAAAAAGAGACACAAGCAAATTAAACCATTAGTGCCGAAGTATAAAACAAAAGCCATTGCTGGCTTTTCCACAGAAGCCGTATTGGGTGCCATCAACAATGATTTAGATATCCTTGTTGATGTTATCGCCAAAGGACAGATTAAAGGAATTGTCGCCCTAGCCAGCTGTTCAACCTTGAGAAATGGCCCCCAGGATTGGAATACCGTAAATATAACCAAAGAGTTGATAAAAGGCGATATATTAGTGGTAGCGGGAGGCTGCGGAAATCATGCCCTTGAGGTAGCAGGCCTATGTAATTTAGATGCGATTGAATTGGCGGGAGAAGGCTTGCAGTCTGTATGCAGAGCATTAAACATTCCTCCGGTATTGAGTTTCGGCACCTGTACGGATACTGGTCGAATATCCATGTTGGTTACAGCTCTTGCCGATCACTTAAAGGTAGATATTCCTGATTTGCCAATCGCTGTCACCGCCCCCGAATGGATGGAGCAAAAAGCCACAATTGACGGCATATTTGCCCTGGCTTACGGGGCCTATACCCATCTCTCCCCAACACCTTTTGTGACGGGAGCACCGAACCTTGTCAAACTGGTTACCGAAGATGTAGAAAGCCTGACCGGCGGGAAAATTGCCCTGGGAGATGATCCAATCCAAGCGGCAAAAGATATTAAAGCTCATATTTTGAAAAAGAGACAGCAAATGGGATTGAAATAATAAGTTGAGGGATTAAAGAAAACAAAAATAACGGTTGAGAGAATTTCTAACCGTTATTTTTAATTTCTTTATTTTTATTTACAAATTATTTATAAAATTTCTTCCGGTACCGCGGTGTCTTCCATTACCTCGGCCCCTTCTGTGCGCAGCTCCAGCAGCTCATCCAGACTCATCAGTACCTGCCGGGGCCTGCTGCCATCCGCCGGGCCGATGATCCCCCGAGCTTCCATCATATCCACAATGCGGGCTGCTCGGTTGTAACCGATGCGGAACCGCCTCTGGAGCATGGATACGGAAGCCTGCTCAGCCCGTACCACCGTTTCGATGGCTTCTGCCAGCAGTTCATCTCCATCATCCGATACTTCAGCAGTGCTGGCCGTCTCAATGGTGGAAAGCACCTCGCTGGCATATTCCGTCTCCGTACACTGGCTCTTTAGGTGCTGGATGACACTATGTACCTCGCTGTCGGAGATAAAGTTGCCCTGAACCCGCACCGGCTTTCCGGAACCCAATGGGTTGAAGAGCATATCCCCTTTCCCTACCAGCTTTTCGGCTCCCGCCATGTCCAAAATAGTTCGAGAGTCAAACTGAGAAGATACAGCGAAAGCAATTCGGGAAGGAATATTGGCTTTAATGACGCCAGTGATGATATCCACTGACGGCCTCTGGGTGGCTACAATCAAGTGCATTCCCGCAGCTCTGGCCATCTGGGCCAGCCGGCATATGGATTCTTCTACTTGAGAAGGTGCTGCCATCATCAGATCGGCCAGCTCGTCGATGATAATGACAATCTGCGGCATCACTCGATCCGGTTGTGCCTTTTCTCTGACCGCCTCATTGAAGCCAGCCAAATCTCGCACCCCTTCCTCCGCAAACTTCTTATAGCGGTCGGTCATCTCCGCCACGGCCCAGTTCAAGGCCGCTGCCGCCTTGCTCGGCTCCGTAACTACCGGTATGAGCATGTGGGGAATGCCATTGTAATTGCCCAGTTCTACCACCTTCGGGTCGATGAGCACAAATTTTACTTCGTCAGGCTTAGCCTTGTAAAGAATACTGATAATAATGCTGTTGATGCACACGCTCTTTCCCGATCCGGTAGAACCGGCTATGAGCATGTGGGGCATGGTCTTTAAATCTGCCACAATAGCCTTACCAGCGATATCCTTGCCCACCGCAAAAGTAATCTTGGATTTAGATTCTTTAAATTCTTTAGCATCCACGATTTCCCGCAGGGTAACCATATTAATCTTTTCATTTTCCACCTCGATACCCACCGCCGCTTTTCCCGGTATAGGGGCTTCAATACGGATGCTCTTGGCCTCCAGATTGAGGGCGATATCGTCGGACAGACGGACGATGCTGCTGACCTTGACCCCGGTATTAGGGTGAATCTCGTAGCGGGTTACCGCCGGACCTTGGGTCACCTGAACCACCTTGGCATCCACCTTGAAGTCCTGCAAGGTCTTTTCCAGTTTAGCAGCCTTGACTTTCAAGCTATTGGCTGTGGCTGCGTCATTTTTATTTTGCGTATTTTTGTTCAGCAGATCGATGGAAGGAAACTCGTAGTTGGCGAGGGCATCTGCTCCCTTGTTCAAATTCAGCTCGGCAGGCTCCAGCTTGGCGCTGGCCGCTTCCTGCTTGGACAGCTTCATCTGCATCTGTTGGCCGCCTTCTACGTCCGTCTTGTTGAGTGCACTGACCCCAGAGGCTGGCCCAGAAGCAGGCTTGTCCTCTCCGGATTTAAAGGGCTGAACACCCGTATCTGGTTCCTGATAGATATTCAATTTTGGACCAGTGCTGTCAGCTCCTTTAGACTGATGAAAATCGGGTATTTCAAAGAGGCGTTCAGTAGCAGGAGCCTTTGTGGCCGCCTGAGCGGCGGCTGTCGCTGCACTGATTCCTCCGATAATGATGGCGTCATCGGCCAGTCCGAAGCCGGTAGGTACCGGGGCCGCCTGCTCCAGTCCGTAACTGATTTTACTCTCTGATTTGGCTGATTCTGCGGAGGCTGGTCCATCTGCTTCCGCGGTATCCGATGCCTCTTTTTCTTTTGCAGTCTTACTGAACAATAAATCATCTTTCATATAGGCCAGAATATTTTTCTTTTTTTCGCTGGATTTAGTGTGGTTGACAGGAGGCGTATAAGTCTTTTTCAAATCCTCCCGCAAGTCTTGCTCCAATTTCTTCTGTTTTTCAGATAGAACCTCGGCCTCTTCCTCCGCAGCTTGCTCTGCCATCTCCCGTTTTAACTGGCGTTTCAGCTTGTAATTCTCCATAAACTGGGAAATAGGCGTATTGATAATCAGCATCAGGCAGACCAGAATCACCAGGGTAGCGAAGATGTATAACCCCGTGGTACCCACAGCCACAATGACCAGCATAGCCAAAAACATGCCGATGACACCGCCGTTAGCCATTTTAATGCCTGCCTTAAACCAGCCTGAAAAGTCTACATAGGCGAAAGTTAAAGGCCCCTGATCCACGTATCTTCCGCTGAAGAGGATCGAAATCATCAAGAAAGTCACCAGCAGCAGAATCGCTGACCGTCTGTTGATATGAGCGGTCTTTTTTAAGAAAAGCAGTACGCCGTAAGCAATCAGATAATAAGGCAGCAGCATGGCTACCTGACCAAAGCAGCCTAAGAAGAAATTTTTAATGGCTACCCCCACTTCTCCTGCGGCTTTCGTCTGCATAGCTACCGCAAAAAAAATACCTACAGCGACAATAATCGCTGACCAAATCTCATCTTTCACCCGGCTGCCCGTGGGACTCTGGACAGACGCCGGCTTCTTCGCGCTGCTCCTTCTGGTGCCTGTGCTCTTTCCCGCCCCTGCTGTTTTATTTTTAGACCCGGCAGGTCGTCCGGGTTTTCTTTTTTCCTCTGCCATACGATATCACACCTCATCTGTTCAAACCATAAGGCTTGAACTACTTTCCATAATAGGGATTATTATACCATAAAAAAGAGGGTTTTCAAAGAAAACCCTCTTAAAAACTACCAATTAATTCCCAGCAATACTTTATTCTTTTGCCTTGATGTAGCCCTTGGCCACCAATGCTTCTGCCGACAGCACCGAGCCGCCTGCCGCTCCCCGGACCGTATTGTGAGACAGGCCTACAAATTTAAAGTCGTAGACGTGATCCTCCCGAACGCGGCCAATGGAGATGCCCATGCCCTTTTCGTAGTCCACATCTGCCCGAACCTGAGGCCGATTTTCCTCCTCCATATACTGAATAAACTGTTTCGGTGCGCTTGGCAATGCCGCCTCCTGAGGAAAGCCCCGGTAGCTTCGCAGCTTTTCAATCAGTTGTTCTTTGGTCACCTTCTTTTTAAACTTCACAAAAGCCGCAGCCGTGTGACCATCCAACACTGGCACCCGAATGCACTGACAGGTGATAACCGGTCCAGCCGCCTTTTCGATGACACCGTCCTTGATATGGCCCCAAATCCGCAGCGGTTCCTGCTCGCTTTTCTCTTCCTCTCCGCCGATATAAGGAATCACATTCTCCACCATTTCCGGCCAATCTTGAAAGTTCTTTCCGGCCCCTGATATGGCCTGATACGTCGTAGCCACCACTTCATATGGTTCAAATTCCATCCAAGCCGTCAGTGCAGGCACATAGCTTTGAACAGAGCAGTTGGGCTTTACAGCAATAAAACCTCTGGAAGTGCCCAGCCTTTGCTTCTGATGATGAATCACCTCATAGTGCTCTGGATTAATTTCTGGAATCACCATAGGCACATCTGGGGTCCACCGGTGCGCACTGTTGTTGGATACCACTGGGGTCTCTGTCTTGGCGTAAGCCTCCTCGATGCGTTTAATCTCCTCTTTTGCCATGTCTACAGCACTGAACACAAAATCTACCGTAGCAGCCACCTTTTCTACCTCATTGACATCCATGACCACCATCTGCTTCACCGATTCGGGTATAGGCGTATCCATCTTCCACCGTGGCCCTACCGCTGCTTCATAAGTCTGTCCCGCGCTCCTTGGGCTGGCGGCTATGGTAGTCACCTCGAACCAGGGATGCTGCTCCAACAGAGAAATAAAACGCTGTCCAACCATGCCGGTTCCGCCTAGAATGCCTACTTTTAACTTCTTTTCCATTTTACCCTCCTCATCCTCTATATACAGGAATACTTTTTATAACTTCACCTTAGAAAAATTATATTTTTTATGCAATATCACTATTTTTCCTTATTAATTTATTATTTTACCACAAATTTTCCCGTATTCAATATATTTTAAGGATTCTCTTGATATTTTATGAGAATAGAAAACTTTTGCTTCACCCGGGAATATATTAAAAGAAGGAAACTTATATATTTCACAATCATGGAAGGAAAGGATGATTAGCATATGACACTTTTCACAGGCGCAGCCACAGCGCTTGTCACCCCCTTCAAAGAAGGAAAGGTGGATTTTCATTCATTAGGCAAGCTGATCGACTGGCAAATCGATCAGGGAATTGATGCTTTGGTCAGCTGCGGCACCACCGGCGAAGCCTCCACCCTGACAGATGAAGAGCACGTGGAGGTTGTCCGCTTTACCGTAAAACAGACTGGAGGCCGTGTGCCCGTTCTGGGAGGAGCCGGCAGTAATAACACCAGCCATGCCATCTGGATGTCTCAGCAGCTGGAAGAAGCTGGAGCAGACGGTCTGTTATTGGTAACCCCATACTATAACAAGTGTACCCAACAGGGTCTGGTCCGCCATTACAAGGCCATCGCCGATTCGGTGCACATTCCCTGTATCCTGTACTCCGTGCCCAGCCGTACCGGTGTCAACATTACGCCGAAGACTGTGGCTGAACTCTGCACCCATCCCAACATTGTCGGCATCAAAGAAGCCAGCGGGAACCTGTCTCAGGTAGTGGACATGGCCAAATACATCTCGCCGGACTTCGCTCTCTATTCTGGCAATGATGACATGATTGTCCCTCTTCTGGCTATGGGCAGTACAGGGGCCATATCGACAATGGGCAACGTCATCCCCAAGGACACCCATCGGATGGTTCATGCCTATCTTCAAGGCCATATTCAGGAGGCCAGGGAAATGCAAATCCGCATGAAACCTCTAATCGATGCTCTCTTTCTAGAGGTCAATCCAATTCCGATTAAAGCGGCGTTAAACATGCTTGGCCTTATTGAGCGGGAATATCGCATGCCGCTCTGTGAGCCAGAAAATAAAACGCTGTACCAGCTTTCCAGCGAGCTGAAAAGCTACGGACTTCTAAACACCAGCATCTAAAGCTGGCGTAGTAATCCGTTTCAAAGAAATTGCAAGGTTTTCAATCTGCACTTATACCAACATGAAAAGAGTCAAAGCAATCGCTCCCAAAAAGACATAGAAAGAATAAAAGCTATATGTTCTGGGGCAAAATTGAAACAAATATTATTGATTTAAAAATGAAAAAATAAAAAAGAACCCTACAAGATTCATGCAATTTTAAAGCCTAGAAATCTTAAGGGTTCTTTTTATTTTTTGGTTACAAGATTAAAGTCAACTATTTTTTGCAGCCCCTAGCTATTGCCTCTCAAAAAAGTGGAATTAGCTAAACACTTGTTTTAGTTCGGCAAAGACCTTTGTTAGGTTATCTAAGTCCGGCTGATACAATGGCGTGACTTTTTTAGTGCCCTTGTTCCAAACATCATCCTGTGACAAACCAAGACGCTCTAGGTTTGGCTGGAACTCGATTACCTTATTCCCCTCAAGGATTAATTCGATTTGTTGCAATGAATTAATCTTCCATTCTAAATCCGGCACCTGGTTCCATGCAATAAAAATGTGCTGTTTTTTTTGAAAGAGCTTTTTAATGTGGATATGTATACCTTTACTGGTAATCAACGATTTGCTGGCTACAAAAATAGGCAATTCATCTGCCTGCATGTTGGCGCGGAATTCAGCCACATCTGCTTCAAACACAGTAACTCCAAAGTAAGCCGCTGTACCGCTTGGTATACAGTAAAAACGCTTGTTTTCCACATCGTCAGTCACCGTATACCCCATGCCATGCTTTTCAAAAATCGGTACTACCGTATCCTGGAAAAGACGAATTTCATTTTCTGCTTGTATCATATGTATTTTCTCCTTTAAGAATAATTAGTAAAGCTATTAACAAAAAAAGTGGTATCACTGCCTACCCATACCTCGGAAAGCTCCAAGAGCTTGCTGGGGTGTGCCGCAAGTGCGCAGCAACTGGCTATATAGTCGGCGGCGCCAATAATAAACTGTCCACTGGCCCCCGACATCATTTGTTTGCCCAACACCGCACTGAACAAAAATGCTTCCCAATTTGGAAAAAGCTGTTCGGCTATAGCACCATAATAGTCCATTGATTTTCTGGCCGCGTCATCACTTAAGTAGCCACACATATGGCTATCTGCCAAAATAGAAATAATGCGCGACAGCTGGAACCCTGCAAATGACATGCCCCCAGTTTTCGTTAGCCATGTCCGATTTTTCTGGAATAACTCATACAGCTCTCTCACATAGTCCATATTTTCATCTTCAAAAAAATTAGCCGCAGTTTTGCTTATGTTTTGAACATACTCCCCTTGTGCCTCCCTTAGCTGCAGTGCTTTCCAAATCTGTCCTAGCGGATTTTTCTGGTTATCTTCCAATAGGGTAGCCAAAAGAACTTGCGCCTCATCTGATGTGGTATGTAAAAACTTTGTAGGATTGAATAAATACAGCTCAATCAATAACCCATAAATGGCACAATCTTCGCAGATAGTCATCGTAAAAGAATCAATTTCATCCTGCATTGTCTTGCGACTTCTTATCCCATAATTTTCTTGCAATGCTTTCTTCATCATTCGCTTGGCGCCAAATACCCACGAATGTGGATTGGTAGTGGTCAAAATATGCCTTATCTGTGTGGCAGAGGAATGATTTTTCTGAGGTACCAACTCATAGTGGTACATGGCTGTTAAAATAATATACTTGTGATTCATAGGATTCCTCTAGCTTATGCTCCTGTTGGTTAAACCGAAAAAATAACACCGGATGAAATTCCGGTGTTAAAATTTTTTGTGTGTTTACTTGCTTATGCTTCAGAAGCGATAACTTCCTTACCATCGTAAAAATTGCAATTCGGGCAAACTCTATGTGGAAGTTTTGGCTCGTGGCACTGAGGACAAATTGAAAGTCCAGGTAATGCCTTCTTCATGTTTGGTGATCTTCTCTTGTCTCTTCTTGCTTTAGATGTTTTCCTCTTTGGAACTGCCATTTTCTACACCTCCTTTTGCTCGTATCTCTTTGTATTTATATCATCGCAGGCATGACCCACGACAAATGCAACTACTAAAGTATACCTTTATCGGGCACATCTGTCAATAATTATTTTAAATTCTTTGTAATATTGTATGTGTCTCTTGCGATCATCAGCTCTTCATTCGTAGGAATCAACAAGATTTTCACCTTAGAATCATCTCTGCTGATGATAGCTTCTTTTCCTCTTACCTTGTTCTTTACCAAATCCAGCTTAATACCTAGATTTCCCATATCGTGGCAAATGATATCACGCATGTCGATGCCGTTTTCACCTAAACCAGCAGTGAATACGATTGCATCTACACCATTCATTTCTGCAATGTATGCACCAATATAGAAGCGAACCTTATGAGCAAACACCTTCAAAGCCAACTGTGCTCTTTCATTGCCTTCAGCAGCAGCATCTTCAATATCTCTAAAGTCGCTGGAAACGCCGGAAATACCCAGAACACCAGACTTCTTGTTCAAGATTTCATTGGCTACACCAGCCTGCAGGCCTTCCTTTTCACGGATATAAGTTACGATAGCTGGGTCAATGTCACCAGAACGAGTACCCATAACCAGACCTTCCAGCGGAGTAAATCCCATGGATGTGTCAATGCACTTACCTCTCTTGATAGCGGAAACAGATGCTCCATTTCCCAAGTGGCAAGTGATAATCTTCAGGTCGTCCAAAGCGCAGCTAAGCATGTCTGCAGCCCGTTCAGCTACATACTTGTGGCTGGTGCCGTGGAAGCCATATCGACGGATGCCATGCTTCTGATAATATTCGTAAGGAATGGCATAAATATAGGATTCCGGAGGCATCGTCTGATGAAAAGCCGTATCAAATACGCCCACCATCGGTGTATTTGGCATTAAAGCCTGACAAGCGGCAATACCAGCTAGGTTCGGCGGGTTGTGAAGCGGTGCTAATTCGATACACTCTTCCAGTGCCTTGATAACCTCTTCCGTAATCAATACAGAATGAGCATATTTCTCACCAGCGTGAACCACTCTGTGTCCTACAGCACTGATTTCGTCCATAGACGCAACAACACCATGCGCTGCATCCTGTACCGCATCCAGTACATGCCCGATAGCCTCTTTGTGGTCCGCCATAGGTGTTTCCAGCTTGAACTTGTCCATTCCTTCCTTTTCATGGGTAATGATGGAGCCATCCATACCGATTCGCTCTACCAGACCTTTGCACAAAAGAGTTTCAGTGGTCATATCAAGAACTTGATACTTTAATGATGAGCTTCCGCAATTGATTACTAATACTTTCATCTTATTTCCTCCGTAATATATGTGGTTTGTTTTATTTATAAAAGCAACTCATAATATTATACCCCAATTCCTCAATTTTTCAAGCCCGGTTCAGCAGTTTTTGTTATAAATATACATAATAACACAATAGGATTCTATTATAGTAACCCCTATTGGTAAAAGGTTAGCCCGATTTAAGGATTTTTTTGTGTATAAGGTGCATAAAATTGTAGGATTTTTGTGAATTTTTATAATTGTATGGATATTGATTCCGAATTGCTGATTTATAAACTGCAAAAAATGTGATATCATATACTTATGAATAAAAACATGAACGTTTTAGGCATCATTGCCGAATACAATCCTTTTCACAACGGCCACCTTTACCAGCTGAGGCAATCTGTCCAGCAGACGGAGGCCGATTTTGTGGTGGTTCTCATTAGCGGTAATTTCACCCAGCGAGGAGAGCCTGCTCTCACATCTAAGTGGAGCCGTGCAGAAATGGCCGTCAACTGTGGCGCAGACTTGGTTTTAGAGCTGCCCTTCGCTTTTGCTTGCAACAGTGCAGAGTACTTTGCCAGAGGAGCAGTAGAGCTGTTCAACCGGTTGGGCTGCATCACCCACTTGTCCTTTGGCAGCGAATCGGGGGACTTAGACATGCTCCAGCAAACAGCTGCTTTCTTAGCCCAGGAAAGCGAAGAATTCTCCGCTGCCTTGAAAAACGGCCTCCATGCCGGACTGTCCTATCCCAAGGCCAGAGCGGAAGCCGCAACTCGCTGCCTGGGCCCCCACTGCGCCCAGCTGCTGGCCGATCCCAACAATATTCTGGCTGTTGAATACCTAAAGCAGCTGACCCTCACCAAAAGCGACATAATTCCAATTACAGTCAAACGTTTAGGTTCCAGCTACCACGAGCCGACCCTAACTGGTCCCTTGGCCTCTGCTTCCGCTATCCGTAAACAGCTGGCTCACCGCAAAATCGATTTTCAGCAGTTGAAAGACACCTTGCCAGAACCGGTATTGTCCATCCTTCTGCGGGAGCTGACCGGCTGTCAGCAAAATTCAGCATTACACCCGGAAAACGAATGCTTTCCCCGGTCATCTTTCCAATCCGATCAGCTGTATCTAAACCTCCTGCGGAGCCGGATTCTTACTGCCAGCGACACCGATCTAAACCAAATATTCTCCGTAAGCGAAGGCTTGGAGCACAAGTTGAAAGATAGCATTCGCCGAGCGGACAGCCTCACTCAACTTCAAGAGCTGCTAAAGTCCAAGCGCTACACTGCCACTCGTATTAGCCGCCTGCTGGCTCATGTCTTAGTAGGCTTGACCAAAACAGACATGGCAGCTATCCTGGAGCAGAATCAAGGCTACGGACGGATTCTGGGTTTCAGCCAAGGCGGATCTCAATTACTGAAACTGCTGAAAAAAAGCAAAAAGACTGCTCTGCCGTTGATTACCAACATCAACAAGCAGAAAGAACAGCTTCAAGAGTGCCAGTTATTATTAAGTTACGACTTGCTAGCCAGCGATTTCTATAATCTGCTGACAGAAAAAAATCTCTATTATCATTCCGATCAAGTCCACCAGCCATATAAAAAGCCCACATTAAAGCAGCTTTAATGTGCAAATGAGATAAGCGAAGTATATAAAAAGGCCTCTGAGATTTAGAAAGACATCGCTCAGAGGCTTTTTATTATGGAGAAAATATCGCCGAAAGTAACGTGGGCGAAATATCACGAAGGGTTTTTACAAAAATAACTGCACCAGCACAAAGGCCAAGACCGCAGCCAAAATTCCGTGACAAAGCTTCACCAACAGAAGGTAGGAAAAGTGAACGCCCGACCCCTGAAGCATACTCATAGACTGCCCTAAGATAGACAGTCCTCCAAAAGAAATCAACAAACTACAGCCGATGGTCTTCTGGGCCAACGTCACAGCCATGGTGCCGCTGATAGCAGAACATCCCACCGTCATTTCAAAGATTCCTTTAAATATTCCAACATAATATATGTTATGTATTCCATCCATCACGCCCCACAGCTGCATCGTATCAGTCATCATCATAAAGAGGATGATATAGGCCAAGATAATGCCTAAAGAGCGAAAGGCTGATAGAATGGAATTGGTGAAGGCATCCAGGTAATCCCCGGAAAAAGCCTCTCCTCTCTTTCCCTGGTTGCGCCTGTCCCGCTTCTTATAGGTGCGGTATTCCTCACTGAAAACAGCCATCAGCCCTGTAACCAACACGCCATTCAGCAAGGCTCCTCCCAGATGGGATACAGCGATGATGATGCCGCTGATGTTGTTGCCAATCATGGAGGCACCTACGGAGCCCACCATAAAGGCTGGACCAGAGGTACTGCAAAAGCTCACCAGCCGGCGGCATTCTACCGGCGGGATATGTCCACTGCGGCCCATATCACCGATGACCTTAGCACCCATGGGATAGCCGGACAAAGCACTCATCGAAAAGGCAAAACAGCTGGGATTCAAATACCTAGTGATACCAATGCTGTTCATAAAGTGAACGCAAATAAAAAATGGCAGCATGGCCGGCAAGATGTTGGCTGCCCAGATAGCGATTCCCTTTTGGGCTGACAGCAGCGCTGTTTCTGGAAAGATAACCATAAATAGACAGGCCAGTCCCGCTCCCAGGACGGCCATCATATATCGACCTTTTGATCGCAGCGCCCTGATGGCGCCATAAAAAATATCCATGATAAATCTTATGAATTTATCATGGATATTATACGCTTTAATCTTCCTTGTCCATCTGGGTCTTATACGCCAAATCTTTGATTTCAGTCCGATTGGATACCAACGTGGCATTGACACTCTGAAAGGTTGTTTCCATCTTGTTGAACATGTCCGCAAAATAGGTCACATTTAACTGTTCCATCTTGTTCTGAAAGTTGAAGAGAATGCTGTCAATATAATCAAAGGTGTTCAATTTCAGCTGCTTACAGTTCTCTTCGGCGATACGCATGATCTCGTCGGCCCGCATCTTGGAGCGGACGACAATATCATCGTTCTCTGTCAGCACCTCCGCCTGTCTTTTGGCATCATTGATAACCGTTTCATATTCCTTCTTGGCTTCTTCCAATATACGCTGTCTCTCGTCTTTAATCCACTGAGCCTGTTGAATCTCGTCTGGGAGCTCCACGCGAATCTCCTTGACAATCTCCAGAATCTCTTCTGCATCCACCATGATTTTTCCCGTCAGCGGAAAACTAGTGCTTGTATCTACAATCTCTTCTATTTCATCTAACAATTCCAATACTTTCATTGAAAATACCCTCCCTGCGTTCCTGTTTCTATGCGTACATCATCTGAATTTTTCAATCATATATTCTAGTACTGGGTCGGGAACTAAGCCCCCAATCTCCCCATTCAGCATGAACACTTCCTTTGCCATGCTCGAGCTCAAAAATGAAAATTCTGGGCAGGTCATGAGAAATACGGTCTCCACCCTTCCGTCGTACAGCCGGGCGTTCATCTGCGCCATCTGCATCTCTACTTCAAAATCATTGACAGCCCGCAGCCCCCTGACCACCACATCAAAGCCACCTTTATTCACATACTCAGCCAAAAGTCCCGAAAAGTCATCTACCTCCACATTGGGCAGATGGGCAGTCGCCTTCCGAATCAGCAGCTTTCGTTCTTCCACCGTAAACAGTGGATTCTTAGAAGGGTTAGTTATAACCCCTACTACCAAGTTATCATAAAGCTTCGCTGCCCTTTTTATTAAGTCTAAATGTCCATTGGTCACCGGATCAAAAGATCCGGCATATAATGCCTTTTGTTTCATATCTATTGGTCCTAACTATTTTTTGCTACCAAACATTGTAGCATACTTATCCGTAAATGGAAACAGCAATTTTTCCATATCTTTTTTCCTTGAGCTTTTCAAATGCACCAATGGCCTCTGGCAGCTTCTCTTCCAAGCTGTGTTCCGCCACGATGCACCCATCTTCTGCTAACAATCCCAGTTCCTGTATTTTTTCAATGCAGGAAATCATCAGTCCATCCTGATAGGGCGGATCCAAAAAAATTACTTGAACTTTTTGAGGTATGCGCTTTAAAACCATGTGACAATCGCCCCATATGATAGTTGCTTGATCCTCAACCCGGCAAGTATTCACGTTTTCTCGTACTAAAGCCAGGCTGTCCTTGGACTTGTCCCCAAAATAACAGTGGCTGGCACCCCGGCTGATAGCCTCCAGCCCCAAATTCCCGGTACCTGCAAAAATATCTGCCACCACTTCGTCCTCATAGCAGCCGGAAATCATGTTGAAAATGGCTTCCTTCACCTTATCTGAGGTAGGTCTTACCTTGTTATCTCGTGGAGTTGCCAATCTCCTGCCTTTTAAATCTCCTGCTATTATTCGCAACTATATGTCCTCGTTCTTTCAAAAATCTCCGCAGCCCTACAGGCTACCGCTTTCGCTTCCCTATTTTATCATAAAAAACGAAAAATATCTACTGGAATCAGTAGATATTCTTCGTTTCTAACAAAATGTCATAAAATCAACAAATTGTCTGATTTAGTTTTCCGATTATTTTCCGGATAACTGCTGTTCAGCCATGTCAACCAGCTTCTTGGTCATATATCCGCCTACATAACCGTTCTGTCTTGCTGTAAGGTTACCCTTATCCATGCTGTCATAGTTAGACAGACCCAATTCAGAAGCAACCTCTGTCTTCATGTTCTTCAGTGCTGGCTTATAACTCTTATTCATCTTGTCCTGTAATGTCATTTTTTACCTCCATCTCGGCTTATGGTAAAGCTTTGCTTTCCACGCCGTTTAAAAAATTACAGTTAGATGGTTTTCTGAGAAAACTTTTTCTCTCAGAGATCCATCTGCCGTTTACGTTATTAATTTAACCCGAGGAGGTTTTTATATTCAATGTAATAATTTCATAGACTGGTTTGTTTTGGTTATAAAAATCTGCGGATAAATTTCTATTGATTTATCTGCTTTCTTAAATGCTCAATACCGCATTTTCACCAAAAAGCTGAATGGTTTTTGCCCGAATACCCGCCATTTCTTCTGTGAGAAGCTTGGGATCCTTTTGCAAAATAGCACGGGCCTCTTCTCTCGCCTGAAGAAGAATCTTGGTGTGGCGGCCCAAATCCGCCAGCTTTAAATCTGGCAGACCATGCTGACGAAAGCCAAAGAATTCTCCTGGACCACGAAGGGCTAAATCTTTTTCTGCAATGGCAAAACCATCGGAGGTAGACACCATCGTGCTAATTCGCTCTTTGGACACCTCCGTCTCCCCTTTTGATAAAAGAAGACAGTAGGACTGATGACGACCTCGGCCTACTCGGCCTCGAAGCTGATGCAGTTGCGCCAGACCAAAGCGCTCCGCATTTTCAATAACCATAACCGTGGCGTTGGGCACATTGATGCCCACCTCAATCACCACCGTAGACACCAGAATGTGAATGGTCCCCTCATAAAACTGCTCCATGATTACATCCTTCTCTGCTTGTCTCATCTCTCCGTGGAGCAGGCCTACCTTCGCTTCTTTAAATTCTTTTTGCAGCTGCTGATGTAATTCTTCCGCCGAAATCACATTTTCCAGTGTCTCTGATTCTTCAATCAGCGGAGCCACCACATAAGCCTGTCGCCCTTCTGCTACCTGCTGACCCACAAAGTTGTAAGCACTGGCTCGGTTATTCTTATGAAAAGCCTGGGTAATAATCTGTTGCCGGCCCGGAGGCAGCTGATCAATTACAGAAATATCCAAATCCCCATAGAGAACCACCGCTAAGGTACGTGGGATGGGTGTGGCGGTCATCACCAGCACATCTGGATTCTGACCTTTTTCCGTCAACAGGTTTCGCTGATTGACGCCAAAACGATGTTGCTCGTCGGTAATAACCAAACCTAGCTTTTTAAACTGAACAGTAGGCTGAATCAACGCATGAGTGCCTACCAGTACATGAATGTTGCCTTCTGCCAATCGTTCCAGGGTCTCTCGCTTGTTTTTAGCTGTCATACTGCCAGATAAAAACCCCACTTCCACCTCATGGCCCTCAAACTCTTCTCTGAGCCCATTGAAATGCTGTTTCGCCAACAGTTCCGTGGGCGCCATCAAAACGCCTTGAAAGCCGCTTTTTACCGTCTTGTACAAAGCCGCCTCGGCCACTACCGTCTTACCAGAGCCAACGTCACCCTGAACCAGGCGATTCATGACCTTGTCCGTCTCCATATCTGCCTCAATTTCTTCCAGCACCCGCGCTTGAGCTTCTGTAAGGCTGTAGGGTAAGCGGTTGACAAAAAACTCCGTTGTTATTTCTTTTGGAAAGACAATGCCTTTTTCCTCAGAAGTAATTCGGTTTTTTACCGATAAAAGCCCAATTTGCAAAAATAATAGCTCGTCGAATACCAATCTATATTTTGCCGCCTTCAGGTGATTTCTATCCTGAGGGAAATGGATGTTCTCCAAGGCATACATTAAACTGCACAGTTTGTTTCGCTCCAGCATTTGCTGACTCAGAGGTTCCTCCAGCTGATTCAAAAGATGCTGAGCCATGTGCTGCCATTTATATAGGTCTGTCTGGGAAATGCCTCGAGTCAAGGGATAAACTGGCAGAATACCGTAAGCTGGCTTCTGCCCGCTTTTTAAAAATTCCGGATGGCGCAGCTGCACCTTGCCATATTCTACCGATACTTTGCCATAAAAAAAATAGACTTGTTCCACTTCAAACTTGTTCAGCAGATAAGCCGCGTTAAAAAATACTACCTCAGCGCTGCCGCTATCGTCAGATACTAACAGCTTTAGCGTTTGCTTCTTTCCATAACCACCCTTGATCTTTAGCTTCACCGTCCCCTGAATCAGTGACAATTCTCCGTCCCGCAGCTGACCCACCGGCGTAGCTTGCCTCCAATCTTGATAACTCCGAGGGTAGAAGTACAAGAAATCTTCAACACTGTCGATATCCAGTTTTTTCAGGGCCTCTGCTTTTTTAGGGCCAACGCCTTTGATGGCAGAAACTGCATCCTTCAAATTCATCGCTCGCTGTCTCTCCTGACTTCAATATTTCTCCTGGCAATGTTCTTCGACATGGTGCCAGTAATCACCACCGCCACGCTATTCGGTTCGATGGAGGTATACTGGTATACTTTGTCGTGAATATCGCCGATTAGCTTATTGGTCACCATACCAATACTGGTGCCAAACTTCACCACAATATAAAGTTTGATATCCAGCCCTTTGGCTCCCATGGAAATCTCCATATTGTTCATCTCATCCGTGACACCGAGCTTAGCCGCAAAACTCATGGCCTTGTTTTTATAATTAGAAATCCGGACCTTACCCCTAAACTGAGCCACAGTCTCCGTAACAATTTTGGCGATAACCGCCTTTCCAATGGTAATGCTGCCCTCTTCCAAATCCTTTTTATATAGCAAACCGCTTTCCTCCCCAAAGGCGCTAAACGCCTGTTCCGTATATTATTGATATTTTATCACATTAGCTGTAGGAATAAAACGACTAATCTGAATTTTTCTTGGCACCTATCGGCGGTTAACCGCATAAGCTATATGGGGTGTAATATCATGGGAAACAAGCAATACGGCTGTGGAAAGCCGGCAAGAAATCATGGCAACTGCAAAAAAAGCGACTCCAAGAATCTGGCATTCATCATGATTGTTTTTGGCTTGGTATCGGTCTGCGCTTTTTTCCTGCCTATAAAAGCCTGGATTCTACTGCTGGGCGGGTTGCTGGTGTACTGCGGCTTGAAGCTGCGATAACTTGCTGGCAAGGCCCGACGGCCGAAACAACTCACACATACATACAAAAAGACCTGCTATACAGCAGGTCTAATTTTTTCTATCTTATGATTAGATGGCACGGTTTACTTTGTTGGATCGGATGCATCTTGTGCATACGTTAGCTCTTCTGACAGTTCCGCTATCATTGATTCGAACTGACTGAATATTTGCATTCCATTTTCTTTTGGTATGCCTGTTTGAATGGGATACATTGTTTCCAGAAACCTGTCCTTTACCACAAACTTCACATTTTCTTGACATCTTGCCGCACCTCCTTTAAATATCTTAAGCAATTAAGCATTTTTTCAAATCCTTCGAATGAACTCGAACAAGCGATATTATATCACAACTATTCTCTCTTGTACAAGGCTTTTTTACATATTTCGTAAATTATTTTACCAATGGTAACGATTCTTTTAAGTAGCCAGTACTAACTGCCCCTGTTTTCTGGTAGCCTTCATGTCGATAACCCGCTGGTTCTGACTCCCGCGAAACTGTAAAGTCAAATCTTTTTCAGCGAGAATAAATCGGCCATCAATCAAATAATCAGTCCGGGCCAGCAGGTCGCCTACAGCTGGTTCCTTTTCTGCCATGGCTTCCAGCTCCTCCAGGGTGTAACCGGAAAACAATACCACATCTAGACCCCTTTCCTGAACTTGCCGGGCCAATTCAGCACAAGCCCTTGGTTGACACAGGGGTTCTCCGCCGCTGAGGGTTACTCCCGTCAGCAGCGGGTCCTTATCCACCTCTGCCAAAATCTTAGCGATGCTGCAATCATAGCCTCCTGCAAAATCATGAGTATGGGGATTGTGACAGCCAGGGCAGTCATGGGGACAACCCTGACAGAAAACCGTAAAGCGGATACCCGGCCCGTCTACGATGGACTCCCGTATCACCCCAGCAATTCGCAGGGTCTCTGTCTTAGATGGATTCCATTTGTCCTGTTGACACATCGTGTTTCACTCTCTCTTTTTCTTCTGCCTGCTTGGCGTTGTTGAACCGATCCACAGTACCTACCAGATAGCCGGTAATCCGTCTGATTCGCTCAAAGCCGGTATCCGAATCTTCTTCCGTCCGGTGGCACAGCGGGCATTCGTTATCAATGATGCCGGTATAGCCGCATACCGGGTCCCGATCTACCGGGTGGTTGATGGATCCGTAACCCACGCCGCTCTCCTTCATGTAGCGAACTACTTGCTCGAAAGCATCCAGATTCTTACACGGATCCCCATCCAACTCCACATAGGAGATATGACCACCGTTCGTCAGAGAATGGTACGGAGCTTCCAGCTTAATCTTTTCAAAAGCGGAAATCGGATAATATACTGGCACGTGGAAGGAATTGGTGTAGTATTCCCGATCCGTGACACCGTCGATAATCCCGTATCTAGCTTTATCCATGCGCACAAAGCGTCCGGATAAGCCTTCCGCCGGAGTGGCAATCAAGGAATAGTTAAAGCCTGTCTTTTTAGTTTCTTCATCACAGCGTTTGCGCATGTAGCCAATGATGTTCAGACCCAAGTTCTGCGCTTCTATCGTCTCGCCATGGTGGCTGCCAATAAGTGCTTTTAGGCATTCAGCCAGGCCGATAAAGCCTACCGTCAGGGTCCCATGTTTTAAAACCTCGCCTACGCTGTCGTTAGGCTTCAGCTTGCCAGAATCCAGCCAAATCCCCTGTCCCATGAGAAATGGATAATTTTTAACCTTTTTAGAAGCCTGGATGTAATAGCGTTCCAACAGCTGATCAAAGACCAGTTGCAGCTTCCTCTCCAAATCTTCAAAGAAAATATCCAGGTTTCCATTCGCTTTAATAGCCATCCGCGGCAAGTTAATAGAGGTAAAGCTCAGGTTTCCGCGGCCGCCCACCACCTGACGTTCTGGATCATATGCGTTAGCCATAACTCTGGTCCGGCAGCCCATGTAAGCCACTTCGGTGTCCGGGTCTCCCTCTTTATAAAACTGTCGATTAAACGGCGCATCGATAAAGGAGAAGTTCGGAAACAGCCGCTTGGCCGACACTCTGCAAGCCAGCTTAAACAAGTCATAGTTGGGCTCTCCTGGATTATAGTTAACTCCTTCTTTCACTTTAAAGATGTGAATAGGGAAAATGGCCGTCTCGCCGTTACCCAGTCCAGCTTCGGTAGCCAGCAAAATATTTTCGATGACCAATCGACCTTCTGGTGTGGTATCTGTACCGTAATTGATGGAGCTGAATGGAATCTGCGCTCCAGCCCTAGAATGCATCGTATTCAGGTTATGTACAAAGGCTTCCATCGCCTGATAAGTAGCCCGCCGCACTTCCTGGTCGGCATATTTCTGCGCCCTTTTCTGAAGTTTAGGGATATCTGCCGTTTCCACTCGGTCAGCCAACAGCTCCGCTTCCTTCTCCTTGTAGGCACTATCATCTCCCATAGCCGGATATAAGCCTTCCTGCTCTTCAATCTTACGGCCCATGGTCTTAGCAGACTCCACGCCGTCTTCGATATCATAGAGAATGTTCATCAGCTTACCCAGGTTGCTCCAGTACAATTTCTTATACGTCTTTTTCACGCCATCGGCCATGCCGTAATCAAAGTTCGGCACGCTCTGTCCGCCGTGCTGATCGTTCTGATTGGACTGAATAGCAATGCAAGCCAGAGCCGCATAACTCTGAATGTCATTCGGCTCTCTTAAAAATCCATGCCCCGTAGAAAATCCCCCTCTAAACAGGTGAATCAAGTCAATCTGGCAACAGGTGGTGGTAAGAGTCAGAAAATCCAAGTCGTGAATATGAATGTCTCCCTCCGTATGCGCTTTGGAATGCTTCGGATTCAGCACGTACATCTCATAAAACTGTTTGGCACCCTCGGACCCGTACTTGAGCATGGTTCCCATGGCCGTATCTCCATCGATGTTGGCATTTTCCCGCTTAATATCGTTTTCTTTGGCTTCCTTAAAAGTCAGGTCTTCATAGATTTTCATCAGTCTCGTGTTCATCTCTCGAATTCTGGTCCGCTCAGCTCGGTATAAGATGTATTCCTTGGCCGTTCTAGCGTGACCATTCTCGATGAGAATCTTCTCCACCGCGTCTTGTATCTCTTCTACAGTAGGAGCCTCCGTATGCTTGATTTCAATCAGATAAAGCTCAGCCTGTCTAGCTAAATATCTAGACATCTCATAGTCATGCCCCCCTAAGACTTGAGCTGCCTTGTAAATGGCAGCAGCAATTTTATCGATGTCAAATCGAGCCGTGCGGCCATCCCGCTTTTTAATGTGTTTAATCGTATCCATTGTCTCCTCCTGTTATGCTTTTACTCTTTTAAAAGCAATATAAATGCAAAACCCCGTTTTTCAACGTTTCACAAGATATATTGTTATTATCCGTCATATCTGGGGCGACTTCCACTATATCTAGTGTGGCCCCAATAAAAATTATACCCGTTAAAGCCGCAAAGTCAAGTAAGAAAATCAGAGTTTTATCTTATTTGCTCCCATAGTTTTCCTGAAAGCCTTTGTATGACTTTAACGCAGGACCAAAAAAATTTTCACCATGAAAATAGCACAGAGTACATACCTTGTCCCAGGAGCAGGACTACGTTGTCCTTTACTCTGTGCTCTTGTAAAGCCGTGTCGCTTTTTTACTTTATTTATCTCGAATCTTGCCGTAATACTCTGACCTCAGAAGAGATAAGAGATACAAATCATAATATCTGCCGTCCTTTTTACAAGCGTTTCGTGCCACGCCCTCTGGACGAAAGCCTAGCTTTCTATAAAGGGCCGCCGCTACATCATTGCCCTCAAAGTGATCCAGCGTTACCCGTTCCATGTGGAGGTTTACGAAACAATATTCCAAGAGCATCCTCAAGGCTTCTTCCCCATAGCCCTTCCCCCGATTGTCGTGATTTCCTATGTATATGCGAGTGATGTCCAGGGAATCACTCTCCTCATCTATACGGCTGATGTAAATTCGTCCGATGGGCTGGTCCTCCTGGCAAATGGTATACTGTAATTTTGTTTTGTCTACCTCTCTGGAAACAAACTCTCGAACGATGTCTTCATAACTCCGGTCGGAATTCATACTGAAAAACCTGGTCACCAAAGGGTCTGTTTCCCACTTGGCAAAAAGCTCACAATCACTGAAAATAGTAGGTCGTACTGTAATGTTTATGGATTCCATGCTCATTCCTCCTTCTGAATGCTTCCCTCACTTTAAATTATGAAGATTTTATTAAATGGCTGTAAAAATTTTTAACATTGTGTTATGATAATCAGGCACATTATTATTATAATGGAAAATACTTAAAATAGAAAGCGTTTAATACGATAATAGGAGCAGTTTATGAAAAAAATAGTAGCGATATGTCTCATCAGCTTGTTGACGATGCTGTCCTTTACAGGCTGTTTCTTCAACAAGAGCGAGACAGAGTTTGAAGAAACACTGAATACTCAACTGGATATCATTTATCAAGATCTGCTGAAAAATCTTCCCAATACTGCCGATTTGGAAGCCTGTCAAGAATACTTAATAGATTGGGCTGGAGCCCGGAATATACCAGTGTCTTACGACAAGCAAAATAACGTCATCATGTCCAAAAAGGCTACTGCCGGATATGAAGAGGCTCAGACCACCACCTTCCAATGCTCCATCGGCATCGGTGACCCTGCTCAGCAGTATCAGGCTATGGCCACCGCCCTTTACTTAATCGATCAGGTGGAAAACCACGGCTTTGTTCGAGTCCTGTTTACCGCCGCCACAGATACCGAGTTCCCCGGTGCTCAGTATATCAGCGCCAACTACCTGCGGGGTGACAACCTAATCAACTTAACTTGGGCGGAAAAGACCAGCTTCACCGTAGGAAGTGCCGGTACCGCCGAATATGATTTTTCCAAGCAGCTGCAATGGATTGAACCGACTTATCCCAACGCCTATGAGCTCTCCATCAAAGGTCTGAATGGAGGCAGCTCTGGCATTACCTCCGGCAGCCATCCTAATCCCATCAAGCTTATTGGAGACTTCTTGGCTTCCGCCAAGAGCAAGGGCGTTCTCATCGAGCTAGCCTCCTTTAATGGCGGTGAAGATACCGCTCAATATCCAACTGGTGCCACTGCTGTGGTGCTGATTAATGATAATGATGTCAACCGTTTCCAAAAATGGTTTGACAATGATGCCTCTAAATTTAAAGATAACTACGGCGATATTGAGGAGAATTACACCTATACCCTGACCCCGGTTGCTCCTCCGGCCTACGTCATCTCTAAGGACGACAGCACCAACGTATTCAGTCTGTTATACACCATGATTAACGGCATCTACCAGAAATCTGATGAAGGCAACATTGTAGCAACCTCCAATATCGGCACAATCCGTACGGATACAGGAAACTTAGATGTAACCATCTGTGCCCGCAGCCAAACGGAAGAAGCCTTGGCTGAAATTTCTTCTACCTTTGAAATTATCTGCGGCCTTAACGATGAATCCTACAAGATTACGGATCAGTTCCCGATCTGGACTGCTCAGGAGGATAGTCCTTTGCAACTTCATCTGACCGAACTGTTTCAGACGGAATTTAACAAGGAAATTAAACACAAGTCCATCATGCAAAATACAGAATGTGCCATCTTTAAAAGCCGGGTGCCATACTTAGATGTCCTCTCCATGAGCGTCAATTTTGAAAACGGAATTCAAGAAATTGGCGTGTTACAACGATTCCTGGAGAGCTCTAACACCCCTTGGACTCCTGCGGCTGAAGAGAAAAACAGCTAATGGTACTTCCCAAGCAAAGAAGAGAATAGAAGGGACTCAAAAGCCTCTGACAGTCCGTTCACTTCATGTGAATCGGATAGCCAGAGGCTTTTTTTTAAATTACTTACCTACTTGTGCCACCCGCAGGTTAAAATAAAGTCGACCGATGAAGTCATCAGGCTCGTCTTCTGGCTCCAGAGAGGCTACGCCATGGGTAACGTGAATAGTCAGCTTCACATCTCTCACTTCCAGCGGTGTGCCCGTCACGTCCTCCTGAATCTGCCTGCAAATGTGCTCAATTTCATCCGCTGTCTTATTGATGAAAAAAAGTCCCATCTCATCTGGTCCCAAGCGGCCGGCGATACCGCCCTGAGCCTCAGCGTGCTGCTCTAGTATATCAGCTATATGCTGCAAGACTTTATTCCCTACCATATACCCATACATAGAATTTACTAAAGTGTAGTCGTCAATATCTATAGCAATTCCGGTCAGGGTATTGAACGCAATTTCTTTTTGTAGGAAGATGCCGATATAATTTTTTATGTAATCCAAATTGTAACTGCCCGTCAGGATATCTCTCACTGCCAGTTCGTTAAACTGAGATACCATCTCTTCTACATTTTTATTTTCTGCCCGGTAATAATTGAAGCCAATCATGCTAGCGGTGATGTCTTTAATTAACTCCATAGCCAACATCTTGTCCTCAATCTTGATGGGCCTGGAAATGACCAGCAACACCTTTCCCTGGAGAAATTCCAGTTTCACATACTGCCGCTGCTTTACGTAAGAATGCCTGGATACGCAGTTTGGACAGGCCTTTTCCCGGCCCCAGGCCTCATAGCAAAGGCTTTCTTTTTTATTTAGGTGATTTTCTTTATCATATTCAAAAACCTCGTGGCTCATGGGATCAATCAGCCGATAAAAATCAAAGATGCTTTCCCCTGAGCAATAGGGTTTAATGGATTCACTCATATCTTTCAACTCAAACATTTCAGACCTCCTTTTCATGGGAATCATACAGCTTTTCAGCCCTTGTCCATCTCTTATTTAGATTCTATCATATCCAGCAAATAAATTCTCAAAAATTTTGAATAATTTTGAATAATTTGTTGCCCCGATCTGGCTAAGACGACAAAACAGGCTTATCCGTTTCTCCCATGCGGAATAAGCCTGTTTTGTCAATTATAAACGGTTATACGGGAGGAATAGCTCACCCGAATCTTTTTACTTCTAAACGGCTGCACCTATCCTCTGGTACGGAACTTGTCTACGGAATCTTTCAGAAGCTGCGCCTGCGCCGATAGCTGCTGGCTGGTAGCTGCACTCTCTTCTGCTGTGGCAGCATTGGTCTGCACCACTCGAGAAATTTGTTCAATTCCTGCGGTCACTTCCTCCAGAGACCTGGACTGAACATCGGTCTTAGCTGAAATTTCAGAAATAGCCGAAATAATCTCTTGTGTGCCCATAACGACACTGCCCAAGGAGATCGCTGTAATTTCTGCAAATTTAGCGCCCTCCTGTACAGAATTCATGGAGCTTTCAATCAGGCCGGTGGTATCCTTAGCCGCTTCTGCACTCTTAGAAGCCAGGTTTCTCACTTCGTCAGCCACTACAGCAAAGCCCTTTCCGGCCTCCCCTGCTCTGGCTGCTTCAACTGCTGCATTCAAGGCCAGAATGTTGGTCTGGAATGCAATATCTTCAATGGTCTTGATGATATTACCAATCTGCGAAGATGTAGCGGTAATCTCATCCATAGCTCTTAAAAGTTCATTCATCTGCCGATTGCTGTTTTCTAACTCAGCACCTACAGATTCTGCTTTATCATTCGCGTCATTCGCGTGTTTGGAGCTCTCTTTCACCTGTTCCGTGATTTCCATAACCTTAGCCGACAGTTCCTCTACGGAGCTTGCTTGCTCCACTGCCCCTTGACTCAAGGCTTGAGACCCCTCTGAGAACTGTTCCGCTCCGCTGGCTACTAGGTCAGCAGAGGTTCGAATCTCTACGAAGGTCTGATTTAGGGAATCCAGTATATGGTTCAAATCCATCTTTATTTTGTTGAAGTCTCCAATGAAATCCTGGTCAATGCTAATCGCTAAGTTTCCATCCCCTACGTTTTTCAAAATAGTTGAAATTTCGTTGATATGTCCGTTAAGGGTGGCGGAAGTTTCGGCAAATATTCGAGCCAAGACGCCTAACTCATCCTTGCTACAGGCATTTCCTTCCTGATCACAAGTTAAATCGCCGCCTTTCATCTTTTCAGCCAGGCACATAACTGCACCTACCGGAGCCAAGCTCCGCTTTACGGTAAGAGAGCTGATTACCACTAAGATAATTAGTCCCATCACACCGATGCCGCCCAAAGCCAAAAGCATACGTGTCACAGAACTCTCTACTTCACTCTTGCTGACCACAAAAGCACTGGACCAGTTTACATCCGTTCCCGCCAGTTGAAGAGGTTTATGTATGATAAGGGCTTTCTTATTATTATCATATGGGTTGTCAAATTCGCTGGTGACCGCTTCACCTTTGTTCACCGCGGATTCAATGTCTTTATTGTTTGAAATAGATGTAGGCACAGCTCCTACGGCCTTCCCATCCTTGGTATGGGCCATACAAAAGCCTTGGCTGGTGACGATATAGCTATATGAGGCCTTATATTCTCCATTAGCAAAATTTAAATCGCTGATGTTCCCCATATCAATATCACAATTCGCCACACCCAGGAACTCTCCCTGATCGTTGACCACTGGGCTGCTCAAGGTGATGAGCCAAATCGTCTCCCCGTTAGTCAACTGATACTCGTAGGGCTCTGTTACATGAGTAGACAAGTTTTCCTTGGCCGGCAGATAATATTCCGCCTCCCCATAAGAATCAAAATCATTCAAAATGTCCAGCTTGGTGCTGGTCCCATCCCGGTATACATAATAGGATAACCCATTTGGCGTATCCGGCATATATTTATTGGGTTCAAAAGCATAGTAAGCAGAAAAAATTTTATCATTGCTTTCGAGCACGCCTTCCAGCGATTCAATAAGCATCTTGTGCTCATTTTCCTTATCTAGCAGCTGAAACCGCTGAACCTCTTGGGATAAGGCTTGGGAAAAGATGTTCATACTGTCCAAATAAGACAAGACAGCTTTTGAATTGGCATCAGCGATGTAATTCAATTCCTTTTGGGTCATTTTATTAACTGTCGCCCCTGTTAAAAAACTCAGGCTGGTACACATGATGACCATAACAATTAGTATGACCACCGCCATCATAATGGGTATCTTTACCGCTAGCTTGTTCCTCCACAAAATCTTTCCTTCATTCATATTTTTTTCTCCTTCCACCTATTATTAAATACGAAACAATAAGCCTTCTTTTCTTCATTCCCCCATTAAAAATAAATGACGAGGCGTGTCTATTCCTCCCACGTTAATAAGATTTCAAGAACATTATAGCCTTTTATGTCGTTAAACGCAACCAAATAAACGGCTCCCCGGTGCTCGCCGCTTTTTTTAATGTAAAAAGAAAAAACAAAGAAAAAAATCTCGGTAAAATAAAGTTGCCGCAGGAGATCAGCAGCCCAATTGTGAACGCCTTATATGGATTCCTTCTTGGCCTTAGCAGGAATAATTGTGGCAAATGTAAAAACAAAGGCAAATATATACCAGATATCTTCGAAGCAGAAACATAAGGCTTCGGTCCGCCTCTGTTATAATACAAAAAAGCGGGATGAATTCTATCAATTCATCCCGCTCCTTCTAATCCGGTACGCCATGGCCATGCCTAGCGGCTTCTGCTTTATGAGTTTAGCTCTTGCAATTTAAAATTCTGTATATAGCCCTTTAAGATCTGAGCTTGCCTGGATAGTTCTTCGCTGGCCGCGGCGCTCTCTTCCGAAGTGGCCGCATTGGTCTGTACTACCATGGAAATCTGCTCTACACCGGCATTAATTTCCACGATGGACACCGCTTGTTCCCTGGACGCATCAGCAATTTTATCAATCAGAGAAATCGCTTCCCGGGTAATCCGTGCACTTTCTCCCAAAGATGCAGCCGTCTGGTCAGAAAGCTCCGAACCGTTTTCAACGGCCTCCAAAGTCTGCTGAATCAATGCCGTCGTATTCTTCGCCGCCTCTGCGGATTTGCCAGCCAAATTACGCACCTCGTCAGCTACCACGGCAAAGCCCTTTCCAGCCTCCCCAGCCCGAGCAGCTTCTACCGCTGCATTCAAAGCCAAAATATTGGTCTGGAAGGCAATGTCTTCAATGATTTTAATAATCTTAGAGATTTCAGCAGATTTAACAGTGATTTGGCCCATGGCTTCTACCATGCTGCTCATCTGCTGGTTGCTGTTTGACAGCTCCTTTCCTGCCTGATCTGCCTTTTCTCGAGCTAACTTGGCATTTTGTGCATTATGCTCGATATGCTGGCCGATTTCTGCAAAAGCTGCTGACAGCTCTTCTACTGAACTAGCCTGCTCTGTAGCTCCCTGAGAAAGTTCCGAAGCACCCTGAGCCATTTGCTCTGAGCCAGTAGCTACTTGATCTGCTAACTGATTAATCTGCCCCATGGTCACATTGAGCCGCGACAAGAGGGCCTGCATATTCTCTTTCAGTTTCTTAAATTGACCTACGTATTCCCGCTGCAATTCAACTGTTAAATCGCCATTGGCAATATCCAGCAGGGAATCGGATATCTCGTCGATGTAGCCCTGATAGTTGACCAACTGGTCAATGGTCCTCCTGAAAGAATTTGCTAAATTCCCGACTTCATCCTTAGATTGAACGTCCAAATCCACTTGAAAGTCCCCATCAGCAATCTGATGAGCCCCTTTGGTAATCTTTTGGATAGGCTTTACAATAGAAGTGGCTATCAGATAAACGATAGCAGCTATCACCAACAAAATCCCAGCGATGGAAAGCGCCACCATTTTAACAGTTGATACGGTCCCCTGATCTACAATCTGATCTATGTACGCCGTGGTCACACCCACAAAGTAAACGCCAATAATCTCGTTATTTTCATCCAGCATCGGTGCATATCCGGTCATGTAGGATTGATTCAATATATTGGCTTCACCATAATAATTCTGGCCCTTGGCAATAGCTTCATAAGCCGCTCCGCTGGTATCCAGAGTAGTCCCAATAACTCGATCGCCTTTTTCATCGGTAATGGTCGTCAACACTCGCCTGTAATCGCTGCCTTCTTTGGCAAATATGGTCACGACCACATCCATTTTTTCTGCCAGCTGGTCCACGCACTCGTAGCGGCCATCGATGGCCTGTCCTTCTTTATCCACGAGAACCCCGTCTTTAGCGAGACGGATAGAACCCAGCTGCTCTTTTAAATACAACTGGAGCATGTTGTTCGCCCCATTTAACTGCTTCTGAACTTGCGTATCAATCATGTTTTCTGTGATCTTAAAGCTCTCCAAAAGACCTATCGTCACTGTAATCAGCGTGGAGGATACCACAAGTATCAGCACCAGCAAAATCATTTTTCCCTTTAAACTCTTCATATATTAAGTATCGCTCCTCCAAATCTCTGCATTCACTCTTCCTCCAATGACTTTGTATAGGCCTGAAAGGCCGTAGGAATAGAATACTCCTGCTGTATCTCTTCTTTCGTAACCCATGTGAAGGGGGAAGCCCCCCTCTCGTCAACCTCTCCGGTCACCAAAAAACCTTTCATGTGCCATTCTATATGGCTGAAAATATGTTTAGAAGCCGCCAGCGGTGTTATGCTCACCGCCTGTATGCCCATATCTTTTAAAAGTTCCCGGCTCTCTTCTGGTTTTAAGTGTCCCTCTCGGTTTGGAAATTCCCATAGGTTGGGTAATAATCCGCCAGACTTCCTCTTTTGCAAGGCATACCGCTCCTGCCAGGCAATCACAAAAACGGTCTTTTCTTCTATCCGCCGTTTCTTCTTCGGTATCTTCACCGGAATAAGGGCAGTCAGTTCTTGCCTGTATGCTTTGCAATGGGCCTGAACGGGACAGTCCGGACATTTTGGCTGACCGTTTGGCAGACAAATCCCCGCGCCCAGATCCATCAACCCTTGATTGAAATTTCCTGGTTCTTCTGGTGAAACCAGCTTTTCCATAAAGGCCTGCATTTTTTTCTTGTGAGCCCCTTGGTTTATGTCCTCATAACTAGCCAACAGTCGCGCCATAATCCGCAGCACATTTCCATCCACCGCCGGAACCGCCCGGCCAAAAGCAATAGAGGAAATGGCCCCTGCCGAGTAAGGCCCAATCCCCGGAAGCGCCAGCAGTGCCTCCCGATCTGGGGGCAGCTGGCCTCCATACTGACTCATCAGCACTTGGGCTGTCTTCTTCAAATTCAGAGCCCGGTTGTAATATCCCAGACCTTGCCACAGTTTCAGCAGCTTATCCTCTGTCACCTCGGCCAAAGCCGGTATGTCTGGCAACGCTTCCATGAACCGCTGAAAGTAAGGAATCACCGTATCCACTCTGGTCTGCTGCAGCATCATCTCCGATATCCAAACCCGATAAGGAGAAGGCTGGCTTCTCCAGGGGAGAACTCTGGCATTTTTATGATACCAGTTCAGCAGATCCTTTTGAAATTGTGCTGGAACTTCCAGCTCTGGAAATCCTTCTGCTGCGCTGTCCAAAATAAACCTTTTCTTATTCATACCTTTCATCCCTACATCCAAAACCCGTGAAAACTAAACCTCCTACTGAGGAAAAACGACTACCAGCATCATCTTAAAGGTCTCTTGTGCATAGACCGCATGAGGCTTTTTTGCCGGCATAATCAGCGTCTCTCCGGCATGAAGTAAATAGTCCTTCCCGTCTACGGTAAACCGTCCGGTGCCTTCTAATACGGTAACCATAGCGTCTCCGTTGGAATCATGTGAACTGATCTCCTCTCCTTTGGCAAAGGCAAACAAGGTAATACTTACAGCCGAATTTTGTGCCAAAGTCTTGCTGACCACCTGTCCAGCCATAATCTCCACCTGTCCAGCCAACGAAACCACTTCTTCGTGATTGATATTTTTAATACATACATTGCTCATATAATTTATCCTCCTATTTTCCTTACATCCTTCTCTTACATCCTAATGCCCGCCAAGCTTTTATAAATGAAGGCTTCTCCAGAGAAAAAGCCTCCAGGCGAGTGATACAGCTTGCTGTTGTATAACTTATACCCGATGTCGCCGACAGCAAACAGCAAAGTCTCTACTTATTTTCTAGGCTTTCTGTGGCTGCTCGTCTTTCAGTAAAGGCTGCCATTTCTCTGCCTTTTATAGTTGGCTGCCGTTGTCTACCCAGTCCTTTGCTTCCTCCACCGCCCGCTCCGATGGAATGGTCATATTGGTATCCTCTACGATCCAGGCTGTATCCGTCAAGGCTGCTGTTCGGTTGCTGCCGGCATTTTCTATATGCTCTGCCAGCCGTTGTCCTTTCAGCTCATGTTTTGCTAAATTTATTTCTTTTTTCATCGCTCTTCCTCCTCTTGTAATAATTTTTATAACAGTCTTACAATGACCAAAAAAGAGGTTATTATGCTCTTTTATCTAAAAAGCAAAAAAGAGTGCCTTATTGACAGATAAGACACTCTCTTCAATCTAAAGCTATGAAGTTATACGTTTATTCTTCAAGTAAAAGTCGGTAAAGCTCTCCAGCGTAAACTCGCTGAGTTCAGAAATATCCTCCCGCACCAGATGAAAAAAACAACTAGGAATTTCTCCCTCTCGAAGGTTTTTCTTGATACAGGGATCACACCCTAAATCGTGATTGCAGGGATTTAACTTGCACGCCGTGTCTGTACATGTACAGAAATGTTCACGTTCTGCCATCGTTCTTCCTCCTTATTCTTCACCGTGTATACAAATGGTCTTTACTATGTTTACAGGCCCAGACCCTTGCAGAGGTTTCCTACAAAATCCTGCACGTTGGTCACGATTCCTCTTGCTCCCAGACTGCCTCGGTCTCCCAACTTGTTGACAGCAAATTCTGCCGTATCTACCGTGTAGAAATAGACTTCTCGGATGGTTCCATCTGCCAAGACTCTATAGGTAGGAGTCATGTTGCCAGAGGCAATGGTGTGAAGGGTGGTAGCCATGCCAATGACCGTAGTGGCCTTTCTCAGATGAGCTCGCATGGCATCCTGTCCGTCATAAGTATGTTCATATACATCCGGCAGCGGTCCGTCGTCTCGGATGGAACCGTTGAGTACAAAAGGAACCTCACTTTTCACCATACTGTACATGATACCGTCCTGAATGTTCTCCTTCTCAATGAAATTCGCGACGGAGCCATGAAGGTTCACCTTGTTGATGGTATCAATGTGGTTGTAATGCCCGTTGAAGTGCGGCCGCTGTGTATACAGGTCCTGGCCCAGAGCCGTACCCAAAAGGCCTGCTTCTAAATCGTGGGTAGCAAGAGCATTTCCCGCTAAAAGTGCATGAACGTACCCGTTTTCAATCAATTTTGAAAAACACTTTCTGGCTTCTAAATCAAAGGTACAGGCTGGGCCCAGAACCCAAACCACATAACCATTTTCCTTCTCGTGCTTCAACAAACCATTTATATGGTCGTAGTCACAGGAAAAGCCCGTCTCTCTGCTCCTGCCCTGACGAAAGGCAAAGGCTTCCTGGTTCTTCTGTTCCTTCGAGCGGAAGCAATCTGCGTGAACATAGATACCTTCCTGACAGTTTTCCGTTCGCCCCATGACAACAGCATCTCCGCCCCGGATATTCCGGAATTCCCGCACGTAAATCTTTCCATTTTCATATATTGCCACACAGTCCATTCTGGAATCTTCTGCTAACAGCCATTTACCGTCGATTTTATAATATTCAGGGAAAATAGAGGTGGCGTGAAAGCCCAGAGGGGCTACCATGTCCTTCGGTGCGTGTTCTAAAATTACATCCGGAGAATTCACAAATTTGTCCAGCGAAAAATCCGGCTCACAATAGTCATTTAATTTAAACTGCATATCATCGTCCTTCTTACTTTTGCAAAATTTTTAGAATAAGTATACCACAAAACGCCTCCCTATCCAAGGGCAGATGGGCAGTTTTTCAAACTTTTCCAAGGCTGCTTGATGTATTCTCATCAATGCATTCATTATATCACTCCCTTCTTTGGAATGATACCGCTATTTTTAGACCTAGAACCGATCACCATCTCCGTATTCCTCCGCAATCCATCTCTGTACATAAGTCAAAAATGTTTGAGCCGATGCAGACAGCAGGCTTTGATCTCGAACCGCGACTCCCAAATCTCGATAAGCCGGTACATCCAAAACTTTGCTCACCACCCGACGGCCGGTATCCTTCAAGACCAACTCCGGCAGAATACTAATCCCCAGTCCCTTTTCTACCATGGCTACAATGGCATAATCATCTTTTTCTGAGAAGCGAACTTCCGGTTGAAGATTCCAGGCTTGAAATAGCTCTAGCACCTCTGGTACTTCCTCATCTATGCCTTCATACAACTTTATATAGGCATAGTGCGGCAAATTGGCTAGAGGAAAAGTTGGCTGCTCTGCCAAGGGGTGGTTCTCTGGCAGAACGGCCACCAGTGGATCTCGCCTTAAAAATATGATTTCCAGCTGCTCATCCCCGGGCACTCGGACAAATGCGCAGTCAACCCGTCCATTTTTGACCCAAGCTTCATTTTCTTCATTGGTGCCGTGGAGCAGTTCAAACTGAATGTGTGGAAAATCTATTTGAAAAGCGGCAATCATTCCTGGCAGCCACTGAGCGGACACACTGGTAAACGTACCAACTCGCACTAGCCCCGACTCCAACCGTTGTATTTCCTTCACCTTGGCTGACAAGTTGTGATACCCGTTACAAATTGCCTGAAAATAAGGCAATAACTGCTGTCCATCCGATGTCATCCGCACCCCTGACCGCTCCCGAATAAGCAACGTCATTTGCATGTCCTTTTCCAAGGCATTCAGCAAGTGGCTGATGCCTGACTGGGTATAGCCCAAAGCTTCGGCTGCTTTAGTCAGACTGCCACATTCCACGGTTTTAATAAAAGCCCCATATTGAGACAAGCTCATAATAAGTCCCTCCAAATAATGAGTTATACTCATTATTATAATAACAAACATGCGTTTTACTAATTTTATTTTTTATATTATAGTTAAATTGTCTACAAGATACAAGAGATATTTTGCAAAAGAAAAAGTGAGGAGAGTGAATCCATATGAAAAAAAACATTTAAACCTTTTTATCCCCCAATGGCAGAGCGGCGGACAAGAAATGTCTACTTATGAAGGCGGCCTGGAAATCATCAACCATTACCTGCCGGATTGTGAACTTTCTACTGTTGATGTAAGCACTCAGCCCATCAGTCAACAAAAGAATAACATTCTCGGTTATGACGACATCATGAACCAGCTACGTCAAGCCAAAGAGCAGATTTCACAGCACCAGCCGAAAACCATTTTTACCATCGGCGGCGGTTGTGATTCGGATATGGCCAGCATCTCCTACCTCAACCAACTGACTCAGGGGGACATGACCCTGCTGTACTTTGATTCCCACGGTGATCTGCACACACCAGAATCCTCTGACAGCAAGTACTTTTACGGTATGCCCCTTCGAACCCTCCAGGGACAAGGTGATGAAAAAATGGTCCATACACTGTTTTCCAGTCTGGATCCTTCTCAGGTTATGCTGCTGGGAGCACGGGACTTAGATGAAGCAGAGAAACAATACATCAAGGATGCTCCCATCACAGCCCTGACGGTAGCTGATATGGAAAGAAGTACAGAAAAGGTCCTTTCCATGGTACGGGAAAAGAATCACCGCTATATCTATGTGCACATTGATTTAGACGTATTAGACCCTGGTGAGTTTCCTTACGTACCGGTTCCTGCTGCCAATGGCCTGAAAATACGTAATTTCTTAGAGATCTTGAAGAGGCTGAACCAAGAATTTCACCTCATCGGACTTGGACTTTTAGAATATAATGTCTCAGGCGGCAAGGAAGATGAGGTCATCAAAGAAATTGTACGGCTGGGATGCGGTATGGATACTAAAAAAAGAAATCACTTAAATCTTCTTTATCCACAGTGGCAGGGCGGCGGTGCAAATAAGGCCACCTACGAAGGAGCCTTAGATCTGAAAAAAGATTATTTAGATATGGAACAGTTTGTAGAAATTCCTGTGGACCTTCAGGAAGACTTGTCCATCGAAAACAATATCTGGGGCTATCACACCATCTATAAGCAGCTTCACACCGTAAAAGCGATGCTGGATACAGAAGAGCCTCACACCTTATTCACCGTAGGAGGCGGCGATGACGTGGAAGTCCTGCCCTTATCCTACATGAACTATACATCCCAAGGAGATCTAGCTGTGCTCTTTTTCGATGCTCATGGCGATCTCAACACACCAGAGTCCTCTCCTAGTAAGAATTTTCACGGCATGCCCCTCCGCACACTTCTGGGGGACACTCATGAAACCATCCTGGACCTGATGTATTCCACCCTCACACCTGCTCAGGTGGTTATGGTAGGGACTCGGGACTGCGATCCAGTTGAAGAGCAATATATCGCGGAGAATCAGCTTCGCGTAATCACAGCCCCTACGGCTAACCGCCAGCCAGAAGCCGTTCTTTCAGCTTTAAAAGAAAAAGGCAAGAAAAAACTCTATATCCACATCGATATCGATGTCATCGACCCGTTGGAATTTCCCTACCAGCCCGTTCCGGCAGCCGGTGGCCTGCACACGGAGACTCTTTCCAAGTTATTAAAGTTATGTTCTGAAGAATTTGAGGTAGTGGGCCTGTGCATGTTAGGCTATACCGCTTTAGGACAGAAGAAAATTGCTATTCTAGAAGAAATTATCCAGCTGGGCATGAGCATATAACATATACGATAAGATGAACTGAAGATAGAAAGAAATAGCGTAGCTAAAAAGCTACGCTATTTCTTATGTACCAGTGTGTCGAGACTTTTATATATAGGCCGCACTGTCTAAACTATTATTTTTTCCGCAGTACAAAAGCAATAAAATTCAGATATTTTCCGCCACCGGCCTCCATTGTTTTGCGGCAATGAACCGCTACCTCATTTTCTTCTTGTTTCAGCCAATCCTGCCAGACATTCTCGTTGCTTTCCATCTCGTATATAGAAAGAACCTCTGCATCCCGACTGCTGCTCACGATTTTCGTCCAATAAACAAGATCTCGCAGATAGGCAAGTTCCTCTGGTGACCAGGAGAGGAGCAGTTCTTTCGGCAGGTTATCATGGCAATCCTTTTTCAGTCCCGGCACACAGCAGTAAATATATCCACCGGGTTTAATAAAAGGCAGTAATTTCTCATCTAAGTATTTTGGATCACGTCCCCAATAATTGTAAGAGTCCGTGCTGACTACCGCATCAAAAAACTCTTTTTCAAAGGGCAACGCGGTAGCATCAGCCTTAACCGGTGTAACCTGATTAAGCGTTAAACCCATCTTATAAAAAAAACTGCGGTTTTCCGCTGGTTCACTCCATAAGTCAGCAGCATACACTTTGAAACCATAATCTTTTGCAAGCATAACACTTGTATGCCCTTGCCCGCTCCCCAGGTCGCAAACAAGACTTTCAGCAGGAATTTTATGATTTAGCAGCATTTCTTCCTGTAATTTAAAGGGATTAGGTCCCATAGCCGTCGACAGTAATTCGGGGGTGTTATATTTCTGGCTTTTTGGATATTCCATGGTGATCGCTCCTTATCTTCTCTGTTATCTGTTCTACTATTTTCTGCATGATTAAAGTGTATTACACTACGTCAGTAAAGGCACCCTACTAAACACTACAGAAATAAAAAAGCGACAGGACAATTCTGCCCTGCCGCTTTTCCTCTCTATCTATCCTTTTTCATTTCAGCCAGAATCTTGTATACAGTCTTTGGCGACAGGTAAAACGTATTTGCCAGCTGCTGGACAGGTGTACCACGCTGGTATTCCATAAAAATAGTTTCATTGCGTTTCTCAAGTAATGTCTTGCTATTACGCAATTCACCCCAGCCTTTTTTGTTTTCCTCTTTACGAGGAATATAAAGATATTCGCCGTCAATATGTTGTTGTATGACCAGAATCAACTCCTCTGGCAGTACATGATTTGCATTTTTGTAGACCATTGTGTACCTCCTAAATAATTGCCAAATAGGATTACGCAAGGACTATTCTTCCATTTGAATTATGCGCTAGCCCTTGCCGCACACAATACCGAATCCAATGCACCTTTAGGGATAAGACACCCCTCCTTTCATATTATCTATTATTCTTCTTATCTTTCATATATTTTTTTAACTGTTTCATTTCAGCCTTGCCACCGAACATTCTATGAAGCTTCTCGTTTTCAAGCTGGCGAGCATTCAGTCCATCATAGGATACTTCCCGCTGCAATTTTTGATAGCTCTCAAAGCGTTTTTGCGACAGTGTCCCCTTTTCAATGGCTTCCCTAATAGCACAGCCTGGCTCTACACCGTGAGAACAATCGCCAAACTTACACTGGGCAGCAATTTCTTCCACATCCTCAAAGGTTTTTGACAAGTTGCCCGTATGAATCTGTAACTCTCGCATACCAGGCGTGTCTATGACAATACCACCCTTTGGCAACAGCAATAACTGCCGGTGGGTTGTGGTATGTCTACCCTTGGCATCCTCTTCTCGTATCCCGTTTGTCGCAAGTACATTCTGCCCCATAAGACAATTGATAAGTGTAGACTTGCCAACCCCTGACGAACCTACAAAGGCAATTGTTTCTTCTGGTCTAATATAAGCGTTAAGTTCGCCAAACCCTTCTTCATTTTCAGAAGAACAGATGATAACAGCCACGCCCATGCTCACGGAAGCAATTTCCTTCAACTTAAGCGGTAAATCATTGCACAAATCGGATTTGGTCAGAATGATAACCGGGGTTGCCATACTGTCCCATGCAATGGTTAAATATCGCTCTATTCGACGAACATTAAAATCCGCGTTAAGGGACATACAAATGAAGATTGTATCAATGTTGGCCGCAATCACTTGCCCGACGTTTTCCGTACCGGCGGCCTGCCGTGCTAAAACGCTTTTACGACGCAAAATGTGATGAATAATGGCTTTGCCGTTACTTCCTTCCAATCGGTCAATCATTACCCAATCTCCAACGGCAGGGAAACTGGTTTGATCATCTGCCTGATAAGCAAGTTTTCCCGAAACACTCGCTTCCATTTCACCCCATTCATTGATTACTTTATATAACTCACGGTGTTGCTCGGTCACCCTGGCAATAAACAGACCCTCGTATAGGGTTGCTTCTTGGTTAAATCGTTCATTTAGTCCATAGTTTTTTAAATTGATATTCACTGCTTCAAAATCCTTTCGCAAAGTATACGTGTCCCCAATTCCTTTGCGACAAAAAAAGCGCAGTTACCCACTGCGCTGTAAAACCAACAAAAGGTGTCAATGAAACACATCTATTGGTCATTTCGTAAGGCATTTGGGCACACAAAACTAACAGGTCAAATTCCTGTTTCTGTGATACAAATAATTACCTTATCGAAGGACCGACATCAACACACCTCTTTCAAATACTTATTTGTATATAGAGTAACACCACGAATCAAAATTGTCAAATATCGATTATTCTAAGGAACAAAAAAACAAGTGCATCATCCATTAAGAATAGATACACTTGTTTTAGCAATTTTATTTAGCAGCTTTCCCTGCCCAGGTTTAAGACATATACACCCCTATGCAGGATTGGCTTGCCATGGTATATTCATTATTTGATAAAGGTCCCCTGCTCCAGTTCTTCAAAAGCTTTATTCAGCTCTTCTCTGGTATTCATAACGATGGGGCCTCCCCAAGCAATAGGCTCTTCAAGTGGCTTGCCTGAGAAAAAGATAAATCTGGAATCAGATTCCGCCGGAGCTGTCACCAAGACCTCGTCACCACTGCCGAAAAGAACCGCCGTCTTGCTGGATATCCGACTGCCATCCATGTAGCCGTCGCCTTCAATAAGGAACACAAAAGCCCTTTCTCCAGACTTTACCGGAATAGAAATATCCGCGCCTTTAGGCAGCGTCACGTCATAAATCGAAACCGGCAAGTGATTCGGCGTCACCCCGGTAGCCTCCTGAAAGCTGCCCGACAAAACCCGCACCTGTGCCTGACCGACCTGGGTCTCCCCAATCTGCTCATCGCCAATACTCAAATAGCGAGGCTCCGACATCTTCTCTTCTCTTGACAGGTTTAACCACAGCTGAAACCCTAGCATCCGTTCTGCTGCCAGAGGCATTTCCTCATGGAGAATACCGCTTCCTGCTGTCATCCATTGAGCCTCTCCCGGTCCGATGGTTCCACGGTTTCCCAAGCTGTCCTTATGCTCAATCTCCCCGGAGATTAGATACGTGATCGTCTCAATGCCCCGGTGAGGATGCATCGGAAATCCAGCCGTATAATCTGATGGCTCCTTGGAATCAAAAGAATCTAACATCAAAAAAGGGTCAAACTCCTGCACATTTTTATTGCCTAAAACACGAACAAGATGAACCCCTGCTCCATCAATAGCCCGCTGTCCCTTTACTTCCTGTATTACCTTACAAATACTCATAAAAACCAACATCCTTTCTTAAAATCTTATTTCTATCTTAGCTATACCGCTGCTCCAAACAGATACCCGGTCATGGACAGAGATCCCAGCACGCAAGCCTGATTAAATATAGTCAACTGATCATCCGCATCGGATGCGCCCAGTACATAAAGCAGCGGGGCATAGTGATCCAAAATCGGAACCGCCAAATCCGCTGCTCTGCCGGCCTGCTCATAGCCAACCAGCGCCTTATCTTCTTGCTTCCGAATATTCTCGGTTATATATTGATCAAACTCTTCCGCCCATGGATACCCAGACCGTTCCATGCTCCAATCCACCCGAGCTAAATTGTGTACCACATTACCGCTGCCAAAAATCAGCACGCCCTGTTCCCGAAGAACTGCCAGCTGCTGCCCAATCTGATAATGCTCTTCCGCAGATGCATAGCGATCCACGCTCAGTTGAAACACCGGGATATCCGCCTGAGGATAAATCCGATGCAGCACAGACCAGGTTCCATGATCTAATCCCCAGGAATTATCCGCCAACACTTCCCGGCTTATCAGTTTCATTACATTTTTTGCCAACTCAGGGGCTCCCTTGGCCGGATAAGTAATATCATAAAGTTCCTTAGGAAATCCATACATATCATAGATGGTCTCTCCTGCCTCCGAGGTCATAACCCGCGTTCCTTCTGTATACCAGTGAGCTGACACGGATAAAATAGCCTTTGGTCTAGGCATCTTCTGAGCCAGAGACCGCCACTCTTCAACAAACTCATTTTCCTCTACGGCATTCATAGGCGAACCGTGACCGACGAACAGCACAGGCATTTTCTTCATATCACTTCCTCCAATTTCTTCTCTAGGCAGACAAGCTGCACACCTTCTATACCATTGAACACACAAGATACAATCCCCGGCTCCTTATACCCCATTTTCCGGTAAAAGGCTCGAGCTACTTCATTTCTGACATTGGTATCCATGCGTAAATAGCGAATGCCCGCCTCTCTGGCCAGCTCCTCATAGAAGTTTACAAAAGACCGTCCACAGCCGTTTTTTGACTGAGCCGGATCCACCACCAGCGTATGCAACACTAAAACATCCTTCTCTGCTGCGGGATACTGCCAAGGGCAGTTTGCATATTCCGCAACCTGAACCTGATTGATAATAGCTGATCCAACAATAGTCTGCCCATCCGCCTCCATCACATACAAGTCCCCCCGGTTCAGGGCCTGGCGGGCGGTATCCTCCGTTGGATAAACGCCGCGCTTCCAGCCTATGCTGGCAGCATTTTTTTCCTCTTGATCAATAATAGCCTCATAGATACCGGCAATTCCTGCGAGGTCTCTTTCTACAGCTTTGCGTATCATCTTGTCCTCCTTCATCTGTCCAGGTCTAAAGCTGATTCAGCCTCACCCGCTTTCATATCTCCTCTTCTTTATATCTATTCTACTGCTTTTTTGCAGAACATTCCAGCTTTTTTGCCACTACAGCCAGACGACCATTTTCTGTCCAATAATCACAGGTGGACAAAGTAATCAACGAATCGCCATAGGATGCCGTCTTGCCTGTGGGATACAGGGATAATTCTTTGATGCCCCGAACATAAGCCTCAAACTCCTCTTGGGATTGAATGTCGGTGTACTTGTAATATTTAAAAATATTCTGATCCTGCTGATACACCTTCGATAAAAAGACGGCAATAATCTCATAGGTGCCTTCTTGATAAATGGTATCAAATTCAATAGTCGGATGCTCCTTATAAAAAGCTTCCTGCTCATACTCTTGCAGCATACCAAACATGCTGCCATCCTTAAAATAATGTCCATAGAGAATCCAGTTTCCCTGCTGATTGAATAGATCGCTGGCCACATCCAGATAAATCGCGCCGTATTTGCTTCGCTCCCCGCTGGGACCATGAGTCAAGTAAAAATCATTGTCCTCCATCGGCTTCATTACCGGATAATCCATCATTGTATCTTTAATTCTAATCCAGCCTGCAAACTCGGGGTTTTCTTCATAGATATCTCGATATTTAGCTAAAATTTTCGAATTCCCCTCGTCTTTGCTGGACTCTTCTACAGACTTACTCCACTGCTGGTTTAGGTGATAGAATAAATAGCCTTCTGTCAGTTGATAAACAATATAGGCTCCGCTGAGAATAAATATAAAAAAGAGGGCGATGGATAAAATTTTTAATTTCATGTCACACCGCCTCTCTTTTCTTCATCTAGTTATTTATTAATAATTTTTGCTTTCTTTCTCCGAACAGCTTCGGTAAGAAGTGCACCGATGGCTGACAGAATCATCAAACTCATCATCAGCTCCATGGCCATGAATTCTCTGCCTGTCTTTGGCGTATCGTCCAGGGCTCCAGTAGGAACTCCCTCATCGATTAGCTGTGCTAACGGAATGTCTTCTTCTTCAATAATCCAGCCTAAAGGTATATCATCATCTTCAATCTCTGAAATATTGACGCTGTCGTTTCTGTAATTCTTAAACTGAATTTCTAAGGCAGTCTTACCACTCTTCTCACTGAGATGGAAGGAATAGACCTTTTCGCTAGCCTTGTATCCATTCGGTGCCGTTCTCTCATACAGGAAGTATTTGGAACCTACATCTAAGCCATCGAACAGGGCTTCTCCGTTACCATCCGTAGTCAGCGTGCGGACAACCTGCCGATTTTCGTTCAGCAGTACAAATACTGCACCTGCCAACGTATCTGAGGTATTATCACCGTCCACTTTGATAATCTTAATGCTTCCTGGAATGATCTCAGGAACCACCGCCTCTGGCGTGGTGATAGCCTCTTTTGTAGTCGTGATGGCTTCATCTGTAGTAATACCACCTGGTGTGGTGGACGGTTTTTCTGGCGTTACACCGCCTGGTGTGGTGGTACCACCGCCACCGCCTCCACCGCTGCTTTTATGGTTGTCATTGATAAAGGCTGCAGTATTGCCGTCTATAACAATCGTACCATGGTCGCCTGTAGCAGTTGTCTTATAGCCTACTGCTGTATAGTCCTCTTCCGCCACCGTGTAGTCCGTACCTGCCGGAATGTCGGCTATGGTAATGGTCTGACCGTGAGCCAGAGTAACGATACCGCCGCTGGCAATACTCCCATTGGTGGTATTTCCAGTAGCACTATCCGACTTAACATAATCAAACAGTTTAACAGCTACATCCAGAGAGGTATTCATCAGAGACAGCGTAAAATTAAATTCTTTGTTTTTATCACCCTGGTTGCCTGTTACCGTTTTACTAATCATCAACTGACCGATGTCTCTGGTGTTAGTAAAAGATGCCGTATAGCTCTTGGTCTCATCTGTGATTGTTCCGTTCTCTCCCACAGCCGTTGTCAAATAACCATCCGCTCGGTAATCCTTTTCTGTCACCCCGTAGGCAGTACCTGCTGGAATATCAGCTATAGTGATTGTCTCACCGTGTTTCAGACTAACGGTACCTCCATTGACAATGGTTCCGTCGCCAATCTTATCTGTGCCATCATACTTGTCGTACTGGAACGGTCTAGTGGCCACGTTTACTGCCGAGTTGGTCAGATGCAAGGTAAAATCGAAAGACTTCTCCTGATCTCCTTTGTTTCCTGCCACAGTTTTCCCGATAGTCAGGCCGGCACTGTTCTTGCTGTTAGTAAAAGCCACCTGGACCGTTTGATCTACCTGGATAGAACCAGTTGCATTAGTAGCCGATGTCACATAGCCTGCATCCGCATAGTCTGTTTCTGATACACTGTAGCTAATATCCTTTGTGATATTCATAATATTGATGGATTGACCGCCTTTCAGGGTAAACTTCTCTCCGTTATGAATTTTTCCAGAAGTGCCGTCTGATTTTTGATAATCGTAGGTGCTGTTATCACCTAGGTTCAAAGTAAATTCGAATTCCTTATCCTGTTCTCCTTCGCTGCCGGTTACGGTTTTGGTAATGTTCAGGTTACCAACCGTTCCTTCTTGGAAATTTACGACATCCAAAGTTTTGAGTGCATTTCCATCTGTATTGCCGTCAATGCTGGTGATTACTTTTCCCGTAGCCGAATCCGTTACAATGGATACCGCCCATTCTTTCTCCGTAAGCTTATAGCCTGTCGGTGCTTTAGTCTCTTTCAGGATGTATTCACCCGGGGTAATGGTCCTCAGCTGAATTAATCCCTGGGCATCGTAGATACCTTCTTTAATGATTTTCATGGTATCCTTGGCATACAAGGTAAACACAGCACCGGTTAGTAGTTTGCTGCTTATATCTTTCTTCGATATTTTAATCAAACCGCCTCGTAAGAAGGTAGCATCGGCATCGGCTTGTGCAACCACATAACTTTGCTCTTCCTCTTCTGCCATTATGTCTTTCCCATACAAGCTCACTTTGTTGGTCAGATTAGTGCCCGGATTTCCTGTGATATCAGTCACATACATCAATCGATACGCCTGATGCGTATCTGGCAGCGTAAAGGTTAGGATGCGTTTTGTATTATCATAGGCGATATAGGTTGCTAAAGCTCCCTGCGTTAAGGCCTCCCCATCTTCATAGGTACCGTCCTGTTTCAGTGTCAGCTTCGTCACCGTGATATTGCCGTTGGCCAGGTCCAAATTTCCTTGGGCATTTAGCCGAAGATCTAAGCCCGCTGGCAACTTATCTGTAATATACTCCCCTAGGTGCTCCATCTCATACGGCTTATAGTTTACCGTCCAAGTCAAGGCGCCCTTTGTCGGGATATCCTTTCCATAGACCTTACTCAAGATTTTACTGATGATGGTAACTTTTGCCGTATCAGTCGGATTACTGCTAGACGAATAGTGCTCATTGGTCATAGCCACTGAATTCCATGCGGTGGAAGTAAGGTTTTCGGCAAAGTAGTCATTCAGCAACACTTCCTTCGGACCGGCCTTTACCTCAATCCAATATGGTTTATCTAATTTTTTGAAAATAAAGGTCATGGCCTCCGGTGTGCTGTCAGTTCCTTTCGTTATCCCCTCATAAGTTAGTATGCTGGAATAATCTGAAATCACGTTTCCCGAATTGTTTTTAAGGATAAACGCTGAACCAGAGATTTCTTTAAACTCCCAGCCTGCCGGCAACGTATCGGTCACCTTCAGATTGCCCAGTGCCGTTCCGTCAACAGTTGTCTCATCTCTAGTTGCATCTGTCAGGCCATTGTTGTTTACTTCGATTCGAAAAGTAGCAGACTTATCGATGTAGTCAAACCCACCGTTCAGCACACTCTTTTTCAGCATATCGCTGGAAACAGTTTTTTGTGCCTCTGCCGAAGTAATCACAGACGAATCGCTGAAAAGCGTAGCTGTGTTTTTAAGCGTGCCACCATTATTGGAGGCGTAGATATCTGGATTCGTGATTAAGGTATCATAGGTGAAGTTGTGAGCTTTAGCAGAATCCAACGCAGATTCATCCGCTTGCGTGATTACCAGCACATCAGCCACTGCTTTTCCACTGCTGTCTTTTATCGTATGCACGGTCACTTTCAACCCGCTGCCGATAAAAGAATTCGTCACATACCGCTGATTGTAAGAAGCCGTCAGCTTACTTACATCTAAATTGGTAATAGTGGTCAGACCTGTGGCTCCCTCAGGTGATTCTATTTCGATTCCCGACGTAGTAAAGGCACTGTTTGCATAAACCAGTAGCTCCATCACTCGGAGGTTTCCTCCATAAGTCTGTTTCTTCGTATCCACATTCACCGTCCAGTGGATTTTGTGATCAGCTTTATCATAGCTTGAGCCTGCTGACTTGCTAATAGGCTTCATACCTATGCCCACTGTCACACCATCGCTTTTGAGACCTCCTGGTGCAGAGATTCCAGTCCCTTTTAGGGATGCAGCATTGGTAAAGTTTTTTATCTCTGAGGATTCATCGGTACTGATCACCTTTGTTTCGAAGAGAATCCGCACCTCTTTACCGGATAAATCATTTCCTAAATTAAAGATCAAGGGATTTGTAGCACTTACAACAGCAGCAGAAGTGGCCACCGTGCTCCAAGCAGCAGATGAGGTCGTTCGATATTGAACTGTAGCTGACCCATCAACATATTCCAAACCCTCTGGCAGCTGATCCGCTATGGTTGCACCATTGATTCCTGCAAAATTGGGATTAGCCGTGATTTCCCACTGGATTCGCCGATTCTCCGGCTTATACTCTGTATCACTTCCCTGGGATCCATCTACCACTTTACCTGATTTAGTGATCCAGCTCATCTTAAATCCAGCCTTACCAGATAATTCTTTTGCAACGATACTACTTCCAGTAGTAATAGTTGCTGTATTAGAGATATTTTGCTGGTTCGTCGTGTAAAGCATGCTGTCTAGAATAGCTGTTTGGAAAAAAATATAATTATCTCCTGTATATGTATCATCTGTGAACGCATAGGATAGCTTTTTAGTGTTACTATCATAGACGCTTGAATCAGCCACCTGACTGGCCGCATCCCTATCATCTATTTTACCTATTTTAAAACTGCCTGGAATATACGCTTTATCTGAGGTATTTAGCTCATCCTCAAACGTATATCCATTCATGCTAAGTCCCGTGCTTCCCTGTACGGCTGATACTTTCACCTTCCAGTTCACCACTTTGTTGGCTAAGTCCACAGTACCGCTTTTATTGCCGTTGATCGTAACAGGCTTGGCTGGAACCACGATAGTGTAATCCTTATCCAGAATAGTCACGGTGTAGGTACCGCCTTCATCCTTAATCAGGGATTCATCCAATTTCAATGTAGCATTGAAATTAGCGGAAAAATTTTCACGAGGATCTGCTTCTTCATAATTCACAATATTTGTAAATATAATTGCAGCCTTGGTTCCCCCAAAAGTGACATTTCCCACTGTCTCTGAGCCCTGTTTTGCCTCTTGCGCCGCCGTATTGGATAGAACCAGGTTATTAGGCAGTGGCATTGTACAGCCATCCCCACCTACAACATATGTGCTTGGATCTGTATTGCTGGGATTGTCACCTAGTACAGGGAATGCCAGCGAATAACTGATTACAATATCCTTTGTATAGTCCAGCACTCCGTCTGTGATTTCCTCGCCGCCTTGAGAGACTTTGGATGCAGTCACTGTCACAATATTCGTCACATCTTTTCCACTCATATCCGCATACGCTATGGGCGGCGGAATCAGAGAGAACAACAACAGCAGTACAAGGGTAAAGGCAATGGGTGCTGCTGGGTTTCTTTCTCTTCTTCTCATGTTCATTTCCTCCTTCTTCTTTTATTCATATTTCCTGTGTATACTTTTCAGCAATAAATTCCTTGCCTAGTATACCCTGTCTTATTGTACCTGGCTTTCCTCACAAAACACTCACAAGAGCTCCTCTATTTAAGAGATACGCCACCGACGGATGGACGACCAAGAAACAGCCATATAAGTAACTAAACTTTTAAAATGAAAGGCAATATCATACAAGAATGTTATAGCCTCTTGTGGTACACTAAGTATCAAAGCCTCAGGAAAGGAGGACAAGTTCGTGAAACAAGAGATAAGAACGGTAAAGTATGATGCTGAATTGAAAGTAGAAGCCTATCACTTTCAGGGAATTATGCAGAAATTCCCCAATCATTTTCATGAATATTACGTAATTGGCTTTGTTGAAAAGGGTCAACGTCTTTTGTCCTGTAAGAATAAAGAGTACACCATAGAGCCAGGCGATTTATTGCTATTTAATCCCCGGGATAACCATACTTGTGAACAACTCGACAACAGCAGACTGGATTATCGCTGTATCAACATCCAATCAGAAATTATGAGCAAGACAATTTTTGAAATAACGGGAAAAGAGCACTTACCCTATTTTACACCACCAGTAGTTTTTCGTAGTGAATTGGTTTCTGACCTCCGAGAATTACATCAAATGATGATGACGGAAGAAAAAGATTTTAGAAAAGAAGAAATCTTCTTTTTTCTTTTAAAACAATTGATAGAAGAATACACGGAACAGACCGTAGATCTCGAAAACACCGTGCAAAGTGTCGAAGTAAAAACAATCTGTGAGTTCTTAGAAAAGCATTACATGGAGAATATTACCCTAGATGAACTTGGCGAGCTGACGGGGCTCAGCAAATACTACCTTCTCCGCTCTTTTACCAAGCAAAAAGGCATTTCTCCTTATAGCTATTTAGAAACGATACGCATTGATAAAGCAAAGAAAATGTTGGAGCGAGGTATTTTGCCCATAGATGTGGCTTTACAGACAGGGTTTGCCGATCAGAGTCACTTTTCCAATTTTTTTAAGAAGTTTATCGGACTGACTCCAAAACAGTATATGAATATTTTTAAAGATACTCATCACTAATTTTTTTGCAGAAAGGGTTTTCATGAATAGAAGAAAAGAAATTACAGGACATTTATTTGCATTTATTACAATTTTTATTTGGGGTACAACTTTCATCTCCACAAAACTACTTTTGGAAGCCTTTTCACCAATCGAAATACTCTTCTTAAGATTCATCATCGGTTTCATGGTATTGTTCATGGCATACCCTCATTGGTTGAAAGTCAAAGAGAAAAAACAGGAATTGTATTTTGCTGCCGCCGGTTTGTGTGGTGTCACACTATATTATTTGCTCGAAAATATTGCTTTAACTTACACCTTGGCCTCCAATGTAGGAGTCATCATTTCGATCGCACCATTTTTTACTGCTGCCTTTGCACACAGGTTTTTAGATGGTGAAAAATTGAGATTACAGTTTTTTATAGGTTTTATGCTTGCTGTAAGCGGTATTTTTCTCCTCAGCTTTAGCGGAAGCAGTAACTTACAGCTGAATCCATTGGGAGATATATTGGCTGTTTTAGCTGCAGTAGTGTGGTCCATCTATTCGGTCTTGACAAAAAAAATCAGTGGTTTTCATTATAATACCATCCAAGCAACCCGGCGAGTTTTCTTTTATGGCCTGGTGTTTATGCTGCCCGCATTGTTTCTATTTGGATTTGAACCAAACCTGAAGCAATTGCTCCAGCCAGTCAATTGGTTTAATATTCTCTTCTTAGGATTAGGAGCGTCTGCTCTATGCTTTGTAACATGGAATTCTGCGATTAAAATGTTAGGGGCAGTAAAAACCAGTGTCTATATTTACATGGTTCCAGTCATAACCGTTATTACTTCTGTCATTGTACTTCATGAAACAATTACCAGCATGGCGATTTTGGGCATTATGTTTACATTGGCGGGATTATTTCTTTCGGAACTTAAAATCTCTATAAAACAAAAGGAGCTTCAAGAATGAACGATTCTACTATGAAATGTGTCATGATTATCGATTCCGAACTGCCGATTGGCATTGTCGCAAACACTTCTGCTATTCTAGGAATCACATTGGGCAAGCATATACCTGAAAAGGTTGGCTCAAATGTAACCGATGCCTCTGGTCAAGCCCATTTAGGTATTATTACCCTTCCAGTCACCATGCTTCGTGGAAATAAAGAGATATTGAGAAATTTGCGAGAACGGCTACACACCCCGGAGTTTACTGATTTGGTCGTAGTTGACTTTTCTGATATTGCGCAAAGCTGCAATATATATGCTGAATATATTGCAAAGGCAGCCATTACTACAGAGGAAGATTATATGTACTTAGGCCTTGCCCTTTATGGCAACAGGAAGAAAGTAAACAAACTAACCGGTTCTATGCCACTTTTAAGATGATAGGCTTGCTGTTAAATTTTATTTAAAAACTTCTTATAAGAATCTTTTGTAAAGGCTTTCGGCTCCAATGCCAACTCTTGAATCAAATACTCCTCTAACCGTCTGTAGCAGCGAATCAGCTTTTCCTTATTGCCGGTGAGGTAATGAAGCTTCATCAACTTTACCACCGTCTCTTCACTGGCAGGCTCTCGATTCAGCACCGCTTCCAGATGGTCTTCCGCCTGCTCATACTGCTGGCAGGACATGCAGTAATCAGCCAGTTTCTCCCTTCCTTGCAGATAAGCCCGATTAATGCGTTCACCGTGCTCCAGCGCCCATAGGTAGCCTTCCGTCTCAAAGAGTTCTCCATGGTATAAGTCTAGGACTTTTTCAAGGCTATAGGCATTTTCCAAATTGACCGTGGGATTGTGCTGGAGATAATTCATCATTTCCTCACCATCCCACCAGAAGTCCTGCATATCCATGGTATACTTTCCTTTGACACAGCGGATAGCCGTTTCCATACCTGCTTCCCGCAAAGTCTTTTTCATGCGGTTTATGGTACTATGGAGGCTATGATTCGCTTTCTCCGGTGTAGCGCTGGGCCAGAGAATGTCACATAGCTGCCATTTATCCACGGGTCTGCCCTGTTGACAAAGAAAATAGGCAAAGAGCTCCTGGGCTTTGCTAGTAGGCCAGCCAATCGCCTCTTCTTCACCAGGACCATACACCTGTAAGCCTCCCAGTGTCTCCACCTTATTCTTTCTCTGCTGCTCTTCTGGCTGTTTTTGAACGTTATGCCTCTTTAGCAGACGGCTAATAGTACGGTTCAGATTTTCTTCAGTAACAGGCTTTAAGATGTAATTCACAGCCCCTACTTCAAAGGCTTCCAATGCGTAATGCTCATAAGCGGTCACAAAAACCACCTGCACATCCTCCCATTGCAAGAGTTTTTTGGCCAGCTGAATACCATTTAACTCCATCATTTCAATGTCGGAGAAAATCACATCAGGTCTCAGCGCCGATATCTGTTCCAGCGCTTCCTTTCCATTTAAGAACTCTCCCAAAATTTGAATGTTTCCGTTTTTTAAAATGGCTCGCTTTAGCAGTTCTAAGCTCGGCCGCTCATCATCTATGATAATCGCTTTCAACATGCTTACTTAACTCTCCCATATTTTGCTTCATAATAATTGTCACGGTCGTTCCCCGCTCCCGCTGACTTTCGATTTGAATCTGCGCTTGACTCCACCTTTTTAACCGTTGGTTAATATTAGAAAAGCCAATACCCTGATTTTCTCCTTCACCGTACTGCAAGGCATACAGCTTTTCTTTGGTCATACCGATACCATCATCCATAACTTCTATATAAATATCTCCCGCCCTTTTTTCCACAGTCAGCCGCACAGTACCGCCCTCCGACTTTTGCAAAAGACCATGCTTAATGGCATTCTCTACCAAAGGCTGGATACAAAGGGGCGGTATTTCCGCCTGCAAAAGTTCCGGATCAATATTGTAGACCATCTGAATTTTATCTTCAAATCGGGCCTTTTCAATGGCAACATAAGCTTCTATCAGTTCCAGCTCCCGTTTCAAAGAAATCAGCAAAAATCGCTGATCCACGTGAAAAATCATCCGCAGATATTTACTGAAATCTGACAACAGGGTGGCTGCTTTTTCACTGTCTGTGTAACAAAAATAAATAATCGTGTTGATGGCATTATATAAAAAGTGTGGCTTAATTTGTGCCTGTAAAAAAGATAATTCATTTTTCAAGGTCTCATCCAAGGACTTTTTTAATTCAATCAGCGTTTTTACACGGGCTCTCAGTTCAGAATTTCGAAATGGTTTTTTGATGAAGTCGTTTGCTCCAGATTGCAGCGCCCAATTTAAATCATCCTTGTTCATATTGATAACAGAAAGGACAATAGGCAACTCAATCAGCGAATAATTTTCTCTAATCTTTTTACAGAGAGCAATTCCTGAAATCCCCGGCATCATATCATCTAATATGACCAGATCAATTTTATAAGCCGCGATAATTTGCAGAGCTTCCTCACCAGAAAGTGCCATTAAAATATGGTAATTGTCCTGTTCTAAAATAGACATAGCAGTTTGGATGTTCACATTTTCATCATCAACAATCAAAACTGTGCGTTTTTTCGTTTCCCACTTCTGGACTTCTGCCAGAGACAAAAGTTCTGAGTTATGCTCTGCTGTGTAAGATTTTTTTTCTTTTTGTAACTTTTTCTGAGGTATAAGCGTGGGCAATTTTTTCTTTTCGACTTCTGCCCGAGGTAATATCAGCGCAAAACAACTGCCCTCATTTGGTTTGGACCATTCCACATAAAGCCTGCCCTGCATGAGCTCTGCCAGACGGCGGGAAACATATAAGCCTAGTCCAATTCCCTCCGCAGTTAAGGTTACATAAGGTTGAAATATGTCACCCCATCGATTTTCTGGGATTCCCATGCCGTCATCCTCCACATAGATAAGGACTTTATTCTTTACATACCTTCCCCGAATCCGTATGGTACCCCGATCCATATTCTGCAAGGAATTAAGAATCAGGCTGCATAAAATCTGCCGAATTCGGCTTTCGTCTGCTTGTACAAAAAGGAAGGATGGTAATTCCACTAATAGGTTAATTTCTTTGTTTTTTGTCAGCTCCTGCATACTGGCCACCGCTAACTCTGCACAAACCTTTATATCCACCAAGGAGGATTCTAATTTTAACTGATTATTGTTCAGCAGTGCCAAATCTTGTGAAGTATTGACGATATTTAGAGATTTTTGCATGATGCCTCTGGTAAAAAAAGCATTCTCCAGCGATTTTGCTTGAGAATAACTTGTGTTCAATTCCTTTTCTCCTGAACATTCTCTGATAATCTGTTCTGCCATATTTAAGATGCTGTTTAAAGGAGCCTTTAAAGCATAGGAAGTCTTGATCATAAATTCGTCTTTTACCCGGTCCATCTTCACCACCTTTTCATAGCTGGAAGACAGTTGAAAAGCCAAGGTAATCTGAGAGAAAAAAACAAATCCGCAAAAGCCGATAGACCCAATGATTCGACTGGAGCTCCAGGTAAGGTTTCGAAGAAAGTTATCAGAAAAAGTCAAAAGTAAGCAAATATTGCACAACAAATAGAGCAGAATCTCTTTCTTCTGAATGGCATCACTGCTTGCCGCTCTATAGGCCCTCCATAGTTTAAAAATCAGATATAAATAAATCAGGCAGATGAACAGATAAATCACGCCATTGAAATAACTGCTATATCGATAATTCGCTACCAAAACGACTAAAGCATAAAGAAGAAACAACACCCGCACAATCTTCATCACCAGATCCGGTATCATCTTCTTCTCTCGATATTTTATGTAAGATATAGAAAAAAACGGGCCACCCATCAGGCTGAACAACTGAATTTTACAGAATAATTCAAAGGGAATGCTGGGGAAAAAGCCGTAAATTAGCTTCTGACCTGTAAAAAGCATCAGAACAGCGAAGGTAAAAAACTGAAAAGCCCAGTATAAATCCCCCTTATTCTTCTCACTGGTGTAACAGACATATAGTAAATAAATACCAAAGAACAGCGCTAAAATAGCTCCTGATAATTCTACCGCAGAAATCATCGATTTTTGTGCTTCAATATGCTTTTGTGTACCTAAAATAATTGTATAAGAGTTGTCACTTGGAAAAGGGTAATTATAGTTTGCCGTTTGAAGCACAATCTCTATCTGTCCCTCCATCACGTCAAAATAGGCGTTATAAGGGGCATTTTTAGGTATATACTCCTCTTGGCTTTTCGATGGATTTCCGCTGGAACCTTTAAATAATCCATTTATATAAAGCTTATTACTCATGCGGATATTATCGATTTTTAATCCAAGGGGTTCCTCAGAAGCCTTCATCTTTACAATCATTCTATAGGTCTGTGCCCCCATAGGTTTTGCTTGCATCCCCTGATCTTTTTCAAATCGACTAGCCGTCAGGTTGATGTAACCGGTCTTTTTAGGTTTACCATCTTTTGTATTATGGAAATCTTCCGGAGTAAGCAATTGATTCTCATAATATTCCCATTCCCCATCTAAGTTGGCCAGTCCATCCTGCTGGAAATCCCAAGCAGACAAATCCAGCTGTCCCTTCAGGGCAGCTGGCGACTCTTTGATAAAAAACAAATCCGAGGTAAAAAGCACCCCAATAATAAAGATACACAAAAGAACAGCAATTGTCCTTACACTAGTTTTCATGATTGCCCTCTCAGTCGAATTTTTCAAATACCCAAGCCGTCAATTCGTTCAGAGACGGGTGAATAACCATGGACTCACTGATAGGCTCATAGGTGCCCATTTGCGGACACTCATAGCCTTCGTTCATCAAATAGACGAATGGCTGCAACAACAGTGCCGCCTGCGGACCTACAATGTGAACCCCTAGAATCTTCTTGTTTTGTCCCACAATAATCTTGATGAAGCCATTGTCCCCATCCTGCTTGCGAAAGCCCATAGCAATGCCCCCCACCACTTCCGAGTAGTAGTTTTTTGCCGTCTTATAAGCAAGGCCGCTCTTCTGCGCCTCCCGTTCCGTCATACCCACATGTGCCACCTGCGGATGGGTAAAAATGGTCCAAGGCACTACATCATAAAAGGCTTCCCGCCGCTTTTCTTTGCCGGCTTTAAAGAGATTGTGGCTTAAAATCAAAGCCTCATAGTTGGCCTTGTGCCGGAATTGATACTTTCCGTTAAGATCTCCTAAAGCCCAGATGTTTTTCTGAGTAGTTTCCAAATATTCGTTGGTGGAAATCCAGCCCCGCCGATCTACTTCCACTCCAGTATGCTCCAAATCCAAGGTGTCGCCGTTGGACTGAACCCCAGCAGCTATCAGAATCTCCTGGCATAGAATCGTTTGACGTTCTCCAGTCACCCGATTGACAGCAGTAACATATTTCCCATACTTGTCTTTGGAGACAGAAGTCACATCAACATCCGTCAAAATCTCCACGCCGCTTTGAACAAACTGCTGGGTGACAAACTGGGCAATTTCTTCTTCTTCCTTGTTAAGGATGGTGGAAGCCCTGGCCAAAATAGTCACCTTGGTGCCAAAAGCGGAGAAAATGTGGGCAAATTCTGTGCTGATAGCCCCGCCGCCAATAATCACCAGACTTTCCCAAGGCTTGTCCGGGAACTTTTCGCCAAAAAAGGTTTCGGAAGTCAGATAACCGGTTGCTTCCAATCCCAGGATGTCGGGAACAAAGCTTCTGGCTCCTGCCGCCAAGATGAACTTTTCCCCGGAAATATGATCTTCCGGTCTGCCATCTTCATACCAAACTGCGAGGCTATCTGGTCCAGTGAATCGGCCAGCTCCTTTATATACGTGAAGATTCGACATGCTCAGCAGGTTCTTCTCAATTTTCTCATGAAAGTCAATTTGCTCCCACATATTTTTTGATATGGTGTCCCAATGGAGCTCCGGCTTGCCGACACCGATACCAATACGACCTGCCCGCTCCATGTCCCGGATAAAATCCGCCGGATAGACCAACATTTTCGACGGAATACAGCCTTTTGTCAGGCAGGTTCCGCCGATCTTTGACTTCTCCACCAAAGCGCACTTCAAGCCTTGCTTCAACGCTTCCTCTAAGACCATCAGGCCTGCTCCGCTTCCGATTACTACCATATCATACCGTGTCATGCAAGCACCTCCATTTTTTACGTTTCTATAATTAACATTGTTTGACTTTATCCTTATACTCTTTCCCCTTTTATATACCCCATTATACATGGTTCCAATAAGCTTTTCCAAGAAAAAAGACCAACTATTATTTCCCTTACCGCTTGGCCTTTCGATAACCTGCATCCAAGGCTTCCTCTTCGCTATGAAACACGACTAGATATTTGGATTCTTCCATCTCTCCATACGCGGACTGCCCCGGGCTATGATATACCTTAGACCGAGAATTGCCTCGTATTTCCGCCTCTTCTGCCTGACCTAAATAGTCAGAAGCATCACTGTCTTCAATCAACTTGCTGTAACCGCTGGCATAGTCAATTTGGATGCCCGGCTGCACATTGTAGGCATAGACGTAGAAACAGACTCCGTCTCCCCGGTCTTCTACAGAATAACCTTCCATAAGAACGCCGCTGGCCAGAAGATTATCTCCGTCATAGACAGGCGTTACTCGGTACAAGACGTGATTGCCTGTTTCCTTTATATAGTCTGCTACTAGATTTTCAAAGGGAAGCATACCCTTTACGTTTAAATATCGCGTCCCCGTTATCAGGTTTCGTTCGTTGGCATTTTCAGCGGTAAGCTGGTAACCAATCAGGTGGCAGCGGTTATATAAGTATTTTCCATCCACATTATCGTATTTCACGGTTTGCCAGCCAGTTGGCTTTACCTGCCCGATGCTCCCTCGCTTTTCGCTGGGCATCAACTCAGTTCCGATGTTAGCATAGGCCGTTCCACACCGACCCAAAGCATCCAGCGGGCTATACTGCTCAAAAGCTTGTCTGGACAACTCCTCCTCAGAAAAAGTAGGCTGATTATTGCCTATGGCAATATAAGCCTCCCCGCTGTAAGCTGGAATACTGTCTATTGCAACAATCGTCCCGGCCTCCCTGCTCGGTTCTGCCGCCTCCGCCGTTTTTTGCGCAGAATTTTCTGCAGCAATCCTCGCGAGTTCCTCTGATGCCAATTGTCCGACTTCCTGGCTGCAACCAGAAAAGAGCAGCACTGCTATGAGAAGCACTGCTGCCATTATAGGTCTTACCCTGTTCATTTCCTATAAACCTCCCTCGTTATTTTTTCATGGGAAGACCCCTTGAAGTCCTCTGTCTCCACCCTTTTCCAACTATCTAAGGAAAGGTCTAAGAAGACATCGGCCGGATACTCCCGATTCCATCTGTAAATAATCATTTTTTCTATTTTATCTTCATAATTCAGAAGACGTTGATTCTCTACAAAGCAATACTCTCCCTGCTTGGCCTTTAACAAAGATTCATCCTCCACTCGGATGTTTGGTGAATGAAAATCAGCAAACATCTTATAGGAATATTCACTCATATAAATCGGCCTATGTTTCACGATCTCTATAATATCCCTTTGCACTACAAAATCCTTACTCTGTCTTCTATTATTAAACATCAGACCATTATGATCATCTATGCACGTAATAACAATCATTTTTCCCCCTTATTGTCTTCTATATATTGGTGCTTTTCACAAATCAAAAACAGCTTTATTTGTCTATTACAACAAGCTTTAGTAAAGATAACATATTTAGCTTAAGTTTATCATTATTAGTGATAGAATAACAGTCTTTTCTGCCCTTATGGGACTAAAAAAATATATAAAAATCGTCCCTTTATTCGTCTTGATTTCTTGTTTTTTTATGGTAAACTCATAAGGTAATATTATGCAATTCTAATTTAAAAGGAGGTTTGTTATGGAAGACAGAGTGTTGGAAAACCAAGAGCCTATTGATGTGTTTTTCTATTTTGAAGAACTCAGCAAGATCCCCAGAGGTTCCGGCAACGAACAGGCAGTTAGTGATTATCTGGTCTCTTTTGCAAAGGCTCATGGTTTGGATGTCCTGCAGGATGCAGCACTAAATGTGCTGATCAAAAAACCGGGCAGCCCAGGCTATGAAAACAGACCCGGAGTAGTCATTCAAGGTCATATGGATATGGTCTGTGAAAAAGCCCCCGGTGTCCTCCACGATTTTTTAAACGATCCAATTGGTCTACAGGTGCGTGATGACATGTTATATGCCACAGGTACAACGCTGGGAGCCGATAATGGTATCGCGGTTGCCATGGGCTTGGCCCTGCTGGCGGCAGAAGACATTCCCCATCCCCCGTTGGAGCTGTTAGTTACTACTTGTGAAGAAACTGGCATGGACGGAGCTCACGCTCTAGACCCTAAAACCATCTCCGGTAGAACCCTAATTAACATCGACTCCGAAGAAGAAGGTATTCTAACGGTTAGCTGTGCTGGAGGATGCTCCGCTCGGATTAGCCTTCCCGTGTCTTGGGAGAAACCTGATATGGAGATGGCCTTTCTAACCTTGACTGTTGAAGGTCTTAAGGGAGGACATTCTGGAATTGAGATTCACAAAGGCAGAGCCAATGCAAATAAGCTGCTTGCCCGCGTGCTGAACCATTTGAGCACAGAGATTAATTTTGTTTTATGCTCTATAGACGGCGGTTCCAAGCACAATGCAATAGCCCGTGACGCTCGCTCTGTCATCGGAATCCGTAAGGAAGATGACGCTTTGCTGCGCAAGCAATTAAAGGAACTAGAGATCGTCCTGCAAGATGAATTCAAAACAGTAGACCCAGATCTCTGCATTCGTTTAACTCCACCAGAGAATCAGCCAAAACATGTTTTTATAGCTGCCAGTGCCCATCAAATCATCCAATTTCTGTATCTGATTCCGAATGGAGTTCAGACCATGAGCATGGATATTGAAGGCCTAGTAGAGAGTTCTTTGAATCTAGGGGTTATTCAGACAAAACAGGATTCAGTGGAAATCATCAGCGCAATTCGAAGCTCTGTGGGCAGTATTAAGGCAAATATTTTCCATACAATTGTTTCCCTTGCAAATCTTACTAACGGTCAGGTGATTGAAGAATCTTCTTATCCTGAATGGCGGTACAATCCTGAATCGAAAATCCGCACGGTATTTGCTGATACATATGAAAAGATGTTTGGTAAAAAGCCGGTGATGGATGCTATCCATGCTGGTCTGGAGTGTGCCTTGTTTGATGAAATGTTTGCCGGCCAAATGGATATGATTTCAATCGGGCCGACGATGGTAGGGGTTCACACAGCAGAAGAACATTTGAGCATCCCTTCTACCAAGCGAACATGGGAATTCTTGAAAGAAGTACTTAAAGCCATGAACTAATGAAAAACAACTGAATTTTTAAATGTTAACTGAATTAAAAACAAAATTTACTCCTAGTAATTATTGAAAGGCGAGTATTTTATGAACAAAAAACTGTCCAAAGAAGCGTATGGCGGCGTATCCGGAAAGGATTATGTGCCATATATCACGAACGGCTCCAAACTTGGAGGAAATGTTACCGTTTTAATCATTGGTATTTTGTTAGCCGCACTGTTTTCAGCCTCAACCGCTTACTCGGGGATGAAGGCCGGTCTTACGGTAGCCGCAGGTATCCCTGGATCCATCTTAGGATCTGTATTTGTTACTATTTTTGCTAAGAGCAAAGGTATTTTAGGCAAAAACCTGATGCAGGGTATGTCCAGTGGTGGTGAATCCATCGCCAGCGGCATGATTTTTGTTATGCCTGCCATCCTATTAATCGGTGCACATGTTTCGGCTCTCGAAGGTTTTATCATTGGTGTAGGCGGCGCCCTGTTCGGCCTGGGTGCCACTTCTTTGATTTATAATTACCTAATTGTTGAAGAGCACGGCAATTTGATGTATCCAGAATCCATGGCTATTTCGGAAACCCTGGTAGCGTCTGAAGGTGCTAAAGATTCCATTCGCTTCATGGGAATAGGCTTTGTTATTGGTGGTCTATTGACGGTTGTGACCAGCTCCTTCCTAAATGTGACCAACAACGTCATCAGTTTTGTAAATGAATCTTTCTACAAATGGCGTTTCCAGCTGGAAGTAAACCCCTTGCTGCTGGGTATCGGCTTTATTGTTGGTCTGCCAGTGGCCTTAACGATGTTTTCTAGTTCCATCCTGTCCAACTTTGTTATTACGCCTCTAATTGGCTATTTTGCCACCTTGGGCGCAAGCACTGCTCCAGTGTGGAACAATCCATCGGTTACCATCGGTACGATGCAGGTAGGCGATATTGCGGGCAGTTACGTTAAATACATTGGTGCGGGCATCATGCTTTCTGGAGGCCTGATTGGCGCAATTCGTTTGATTCCTACTGTTGTATCCTCCATCAAAGAGACCATGAACGCTAAAGCTACAGGAAAGGGCAGCGGCACTCAGCAGACCGTTATCCTGCTAGGTGGTATGATTGTCGGCTTTGTCGGCGGCTTTATCATCTCCGGCGGCAACACGATTATGGCTATTCTGACCACCATTTTATCCCTGATTCTATCCATGCTGTTCACCATTGTTGCCGGCCGTCTGACCGGTACTATCGGTACCTCCAACTTACCAGTCTCTGGCATGACAATTGCTTCCATCGTAATTGTTACGCTGCTGTTTGTCAGCATGGGTTGGACCAGCCAGGCAGATAACCGAACCCTTCTGCTATTCGGTACATTTATCGTTACAGCGATTGCTACAGCCGGCGGTTATTGCCAGTCTCAGAAGGTTACCTTCATCATCGGTGGTGATAAGAATGAAATGCAGAAATACTACGCTATCGCTTCTATTGTTGGTGTAGCAGTAGTTACTGGCGTAATCTTGTTACTTGCTGATCAGCTGTCCATGACCGGCGACAACGTGCCGTTTGCCCTTCCTCAGGCCAATTTAATGGCAACACTGACCTCTGGTATTATGTCCGGCGAGCTGCCTTGGGTGATGATTATTGCTGGCGTGTGTCTCGGCATTGTCTTCTTCCTGCTAAATCTGCCGGTTATGACGGTGGCTATCGGATTTTATCTTCCAATTTCTACCACATCCATCATTCTGGTAGGTGCTCTGCTTCGTGTGTTTGTTGAAAAGACTTCTAAAAACGACGAAGAGAAGGATTACAGACTTTCCAACGGCGTAAGCCTGTCCTCTGGTCTGGTTGCTGGCGGCTCTATCATTGGCCTGATCGGCATTATCCTCCAGGTAACTGGCGTAGTTGGCTCAGCTTCTCCAGCTGGATTTGCCAGCTCCAACGGTATGGCGGCACTCTTATTAGTTATATTGTTGGTTGCTACCGCTATTCCTCTGCTAAATGGTAAATCCAAGCATGTCAGCTAAGCCAGCCAATTTGCTCGATGTGGTCTTTCGAGTTTGCCATCAAGTTCGATATGAAGTCAGTGATGAAGGCATCGTAACGATTCTGATTCAGCAGAATCACCCCATTCAATGCTTCTTCCGAAAGCTGCGAGTCAAAATCCCAGAATATCGGCGGATTAAGCTGGATGACTTCGGAAGCTATGCTTTTTTGCAAATTGACGGCTATAAAACAGTACGAGAAATTGGCGAAGCCCTTGAAGCAAAGTTTGGCGATAAAGTTCAGCCGCTCTATGAAAGACTGTCCTTATTCCTGACTCATATTCAAGACCAATGCCATTACATTGAAACTGTATAAACATAAACAATAATAACGAGCAATAATAAACTGCCCCTTGGTGCAGGATAAACTACATCAGGGGGCGTCTCTATATTTTAAGTCTTTGTTTTAAAAGGTAAAATGTTCTTTTTCTAGATTCTTTTCCTATCCATTCTGTGTGCCAACTCCACTCACAAATCATAACACCTCCAATTAATCTATTATTTGAAATTTTAATAATTTACTTTATGCAGAAATATCGTGTATTTTGAAGGAATTTATAGTACAATACATATAGAAATTTATAAAAGGAGTATACAATAATGGACATGACAAAATGGATTATACTTTTAGTAGTCTTAATCTTAGCCCTTGTAGGACTTATATTCTACGCACGCCTCAGAAAAAAAAGATTGTATCAAATGTTTGAACAGGTTTTTGAATCTGCCAAACAAGTACCAAAACAAAAGAGACACCGCTTTCTCCTTTTTATGTTCAAAGAGAGTATTCTTTCTGTAAAAAATAAGAAAGTTAATCTGGAAAGCCGAATGAATAACCCTAAGCTTGTAGAAACACAGCTGATACAAATGGGGAGCATTCTAAAAGATCCGTCAAAAGTAACTGATAAAAATATGAAGCGAGCACTTCAAATGTATGATGCCTACCTTCAATGGGAAAAGTCAAAGTTTAAATAATAAAATATCTCATAAAAATTTAATACTTCATGTATTTTACCCATGCCTTTTAGGCTGCCACTATTCACTTGGCAGCTTTTTTATTATGTAGGAAATATCGCTTGCAATATTGACGGAATACCAAAAAAGCTGCTTCAATTTTCACTTGAAACAGCTTTTTATTCTAACTATATAATTATACGATTGGTGGTGTTCCTTCAGCGTTTGCTACAACTGCATCAATTTGGATTAAAGCGTCTTTAAGCAAAGCAGATACGCCTACTATTCTTCTTGCCGGAATCCCTCCTGGGAAGAAAGTTTTATAAACTTCGTCCACAGCATCCATATCTGCAAGATCTTTCAGGAAGATATTTACTTTAACTACATCATCCATCGCGTGATCAATACTCTCTACAATCGCCTTGATATTTTTCAAGCACTGTTCAGCCTGTTCTTTTACTCCGCCAGCTACCAGTTCGCCTGTTTTTGAATCTAAAGGTAATTGTGCAGAAAGGTGATTATAATGAGAAAATGCTACAGTCTGTGTAGATAACATGCTTGTTGGTGCATTTTCGGTATTATTTGCTTCTATGATGAGGCCATGTCTGTCTTCAATCGCTTGTGGCGGTGTGCCATCTCCATGTGATACCACTGCTTCAATCTGCACCAAGGCATCCAGTGGTAAAGCTGAAGCTGCAACCGTTGTCCGTGCAGGTACATAACCTACAGCTCTGGCAATTCCTGAATCTGGGAAAAAGGTTGTATAAACTTCGTTTACAGCATCCGCATCCGCAAGATTCTTCAAGAAAATATTAATTTTAACAATATCGTCAAATGGAACATCAATACTTTCTAAAATTGCCTTAACATTCTTTAAACACTGTCCTGCTTGCTCTTTTACTCCGCCAACTACCAATCTTCCTGTTTTCGGATCAATCGGCAACTGTGCAGAAATATTATTATAATGAGAAAAAGACACGGTTTGTGTAGATAAAGTGCTGGTTGGTGCGTTTGTAGTGTTGTTGGTAAGCTTTATAAGATCCCCTGCTTGTGGTGCGTTTGGAATGGTACCTTCTCCATTTGAAAGAAGGGCTTCAATCTGCACTAGCGCATCCATAGGTAGAGCGTTAACGGCAACCGTCGTCCGAGTAGGAACATAGGTTGGGAAAAAGGTCTTATAAACTTCGTCTACAGTGTCCACATCTTTAATATTCTTAACGAATACAGTGATTCTAACAACATCGCTCATAACATGGTGGATGCTGTCTACAATCGCCTTGATATTTTTCAAGCACTGCTCCGCCTGTTCTCTTACACCACCAGCTACCAATTTACCAGATTTGGGATCAATAGGTAATTGAGCTGAAAGATTATTGTAATGAGAGAAAGCTACAGTTTGTGAATATGGGCCGATACCGGTTGGAGCATTTTCCGTATTTCTTGCTAATACTGCGTTAAAGTCGCTCATGATAATATTCTCCTTTGTTCTATTGACTGAATCTTAAAATTTATTTAAGTGAATCATAAACCTTTGACTAACTCCAAGGTCAATAGATATTTTTACGATTGTCAAAATAAATTTTGATCCAGCTGAAATAATGCCCTTAAGTATTGCCGATACAGGCTTCCTACTGTATAATAGCCCTTAACTCCTATACGATTTTAAAAAGAAATGAAGGAAGATTTTTATGAAGGATAAGTTTTTAATTGGCGAGCTATCAAAGCTTTTTAATATTAGCACCGATACCTTGAGGTATTATGACAAAATCAATCTGCTTAAACCGGAGTATGACGAAAAAAATGACTATCGTTATTACAGCATCCGAAACTTCTTCAAGTTAAGCCGCATTCTTTTCTTAAAAAATCTTGATATTTCATTAGGTGAGATAAAAAAATATATGGGGAATAAAAATACAAACAATTTACTCTGCCTGCTGAAAAAGAAGGAAGAAGAAATTGATATAAAGATGAACAAGCTGGTAAATCTCAAAAATAAAATCCAGACAAAACTGGAGCTTTTTGAAAATATTGAAGGCCAACTAAATCAAATCACAATAAAAAAAATTCCTCAACGAGTCGGAGCATTTATCGATATGAACGATGTTGAAAGTGATTATGAAATTAAGCAGACACTGAAACAAAATGAAAAATACTTAAAAATCAGTTCTTGGCTTAGTGAAGGACAAATCTATACCTCCTTATCAAAGGAAAACATGGACAAGGGTATTTTAAATAAATTCCGATATTTTATTGAAATTGTGCCCATTGATGCCGAATTTTCTAAGCAATTGACAATAATGCCGGAAAATGAATATGTTTGTATGGCATTTTTAGGCCCCTATCGGGATATGGGAAAACATTATCAACTGCTGATACGATGGATTGAAGAAAATGGATATCAAATTGCAGGCGACTCCATTGAAAAAAACATTGTGGATTACGATTTTTCAGACTCAGAAAATGAATACATATCTGAAATTCAAATTCCCATAAGAAAAAGACTTATGGGGTAAGACTCTGAATAAAAACTAAAATGCACGTTTTCATATGTTTGAAAACGTGCATTTTTAATAGTTTTAGGTATGAAATCAATCATTTGCCTTTAATCGTACAAAAATTTCTTAGCTCTTTTTCTTACTGATACAAATCCTTTTGAGCTGCAGCTCGCGTTGAAGTCCCGCCACTTACTGCCTCTAAAAGCTCATCCGGCAATTCACCAGCAATCTCTTGGGCAACCTGCACCTCTAGGCTAATGCCAAGTTCTTGAGCAAAGGATATAACGTCTTCCGCTGTTTTGAAGGTGTTCAGCAGCTTTTTTTGATCTGCATCTAATTTTTCATAAAATTCTTTTCTTGTCATAGGCTCTACTCCTTATTCATTTTTATCAACACGTTAACAATCCATACGTCTTCTTCTCTTGAATTTATTATAGCAGGAAAGACTGTAACTTGCACGTTTTTTACCTCGATTTTTAGTTTTTTATTCGCTGCCTCTCTGCTAAAGCTGCAAAAATGCCCTCTTTTTTAATCAGTTCCTCATAGGAACCGTCTTCGGCAATGACACCATTCTCTAAAACTAAAATGCGGTCACAGTCTTGAATGGTAGAAAGTCTATGTGCGATGACAATTCTTGTACATTTTAGCTTTGCCAGGGAGTCGGATACCGTCTTCTGTGTCACATTGTCTAATGCGCTGGTGGCTTCATCAAACAACAAAATTCTTGGCTTTGACGCGATTGCTCTGGCAATGATAAGTCTTTGACGCTGACCGCCAGAAATTCCGCCGCTGCCTTCTGAAATTAAAGTGTACATACCCATAGGCATCGCTTTAATGTCCCCTGCTATGCCTGCCAGCTCTGCCGCTTGCCACGCCTCTTCGATCGTAAGTCCTGGAGCGGATATAGCAATATTGGAAAAAATGTCTCCTTGAAATAGCTTGCCATCCTGTAATACAACGCCCATTTTTTGTCGTAAGGATTTAAGATTCAAAGAGGAAAGATCTTTTCCATCGTAATAAACAGCTCCTCGATCAGGTGTCTCAAGTCCCAGCAAAAGTCTAAACAGCGTAGACTTCCCGCAGCCCGTTTTCCCCACGACAGCTATATACTGCCCTGGACGAATTTTTGTAGACACATTGTTCAATATGAAGGGCATATTTTCCTGATAGCGAAAACAAACGTTATTCAATTCAATTGCTCCCGTAAGTCTTGTACATGTTTTTTTCTCCAAAGAGACCTCTGGCACCGTTTTCAAAATTGGATTTATCATATCCATCATGGACGGAACATCTGCAAAACTCCAGGCCGCCTCTGATAAAGAAAAGAAAGCAGCGCTTACCAAACTGTATGCAGCATAAAATGTCATATATGCTGCTGGATCCATTTGATTCTTCACCGATAAGCAATAAAGAACCGCCAAGCCAATTAAGCTGATCGCCACCGAAAATACTGTATGTAATTTGAGAAACAATGGTGGATTGTACCTCAATCGGGCAACTTCTTTGTACGTATGTGCCCATTTAGAAATCGCCCGTTTTTCTGCCCCAGCCAGCTTGAGCTTTTGTACGCCTGAAATCAGGGAAAATTCCAATCCACGCTGTTTAGCCGCAAGGGGCATATATTTTTTTTGCAGATTCATCTTTAAAAGCATCACAATTATCGTAAATAAAAGTTGAGACAGTAGAATAAAAATAGTAGGTAACACTAAAAAAGGAAAAAGCCTGAAAATCTGCACCACATATACAAGCGAAAATATAGCAGAAAAAACAGCACTGAGGAAAAAATGACTCAAACGCTCACATAATTTCTGTGTGACGTTTAGCCTCTCCGACAATTCTCCGGCACTGTACCGTTTAAAAAAATCTGCCGGTAAGGAAAGTATTCGCATCATAACAGCTGATTCAGCGGTTATCTTCAGCTTAATCAACACTCTGCTTTTTATAATCTCTCTGACGGTATCAATTACCGCAGACCCTAAAATTGTACAGCACAGTATCACAAAAATCGGGCCCATCATCCCTACTTTTCCGCTTGGAATAATTTGCTTAAAGATCAAATTATTCACCAGCGGAAGAAGCAGCCCCAACAGCATCACCAATAGCGTTGCCGCACCAATGATGACGATGTCGGTAGGAGAAATGCTTTTCATTAAAAAAGAGAAAAACTCTTTCGTACTTACTTCTTTTGGCGGAAGAGGCTGATAAAAACAGATGGCCTGTTTTTGAATCTGTGCTGCCATACCCGCAGTAACGTTCACTAATTTTCCGCTTTTGCTATCCCTGACCATATACCCGCCGGTTCGCTTTGCTATGAATGCCATCGGTTCACCGAGATGATTCTTTCCCAGCATAGGTAAGATGCCATCTTGATACCAAGTTTCTTCCAAGACAACTTCCCGGTAAATAATGCCCGAAGGCTCTAAATAATAGGAAAGCTGTTCTTGTATGTCTCTAAATTTTTGCTCTGTTTCCATCTCTTTAATATGGTAATATTTCAGAATTTGACGGATAGCATCTTTATTTTTTTCCAATTGATTCTTTTCAACATCATAAAATCCAGCCTGTCCCGTTACAGCCGACGATAGTTCTGCAAAAGCCTCTGAAAAACGGTTATCATCCTTTTTTATACGTTCTCTAATTTGTTCGTCAAACCACCCCATAACCGTTCCTCACCTCCTCATTCACTGGCTACCAAACTTCTATAATATGTATTGTTTTGATAGAGCACTTCATGGGTTCCCTGGCCAACAATCTTTCCTTTATCCATGACGATAATTTCATCACAGTTGCGAACAGCAGATAACCTATGGGCAATCATGATGCAAGTGATTCCCCGGTTCTGAATAGCCTGGACCACCTCATATTCCGTCTGGGCATCCAGTGCACTGGTGGCTTCATCCATAATCAGCAGCGTAGGATCTCCAGCCAATACCCTAGCGATTTCCATCCTCTGGCGTTCCCCTCCCGAAAGGTTTTTACCACCCTCCAAAAGCTTTGCTCTATAGCCCCCTTCCCGCTTCATAATGTCTTCATGAAGCTGCGCATCACGGGCTGCTAAAATCATTTCATAATCTTCAATGGAATTGTCCCACATTTTAATATTTGCCGCAACCGTATCTTCAAACAAGATGATATCCTGATCCACCACTGCCACCGAACCGGTGAAGACTTCCCGCGGAATGTCCTCCACCCTTCTTTCATCAAATAAAATCTCTCCTTGCCACGGCCGATAAAGGCCGGCTATCAGCTTAGCCAGAGTGGATTTTCCACAGCCTGAAGTACCAACAACAGCTACACTTTTTCCGGTTTCCAATAAAAGACTGAAATCACGAATCAGGGGTTCTTCCAGTTTAGAGTAGCCAAAGGTTAAATCGTTTATCATAATCCGGCCCGAAAGCTTTTGATAGGAAATTTGCTGCTGTATGTCTTCCTTTTCATAGATAACATCAGCTGGGTATTGTTGAACATCCTCAATTCGTTCCACATCTGTTCGCATTTCCTGAAGGCTCTGCCCTGCTTCAACCAACCGTTTAGCCGGAGCACTAAACACTGCGATCAATCCTTGAAAGGCCAGTATCATACCGATGGTCATCTCTCCCTTGATAACCAAAAAGGCTCCTAAAAACAAAATCAGTGCATTCATTACGGACAAAATAATGCCGGGTAAAGCCCCCAGATACTGATTTAACTCCAGGAAACGCACATCTGCCCTATTAACAGCTCCACGGCACCCTGACCAACGCCGAAAAAAACTATGTTCTGCTCCACTGGCTTTGATGGTCTCTATCATTTCAATCCCAGAAAGAGTTATGCTGGCCAGTTTCCCTTTATCTCGCTGCTGCGCTCTTGTCACATTGACACGTCTCTCCGAAATGGCTCTCGCAAAAAGTAAATGAAGGCCCATGGACGTAACGGTCACACAAGTTAAAATGACACTGTATTTAAGCATAACAGCAAAGTAAATTAGCAGCACACCAAAGTCCAAAATTAGCGGAGCCATTTGATCCATTAAAATGGAGGCCGTTCTTTCGTTTGAAGACGCACGTTCCTGAATATCACCTGCCATACGTTGCGAAAAGAATTCCATTGGCAGGCAGAATACATGCCATAAAAAAGCCGCATTAGCTGTAACTGCAATCTTTCCTTCAATTTTCAAACTATAGATAGCACGAATAGTGGATACAGTTAACTGAATAGCTGCAAGTGCTAAAAACCCTACGAGAAAGAAGTCAAGCCAGTCGGGATTTTTTCCGGTCAGCAGCCGATCTATTAAGATTCTTGAAAATCCAGGAAAAAGAATACCAGTTAAGGCTCCAATTACAGCAGTCAGCAATAGGAATGCAAAGGCATCTTTTGCCCCACCTAAACGCTCTTTCACAAAAGGTAAAATAGAATGGGGCTGCCCTTCTTTCTGAAAATCCGCTGTGGGTTCAAACTGCAAACAAATTCCCGTAAAACATTTATCGAAAGTCTGCATGTCAACCTTTATTTCTCCCTGTGCCGGATCGTTTAAATAAGCATATCCGCCCTTAAATCCGCACAAGACAACAAAGTGATTTAAGTTCCAATGGATGATACAAGGGAACTTCCCAACATGTTGCAGCTCCTCTGGCTCATAGCGATAACCTTTAGCCGAAAGAGAATAATTTCTTGCTGCCTTTAGCATATTCAAGGCTTTCGAGCCGTCGCGAGAAACCCCACAATCCTTTCTCACCTGTTCCAAAGATATCCATTTCCCATAATACCCTAATATCATCGCCAGGCAGACCGCACCGCATTCTACGGTTTCCATCTGCATAATCATCGGTACTTTTACAGTCCCTGTTTCAGCTTTTAACTTGTATTTGGCTGCAAACATATATACTCCTTCAATTCAGCAAAAAAGAAATAGGTTGGACTGTTTCTGTTGTGAGTGACACTTCATGAAGCCCATCTTCCATATTTTTTGAAGAAAGTTGAACTTCTACATTCCAGTCTGCTACTGCCAATCTATCAGTTATATAATCCGAGTTATACTTCTGAGACACTTCTTTTTGTGAAAGAGGCATTTCAGAAACAGAAATCAAACAACCTTCTATTCCGTCAATTAAAACCGACACATTTTCGGTCAATTCATCTGCCTGTGTGGGGGAAAGATAGCAGACAACCTGCCCGCTCTCTGCATATCCCATAGATGTAATGGTAGTCGGGAGCTTTCCTAAAAAAAGCCAAACGATAACAGCCGTCAGCATGATCAAAATAAAACACAAAATCAACCAAGTTCTGGGTGCTGCGATTCTAATATATTGATTAAATTCGTCGGGTGAAGATATGTTTTTCAGACTTTTTTCTCTGAAAATTGGCTTAGACATTTATTTTTCTCCTTATCCATCCTGCAACTTATCTTTTTTTCTTAACGGTCAGCCTGTTTTTCCCTTCAGAATAGCTATATTCTACGGTATCCATACTCTTCTTGACAATCAAAATACCCAATCCACCTATTTTTCGTTCTTCGGCTGGGGCTGTAATATCCGGTTCTTCGGCATCCAATGGATTATAAGCTTTTCCGTTATCTTCAAAAGAAATACAAACTTCTTCTTCATTGACCAGACAACGAATGACTGCTGAATCTGCACCGCTGTACTGCACAATATTAGAAAAAATTTCATCTACAGCCACTAAAACTCGGCGAAGAACCCCAGTGGGGCAAGCATTTTTTTCAAGAATTTGCTCGATAAAGTCAGATACTTCTGCTATTTGATTAGCAGACGCCTTTACCTCTAACATATCAGGCAGGACATCCATGCGAAGGGCCAGCATAGTAATGTCATCCGACTGCTCTGTTCCCACCATGAACAGCTCTAACTCCTCTTGAAGACGATGTAAAATATTTTCCAGACTGTTGCTATCTGTCGTCTGGATATAAGATTTTAATCGTTCTTCTCCAAACAATTTAGAATCCTTATTGCAAGCTTCTGTCACACCATCTGTATAAAGAAAGAGGATTTCTCCCCTTTTCATAAAAATTTCATTTTGATAATAAACAATATTTTCTCTCATGCCCAGCATGATGCTTCGTTTATAGGTCTTATAATCCAGGTATGTACAAGCTTGTCCTGCTGTTTTCAACAAAGGCGGGTTGTGTCCGGCATTAGCAAAACAAAGTCTGCCGCTATCAATTTGTAATATGCCAATCCAAGCGGTTACAAACATTTCCGCTTCATTATTCTCACAAAGATGATTGTTGGCCTCGAATAGTACGTCTTCTGGTTGTTTACCGGTCAGGGCCAGATTTTTAAGAAGGGTTCGCGCGGTCATCATAAAAAGCGCAGCAGGAACTCCCTTGCCGGACACATCGGCTATAACAATAGCCAGATGGTTTTCATCCACAAAAAAGAAATCATAGAAATCTCCGCCCACTTCCTTGGCCGGCTCCATCAGAGCATAAACATTAAATTCCGTTCTCTCTGGAAAGGCCGGAAACGTACGGGGCAGGACTGATACTTGAATATTCTTTGCCACGTCCAGCTCTGCCTTGCTTTTGGCCGCTTGCGCCGAAAGTGTCATACCTCGAAAGATAGACCAGTACATCAACATATACGCCGAAATCAGACAAGCAAATACCACTACATAAATCGTGGTGTCCATCCAATTGATCGAAGCCGGACCTATGCCAAAGGTGCTTAGAGTAGAAATCAAAAGGGCAAAAAGAATACTCGAACACACAGGTATTCTTATAAAACTGTCGATTCTGCCATCAGCGCTTTCTATCATTCTTTTTAATCGATGGCAGCATACCCGTCGATACACCATAAAGGCGCAAAGCATACATAAAGAAAAAATTAGACAGGAAACCCAAAGTTCAGGATAATCTTTCATGTTGCTCTCACCGTTATCTCTATAGAAAGGCAACAGAATCAACTGGCTGATATACGAGGAAATAATCGCAGCAACCAGCCCGGCTAAAACAGCAGTAAAAATTTTTGCCGATTTTTGCTGAGGGTAAATCCATACCCCTCCCCAAAAGGATAAAATAGTAGGCAAAAGCATGGTAATCGAATTAAAAAGGACATAGACAGCCGTCATCATTAATCGTGAAGCAGAAGTAGTCATCCAGAATTCGGGCATGGTTGTGGCAATATGTAAATCCAGAGCATTCATGCCCATTGTAGAAAAGAACAACGCAAATTGCATAACACCTATTACGATACACCATTTTAAAAAGCGTCTTTTCTTATCTGCCTTCCCACCTAAGGTAATCTCCAAAATTGATATGCAAAAACAGCTGACCAAAACTAATTCGGAAGCATCACGAGCAATCCTAGCCCAATCTAATATGTCTACTATCATCCTCTACACCTCTGCTTTTTCTATTGAACGGTCAAAATATCTATTAACCCTGTCATTTCAAGAATCTCCATAATATCCTCATTAACATGTATCAATGTCATAGCTCCTTGCCGTCTCATGATTTTTTCCGCCGACATAATAACTCGAATGCCTGCCGATGACATATATTCTACTTTTGAAAAATCAAAAATCAGGTCGATGACCTCATCGGTCACTATCTGTCTTAATTCGCCTTCCAACTGAGGTGCCGTTGTTGTGTCAATGCGTCCTTCAATTAATACGGTTAACCGGTTGTCTTCTATTTTCTTCGACAGTTGCATATTTATTTCTCCTTCATTCTTTGGGGATAGGTCGTCTTCTAAATTGTTTTACTTTCATTATATAATAGAATTTCTTTTTTTAGCAATACTTGTTTTAACATGTCTGAACTTGTTTCCTTAAAACACCCGATGGAGTTTCCAGTAATCATCCATGTTGTCCACGATGACATTCACTTCATGCCTCTTTGTGATGCCTCCGCTGTAGCTAGCTGTAAAGGTAAAGGTCAGCTCTACCGGCTCCTTCCGTCCCCATTTGCTAATCATCGCCTTGTCCCACAAGCTGCCGGTATAAATAGTTTCACCGGCTGCATTTTTCTTCCCACTATTCTTCATGGCTGTACTATAAGATGTGCCATTGATGGCGCAGGTGACCTTGGTAGGGCTGCCGGCTACAGCTGCCTGAAGCATGAACTTTTCCCCGCTCCAAAATACATTAGTGCCTCGTGTTCTCGGCTCTTTCAGCTTTAAGTAGTCGCTATAGGCAATGCTCCGGTTAATCTCCTCCTTGAAGCGGCCCAGGTTATATTTTTTCCTATTAATATCCCACTGCTCCGTATGATACACCTCGCCAATGATCTTGCCTTCCGATACGACAATAAATTTGTAGGTGCCCAGTCCCGCTCCCGTTTGATCTCGGACGGTGCAAACCACTTCATAGGTCCCTGCCAGGGCCTTATCCGGCAAGGCTCCCGTATTGATAACTGGATATTTTATGGGGTCCCCTTTTTCAGAAACAGCAATACTTTCAATTTTTCTAGTTGTTTCGTTATACCCTCTGACAACTTCTCCTGTTTTGGCCATAAATTGATCCACATATCTGTAGGCATTAAAATATTTAGCCTGCCCGGTATTGGGATCGTTGGTATAGACTTGCCCGTAATATTCGTATCCGCCAAATTCGACTTCCCGGCCTTTATCATCTAGGGGTAATATATTCTTCTTTCTATGGGTGTATATCAACTTCTTATCCTTATACACCTCTGTAGTCAGGCTCAGCACGTCCTTCTCCAAGTCATCTATGCCAATATTGATACTGAAGTAGTTGTTTTCTGTCACCTTGGCCGGGCTGGTGCTGATGCCGGTAATCCAGGGCGCAGTGGCCCTCCCCTCTACGTAGAAAGTCAAATCTGCTGTGTTGGACTCTTTGTCATACGCAGGGTAGCCGCCGGAAACCAGCCCCCTGGAGGTGTCATCATATTCCCAATGGTAAACGGTATATTTACCGTCCACATAAAAGCGGTCAATGGGGGCCTCCAGGATTTTAAGGCCCTTTCTCTTGGCGATGGACAGTGCATCATCAATGGTGACAGCCCCTGGAGTAACGGCCTGTCCGCAGATGGACTTGATGTTTCCGTCTTCATCATAAAGGATTGCTGCCTCCGGGTGCTCTCCGTCGTTGTATGGGGTGTGCGCATACAGCCAATAGCCGCTCTTGCTGAGGTCTGCCTCATAATCTGAATAATAGATGTTGTACTTGACTAATTGTCCTTTCTTGTACACCAAGGGAGCATCTTCCTCTTTCTTCCCTGGCTCTGCCAAAGCCATTTCTGCTCTGCCGCTTCCCTTCACCGACGTCTGCCAGCCTTCCAGGCTGTCTTCATGATTAAACCGGTTTTCATACACGGTCCCCTTGGCATTCAGCTTGCTGTATACGGACTTCAAAGTAAAATCCGATAGGAGGATACTTCCCAGACTGCTGCTTGCCGGTGCCGTAAAGGACAGCCTGGCCGATATATCCGGTGCGTATCTGGTCTGGCATTTGCTCAAAAGGGCTGTGCTGCCGCTGAGGGACATCTTGTAAAAGAGATTGCTGTCCTCATTCTTGATGGTGTATTTGATACAAGGACTTTTCTCGCTGAGGGAAACAGGGCTGGCAGCCGATATATCCAACGTGCCTAGGGGAATTTCCACCGCTTTAAAGTCCTTAATATGGGTGTAACTAAGACCGCCCTTTACCGAATATTTGGCACTAAACTTCTCAGACGGTCCTAAAAGCTTAACCTCTTGGTTATAACTGATCCATAGCATCTTATCTGCCGGTGCCGTGATATCGATATAGCAGATAACCGGCGCACTGCTGCTGTAATGATTACAGCCGGTGGTAACCGACTGACCATCTCCTGAAATACTTACCCAGCCATTACCGCAGTCTCTTAAGCTTACATTCCCAGCGTTTTGTAAATCCCATAGATTGATAACCCTTAGACTGGCAGACTCCTGCTGAGAATAAGTCACGACCTTTGGCGAGGTGAACTGCCCCGTCACCCGCTGTATAGTATCTCCGGGGGAGCTAGTCAAGACTTCTTTTGACATGGTATTATCCTCACTGGAGAAATACCCAATCTCAATGGCCTTCATCACATTGTGGACATCGTTATCTTCCGCGGTGCTTTCTACCTTATGCTTTCCCGCCGTTAAAAAGATGAAAAAGGTGGTCTTCTGCTTTCCGTAGTCCTGAGTATCCCCAGTCTGCTGGGCTGCAAGCAGTCCATCCACCCAAACAGATCTAGAATAGGAATTGTAACCATAGCAGTCATTGGCCATATCCAGCTGAAGATAGCCATCCTTTTCCATCGTAAAGGAAAGACTAGGGCCTCCGGTGTTTCCGCTTTTGGAAGTCTGTCCGCCGCCATATCCATTCTCCCCATACTTGCTTCGGTTAAACCAAACGCCTTTTTCATAGGTCACAAAGCCATCTGTTATATAGCTGCTTTCTCCGTTTGTCAAGTCTGCCTGATAGACGATTTCCTTGTACACAGGGGTCCCATTTACTGTCTCGGCCGGATTTTTCTCCGCCTGAAATACGTCTACAGCACTGCCGGATACCACCTGCATATCGTAGCTGTATTCATACTGGGTATTTCCCTCCAGCACAAAATCCTTCCATGCACTGGCTGTATTACCACTGCCGCCCCCGATTAAATGAAGTCGGTATTTTGCTTGTTTTCCCAGCTCTGCAATTTGCTCGGCTATGTCGGCTATCTTTCCCCCCAGGTCCATATCCAGCAAAGCGGCTCCCTGCTGCTGTGCATAGCGCCGTACCTTTTCCATAGGCTCTTCAAAGGCTAGGTTTACCACATAATTCTCTGCCCGGCTCTCAAATTCTCCTTGCTTTGCCAGACCGTTATAGGCTGACTGCTCTGCTGTAATGGGCAGCTTGGACTGTGTAAAGAGGTACATCGGTGCTGAACTGAGGTCCTGACCGTAATACATGTTCACCAGCCTCCCATCAAAGACCTCTAAATTGCTGGTGATGGAGTTGGAAAGGTCCTCCAGCCCCAGGTTCCCCAGGGAACCTGATTCTACCTCCCATTTACCGGTATTCAGGTTGTATACCCACACCCGTCCGTAATACTCCACGCCAACTGCATAAATCAGCCCTTGGTCCCGGTCATAATAGCCCCTGTTAGCTAGTTTGGTTGTACCGACCTTGCCCGAATCCCAGCTGGCAACAAGCGGGCTTTCTGAAGCTTTTTCTACATCGCTTTTATACAGCTCCACGTCATTGTAAAACTTGGAGGTCCCCTTATGCCCATAGGATATACCAAAATAGTCTGCAATACCGTCTTTATCCTTGATCAGGAAAGCGTTCCAGCCCTTATCATCGCCTACACCTCTATGCACATGCGTCTGACTTTGGGTTTTGCTGTTTAAAATCCACACTTCCCCGCCATTGGCCCCATCAGAGTACTCATCAAACCTGCGCACCACCAAAACCCTTCCTTCCCCATCCCAGTCTACGGGTTTTAACGAGGACATCCCGTCTAGGTTTAGGGGATTCTTATAGTCCAGCATGGGCAGAGCGGTCTTGTCCAGTTCCTCAGAAGTTAAATCCAAGCGGCCAATGTAATACTTAGCATCGGCCATTTTGCCAATAAAGCCGAGTTTTCCTTTTTCAATTCGGGGTTCATAGAGCTCTTCCTTTAGGATTCTAGTGAGTTTGCCGGTTTTAAAGGCCAGCCGCTGGATGCCTTTTTCATCGGCAATGTACAGCTGATTTCCATCTCCGCTTAAGAACACCTTGCTTCCGCTGCTGAAAGAAACCTCTGGCAGCGTAGCCAGCAGTGCTCCGGTTTGACTGTCAAAGAGCAGGGTGTATTTCCCCGACGAATCGGCGGTGCTATCGTATCCGTAGGAGTAAACCAGATACTTCTCTTTCTGATCGATATAGAGTTTATGATAGTACGTCGACTTCTCCGGTAAAAGGTAACTCCAGGCAGTCTTTCCGTCTTCATCTACTGCCTGAATCTTTCCACCGTTTGCTGTGCCGTCTCCCAAAATCACCGGTGCAATAAAGTAAATGTATTTACTGTCTGCAATCCTTACCCCGCCCGTGCCATCTGCATTGGGGATACTGAGCCTACTTGTGACACCTGTTTCCTCAGAGGTTTCCGCCACAGGAATCAAGCTCACTTGTCCATCCAGCCCTTTTTCCAGCAGGGCTGCATTCAGTTCATTGCCGGCATTTTTAAACTTGCTGTATTGATTCTTCTTTACCAGGATAGCGATATTGGCCTTTAATGTCTCAAGGGGTTCGATGCTCACCTGGGGAGCAATATTGATGACCTCGGTGTCTGCGGTGATTTCCCCTTCCAGATAATCCGCCGGGGTAATGTATTCCTCCAGTGTAGGCTCAATCCAGATGTCTTTAACGTGAAGCTTGATGGCTGTCTTGCCTACCCCGTCCTTTTTCCAGCCGATGGCTTGATTGGTGCCAAAGGCTAGGTTCTCATAGCCTTCGGCCTGGGTCGCCTTTGTGAAGTCTCCTATTTTCTTCTGGTCCAAGGGACTGTAATTTAAGAGACTCCACGTTCTAAGGAGCTGGTCCCCGTCACTTTGACTCGCATCTTCTGCTTTCAGCTCAGCAGTATTCGTCCCTTGGGCTCTTAAAAAGACGGTTTGCATATTTATTGCCGGAAAAGGCGGCTTGTCCGGAGCCACATCAAATTCCTTATATGCTTCGTCGGTGTCTCCCTTGCTGTCTGTTACCTTGATTCTATAGGAAAATCTTCTGCTTTCCTCTCCTGTCAGGCTGTAGCGGGGGTACTTAGTCAAGAACTCTACGGTGAGCTTCGTCCAGTATGTGTTTTGCACCTCACTGTCTACCTGCCGGGTCTTTATACATGCGCCATTTTCCTGGGGAGCATCTTTAGTTAGACTAATGACTTCATTGCTCTTTAAATCCTTAATGGTGATGTCGTAATCGGTGATAGGCTTGTCCGGGTAGGTGGCAATGTTGAAGGTCAGAATCTGTTTCCGGTTCTGTTTCTGAAAGCCCCCCAGATTGTCCATAACATAAGGGGTCTTTCTTACTTCGATATTTTTTGTATCGGTCAGCTTCTCTCTGGTAGACTTTATGGTGACTTCCAGGTTAACCGGATAAAAGCCTTTTTTCGGATAGGTTACAATGGCATCATAACCATCCTTTTTGATGCTTCCCCCCTCCGTTTTAAATTTATTGGAAGCAAGCTTTTCTTCATAGGCCCGTTTGGCGGAATATCGGTCCCCATCCACCGTAAACTCCGACCAGTCCTCCGCATCGGCCGGGTGGCCTTCATAGGTATATGGGTCGAGCTCCAATACGGCCTTTGCGCCGATTTGCCTTCCGTCTATGACGTTTACGGTAATACTAGCTGTGTCGGATAATCCGCTTATCGTCACCCCTTTTATTTCATAAACTACTGTGCATTCGTTTAAAAAGAATTGACTGATGCTTTGACCCGTATTTTTGCCGACTCCGCCCGTCCCCTCCCAGGTTGCAATCAGTTCCTTTGGTCCATCATCCACCTTCCGATAAAGCTCTGCATAAGCAAGCTTCGTTTTTTCCCCTACTCTACAGGCATCCAGCACCTTAAAGTCCTCCCCCTTTTTAGCCTCTTTTGGTGCCTCCAGGTCTGCAATAAGGCTCTCTGGGTCTGGGTCGGGAATCTCTACCATCTCCTTTACGTCATACTGAAGAATGACAGGAGTGAAAAACATGTAGGCATGGACTTTTTTATCGACACCATTTCTTCCAACATTTAGCTTTTTATATAGGTCCGGAAAGCCCTTTTTAACATCCTCTTCCGGGTTCTTGGAATAGGGACCGGCCATCAGCTGGAAGACTTCATTGATTTGTATATCATTTAATTTTTGAGTTAAGTCATATTGGCGCTTACTGCTCATACTGGCATTATATGAAAAGTTGACGGTTTTACCGCTTGGCACAGCACTATACACAGTAATTGAGCTAGCTGCATAATCTTCATAATTATCTTCATAATACGCTATGCTTGTCATATTGCTGGTATAATGTTCCGAGTCATTCCAATCGAACTTTTTGGAACTATATTGATAAGCTTTCACGTTATATACCTCTTTGGGAAGGGGTATGCTGGTTGATACATACATACTGCCTCCAGGGCCTACATCATCATCCCAGATAATAGTTCCGTATTTATCCTCTGTTCCCCAGATTTGCTGCACACCGATGTCCAGGTGATACTTGGTGACCAGCTTCTCTACTACCTGAGCATAAGCTTCACCAGGATAAAGAAAAGACCCCGAAAAAATCAGGGTCATAATTAAAAGAAACGCTATTCCGTTTCGTAGTATTAAGTTATTTATCATATATTAGGATTCCTCCTTCTACCCATTCTTAAGCTGTTTTTATTGTTGTTTCAGTTGAGATTCGCTATGTTAATGCTTGCTATTGTAGCCTAAGATAACGCCAAAATCACTCTTCCGGTTGGCACCCTTGAGTGGTTTAGCGTAATTCGTTATTCCCTTTAAGTGAGCCGGTCATCATTACGGCTCTTTTTTTATTATACCTATAATCTTAAGTGGTTTCGCTTCTTTTAATAAGTTACTGCCCTTTGTATAAAGGATTTGGCATAATTCCAACAACGTGATGCGTATTCTTATATCTTGGAAAAACGAAATATTCGATGGTGGTAATATCTGCTTCATGAATACCATTGCTTGTAAACTCCACTATTGCATCATCTTTCATTAGATATAAGTTTCCCCATCCTAATTCTAAAGGATGCTTACCATTGATTCTAAGGCCCTTCGTTCCGTTGTTAATTCTTTCTTCCACCTTATACGCTGACATATCTGTTACAAATTCGTAACTGGTGGCCTCCGCAAAGGCTCCCGGCTCCATCCACTCCTCATATATACCATCAGAATCCGTACCACTATACTTACTCTCACCATAAGTTTTATAATTCTTTATCACAGAAGCAATGTCTGTCCCGGAGGTACTGTTATTTTCTTCTTTCTTTTCTCCAGGAAGTATCCTTTTGCTTTCATCGGTCAGGCGATAAATTACTGTTGCGCTCTCGGCTCTGGTCAAGGTGTTTTCCGGTTTAAAGGTATTATCCTCATACCCAGTTATAATACCGCTGGCGTAGGATTTGATGATGTCATAGTCGTTTTTAACAGTTGAGTTTACATCGGTTAAACTGTTTTCCAGCTTGTCATAGTTTTCTATTTTTATGTCTCCTAGTATAGAGGACGTAATCAAGGCCATATCGCTTCTAGGAATACTGCGGTCTAGCTGTTCGGCTTTGATGTCTGTACTGCCAAAATAGCCTTTTCCCAACGCTTCAGTATAGTAGTTTAAAGCCCAGTTCTGCTTTGCTCCAGTTTTTTCGTTGATTGCCGGAGCATTTCCTATATCCTCACCTGTGCCCGCAATTAAGGCCATTTTGATGAATTCTCCGTAGGTTACAGTACCCAGCGGCTTAAAGCTGCCATCAGGATAACCCTTAACCACACCTTTCTCAGCCATAGCATTTACTGCCTCATAGGCCCAGTTGCCGCTCTCGATATCGGTATAAATGGTTTTAAACTCCATTTTAGATGCTGGATTCCATACAGATATGGCGCTTTCTTCGGCATAAACGATTGATACCGTTCCCAACAGCAGAATTCCTATTAAAATTACACACACTATTTTTTTCTTCATGGCTTCTCCCCTCTACCCAATGACTCGACTGATAGAATCCTATAAATCAGCTTTTTTCTTTATAGCATTATAGTCTCGTATAAAATCATCTTACCTCTATATAACCTATTATGCCGTACATGGACTGCACACGGCAAGTAAATTATAGACTTTTCTGCATGCATATATTTTATATGTAAAAATCAGGTCCACATACTTAAACTTGTCTATACAACAAATCCTTTTTGTCCATCTTTATATTTCACCCTCATATTATTCTCTTGTCAAGATACACCCTCGGTATGTTCTAAGTCTGGCATATCTTTATTCTATCATGCTTTTTTGTTTTTGTAAATATTTTACTGTAAAATATTTACTTTTATGGTGTGGATGAAAAATTTGATTTCTAATAATTTAATTTGCCCATCCAGATGCTCCCTAAATGATTCACAATCCTGCTAGCTCAGCTAGGACCGCTTTTTCTGAAAGCTTCAACCCAAAGTTATGGAATATGCTGTTCTATTCTTTTACTTAATCATCGGCAAAGGATCTACCAGCACGCCATTGTAGGTCAGCTCTAAATGCAGATGTGGTCCAGTACTGATTCCACTATTACCCACTGTGCCAATGACAGTCCCTTTGGCTACCACCTGCCCTACCTCCACTTCAACAGAAGCTAGATGCTGATAGCGGGATACCCATACATCTTCGCCCATGTTGTGCTGCACGCGAATATTAACGCCCCGCTCCCCGCCGTTTAGATTAACCGATAGAACGACACCATCATCGATGGCTACCACTGGAGATCCCATGGCGTCAGCTCCGCTTATATCTACACCATTATGTGCTCTAGTAATGCCTAGAATCAGATGCTTTCTTGCAGCAGAGAACTTTGAGGTTACCGTATGCAGCTCCGGCGTAGGCCAAGCAAAATACCCACCTACCTCTGATTGGATGTAATATGGCAAGTCATTAACATGTTCAAACAGCTGCTCCAGTGTTCCCGCGTTCATAAGCCTATCCGCCCACCGGATTTGCTCTTCATTAAACTTCTTTTCCAGCATCAGGTCGTCCAATTCTTTGGGGTAAAACCGCACCAGATACTGAGGTCTTGTATATTCACTAGCCGCCTCCAGAATACTCTGGATATCGCTATTAGCAGACAAGTGAAGCCAGCCGCATATATCCTCCGACGCCCCTAACGTGCCTGAGGATACCATCTTCCAAAAGCCCTCCCCATCGACCTGAGTATATTCCCCAATTTGATAATACATATTTAAAAAATCTACTGCCGATTGATATGGATCCACATCGTCCAGCTTATTGCCGAAACGTACCATATCATATACTACCAATTCCTCCCAGGTACATCCGGCCAAATCTGCCGCCTTCTTATAAGCCTCCTCTAGGTTGTCATTTGTTGCAGTCATAAATCGCCCTAAAATAGTTAGCAGGGAACCCAAAAACAGCAGTATAACCACTATTGCAAGGATAAGCCTTGGGATTCGCATATTTTTCTTTCTTGGCCTTCTTCGCACCCTTGCCATATTACTTCTCCCTTTTGAATCCTTTTTCCGTTCCTACCCATTATGTGTTTTTTAAGATTAGCTCTCGTCGCAAGATTCAACATACTTCCTGGTTCTGCTTCGCTCTGAGCAGCAATTGCATCTCTTCTTTAAATCTGAGTGATATAAATACAATATATTATTTCAGCTGTAAATTTATGCCGATAGAGAATGGAGGCAGGGAGCTGACACGCTCCCCCCCTTTATTCGCTGCTCCGGAGCAAAAGAAAGCATAAAAAAAGGACAGACCTGCAAGTCTATCCTTTTATACCTTATCTATGTTTTTATATAATAAAGTTCCAACCTTGGGAGCTTCAATTCCACGCCTTGCTATCGAACACCTCAATGACTTCTTCTTCCGTGAATTGGGTCATCTCAGCGATTTCTTTTCCAGTCATTCCAGACTCAACCAGCTGAATCATAATCTCTCTTAAAAAATCTTCCCGTTCTTCCTGTACACTCGGATCATACTGATATCCGTCACTCTCAAAGTTTCCCCTAAACAACTCACGTACCTCCGCAATTTACACATACATATAACCGATGTGCTTATTATACTCCAATAAAAGGAAAATCGCAACTGTCGGTTTGGTAAAATTAAGAATTTTTCGAATATATCTGGTGCAACAACACATAAGCACCAACATGATTAGTCGTTAAAAAGATTCTGCTGACTCAAATTTTTTTACATGAAATGCTACATTTAACTGGATAATTTAAAGTTCTGAACTGTAAAAATGCTATACCCAAAAAAAACGACCAGATTACCCAGAATAGTATTATTCCAGGGCTACTACTGTTCATCTTCAAACACGCACCAACAATTCCATTAGCTGGTATCGACAGCCATACCATTCCCCAAAGCAACAGAACTAACCTATTCATCCAAGTCTTCAAGAATATTGACCTCACGCATGCAGTTCCAGCAATCCAGTTAAACTGTGTAAATGCAGCAAAATCTGTTAATAATTCATCCATCTCATCAAACTTCGTTCCCGCTGCTTCTTCACTTTTGATATAATTTAAATAATAATCTACATCCATCTGTTTAAAGTCTTGGTCTTTTATCATCTTTTGACACAAAACAATTGAACCTCGTATACTCTCCTGCTTTACAAATAAATCCTCTATCTGCTTTTCAATCACGAATTCAATTGAGCGCTCTTTTTTCACCAACAAATAAATGCTCTCAAGGGGAATGCCCATTTTCCGATATAAGATAATCCATTTTAACCGTTTCATATCTTCTTCTGTATAATCTCGATATTTATTGTGCCGTTCTCTGGCCGGCTCTATTAAACCCTTTTTTTCATAAAATCGAATATTACTGATACTGAGTCCGGTCTGCTCAGCAACCTCTCCAATTCTCACGCGCTACTCCCCCTATATTGTTTTTGGCTGCCTGTACAATTTCTTCTGGAAAGTGCAATAATGACAGCAGTTCAATTGCATTAGATTTTCCACCAATCCCTTTGTAGATACAATAATCAAATTTTACTTCCTGTTCATCAATATAACTATCAAAATAAAAATTCTCATATTTATCTTTCATATCAGAGACCAATTCCATATCATGTGTTGCCACAATTATAAGACTTTTTGTATACGCAAAATAATCAAGAATAGCAGAAGCTGCTGCCATTCTTTCTTCGGTATTTGTACCTCTCAAGATTTCATCTATTATAAATAATGTTAATATCGGACTATTCGTTTGATCTAACATTCTCTTTAAATATTTTACTTCTTTAATATAATAACTTTCACCTGTCAGAATGTCATCGCGTAGAGACATAGAGGTCATCACCTGAAGCATCGGTAGTTGAAAAGACTTCGCTGTACAGGTATGAAGCGTCTGTGCCATGATGATGTTTACTGCTAAGGCTTTCATAAACGTTGATTTTCCAGATGCATTGGCACCTGTTATAATAGCTCGGTCTTTTAAGGTAAAGTCATTTGTTATTGCCTGTTCAATTAATGGATGGGATATCCCTTGAACATGAATTTCAGACACATCTATAAATTGTGGCTGACAATGAATAGCTTTACTTTTCCGAAACGATGCAATAGCAATCCCCATATCAATGTTTCCAGCAAATTCGTATAATTTTAAAACGTTATCCTGCTTTTGATTTATAATTTTCATAATATAATTAAAAGTGGCAATATCATATAAAGTAATTCCCAGCAGATAATCCTGTAAAATACCTAATAGATCACCTGGTATGCTTGCATATTTCCTGCCCGGCCGGTATACGATCATCCTCGATAATTTATTTAAATCCATAATAGCAGATTCTATTTCTTCTGTGGCAAATATTTCTCGCCATTTATCATTTGACATCACCATTTTACTGAATTTCAATAATTGTTTCAAACTGCCCAAGGAGTATAGGTACACTTCACAGCTTTGTTTCGTTGTAAGATAAACCATTAGATTAATTGGTGCAACAATTAATAGGCCTGCTAGAAATATAGTATTATTCGTAAATATACTTCCAGCTATAAAAACCGACAAACAAACCTGAAGCAAATGTAAAATAAAACTATTTTGAATATGCCAATACTCCGGATTCATTAAAAAGGTTGGTAGATAGTAATCCTCTTTTTGCTTCCCGATAGCTACTAACTTTTCTTCAATCTGAATCCGTCCTGGTTCATTTTCTGTATAATAACGAATTTGATTTTCAAGTTTACTCCAATCCCTACAACGGTCTAAGTCATGTAAGCGATGATAAAGTATCTGTTCTCCGATATAGCTCTTCGTATTGTTCATCCTTAAAAATACTTGGTCCATTTCTAAATCATTCCAGGTAATATCGTCTATTTCTGCTTCACCAAACTGTTCACACTTCTCATCGTGATAGATTTTGATTTTGTCAAATTGATTTCTGTCTGTAAATATTTCATCATTTTCTGCTGGATTCTTCCCAAATCTTTCTCTCAGTTTTTCTTGACGTAATTTTCTTGAACTGCTACTCATCTCACCACCCCTTTTCCTTGATTATAGCCATAATTTAAACCATAAACCAAGGTGAGTGTCAATATTTTTTTAATTTTTTATGATTTGTCTACAGCATAGCAACCCGATCTCAAGGGCTCGTGTCCCTGGACTTCCAATAGACAGCGGACTTGATGCTTATTTCAAGACCGCTGCTTGTCCATTCATCTTTATGGCTACAGAACAACCTCCTTGCTCAAACAACATTTCTAATTTCCGTCGTGAAGCACTTTTTTCTTTCTATAAATCCGTTTCTTTTTTCAATCTATAAAGAGCCCACGAAAAACTGATACCACACATACTGATAAGCAGAAGAAGAACAAAAACGACATGATGAATGATAATATCTCCGTGTAAGATTAACTCACGCAAAACATTGATTACATGAGTAAATGGATTTAGATTGACTGCAATTTTTAATCCCCCAGACAATCCATCTGCCGGAAACAATGCGCTACTTAGAAAAAAGATGGGAAGAACAATTGCGTTCATTATCGTTTCATACAGGACCTCACTTGGAAGGCAAAGACTGATGGCGTAAGCAAGGCCCGAAAGGAAAAAAGCCGTTAAAAATATCAAAAGAGCGATTAAAAGTATGCCCGTGAATCCAGTGGCAATCCTTACAGAAAAAAACAAGCTGATTATGCACATAATCAGGACTTCGATGAAAGTACATAGGACGGCTTCCAACACCTGACCCAGTACAATAGTACTTCTTTTAACCGGAGCAATCAATATCCGGTAAAAGCTCCCCTCTCTTTTCATCAAATAATTCATCATGCCGCTGCTGCTGCGTGCCCCAAAACTAACCAGCACAATCAATCCTGGGAGCACAAAAGCCGTATAATTTGCAATTCCAATCCCTTTCATGGATTGTCCGGCAACAACACTATACAAAACAAGCCATAGCACTGGCTGTAAAATAGTAATCACGATAGTAAAAACATGATGAAAACGCCATTTTATATTACGGTGTAACAAGATTAGACTATCCATTAGCTGACCTCCTTTCTATTTTCACTGGTCAGGCTGATGAAAACATCTTCTAAGGTAGGCTGAATTATTTCAATTCCCAAGAACGGAATGCCATGCTCCAACAGAAGACGGATTGTTTTTTCTAAATCGCTCTGTCCTCTTTTTAAGCTAGTAAGAATTTTATTCTGACGTAAATCGGACTCTTTGAGAGCCAAGGCTCCTTTTAGGGCTTTAAAATAATTTTCAGCTTCTTTTTTTCCTGAAAAGCTAATTTGCAGCATATCCTGCCGCAGATGCTCCCTGAGCAAATTGGGAGAACCTTGAATGACCTCTTTGCCATTTTTCATAATACAGATTGTATCACTCAACTGATCGGCTTCTTCTAAATAATGAGTTGTTAAGAAAATGGTAGTTCCAAAATTATTTCTAATCTTCTTTACCATATCCCACATTGCCATCCGGGATTGAATATCCATACCAACAGTTGGCTCGTCTAAAAATAACACGTTGGGTTTGGACATCAGATTTAGTGCAATATCAAGCCGCCTTTTTACTCCGCCGGAGTAGGTCGAAACCGAATCGTTCAAATACTTGTCTAATCCAAAACAGGAAATGAGCATTTCCATACGGTTTACAGCTTCTGACTTCGGGACTTTATACAGCTTACTTTGAAACATCATGTTTTCTGTAAGGGATAAGTGTGTATCGATAGAAGTTCTTTGTGCCACACAAGAAATTTTTGAACGGATTTCAGCCGCTTTACCATAAGTATCTTTTCCAAACAGGGTAACAGTTCCAGAAGTAGGACTTAGATAAGTTGTCAGTATATTAATAAGCGTTGATTTTCCTGCTCCGTTCTCTCCCAAAAGAGAAAAAATTTCGCCTTCCCTTACCGTTAAAGTAAGACCGTTTAATGCCACCACTCCGCTTTTATACTTTTTCACCAAATCATTCACATAAATAGCAGTCATTTTATTCCTCCCTGAATGGATTTGAAAACATTAGGGAAGAACTTCTTTGCTTCTGTTGCAACTCCTTTGTAATGCTGGTAAGCAACGTGAATTGGCTCAATATTTCTAATTTCAATTTGATATTCCATGGGTTTCATTCTCCTTTTCCTTTTTTACTGCAATCCATACTTCACAATAGCCTGAACGGTTTATCTCCTTGCTGATCGGATAGACTTCTACATCTGGTAGTTCTGCATAGGCATAGCCCGAAAAAGGAAGCCATTCCGTTAAAAATCTTTTAAAAATATCTTGTACAGATGTTTTAAATAAACCGTTATTTTCAAACACCACCCATGTAGCCTTTGGAATTTGATATTCAACCATTCCCTCTGGTACAGGCTGGTCGGTTGCTGCCGCAATGTAATAATATATTTCATCATTTTGGCAAACTGTAGCTCCTAAAATGCTCATGGGCAGCCTAGTTGACAAGTTGCATATATTTGCAAATTGTCTGCTTTTTAATGTATTTTCCCAAAAATGCGGAACACTCCTTTTGTTCTCCTCCATATCCATTGTCAATGGCATGCGGATACCAACAAGTCTCATGGCTTCTTTTTCTTCCACCCGGTAGGGCATAACATTACCCCCTATTATATTGACTGAAAATTTAATAGGCGGGTATGCATTTAAGATACAGCCTTTTGCTTTTGCGGAAATTGGGGATATTCCATGCACATTTTGAAAGGCCCGGTTAAAGGACGTCGGAGAAGTATAGCCATATTTTAATGCAACCTCCAAAACCTTCCTATCCGTGTTTTGTATTTCAAAAGCAGCCTGTGTCATTCTCCGGCGGCGAATATACTCGGATAAGGATATACCCGCTACATAGGAAAACATCCGCCCGAAATAGTAGGTAGAACAACAGGCAATTTTAGCCGCTTCTTCATAACAAATCTCGCCGTCTAAATTCTTTTCAATATAATCAATGGCATTGCTTAGCTTCTTCAACCACTCCATTTCTTTCCCTCCTGACTAAATCATACTGTAGAGAGGATATTTATTCCTCGCTTTTACTGTCCTCTTTTGTAAACTTAACTGTAGCGCAATAAAAATTTATTATCAAGTCAAAAAATCATAACGACTTATTCCATTATTCCGTCTCGGACTGTAATAATTCGGCTGCTGCTTTGGGCGGCTTCCGACGAATGTGTTACCATGATGATTGTTTGTCCGCTCATCGCCTAACATATAAAAAGGTTGACAGCTATCATCAAATGATAAACTGTCAACCTTAATTTATTTGAGTGAAAGCATATTTCAGGGCTGCTTTAAATACAGGGATAACTTAAATCTGACAACTCGGCAGCAGATTTAATAGTGCTCCAAATCGCTGACTAGCCGATGTGAAACAAATAAAGGCCAAGAGCTCTGATATCTCCCTTTCTGAGAACACTTCTTTCAGTGCTCCCATTTCCCGGTCACCTATATGTGTTTCTTTACTAGAAAAATCAGCAAAACGAGCAGCCATTTGTATTCGCGGATTTAGGATAGCCTTTGAAGGAGCCCCTTTAGCTTTGCAGTATTCGCAGCCGTTATTAAAAGCCAATCTGCGACGGACCTCCTCTTTTAGTTCGACAGAAAAGGTTTTGCTGGAATAAAAGCATTCTTCCAAAGAAATCCACTTCTCCAGAATATCTTTATTAAATCCCAATAGTTGTTGAAAGGGGGTCTCCCCGTTCTGTGAAAAAGAAATCATGTTCATCTGTATTCCTCCCTAAAAAATATGTTTAGTTGACGGAATCATTGTAACAGATATATAATGAAAATAACATTTCAATCAATATCAAATAAAACATTTCATATTTCTATTGAAACATTTTTTTAGAAAGGATATGCCAAATGAAAATAGATGAAATTGATGCACGTATTTTACAAGAATTGCAGACCGATTGCCGTATATCCATCAGGGAGTTGTCGAAACGAGTAAACCTTTCGCCCCCTTCTGTCGCGGAAAGGGTAAGAAAGCTTGAGGATAACAACATCATTGAGGGGTATACCATTCGCCTGAACAAAAAGAATCTTGGTTTTGTCATCGACTGTATCATTGAAGTTACCATGAGAGATGGACAACATGTAAAGTTTAAAAACTTTATCAAGGAGTATAAACACAGTGAGTGGTGTTACAGAATTGCAGGTTCTGCATGCTTTATTGTAAAATTATCCGTTTCTTCTTTAGCTGATATTGAAGAATTTATCAATGCGGTATCCTCCTATGCCTTAACAGAAACATCTATTATTTTTTCAAAAACTGAGGTAAATGATAGTATCCATAAGTTTTTATAGGCAATGTAGCAGCTATTTTAAAACAATCGCATTTGTCCGTCTTTTACAGAAATCATCTTTTTCTCATGTATGATGGCCTTTTCCGGCAGATTCCCAAATAAAACTGGAGCTTGCGGATCATGGTTTTCCATATTATTCCGTACTGCTCTCTCCGAAGATATTGCATAGCAATATTGACAGCCATGTGCGCAACCGTCATAAGTGCCGATTTCTACACTCTCCATGCACCTGCACGCCGCCCGCTGATTTATATCTTTATTGTAGTAGATAGAGCAGTCTAGAATTTCTTCTATCAAGCTTGCATCAATACAGGCCCCCGGAGCAATTCCATAGGCATTTAGATCTACCGTCTCACAGCAGGTAAATAGACGGATTTTATGCCCCCCAGCAATTTGAGCAAATCCCGCCGCCACGCTGCGCATATCTGTCTCCTGCATCTCAATCCCACCAAGTGCCTGTAGTTCTCCGCGTATCTTCGGATAGAAATCCAAAAAACTGAAAATACAACGGTGTGTAAAGCCCTCCAAAGCCAAGGCCATTTTTTCGAAAGCTTGTATATGATAAGCCACATCCATTTGTTTTGTCAGGATGACCGGGTCATACCGCCATACTACCCGTTCCGGCCCTAAGATGCGGCTTAAAGTCTGAAACGTTTGTATCCGCGTTTTTTTATCCGGCAAATTTTGTTCAATATTTGCTCCATAGGGATTCAGCGTGAATTGAAAATAAAAAGGATACCCCATTGCTGTTATTTGACTAAGTTTCGGAATCATAGGGGCTGGATTTTTGGTCCAGAACACGAGGCAGTCAACAATCTCTGGGTTCAATCTCACCCGACTGAAATAAAGAGGATTCCGCGGGTTTGGAATTAATGCATAGCCTTCCTGGAGGCGATTGAGCAGCCACTCAGAATAGAAGGCCGGAATATCTGTGCGGCGGCTTGCGCTGATAATCATGGCTTTTCCTCCTTCTGGGCAAAGGATTGCCGATACGCCTTTGGCGAAACACCCACTACTTTTTGAAACTGTATATAAAAAGTAGAGAGGCTCTCAAAGCCACTTTGCAAGGCAATCTGCAATATATTTTCCGGTGTACTCACCAGCAGCTGTTTAGCACGGTCTATACGCAGCTCATTTAAATATTCTACTGGTGTTTTTCCATATTGCTGCTGAAACAGCTGAGTAATTCGGTTTCTGCTGAGACCAAGCTTTTTTAATTCCTCTCTTAAATCGTTATAATCTAAATAAAACTGCTCATAAATCAATTTGATTTTTTCTGCATTTTCTTTCTGTGGTTGAAATTCTAATAAATCAGGCCGACACCGTTTGCAGGGACGAAGTCCATGCTGTTGTGCCTGTTCTGCTGTATCAAAGAAAATAACGTTTTCTCGTTTGGGACTCTTTGATTTACAGGATGGCCGACAAAAAATTCCAGTTGTTTTCACACCATAGAAAAATTGACCGTCGTAAGCGGCATCACAGGACAATGATGCCTTCCATTTTTCTTCTTCTGTCATCTAAAGCTCTCCCTTTCGATTGAGCCTCGTTTTCCCAGCAGAGGGGCACAGTTGGATATCAACAGCCCCAAGATAATAATCCCCCCTCCTGCCCACTGAATGGCAGAAAGCTTTTCGCTAAGAAACACCTGTGCTGTAATAAGTCCAACGACAGGAACAAGCAAAGACAAGGGGGCTATCTTCTGAGCCGGATAGGTTGACAGTAAGGTGCTCCATATACCATACCCAATCAGCGTAGCAAATAAGGCAAGATATAATACAGAAAAGACAGCTAATTCATTCAAGTTGCTCATTGCGTGCCAAACTTGTTCTGATTTTTCCAGGATTAACGAGGCCACCAACATTGGAAGCGGCGGTATCAGACTGGACCACACAACCATATGGAACATATTTAGTTTATTTCCCTGTAATGCAGCCTCCTTAGAAGCCTGCCTGACGACAATATTGGAAAGTCCCCAAAAAAATGCAGCCACTAAGGTAAGTAGAAAAGCTCCCACGGGTATCATAGCTCCCTGCCCGCCACCAAGGTTCCCGCTGATGAGGAAAAGGCCTACGCCAGACACAAGGAGGCCTGCTGCTTGCCCTATTTTAATTCGTTCTTGAAACACGATACCTGCAAATAAAACCGTAAAAAATGCCTGTGATTGTAATACTACCGATGCAACGCCAGCTGGCATTCCTACGTGGATGGCATAAAATAAACAGGAAAATTGACCGACGCCCACTGTCAATCCATAAGCAACCACGTACTTCCAACTGGTAGCTGGGCGTTTTACCAAAAATACTGCCGGGAATGCCGCAAAGAAAAAGCGCAGCGATACCAGCAGCATAGGCGGGATCTCGTGAACGCCTACTTTAATAACAGTAAAATTTATGCCCCATAGTATGATAACAAAAGTGGCTAGTGCTAAATCGCGTACTTTCATAAAATGACTTCCTTTCCTCCGTTGGCCTGTATTCGCTCCAATTCCAGCAACTTTTCCTTCATATCCAAACCGGCCGCATAGCCGACCAACTTCCCATCTGCACCTACAACCCGATGACAGGGTATTAGAATCAATATCGAATTTTTATTATTTGCCATCCCTACAGCCCGGGCTGCACTTGGCTTTCCAATCCATTCTGCAATTTGCTTATAGCTTCGGGTTTGTCCATAAGGAATCTTTCGTAAAGCCTCCCAGACCGTTTTCTGAAATGCTGTTCCTGCAACATCAAGGGGAAGCTCAAAGTCCCTACGACTTCCAGACAAATATTCTGCAAGCTGCTTCTCTGCCTTTGCCAGCAATGGCGTCAGCTGTGTGTCAGTGCCTTTTTGTAAGTCTTTTTCAAAAAATAATTCTGTAATAAAACCCTCGCTTTCAGATATACCAATTAACCCCAGCGTGGTTTGTATATATGCGGTATGTACCATGAAATTTGCCTCCTTCTTATACTTCTACTATACCCTGAAAACACGCCCTTGTCTTCTTCTTTTGCACCATTCAATTTTTATGAAAACAGATAAATTGGAGTTCGATATATGTCTAATAGCCATATGCCCCTACTCTAAATAGGAATAATCCCAAAGATAAATTAGCATATATAAAATTGGCGCATATGATAGGTATAAGCTAATTTATTATAGGAGGTTTGTAAATGGATAAACCAAGATGCTTTGCCACTACTCATACAGAAGAAATTAATTGTCAGTTTAAATATGATAATATTGACATGCTGGCACTTACGATAAAATATCCAATAGTGACTACACCTAATAATTCATGTGCAGGGGAAAAAATAAATAATCAAATTTCTATGCAAGTGGATGAATACTTTGAATATGCCGCCAATACACTTTACCAGCAAGCGATGGAGGACTACGCTGATTCACTAAAAAATAATTTTCCGTTTTATGGCTATGAAGCTTATATGGAATACACCATAACTTATAACGATAACTGTTTTTTAAGTCTTTATACTGACAAATATGAATTCACAGGAGGGGCACACGGAAACACCACAAGAACGTCTAACACTTGGGAACTATGCGGCGGATCAAATATCTACCTCTCTGATTTCTTTAAACCTTCTACAAATTGCACTCTTTTACTCACACAGGAAATAATAGCACAGGCCGAAGGAAACTTAAAAGAAAATCCAGGAATTTATTTTGATAATTATAAAGAGTTAATTATCAGAAATCTTAGCTGCCACAATTTTTATATGGCCCCTAGCGGAATAACCATTTATTATCAACAATATGATATAGCACCTTACTCCACAGGTATTGTTGAGTTTACCATTCCATATGCAACGATAGGTTGGGCTCCTTCCTGTTAGCGGTGAGCTATATACATACAGATTTTGTAACAAAAAAGAGTTGCTATTTAGCAACCCTTTTTTTATCCCCTAATTCGTGTTTTATGACACGCCTACTTCTTCATTTTTCTCACCAAACCGTTCCATGAGCAATTGTTTTATTTCCTCACGGCTCTTCCCATTTTTCTCTTGTGTCTTAATTAGCTTATAAGCTTGAAACAGCGCGGAAGGTCCGATTTCTGAACTAAAATAACCGATTCCTTGATTCCATGCAATCAGTTCGAATACATCGTCCAATGCCGCAGAATCTATTCCCGAAGCATACGCCTTTACAAGTTCTCTGGAGGCTTGACGCATTCTTCCGGCACCAACCGCATTGGCTAAGGACAGTAAAAGTCTCATTTCATAAGACAGGGTTCTTTTATCATTGTTCCAGGTCAAATCCCAGAAGTTTACGGCAATTTCACCAAGTTCTTCATCAATCATTGGATAATTCAACAGGGCCAAGGGTGCGTAAGGGGCCTGTCCCCCTGCCTCTTTTATTTCTGCTCGGTAAAAATATACGTGAAATTCACCAACAGCAGTTTTTTCTGTATGATGGACAAAGCCAAGAGGCTCCAATACTGCATAGAGCGGATGTGGCTCAAAGGTCTGAATAACTTCTAAGCCTTCTCCTATTTCTAAATTCTGGGCTTGTTTTCGTAACCCAAGGAAAAAGTTTCCCTGAAGGTGACGAACGTCTATCTTCTTAAACTCGGCTGTCTTATCTTTCCAATCTTCGTACTTCATATAGCGTTCCTTTCCCTTGCCAGTACCATCTAGCAAGAGCTTAATTTAGTTATTCCATTTACAGAATGTCCTAAATCTAGCGCAAACATTCAATTAGCTTATGCTAACTATAATATTATTATAACAAGTATTTGTAGGAAGTCAATCGGAGTTGTAGATTGTCTACATCTTTTGTTTCAGTTGTACAGATACGCCATTCGGGTCATAAACGTAAAAATAACGGCTTTCTGCATCCGGATTTCGAATATCAGAAGGATTTAAGCCTTTTGTTTGTGCCAATTCATGCATGGCATCCAGTTTATCCGTTACAAAGCAAATGAAAAAGCCCTTTCCTTCAAATTTCTGCATCTGCGGCGTACAAACTAATTCAATTTCTGTCTCCCCTTTACCATTTGTCATAAAAGCAATCTCTGCAGATCCATCTTTAAAACGCCGAGAAATCTTCAATTCCGTAATTGTCTCATAAAATTCAATAGATTTCTCCATATCCTTGACGATTATAGTCAGTTGTCTAAAGTACATAATGATATCTCCTTTTTATTCTAAATTATGCCTACTCAAAAACAAATTACAAAGTTTTCCGTATACTAAGTATAACACAAAAATTGATGTGAAGCACGTTTCGGCTGCTCGTCTTATTTAGAGGTCGTAACATATGTTCAAAAAACCTACAATAAAGTAATCTCCTTCATGCTTAATAATCTATCTTTTTAGCCATACCTATGGTATAATAAAATTTTGTAACCTCTTATAGCGAGGATTGCATTGTAAGAATAAAGATCGATAATAAATCAAAATATAAAGTTATTTAAGGTGAGTTGAGAAAAGAGAAAAATATGAACAAAGTAAACGAAATTCAAGAAAAAGTCATAGAAAAGTTTAAGGATTATCCCCTTGATAATGCCATCAAAAGAGCTCTGAGCGAGTTGGGATTCAAGCAACCCTTAGAGGTTCAGGCCAAAGTAATCCCCATGATTTGGGAAGGTAAAGATTTAATTGTAAAGTCCCAAACAGGAAGCGGTAAAACTGCAGCATTCGCCATTCCTCTCTGTGAAAAAATTGATGTAGAACTTGATACTCCACAAGTATTGGTTCTGACACCGACACGAGAATTGACCGAGCAGGTAAAACAGGATATTGCTGATATTGGTAAATATAAAGGTGTAAAGTGCTGCGCTTTATATGGCAGACAGCCTATGGAACTGCAAAGAAAAGAATTAAAACAAACCCTTCCCCATGTCATTGTGGCTACACCAGGTAGAATGATGGACCACCTTTTGAACAAAAATGTGAAACTCCATGATATTAAATACCTGGTAATTGATGAAGCCGATGAAATGCTGATTATGGGTTTTAAAGAACAACTGGAAACTATTATAAAAAAAATACCTAAGGAACGAGTTACATTGCTCTTCTCTGCAACCATACCAAATGAAGTTCATTTCCTGAGCCAAGAGTTTATGAATCACCCTGAAGAAATCCAAATTGAAGCAGAAGTATCAAACCTGGAAAAGATTGAACAGATTTACTATGCAGTAGATGGCCTTAAAAAAGTTGACTTTATGAAGAAAGTTATCGAAAGAGAACGCCCGAGAAAAGCTATTATCTTCTGTAATACACAAGAGCAGGTTGCCAATTTGTTTGAAATCTTTCGGAAATGGGACCACTTTACTTGTGCCGTACATGGTGGCATGGACCAGCAGATGCGTACGGAAACATTAAATGCTTTTAAAAGAGGCGAATATAAAATGCTTATTGCCACAGATGTAGCCGCGCGAGGGCTACACGTGCAAGGCATCACTCATGTCATCAACTATGGTGTCCCTTTCGAGCATGAACAATATGTGCATCGAATTGGCCGAACCGGTCGTGTAGACCAACACGGTATCGCCATCACCATGGTAATCCCAAGTGAAATGGATCGATTTCATGATCTTGAAAAGTTTCTCGGCTATACGATCCCATGTAAAGGCGGTCATGTAGATCGGAAACCCCCGAAGGCAGATTCCACCCGCAGAACCGGCCGGGAAAGATATAAAGCCGACAATCGCAGAGGGCAGAAGGCTTTTGTGCAGTTTAATGCTGGTAGAGATAACAGTTCTTTGAAAACAAGTGACTTTCTTGCGGCTATCAGACGGGTGGACGGTATTCGCAATGAGGACATCGGAAAAGTAGACATCAGAGGTAAGGTAACCAATGTTGAAATTTCAGATGGAAAGGAAGCACTGGTGATTAAAGCATTTAAAACGAAGACGATTAAAGGTAAACTGTATCGAGTAAAAAAAGGTTAAGCTTATCAGGCTTTAAGGTAAAATTGTTAGAAATAATAAAGGACAAGGACTAAGAATATGGTCTTTGTCCTTTAATTTTTACTTATCTTCTTGTTAGGTATTTGCATAATAAGTAATATGCCTAAAAGAGCAAGTACAAACCCAATAAAAAAAGTATCTCTTTGTGCCAATAAATATATTGTACTTTTATCGGATCCAGTTACTTGTTCATAATGGGCCTCCCTTGTAATTAGCATGACACTGCCAAGAGCCGTACCTAGTGTTTGACCGATATTCCTCATGGTTGCTAACATTCCAGAAGCAACTCCAGAATAATCTTTTGGGGCAGAACTGAGAATTGCTGAATTGATGGCTGATACACTTAAGCCATTTCCCGCACCCAACAACCCCAATACAAGGATAACAAAGAGTAGGCTTACGTTTTCGCTAAAAAATCCCACCAAAACACAGTTTAAGGCGATTAAAGAAAGTCCAACAACCGCTGGTAGACGTGTTCCATATTTATCGGAAAGACTTCCACCTAAAGGGGATGCAATCATCATGACCACAGGCGACGCCAATAAAATCAAACCTGATTTATCTGATTTTAATAATAAAATATTGATTAGGAAAAAAGGAAAAAGATATGTAGTCAGCTGCTGTGTCGTATAAGATAAAGCACAGGTCACATTTGCTCTTGAAAAGGTTCTATTCTTAAATAGCTGTAAGGGCATTAATGGTGCCTCAGCTGTTTTTTCTCTCCATATAAACAAACTAAAGGATACAGCAAATATTACAACACATATTGAAAATGGAGTGGATATCCACCCCCATTCATCACTGAAATTTAGTCCAATGGCCAGTGTACCAATTGCTATTGCAAAATAAAGGCCGCCTAACCAATCAATCTGCCTCTTTCCAGCCTCTTTATTGGTATCTTCCGGCATGACAATCAGCGTTGCTATCAACCCAATGATGCAGAATGGAATACAAAAATAAAAAATAGAATACCAGGAAAAGTGTGCAAGCAGAAGCCCTCCGATTGTTGGTCCTGATGCAAGTCCTACTGACACAAAGACCGCATTAACACCAAGCGCTTTTCCACGTTCGTTATCCTCAAAGGTTTTTGAAATGGTTGCCTGCGTAATAGAAATCAACATACTGTAACCAAAGCCCTGTAAGGCTCTTAAAATAATTAAGGTCAAAAGATTGTAGGAAAATATGGGCGCTAACATAGAGGCTATTGCAAAAAAAGAAAACCCAACTAGGTACTGTCGTTTATACCCGAACAAGTCCGCCATTTTTCCACAAATCAACAACGTACAACATGGAATTAGGGAATAGACAAGAGCCAACCAGCTAACTGCCCCTTGGGACACCCCGAAGTCTTTAGCAATGGTTGGCAGCGCCAGATTCAGACTGTTAATCGAAAAAGATGCAGCTAAATTCGCCATACTAGTGATAGTGAATATCCACCATTTACTCGATTTATTATTTTCCATAGTATAAAGTTCCTCGCTTAATAAGCATTTTAATTGTTTCTTAGAGCAATCGCCCCTTTGACTATCTTCTTTAAGGATATTCGTAGTATTGTTCAAAGTTTCTCAAAACGATCTAGTTCATATAATTATCTTACACCCGTTTGAAGGTTTACACAATCGTGGGGGTCTCCCACTCTTCTCCGTACCAAAATAGCAACCATTCCAATAAGGAAAATGGCTTCTATTGTGTAGATTATAAAAGACTGCGCAGGTTCACTCCTGCTTTTTATCATATGGTAGATTGTAAAAATTTTCGGCTGCTTCACAGCCTTTATTTAATCTGGCCATCGTAGTCCTGTTTTGTGTTTTAGAAAACAGGACCTCTCCTGCATTTTTAGATACGCATCTATCATTTCTGGATTCACCCCATCACTCAAAAGAGTTTGCCGAATCGCAGATATAATTAATTCTTTTATATTTTTCAGTTCTTTTGCTTTCAACCCATAGAGAATAACATTATATCGGCTAGCATCATTTACCAGAATAATGATTTTTCTTCTGCCCACCTACTTATCTTGAAACTACCGAGCCTCTTGCTCCAACAGGTCATTGAGGGTTTCCTACACGCTGGTGTGCACCAGTTCCTTTAATTCGCTCTTGATGATTTCTTCATCATCCAGCACAGGCTGAAGGTATCTGGTGGTGAATTCATAATCCCTTGGAGATATGTCATAGTTCGATAGACTTGTACTCCTCAGCTATCCAGCGACGTGCATACTCGTAAAACCTTGATGCTGCGCCAGACAGAAGGTGACGGCTGCGGCAAGCGATTCCAAGGTCGCGATAGCCCTGAGGGTCCAGAGGAATCGCCACAATTCGTCGGTCAAAGCCCTGTATCATCATGACAGACATAAGACTAATGCCCAGCCCTTTCTCTACCATGGCGATTACGGCGTGATCGTTGCTTTCTACGAAACATGCGTCTAGGTTCGTCCTGTTTTTCTCCAGAATAGCTGTAATCTCATCCTCTACCCCCTCGTTGAGTGCAATGTACGGCAGCTTTGGCAGCTCGGAAATGTTGAGTTTTTCCATTCTAGAATAGGGATCATCTTCAGAAAAAATGGCTACGATGGGGTCACGGTACAGGAATTCGGACTCAAGTTCCGGTAAAGTTGGGTATGCAACAAAACCCACATCCACTCGTCCATCAGCTATCCAACTGACAATCTGAGTATCTGTTCCATGCAACAGTTCGAATCTGATTCCAGGGTAATCATGTTGAAATCTCTTTATAATCCCAGGGAGCCACTGTGCAGAGACACTGTTAAATGTTCCAATTCTAATAAGACCTTCACGAAGGCCATTGATCTCTCCGACTCGCTCGGAAAGTCTACGTTGGTCATGAAGGAGCGTTCTTATATATGGCAACAGCAGTTGCCCTTCTGTAGTAAGTTGTACACCATTTCGTCCTCTAGTTAATAGTTTTACATTCCATTGCTCCTCTAATGTATTTAATGCTCTAGTAAGTCCTGATTGTGTGTAGCCAAGCTCCTCCGCTGCCTGAGTCATTGTTCCAGTCTCGACAGCTTTGACAAATGCCTCGTATTGTGAGAGACTCATGTTTGACCTCCTTGCCCATTATATGATTAATACTCATGGAAACCATGATATAATTGCTGTTTACGAATCTTTATTTATATTATATACTCAAAGCATAGAAAACATCAATTTAATTTTATGGAGGTATAAATATGTTTACAAAAGCTATTACCAAAAAACCTTGCAAAGCATTAATCGACGGAATATCCACAGCTCAGTTCGTAGCAGCAGGAGAAAAGCCAGAGTACGAATTATCCGCCAGACAGCATGATAAATACGTTGAGATTCTTGAATCTCTTGGACTAGAAGTTTTAGATTTAGAAGCAGATGAGCGTTACCCTGACTCATGCTTTACAGAAGACCCAGCCGTTGTTATGGAGCGTTGTGCAGTGATCACAAACCCTGCAAAAGACTCCCGCAATGGCGAAAAGGAAGAAATCCTTCCAGCGATTCGTAAGTTCTACTCGGATGACCAGATTTTTTACATCAAAGCTCCAGGAACAATGGAGGGCGGTGATGTAATGCGTACAGGAGATCACTTCTACGTCGGTCTAAGCGACAGAACAAACGCAGAAGGCGCCCGCCAGTTCAACGAAATAGTTACAAAGTTTGGATACACTTCATCCACAGTACCTGTAACAGAAGGCCTTCATCTAAAGGATTTCGCAATCTACCTTGAAAACAACAATATGCTTGTTACAGAAACCGTTGACAAGCTAGAAGCTTTCAAAGACTTTAATCGCTTCATTATAGACCCTGACGAACTTTACGCAATCAACAGCCTGTACATTAACGGTACAGTTCTTGTTCCTGAAGGATATCCTAAGACTCTTAAAATCATCGAGGACCTAGGCTACCCGGTAAAGCTAGTTGATACAAGTGAGTTCAGGAAAATAGACGGCAGCCTCACTTGCTTGTCACTAAGATTCTAATACTAATTCATATTTCTAACGCAGCTTCGGCTGCGTTATTTTTACGATCAGAGAAAAAAGCTTTAGGCAGAAACAAAGCCACGACTACTACTCTGTTTTCGGAGCAGCAACCGTGGCTATTGTTTAATCTAAAGCTACAAATTCCGTTATAGTTTTCAAATACGTCTCTGGGACTCCGTTCGAAATTTGCTCTGCGTAAGCCAGCGTTAATTCCCTAAATCAATATCATATTCCATCCTTTTTGCTGTGATTTTTGCAATTTCTATACCTAATAATTTTTTCACAATATAAAAAGACATATTTATTCCCGCCGATATTCCCCCCGATGTAATGATAGGAAATGCGTCAACAAATTTGACGTCACGTATAACTCTAACTTTTGAGTATTCCTCTTCTAATCTATCAATATCCATCCAGTGTGTTGTTGCTTGTCTTCCATCCAGTAATCCAGCTTCAGCTAATAAAAATGCACCAGTACACACAGATGCCATTATTTGCACTTGAGTAAAACTTCTTTTAATCCAATCAATAGTCTCTTGGTTATGAATTTCTATTTCTTCCGCGCCATACCCTCCGGGAATAATTAAAATATCAAATTGAGGCGCATCATGAAAGTCATAGTCTGGTTGAATTTTTAATCCATTGCGGGTGCTAATTAGCTCTTTTTTTCTGGCTATGGTGTACACCTCGAATGCTTTCCCCGTTGCCGCAGCGTTTTCTGTAATGGAAAACACCTCAAAGGGACCCGCAAAATCCATTACCTCAACTTCGTTAAAAAGCAGTATCCCTATTTTTCTGCGTGGCATATATTTTTACCTCATTATTTTCTTTCTCTTTCTTTTTATTCGGATTTATTATTAAAAGTATTTCTCAATAGTCGTAAACCATTTACAATAACAACTAGTGTACTTCCTTCATGAATTAGAACAGCATACGACAAATTCATAACTCCTACGATATTCATAGTAATTAATGCTACTACGACCACCATTGAAAAGGCAATATTTTGCCATACGACTTTTCTGAGTTTTTTAGCTACTATGTGTGTGTATGCCAGCCTATTCAAGTCATTTTTCATAAGAACTGCATCGGCTACATCAATCGCAATATCCGTTCCATCTCCCATGGCTACACCAATATCTGCTGTAACTAACGCCGGAGCATCATTCACTCCATCACCGACCATTGCGATAATATTGTACTTATCTTTTAATTCAGTTATAATACGTGACTTATCTTCCGGCATAACATTCCCTTTTACTTCGTCAATTCCTAAAGATTTTCCTATAGCTTGCCCTGTTTTAACTGCATCTCCAGTAATCATTACTGTATGAATATTTTCATTTCGGAAATATTTAATTGCATTTTTCGCTGTTTCTTTTGGAATATCTTGAATTGCAACCAGTACAACAACAGTATCATTTACGCCAAAGTATACGACAGTTTTCCCGTTGCTCTCAAAGTCTTCTGTGTATTGCTTAATCTCACTGGAAACGGTTTTGTAAGATGATGGCTTACCAATTTTGTAGTCAATTCCATTGTACTTCGCAACTAAGCCAATTCCTACAAGATTTTCCACATCAAGATCCAAATTTTTTGATTCTGAAAGATGTTTTAAAATCGCATCAGCAAGAGGATGGTTTGACTTCTTTTCCATAGAAGCAATAATATCAAGATAATTTTCTTTTGACCCTTCAGAAACAGATGAGTCAAAGAATACATCTGTAACAACAGGTTGCCCTTGTGTTAAAGTTCCGGTCTTATCAAAAGCAATCGCTCTTAAATCTGAAAGATTAGAAAGATAAGATCCACCTTTAAATAAGACTCCACGTTTAGCCAAATTACTGATTGCTGACAAAGTCGCTGGAATATCTGTTGCTGCTAAAGCACATGGGGATGCAGCAATCAGAAATACCATTGTCCTATAAAAACTTTCCTGTGAACCCCATACAAATACTGATATGCCTAGCCAGTAAAAGATTGGTGCTAATACTAATACAATCGTTACATAAACAGGCTCAATTCTTTTAATCAATACTGCTGTCTTTGAAATATTTGTTTGAGTTTGGCTTACTAACTGTAAAATTTTCGAGAACACTGTATCGCTTGAATCTTTTGTAACCTCCATGGTAAAGCTGCCTGAGCCGTTCATTGTACTACCAAAAACAGTGTCTCCAACTTGTTTTTCCACGGGAATGCTTTCACCAGTAATAGATGACTGATCAATTGAAGATTCTCCTGTCAAAATAATTCCATCCGTGGGTACTTGATCTCCATTTAAAACACGAAGTCTATCTCCAACTTTTAATACCGAAACATCAACCTCTTCTTCTCGTCCATTTTCTTTTAATAAACGAGCTTTTGTAGGATTAAGTTTCAATAAATTTGTAATTTCTTTTTTACTTTTGCTTTCAGCATACTCTTCTAAAAAGTGAGCTCCAGCAAAAATCAGAATTAGCATAGCTGCCTCATGATATTCCTGAATGATCAAAGCGCCCATAGCCGCTAATGTCATTAACAAGTGAATATTCGGCATAAACCTTTTAGATTTAATTGATTCTTTGATGGTATCCAAGAATCCTTCGATGATTATATGATAACCCGCTGTCACCAATGCGATTAAGTTCAGTGCAATATTTAATATCCCACTATTAACAAAATATGCACCGATAAATGCTGCCAGCCCTGTAAAAAACAATGCCACCGCAGTTTTCCCGCCGTGATTATGACCCTCATCTCCTTTATCATGCTTGTGTTTGTGATTTTTGTGCTTGTCGTGGTTTTGTTTGCTCATAGTTCATTTTCTCCTTATACAGTAAGGGGGGAATAATGATGTGGAGAAACCCTAGTGATTCAGCTTTAACGTCATTATTCCCTTTTATTATACATGTCACATGAAAATTTATCCATAATTATACTGAATTGTATAATTAGCATATAATCTTTCAACAGGGACTCGATCAAGTTGCCCGCCTCTGATAAGTTATGAGAAGCATAGAATTTCAATGTCTGTGCTTTCATATGCCTGATGACACTGAACCCCAAGATCCACCCCTTCTTTATCAGCAAATACGGAAATTTCATGAACAGCAAACAAAAATACAGTCTAAGCATCTGCTTCATTCTTAGGCTTTTAAAGATGAATTATCCTTGTTGTTTTTTGCAATCGGTGTTACTAAAAGACATGTAATAAACCGACGCTATTTATATATTTCTGCAAGTAACATTATAACCACCCAAATATGTTACAAATCGGCATCTTACACATATACTAAAATGTAAGGAAAATAGAAAGGAGAATGATAATGGCTACACAATTATTTAGACTTGCAATCGATGCTACTACTACTACTGATGTTGATGTCAATCCAGAAATTGTAAGATATTTCTATCTTCTAGATGAAACTGACAGAACAAGTGGTGTCCTTACTGTCCCAGCAACGAAATTTATAGATGATGCTGGCGATATCTTGACTGGTAATCTTACAACTGCTACTACCAAAAATGGATATTATATGCTATTTATAAATGGTGTATTACAGCAATCTAGTCTATATACCGTTAACACTGATGGGTCCCAGGTTACTGTTAATGACGCAGCAGCAATCCCAGTTGGAGCTCCAGTTACTCTAATTGTAACTAACTTTGCTCCAACCTCTGATTCTGACACCACAGTAACAACTTAATTAATTAGGGATGTGCTATCATTGCACATCCCTTTCATATATGTATTTACTTGGAGATGGTCACTATGTTTGAAGATAACATACATTCTATAAAACAGGAAAAGAATTTATTAAATGCAGAGGTCTATCAATATAATACGCTGTCTGATGGACTCAAAAAAATTTATACGGATGATGATGAATTAATTCAATATGGTGATAGAGGCATTCTCGATCCTAATGATGTCTCTTTTTTTAACCTGTTCATTAACGGAGTACTGCAACCAAAGGTTAATTATGAGATACAAAAAGGCCTTCTCCTTCTTAAAACGGAAGATGTTCCGATAAAGGATTCTGCAATTATTATCTCTTTCATTACTTTTGAAGATAATAGCACAAAATCGGCGAAACTTAATTCTGCTATAGTTGAAGGCATCCTTCCTTCAGGAATGATTTCCAGCGGTCCGGTAACAGATATAAGTATTTGTGTAGGGAATAACATAAGTAATTACCTTTATTTGGAAAGTATTCTTTTGTGTGGGCCTGAATGTATTCCGTCAGGCTGTAACGGAATTTGGGAATTCACCTTAACAATAAGTAATATAAGCAATATTCCCATTTCAAATATTCTTGTAACAAATACAATTCTATTAGATTTAATTACTAATATTGAAAATATCTTTGCCTCCTGCGGAAGTATATTAATAAAGGATGGAGTAATTACCTGGAATATTGATACTTTGGGCCTATGCGAATCCGCTACTGCTAATTTTAGAGCAGCGGGTTTCTTTCAAGTGGAAGGAACTCGCTATATTGGTAGAACCATGGCATATGGAAGTACCGTCGCAGGCTCTGTAAGCACTGATATTGTTGGCATAAACCCTATCAATGTTAGTCCAGGATTAAAACTCACTCAAACCATTATCTCAGGCCCTACAAAAGTAAGTGTTAATACAGTTAATACATGGAGAATGGAAATAAAAGTATCTAATCTTAGTGCTAATACTATATCCGAGCTCCTGATAAGGGATCTCCTGTACATTAATCATATCAATTGTATAAAAATCATCAGTATTTCTCATGGAATAGCTGCTATATCAGGCAATGAACTTCTTTGGAACATTGAGGTACTAAGAAAACTAGAGACTTCAGTTCTTATGGTAGATATCACAGGCTGCTTCTGCCAGGACGGATTTAAACCTCTAGGTATTGCCCTAGGCGTAGGAAGGGTGAAGACAAAAAAAATTCTTTCTAATTATTCTCAAGATTTTCAGATTGAAGTTTTTTCAAAGAAAAATATAGCAAAAAAGAAACTGCTATTACGGACCCGTACTATTAGTAATTTTACAATGACATTTTTAGGTCATCCTAAAAAATGGACTTTCTCTCTCCATATTACAAATACAGACAGTGAAACTATAAATAATCTTACTGTCATAGACTATATTTTTTTAGATGAATTTAAGAACATAACGATTAAATCTATAACATCGGGTAAAATATCAGTCTCTGATAATTCTATTATATGGATGATCAAAGAAATTTTTCCCTGCGAAACTTTGACTGCTATTATTGAAGTTGAGGGTTTATTTAATACCGCAGGATGCCGTTCACTAAGCAGAGCTATTGCCAGCGGCTCAGATTCAAATTCATGTATTATTTCCAATATAATCTCGGAGTGTCCTGTTCAAGTTTTTTTCCCATACGAATGGGCAAAGCCTTTTGCCTGCAACAATGCAGCTATCAACTATGCATCTGACATTTTTGTGTCTAAGACTTATCCCAATCTCTTGCAGCAAGAAAATTTGTTATCTGTTCATGACAGATCAATTAGTATTCATAAAAGCAATCATTGTCCAGACATATTTGGTGATTTAATGATTGAAAAGTATATCGTATCAGGTCCCCTGGAAGTTAATTCAAATAAAATTAATACTTGGAGAGTTGAAATAAGAATATCTAATTATGGATATGGTCCGGTTAATAATATTGTCATGACTGATACTTTACTATTAGATGATTTGATTTGTTTTAATCCCATAAGTTTTACCAAAGGTACTATATCTGAAAAAAACAATATAATAACCTGGGATGTCGAAACTTTAGATTCCAAGAATACAGTGGTATTACTAGCAGAAATTATCGGCTCTTTTCATACGAAGAATAATAAAATATTTAATGTTTCTGACTATCAATATAATACCGTTTCAAATGGTATCAAAAAAGAATTTACCAATACAGATGAATTATTGATATATGGAGAAAATGGTATACCTGATCCAAATAATGTATCCTTCTTTAATCTCTACATTAATGGAGTATTACAGCCAGAGACTAATTATTCTGTCGAAACTGGTCTTCTAACCTTAACCATAGCAGAACCACCAAAAAAAGATGTACCCATTATTCTTGAATATTTAGTAATCAAAGACAAAGACAATCAACTGATTAAGGCAGAGACCTATCAATATAATACCTTATCAAATGGCAAAAAAACATATACTGATGCAGATGAATTAACTGTTTATGGCGACCAGGGGATTCTGGATCCTAAATATACTTCTTATGACAACCTTTTCGTGAATGGAGTCATTCAACCAAGTATCAATTATGTCATTAATCCGGGAATTCTTACATTGACAGTCGAAGATGCCCCTATGAAAAATTCTCCAATTTTAGTAAAATTTATTTCTTTATATTTATAAGGATTAAAATTATTATTCTGAAAAGTGTATGCTAATTGATATTTTTCAAACAAATTCATATAGTATAGATAATAATTGGAATTTAAAATATATTAATAGGAGTTTATCAATGGACAGCAATACAAAACTGATGAGTATCGTTTTTAATTTAGAAGATCCCCTACTCACAATAGAATATCCATCTGATATTCTATTGTTTAAAACCTTTACCACACTTCAAACCAATGCACCTATATGGACACCTGGTACTAATAAGAGTATTTTCCTCACTGCATTGCAGGTTTCTTCGTCTTCTTCACTAGTTGTCCAATTAAATAGAGGAAACAATGCCACCTTTATGTCAATAACTCTTAATAGTACACTTGCTACCTATGGTCTAAGCTTTCCCTCACCAATTGAATTTAATCCTGGTGAGATAATTTCCCTTACAACCAGTGCTGCAGGAACAGTTAATATTACTCTTTTAGGCTATGAGTTATAATGCATTAATAGGCATTTCAAGGAGAGCGACATATGAAATATAATAATCAAATCAAGAATGACATGCCGACAATAAAACCGCAAACCCAATTAACGATAAAAAAAAGTTCTGATATCATTAATTATTATAGCTTAGGTATACAACCTTCAAAAACAGTTCTTTGGACACCGGAATCACAAAAAAGTATTTATCTCACCTCTGTCCAACTATCGGCTCCATTAGCCGTATCAATTTTATTAAGTGATAATGATACCAATTTTATATCTCTAAAAATAACACAACCTTTTAGCACTGTTAGTCAATCCTTTTCTTCAGCCTTCAAACTTGCAACTGGTCATTCACTTATGTTAAATACTTCTGATGAGGAAATATCCTGTAATACTTATGGTGCTGTAACTGCTACTCAAGTTGCCTATAACAGCAAAAGTGATTTCACTAATGTTAATAATGCAATAGGGCTTTCCAACGGAACACTGGCTTCTCTAAGCTCTGCTCTGCTTGTTCAAACCGGAGGAAGGCTTGTCTTGGGATATAGTATGTTGCCAACTCAATACAAGTATTTAGAGATTAAACAGGTCACAATAAAATATTACTGTCGCCTTAATCTAACGCTTGCGGTAGGTGTTAGTTCCATGATTCTTTATTGGCGACCAAATAGCCAGGCAGATTGGATTAAATTGCAAGAAATAAGTCTGTCTATCCTAGGATCTGTGAATTATTTAACCAACCCAATTGAATATGATATTACAGATAGGGTCCGGGCAGCATCTGACCCTTGGGAAGTGATCAATAACTTACAAACATCTTTTGTCGGAACACATACCGGTCTAGGCGTTGGAAACACAATACAGTTAGATGCTATAGAAATTAAAATCTGCATGGCAGGTAAAAATCAAATTACAGTTTTCGGATATGAAGCTTAGTTTTACTGCAATATCTGATTATCAATGGAAGATGAATACCTTGTGGTCAAATTCTATTTTCCGTTCTATGAGTCGCATTTCTCCAACAAACAAACACACTCCGTATGCCTTGAATGGGCAATAATGATGCCGTGAAGAACTGGTGGTTCCTTGGAAGAGTATTTCACATGCTATTCAAAATAGAATTTTGTCTGAAATCACCAAGCTCGCTCTGGTATAAAACTGTAATTCATGATTTATTATGAGCTCTTCATTAGGTTCAAACGATATATATTGTATCACAAGCTCAATTGCGCTAACAAGACTAATAATTCAACTTTAATACAATCTATCCACATTATTGGTTTTTCAAATATACGATCTAATTTTTCCTTCCTTCTATTGGTTCTGCAAGTAATATCAACGTTTCTTTAGGAACTCCATTATATAGACATTCCTGTGATAAAAAAGATTTAAGATTATCCAAAGTAATTTCAATTTTCTCTTTACGCTTATTATAATTATCTGAAAAAATAAATATTACTTCACCATTTTCCCCAATCAAAACATCAATATGTCCATGCATTAAGGCATTTCTCATTCTCTCAATAACATAATGCTGCAATGGGCTTTCATAAACATTATTATCTATAACATATTTATTTAAATTATCTCTATCATAAATAAACATTGAAACATTAACATCCGCATATTTCATATTTTTACAATCGTCATCTTCGGTTCTCAAAGCGAAATTAACCGTCATAAGATAAGTAAAACCCAGTTCAAACATTAGTTTGGCATTTTCATCTTCCTTTAGTTCCAATATTACTTCTTTCAATTGTTTTTTATACATTTCTACTTCAGAATTAGTAAAATTTCCACAATTCTTGATTATTGAATATTGATACAACACATCATTAAAATGTCCAATATGTACTAGAAAATTAGAAAGTTCAGTTTCAAAATCAAGTAATGTTTTTAATCCATAAAAATATTCTTCTTTGCAACTAAGTTTAAATTTACTAACTAATTTATTATATATTGATAGGTCTACCTTATCTTTTATAGGCACTTCTTTTATATTAAGTTTATCTTTATGTTCCATAATAAAAGCACATAATTTTTCAAAGTCATTATAAATATGAGCGAGTTCACTCATTAAATGAAAATGGTAAGCGTTATTTATTTTATTACATGTTATTTCATAAAAATTAAACTCATTTCCCATTCTCCCTTTTTCAAAAGAATATTTTGAAAAAAAAGTACTTTTAAATAAAATGCCATAACTATAATTACTAAAAAACATTTTAATAAATTTATGTAGAATAGGTTCAAACACAATTCCCCAGTCTTTACGAATTCCTTTATGTTTATTATATAAATTATAATAAATCAATAAACCTCTTTCTTGTGACATAAAATGTCCGATATTCATATGTGCCATTGCATGCCTAATTGTCGCGACCTGATCCCATGGTGTTTTTTTCTTTCCATCTAAAGAATAGTAGAGATATTCACCGTCTATTTCTGAACTTATTCTTTCATTTTTAACAAACGCAATGTAATCCAGTAGTTCTTCATCATTAAAAATTTCTTGGAATAACTCTTGATAATCGCAGTAACCTTTGCAATAATGATCTAGTTTTTCTTTATTTAGCAGGAGCAAGCAACTATCAATAAAAACTCTAAATCTGCCATAATCAAAGCCTTCATGCGTAACTAGCTCTTCTGTCTCAAGTTTATTTACTAAATTCTTTATGTTAATTCCATCTTTGTATAATAATTGGTACTCTTTAATCAAACTTATATTGTTATTCAAATAATTCTGCAATTCTAATCTCCTACTATACCTTTAAGATAACTACACAATTTTACTCCTAGATAAAAATTACAGGCTAAGATTATTGCTATTTAGACAAGATTAACTTTTGTCCCTAAAGTATCTTGGTGGGTAAAATTCAAATAATTAATTTACTCCATACCACAGAGCATAGCATTTCCAGGGACATCTTCAAATATAAAACCGGGTTTCTCCTGTATCCATACAAGATTTCTTCCATTGTTTGCTCCACATTCTGGGCAATGTATTGTTTTATTAGTATGACGCTCTTTGTCCCACGTACAAATAATAAAATGTAAACCACAATTTAAGCATTTAACTTTAACTTGTGTATATGTAGGAATAGTTCCAATCAACCCCTGGAGAAATGTTTCACCTGTAGGTGAAATATGCAAACCACCATCTTCTTCGGACAATAACTCTTTTTCCAATAGTTCAATTATTTGTCTAGGATACTTATAATATTTTTCAATATTCAAGAAAAACATATCACTTCCTATTTTTACATAAGAATATTCACCATCACTGTTCATAATTTGAATATCAGTATTATAAAAATAAGTTTTCACTAAAATTTCCATAGATGTTTCGCTTATATTATTGCCCACTTCTTTTTTTTGTAACTCATCTTTTAAGAGTGAAACAATTTGAGTAAAATCACTGGGAATATTAATATCTGATACTGGCAGCTTTCCCTCTGATACCATTTCATATACAATATCTCTTGAGCTTTTCAATTCAGCATCTGTAAAAGCTCTTGTCATATCCGTTTTGGTATGAATAGCAGAATGGCATTGTATACATACAGGGATAAGGTTATCTAACTCGTCTGTTCCACCTCTTTTTTTCTCTTTAATATGATGAACTTGCATAGATAGTGGTAAATATTTTCTACATAAGCAACAATGTCTTGCAGATTTAGAAAGTGCAATTGCTGAATTATTATTTAATTGTGTTGACATATAATTCTCCTTAATTATTTTAAATCATGAATTCTAATTGAACTTGAATCTAATATGGTAATTTTATTTAGTTAGTTTTATATTGCATATCTTAAGATGTTATTAGTACTCCTGCTTGTTTAAAACCACTTATTATATCCAAATATCACGTTCTCTTAAGTATGATGTTGTAATATAGTTATTGCTCTTTGTTTTTTCTGTCAATTCTCTAATTAATGAAGCTGTATCCGTAATAATTTCTGGCTTTAAGAAGTCAAATAAAATATAACCCATATGTTCTGCACCAATTTGCATGTTAAATCCATCTTTAGATATTGTAAATAATTTTGTGTCTATATCAATATTGTATAGACTCTTACCACTATATAATTTGCTTCGTTCTGTCTTATTACTCTTTTTACGCAATTTCGAGTTGCTTTCAAATTTAATTCTCCATCCACTCTTTTCGAATCTCTTTTTAAGCTCTATCATATCAATATAACACTCTAAAATTATTTCACCAGATAATAACTGTAGAACAATTTCCTCAGAAAAGGGGTAAGCTACGTACGAAATTCTATTCCTGTAGATTTCACCATTGGAAATATATAACGTATCTAAATTAGAAAGGTCACTCCAATGCTTTGATAGTTTAAATGGTAATTCTAGACTATCAATTTCAGCAGTTACTTTAAATGCTCTAATATACATCATTCTATCAACGAAAGTACCACATATACCTTTTTCATTACACATAGTTATAATATTTTGTACAGTGTCTAAATTCGAGTATAATGGCATATCAGTATAATGAATATAGGCATTTTTACTACCGAATTTAATCACACCAGTTTTTAGAGCATTGTCAATTTCTAATACCTTACTTGCTTGGTTAGATAAATCTCCACCTTTTCGTAACAAGTTTCTGTAAGCGTCAGCATCCCATACTTTCTTACCTGCGCTCTTAATTTCTAATACATTAGGATATCCTTTTGAATCAATAACAGTTAAATCTCCAACTCTCATGATATTTGTTATATCGTGAATGATAACCTGATTCCCATAGGTCACTTTATTAATTGCTACATCATCCTCTTTTGAAACTTCGTGCTTCAGGTAACCTGGAGATTTATTCTGTGATAAAAGCCTCATCAAAGGTCTATTAAAACCCAATTGTCTCCAAGCTATTCCATCTGCTATTTCTTTCAAAATATGTCTAAGTCGCATATTGAAAATAATATTAGGGTTGTCCTTTTGAAATTTATATTCTTTTTGCTGCGCTTGTATTATCTGCTCAGCTTCCATTATAGTCTTTGCAATAGCTAATTGTATTGAAATACTGTCGATAGGAGAACGGTTTATTCTCTTTGACCTACTCAATCTTAGTAGTTTCAATAAATATGGCTTCCACTCATTATAATAGCTACTGCCCGCAAATTTTATTATTCCTTCAAGTATATTTTTATTATCCACCATGTTACATACCCTCTTATTCTAATCTGAATAATAATATCACGGTACTCTATATCCTAAACCTTATTTTTGAGCCCTACATATAACTTCTTGAAAGCTTTTACTTTATTACTCATCCAAGTATAGGCATTTATTAGTATCCAAAAATTAGCTTTTCATAATACTTTATTTCTTTTAATATTTTCTCTTGATCCACTTCACGTTTTCTTCCTAAATGATATTCCATAAATCGATTTTTTGCATTTGTTATAATTGTCTCATAGTAAAACTCTTTCCATTCTATTAGATATTTTTCTTCAGGCACAAATTCGCTAGTAAATGAGTCAGTAATTTTATCTCCATTTATAACTGTTTTAAAATCCGAATTCAACTCTATATAATTCTGTAATCCTTGATCTTGAGTCACAAAAATACTACTTACTGGTGCCTTCTGTAATATTGACATATCCTTTATCATAGTTAATCGTCTGTATGACATAATGTCCAGCAACGCATTAATTAAAATTCGAATTGCAGATTTTCCTTTTTTAATTTTTCCAAATTTCATAATTCCCTCTGCTATATTCTTTTCTTTTTGAGTTCCAATGAATATCATTTGGCCTAACTGAAATTCATGGGCCATGAAGCAATTAATCTCTTCCGTCATATATGCATAAAGTTTCTTAACTTTTTCCATAGGCTCAATCTTACAATTTGATAAATAGAAAATTATAATAGTGTATAAGTACATTAGATAGAATATTTTCAATGAACCTATTTCATCTGAAAATATGATTTGAGGTAATTTGCAGTCAAATATTGAGTTAAATTCTCCACTTAGTTTTTCTTTACAAAAAGGCTTAAATTGAGGTGCATGATTTATAACTTCTTCATCAGCGCAGTTCATAAATAACGTATCAATAACCATCATGAACTTATTCATAACGTCCGCATTTATTTTATTTGTACCAAAATTGAAGCTAATCTCTAATAACGCATAATCATATATTATCGTACCAGTATTTCTGCAAAGAATTATAAACTTTTTAACTTGTTCGGTTAAAGTATCATCTCTACCACATCTTCCATCAAAATAAAATTTACCAACATTGATCAAAATATTAGAATCTATACAATATAAATTGCGACCAGCACCTATATTTTGTTTATAATACTTAATATCAGCCATTTTTATTTCCTTATATTTAAATTTGAATAGAGCATCAAGATTACGTTCTAATCATGTTGAGTTATGAATCAGATTATTAGTTGGGTGTTATAAGTATCAAATTAAAACTCTTTCATTGCCCATTCAACAATGTTTTTTTCCAATATATCTAAACGATTATTTATTGATCTATACCAATGCTGTGCTTCATCCCCGGGTAAACAAGACATCGCAGCTAAAAGGGCTCTCCTTTCCCATTCAGGAAATCTGTCAAAATTTCTTTTTTGTGACTTGAACCAAGAATAATTATTTGATTTACCTAGTGCTAAAATAAGTTTTCTTCTCGAATATTCATCTGGAAATTTGTTTAATAGTCCAACATATTTGTCTTTACTATTCCAAGATTGATCGTTAGCAAACAAGTCAAATACCCAGGCTCTATGATATTCCAAATGTCCGACTATTGAATTATCTATAATTGAAATAATCTTTTCTCCATAACACGCCTTTTGTTCTACGGTAAGGCAATCCAATTCATTTATATATGTAAAGACTACTTTAAATACGGGATAAAGCTTATCAATATTATCTAAACATAAATCAATAGCTCCGGGGTTATCTAGTCTCCCCATTCTTGTTAAAATGAATGAAACAAGTCTTATATCAATATCATCAAGCCCTAATTGCTCTTGCAAAATATCAATCATATTCAATTCATCTATACGTTCTTTGATATCCTCAGGAATATCACCATATACTATTGCATCATAAGCATCAATATCTAATTCATTAAGTATTTCAAGAAATTTCTCAGATAAATTATTTAATGTTTTTTTAGCCTCCGAAATCAGATGTATTTCTCTAAATTCTTCAGCTGTCAAAATTCTAGTTTTATGTTGCTGCAAAGTTAATCCATGATTCTCAAAGAGTGTGTTTGCAAGAAAGGCCAAACTAATGTATGCCTCTTTTTTAGATGAACAAAATATTCTATAATCATCAACAAATCTACAATGCTCAAAACCTTCACTTATCAAGGCCCTATCGACATCATCTAAAACTAACTCTGCAAGCAATCTTGTGGCTGATTGACCAACGGGTATTCCATATGAAACACTATAATTCCAATCATTTAACATCTTTTTAATTCTTAAAACATGATTACTTTTATTTGTACATGCACTTAATGCATTTTCTAACGGATGAGAATATATTCTAGGAAAAAAGTCTGCAATATCTGCTACAACTACATAAGGTTCTGCAAAAATATCTTTTTCTTTTTCCTCTAATAGTTCTGAACTTTTTCTTTGGAAAGCACTCCAATTATACATATCCCCATGACTAGTAGGTAAAAATCTATTTGAGAACGCTACTTTTTTTTCTTTTGGCAATCTATATTTTTCTATATCTTTTCCAATTTCATAAACAAGACTAGTAAATAGTATACAATCTAATGGATCGAGTTGAGTTGCAACCCTGAAACCATATTTATGCTTTGGAGTAAGTAATCTCCTATAAGGCCTGACATTCCATTTCAAAATATCTTGTTGTAGCAAATAATCTTTTAAAACATTTCCCCATTGATAACGTATGGCTTTATATTCAAATGGAATTGGAAATATATCTGTGTCGCCATATTTTTCAATATGTTTTAGTGCCCATTCTAGACTATTCTCAGAAATTCGTAACATTTTAAGTACTCCAAATTAATTTTACTTCATATAACTTCTGTGTTTTTCCTAAATTACTCTTTATTTATACTTATTTTTACATTATATACCATTAAAATTATTATTACAAATAGGTAATGTTTTTCACGGTAAAAAGCACCCATTACAAATGGATGCAAATTATTTATAGAACTTTATATATTAGCTAGCCATTTATCTCTTCTCCAACAAACAAACACACTCCACATGTTTCGTCATCGGAAAATTATCATAAGCCTTCACCGACTTCACCTCATATCCGTAAAGCTCCATAAACTGCAAATTCTCTGCCAAGGTTTTCGGATTGCAGGAAATGTAGACAATCTGCTTTACTCCGTAATTCACGATTTTACTCAAGGCTTTATTCTGGATGCCTACTCGCGGCGGATCTACTACGATGACATCCGGCTTTTCCTCAATGTGATCCAGCACATCAAAGACATCTCCTGCTAGAAATTCACAGTTGGTCAACCCGTTTAACTGAGCGTTGACTTTGGCGGCCTCTACAGCTTCCGCCACCAGTTCTACACCGATGGCTTTCTTGGCTTTCAAGGCCAGAGCCTGAGTGATAGTCCCCGTTCCGCAGAACAAATCGTAAACGGTCTTTCCCTCTAGCTGGTCAATTAACCCCAATGCGCTGACATACAGCCGTTCCACCGCCTCTATATTGGTTTGGAAAAAGGAAAATGCACTAACTTTAAAATCCAGTCCTAAAATCTTTTCCATATAATAGTCCTGTCCCCACAGGACTTTCAGTTCGTCACAGTTGACGGCATCGGCCAGCCCATCGTTGATGGTCCGCAGGATTCCTACCAGCGGGTTGTTCAATTCCAAGCTCTGGAGACATTCCACAAAAGCGGTTTCATCAAAAAATAGCTGAGAGGAAGTCACCAGATTGACCAGCAACTGGCCGGTTCGCTCCCCTTTACGGACAATCAAGTTTCGCACAAGGCCCTGATGTGTCTTCTTGTGATAAAACCCATAGCCCTGCTTCCCGCAAAATTCCAGAACGGCTTTTAACAGAATATTAAAGTCCGGATCCACCAACTGACATTCATCCACCGTAACGATGGACATAAAGCGGCCCTTTTGATGCATACCCAGCGTCATCTCGCCATCCTTCACCTGGTCCCCAAAGGTATATTCCATCTTATTCCGGTAGGCGTACTGCTTGGGGCTGCCTTCGATACCTAAAAACCGATCTGCCGGTATGCCTTTGGCTTCCAGAAGCCGCAGGACCTCCCGGCCCTTCATTTCCACCTGCTTATCATAAGGGATGCCCTGGTGAATACAGCCTCCGCAAAATTCGTCGTGCTTACATACTTCCATACACTGGTCCTCTCTCCTGAGTACTTCTGCCCAGGCCATTCTATATTCAGCAAGAAGGCAGGTTTTTAAAACCTGCCGTACTTCGCATAAAACTCATTTTTATATTCCAAAAACCGCTCTTCCTCAATGGCCGTGCGAATGTTTCCCATCATCTTCACTAAGAAGTGTAAGTTGTGATTGGACAGCAGCATGGCTGAGAGCATTTCATCACACTTATATAAGTGCCTCAAGTAGGCCTTGGAATAGTTTTTGCACGTATAGCAGTCGCATTCCGGGTCTAATGGTTCAAAATCACGCTCATATTTAGCATTCTTAATATTTACCCGGCCATAAGAGGTCATGGCCATGCCGTGTCTGGCAATACGGGTCGGCAGAACACAGTCAAACATGTCCACTCCACGCTCCACGCCTTCAAAGAGGTAATCCGGACTGCCTACACCCATGAGGTATCTGGCCTTTTCTGCTGGCAGATGATCCACGCAGTCGTCCAATACATCCAGCATCAGTTCCTTAGGCTCCCCTACACTCAGGCCGCCGATGGCATAGCCCGGCAAGTCCAAATCCACAATCTGCATGGCACTCTCGTACCGCAAATCTTTGTACATGCCCCCTTGCATAATACCGAACAAGGATTGGTTTTCCATATTCTGATGGTATTCCTTGCATCGTTTCAGCCATCTGGTAGTTCGCTCCAAGGAATTCTTTACATAATTCCGGTCCGCAGGATATGGCGCACACTCATCAAAAGCCATCATAATGTCTGATCCCAAGGCATTTTGAATCTCCATAGACTTTTCCGGAGAAAGCATGTGCTTAGACCCATCGATATGGGAGCGGAATTCCACGCCTTCTTCAGTAATCTTTCTCAAAGCACCCAGACTGAAGACCTGAAAGCCGCCGCTGTCGGTGAGGATAGCTTTGTCCCAATTCATAAACTTGTGCAGTCCGCCTGCGGCCTTGACGATGTCATGACCTGGCCGTAAATACAGGTGATAGGTGTTGGACAAAATAATCTCTGCGCCCATTTCCTTTACCTGCTCTGGCCTCATGGCCTTTACCGTAGCTGCCGTGCCCACAGGCATGAACACGGGAGTTTCAATAGTGCCGTGGGGGGTGGTTACCCGCCCTCTTCTGGCCTTGGTCCGCTGATCCGTCTTTAACAGTTCATAGGTAACTGCATGTTTCATTTATTACATTCTCCTTTTGTTCTCTTCTATAGTATGTCAGCTCTAGGCCAACGGTTACTTGTCTTCACTGGACAGCCCGCGGCTTTCACTCTTCGCAGCTGACTGCCTTCTTCCATTACACAATCAGCATGGCGTCCCCGTAGGAAAAGAAGCGATATTTTTCGGCTACAGCTTCCTGATAGACCTCCAATATCCGCTCCCGATTGTACAGAGCAGAAATCAGCATCAGCAGAGTAGATTTTGGCAAGTGAAAATTGGTAATCAGGCAATCCACAGTCTTAAACTGATACCCGGGATAAATAAAGATACCGGTATTTCCGTGGCCAGTTTCTACTTGATAAGAAGTTGCTCCTTGATTTTCCTGTAATACGGCAGCACTTTCCACCGTCCGGCAGGAAGTGGTTCCCACAGCGAAAATCCGTCCCCCTGCGGCCTTTGTCTCATTAATAATCTGAGCGCTCTCTGGGCTGACCTGATATTCTTCAAAGTGCATCTTATGCTCTTCCACCACTTGGCATTTTACCGGCCGAAAGGTACCGATTCCCACATGTAGAGTCACATAGGCCAGTTTTACCCCCATGGCTTTAGCCTTTTCTAACAGCTCCGGCGTAAAGTGGAGACCTGCCGTAGGTGCAGCCACAGAACCTTCTTCCTTACAATATACCGTCTGATAGCGGTCGCGGTCCTCTTCCTGGCTGGCCCGCTCAATATAAGGCGGTAAAGGCATACTGCCTAGTTCTTCCAGCCGCTCTAAGAAAATCCCCTCATATTCAAACCGCACATGACGGGTACCTTCTTCACCATAATCTATTACGGTAGCCTTAAAAGCAGCAGTGGCGCCTTCTCTGGAAAAGTCTACCACGTCTCCCGGCTTCAACCGTTTTCCTGGCTTGACCATAGTCTCCCATAGGTCTCCCTCCAGCCGTTTAATCAGCAAGAACTCTACCTTGGCACCAGTCTCCGCCTTTATGCCAAATAGCCGGGCAGGCAGTACCTTAGAATCATTTAGGACCAGGCAGTCTCCTGGCTTTAAATATTCCAAAACGTTGTAAAAGTGTCGGTGCTCCAACTCTCCTGTCTGGCGGTGAACCACCAATAACCGAGAATCATCCCGCTTATCTGCCGGTTTTTGGGCAATTAACTCCGGGGGCAAATGGTAATCAAAATCATCGATGTGCATGAATGTGTCTAACTCCGTTTCTCTCTATTTTTAGCTGTAATCTTATCTGTAGTTTTATTGACATACTTAGGCCCTGTTTACACAACAGTCCCCTTTGGGCGATTAATCTATGGTGATGTCTGTATAATAATACTGTAAAATCTCGTCGTATGTAAAGCCTTTCTTGGCCATTTCCACAGCACTATCCTGAGGCAGGCCCACACCGTGTCCGTAACCGTACCCCGTAAAGGTAACCGTACCGCCGCTGACACTCTCAGTGGACGGATTCAGCGGCTGCTGGGAGCTGCCGGACGAATCTTTTAACGGCTTCACACCGCTGGTGCTGTAAACGTAGAGACTATCTATATCCGCCTGCCGGGTGGTGCCGCTGCTATTGATGGCATAAACGCTATCCGGCAATTGGGAAGCTGTTGTTCTGCTTTGTGGCAGGACGTAAGCCTTCCCCGTATTTGCATCGTTATTGGTATTGACGTTCGGCTGGGCGCTGCCCTCTGCACTGATGGTGAACATAGTGGATTTAATGGCAGTAGAGCCCAAGACTGTGCGAATCTTATCTTTTTGCAAAGTAGTGGTGCCGCCAGTGCCACTGAACTGGATTGTGCCTACTGCCCCAGACTGATTCCGTCCAGTAATGGCCACATTGGTCACCGTTCCCACGCTGCAACCTGCTGCCGACAGCTTGCTGGACAATTCCGCAAAAGTATAAGTCTGACTCCAAGGATATACAGGTGAATACTCATCTTTGACGGCTTTCAGATAACCTACGTTGCCGCCCCATACGTCCTGAGAATTCAGAGTATAGCCTCCGCTGTTTTTATAGAAGAAAGCAGACACCGTTTTGCCGTCGTACTGAATGGTCTCTCCCTTGGTCTCGTCTACCGCCTGAATCGTCTCCGGGTATTCGTCGCTTACCCCTTTGTAAACTTGACAATGAGTGGTGCTGCAAAGGTCAAAACCATATGACTTATGATTCCCCAAATTACAGATTGCATAGCTTCTGGCAGCTACCGCCTGAGTCTTTAAGGCTTCCGCTGGATAGGTACGGCTCAACTCGGCATTGATAACACCATACAGGTAATCTTCCACAGACAGCAGGTTAATGATAGTCAAGCTGCCGGAAGTGACATTAAAGAGGATGCCCCCTCGGTAGGTGCTGCCATTAAAGGTAACATGACCGCCGGTGTTGTCGCTATACGGCATCAGACAATTGGCGCCAGCCTGGTCTTGGTTCAGCTGAAGGGTGCTGCCGGAAGACGTAACTCCGAGTACCTGAACAACGCCCCCTTCCAGACGAAGAGTAACCTGCTTCACATCAGGAAAAGAAGCCAGCTCCGTGAATCCGTCATTGCTGCCAACCCCTAAGCGTAGGCCGCTGTCAAAGGCAATCTGGTATTCGCTGGTGCTGGAACTACCATATTTCAATCCAATGCGAATATATTCCGGCATGGAGCTGGCCGCCGCAGTGCCGGTATTATAGACGGCACTGGCCGTCAACAGTACAACAGCAGCCAATGTGGTTGACAGTATTTTCTTTATGTTTATCTTCATATTCTTCCTCGTTTCTTGGCTCTATTAAATCTTTTAAGCTGCAATATAGCCCCGACAGACAGGGTGCTGTCTTCTGTTATCCCTGTTCTGGAAGCTGGATGCCCAGATGCTTATACGCCTGTTCAGACACCATGCGTCCCTTCTGAGTCCGGTGTAAAAACCCCGCCTGAATGAGATAGGGCTCGTACACGTCTTCGATGGTTACCCGGTCTTCGCCAATCGAGGCGGCGATGGTATCAATGCCCACCGGCCCCCCTTTGAATCGCTGGATAATCAGCCGCAGCAGCTCTCGATCCAGGGATTCCAAGCCGTATTCGTCTACACCAAGGGATTTCAAGGTGGCGTTGGTAATCGCCAAATCGATGACTCCGCTGCCTTTTACCTGGCTAAAGTCCCGCACTCGTTTCAACATGCGGTTGGCCACCCGGGGCGTACCCCGGGAACGCCTGGCCATGGCTTCCAAAGAGACCTCATCCACCTGGATATCTAAAAGTCCAGCCGACCGCTTGATGATTTTCTTCAATTCGTCTATCGTGTAGAGCTCAAATTTACTGATTACTCCAAACCGATCTCTCAGAGGGGCCGACAAACTGCCTGCTCGGGTTGTCGCACCAATCAATGTGAATTTAGCCAAGTCCAAGCGAATGGATCGGGCCGAAGGCCCCTTGCCGATGATGATGTCCAAGGCGTAATCCTCCATAGCCGAGTACAGGACTTCCTCTACTGACCGATTCAACCGGTGAATCTCGTCTATAAACAACACATCGTTCTCATTCAAGTTGGTAAGAATAGCGGCCAAATCTCCCGCCCGGTCGATAGCCGGCCCGGAAGTAATCCGTAGATCCACCCCTAGCTCATTGGCAATAATCCCCGCCAAGGTGGTTTTTCCTAAACCCGGAGGCCCATAAAAAAGGACATGGTCCAAAGGCTCCTTCCGTAGTTGGGCCGCTTCAATAAAGATTTTCAAATTATCTGTGGCGGTCTTCTGGCCGATATAATCTTCTAACTTTTTTGGACGGAGGGTGAATTCTCCCGCCTCTTCGTCCTGGTTCTGATTGACCGAGGTTACCCGCTCATCATATTCCATAAAATCCATTTTATCTGCTCCCGTCTGTTCTTCCCGTTGCTCTTGTCACCCCGTTACGCTTGTCAACACAACCTTTTCAAGGCTCGCTTTATGTATTCTTCCACTGTTAATTCCTGCTCAGGAATACCTGCCAGCGCCTCCACAGCCTCGCCCTTGCTGTATCCCAAAGCCACCAGTGCGTGAACCGCTTCTCCTTTTTCATTGACCTGAGCACCAGTCACCGCCTCCGTAGACAAGCCACCGCTAATGGCCTCTGCCCCATCCAGCTTGTCCTTCAGTTCCAGCACAATTCGCTGTGCAATCTTCTTGCCAATGCCGTTGGCTTTGGTCAACGCCGCTGCATCTTCAAAGATGATGGCCTTTTGCAACTCTCCCATAGGCAGCGCCGACAAAATAGCCAAAGCTGCCTTAGCTCCTACACCGTTTACCGTCATCAGCTTGCGAAACAGCTGCAAGCTTTCCCGGTCTGCAAACCCGTAAATGCTGATGTCGTCCTCCCGGACAATCATCGCCGTATAAACCTGAACTTGCTGCCCTTCCTTAGCCAGATACATCGCAGAATTATCGGGTACGTATACCTCGTATCCCAGACCGCCAGTCTCGATGACTACGCCGCCGCTAAACTGTCCGGCTAAGGTTCCCTTTATAAAATGAAGCATGTAATCCTCCTTCGCTTTTCTTCTATGTTATCCGAGTCTTTGCCTTCCCTTATCGGGCTTTCAACAACTTGGCAAGCCGCTGGCTGGAATTGGCTGAATGACCATGACAGATAGCCGCCGCCAAGGCATCCGCCGTATCGTCGGGCTTAGGTACCTCTTTTAAATTTAGAATCGTTTTGACCATGGCCTGAACCTGCTTTTTCTCTGCCCGGCCATAACCTACCAGTGCCTGCTTAATTTGCAGCGGTGTGTATTCAGCAATGCTCATGCCAGAGTTAGCACAAGCCAAAATAGCCACTCCTCTGGCCTGTCCCACCATAATAGCGGTTTTAACGTTGGTGTTAAAAAACAGCTCTTCCACAGAGGCTACTTCCGGCTCATATTCCACGATAATCTCCATCAAAGAACTGTACAGGCATTTCAATCGGTCGGTCATGTCCATAGAAGCCTCCGTCGTAACCGCTCCATATCCACAGACCTCAAAATGGTTGCCTTTCATATCTATAATTCCGTAGCCCAGAATGGCGTAACCTGGGTCAATGCCTAATATTCTCATAAATTCTCCATTGCTTTCTATTCTATCATAAATTTACACGAACTGAAATCACATTATTATTTCATTTTATCACGCAAACACATGTTTGTCCACCCGTGTATATGCAATTCGTCTGCTGCATAAAAACTTTTCATTCGGGACCATTTTGCATAAACAATAATTCTTATTGTTTATTCCTGTATAATTATGTTATAGTATTCATGTAATGTATTTTATTTTAAAAGCTATTCGGAGGTAATTACATGCGTTATTCGAGGCAAAACAAAATATTGGACATCATCAATAATTTTGAAGTGGAAACACAGGAAAAGCTGGCATCTTTATTAAAAGAAAGCGGTTATGACGTGACCCAAGCCACCATTTCCCGGGATATCAAAGAATTACAGCTAATTAAGGTTCTGTCCAACAGCGGGAAGTACAAATACGCGCTGGGGAATTCCATCGAAACGCCTATTACCGACCGGTTTCTTAAAATATTTAAGGAAACGATTCGCAGTGTGGCACATTCCTACAATCTGATTATCGTCAAGACCTTGTCTGGATGCGGCAGTGCTGCCGGTGAAGCCATCGATTCATTGAACGTTCCCCACGTGGTTGGCTCCATTGCTGGAGACAACACCCTATTGATTATTGTGGACGATGCAGAAAATGTCCCGGCTTTAGTAGAAAAATTTAACGATTTATTGCAATAATATTCCCTTGGGAGGTTTATCACTATGATTTCTCATCTGCATGTGAAGGATTTTGCTATTATCGATGAAATGGATGTGGATTTTCACACCGGCCTGAACATTATTACCGGCGAGACCGGCGCTGGTAAATCCATCATCATCGAAGCGGTCAGCCTGGCCCTGGGAAGCAGAGCAGATACGGCTTTTGTCCGCTCTGGAAAAGACAAGGCAGTAATCGAGCTGATTGTTGAAGACTGCCCAAAACCAGCCTTCGTGCTGTTGGAAGAAAACGGTATTCCGGCAGATGAAGGCCAAATCATCATTAAACGGGAAATTTCTGCCAGCGGAAAAGGTGTGTGCCGAGTGAACAATCAAATTGTTTCGGTATCTTTTCTCCATGGGCTCTGTAAAAAACTAGCAGACATTCACGGCCAGTATGACCATCAATCTCTGCTGGACCCAGAGCTTCACATCACCTTGCTGGACCTGTACAACAGTGCTGAGATTTTGCCGGTTCAAACTCTGACCCAAAACTTTTATCAAGAATACAAAAGCCTGAAAAGTCAGCTGGAACAACTGCTGGCCAACGCCGCCGACAATCAGCGAAAATACGACTTTATCAGCTTTGAACTGAACGAAATTGACAATGCTAACCTGATTTCTGGCGAGGATGAAACCTTAGAAGAAGAAATCCTGGCTCTGCAAAACAGCGAAAAGATATATGGCAATCTGTCTAATTCTTACGAAGCATTATACGACAATTCTCCTTCCGTACTGGAAGCTTTGTCCAAGGTCCAAGACCAACTGCAAGACATTGCCCCCTATTCCAAGGCTGTACAAGACTTGCTGGCGGATTTCGATGATGCTTACTACAAGCTGGAGGATATCAGCCGCGAAGTCCGGAGCATCCGGGACCACGTGACCTTTTCCCCGGAGCAGCTGGACCTGGCCATTTCCAGAATGAACGTCATCGACAAGCTGAAACGAAAATATGGCGGCTCTATCGAAAAGGTGCTGACTTACCGACAACAGCTGGAGGCGGATTTAGCCACCATTGAAAATATGGACGAGACCAAAGAAGCCATAACACACCAGCTTTCAGTCTGTGAAGATCAGCTGAAACTAGCCTCACAGCGTCTCTCTACTCTGCGCAAGACGGCCGCTGCCGAGCTTCAGGTTAAAATTAAAGCTCAACTTCACGAATTAAGTTTTAACAGTGCTGAGTTTGAAATCAGTTTGACGAAAAATCCTTCTGGGTACACTGCCAACGGCGTGGACACCGTGGAATTTCTCATCAGCACCAACCGGGGAGAACCTTTGAAACCTCTGGCTAAAATTGCTTCTGGCGGGGAAATGTCCCGGATTATGCTGGCTTTCAAAAAAATCATCGGCGACTATGATGATATTCCTACCATGATTTTCGACGAGATAGATACTGGCATCAGCGGAATTGCTGCCAGCGTGGTGGGACAGAAGCTGAGAGAAATTGCTGAAAATCATCAGATCATCTGCATTACCCACTTGCCTCAGATTACCGCCTGCGGCAGCTATAATTATAAGATTGTCAAGAGCTCCGACGAAACCTCCACCTATACGACGGTGGTCCCTCTTTCCCCGGAGGAAAAAATCCAGGAGGTGGCCCGTCTTCTAGGTGGATTGAATATTACCGAAGCCACCTTGAAGAGTGCTGAAGAGTTGATACAAGCTTCTCTAGCCTAGTGCTTTCCTAGATGGTACCTTTCGAGAGCAAGTTACTCTTGCTATACTGCCCGTTAACCTAAAAAGCTTTTAAACCTGGTTTCTTTACCCTTTGGCTTAAAAGCTTTTTTTATATCCTTTTCAGTTATGCTCCCACCGACAGCTTGATGTACTATAGGTCCTTTCTTTACAATCATCCATTATCCGATTGCCTTCATAATTTTTTCAATGGTCTGCTCTACCGTCAAATCGCCTGTATCCACCGTAATATCTGCATTGGCCTCGTACAAGGGGATTCTCAAGTTATAGATATCCTTTAATGTTTGCCCTGGTCCCATGGTAATGCCCCTGGTCGTAATGTTATCCAGCCGCTCCTCTATGGCTTCGAAAGGAACTTTCAGGTAGACCACCAGGCCCTTTTTCTTAAAATGCCGAATGGCTTCCGGGTAATAGACAGCACTGCCTCCCGTGGAGATGACCGTGTTTTCCGTATCGATGCTGCGTAGGACGTATTCTTCCACCTTCTGAAAATAATCGTTTCCCTTTTTATCGATCAAGTCTTGCAGCAAAGCACCTTCCCGCTCTTGAATCAGCAGGTCCGTGTCCATGAACCGCATACCTACCGTCTTAGCTAGAACTACACCCACCGTACTCTTTCCGCAGGCTGGCATTCCTATTAAAATCAAATTCTTCATCCTGGTTTCGCCTCCTCCGCAAACTTCGTTTACTACGCTGGACCTCTTTTCCATCCATGCTTCTGGGAGCCGCAGAGCAAAATACGCGCTCTTCCGCTCTACAAAAACAGCGGGACGTATACGCCCCGCTGTACTGGCCATTTAAAGATGTTGCTTATTCTTCATCCTCAGCTGCCACTTCTTCTGTCTCTTCGTCAACTGGAGCATCTAAAGTTTCCTTAATGCTCAAGCTAATCCGCTTTCTATCTCTGTCGATTTCCAAAATCTTTGCGGAAACTTCCTGTCCAACAGAAATTTCATCCGCAATATTGGTCACACGCTTGTGTGCAATCTCAGAGATATGTACCAGACCGTCCAGACCTGGCTCTAACTCTACAAATGCACCGTATTCCTTGATCTGTACGATCTTTCCGGAAATAACCTGACCAATCTGGTACTTTTCATCGATAACAGACCATGGTTCTGGCTTGGTCTGCTTTAAGCCCAGAGAAATCTTGCCCTTTTCGTTGTTCATGGAAAGGACCTTCACTTCAATCTTCTGCCCAATGGAAAGAACTTCCTGTGGGTGCTTCAGCTTGCCCCAAGAAATCTCGGAGATGTGCAGCAATCCGTCGATACCGCCGATGTCTACGAATGCACCGTAGTCAGTAAACCGCATAACAGTACCTTCTACTACGTCGCCTTCGCTCAGGCTGCCCCATACTTCGTCGATCTTCTTCTGACGTTCTTCTGCCAAGTAAGCCTTGTGAGAGAATACCGCCTTGCCCTTCTTCTGATCTACGCGAGTTACTCTTACCGGAAGAGTTTTGCCGATAAATTCTTCTGCTTTATCCACAAACTTGTCCGATAACTGGGAAAGAGGAATAAATCCGTACACTTCCTTGTAAGCTGCAATTACGCCGCCTTTGACTTCTTTAATAACCTTAGCGTTAACAAATGATTTATCTTCAAGAGCACTATTGATTTCATCCCAATGCTCGTTCACTTCTAACTTTTTCTTAGAAAGTAGAATGTTTCCGTCGCCGTCATCAGTCTTCAATACCTTAGCCTGGATTTCATCGCCTTCTTTAAATAAATCGGTAAGCTTTTGTTCTCCTTCCAGTGTTAATTCGTCCTTTGGTATAATACCGTCCTTCTTGCAGCCAAGATTGACAACAACTTCTCTGTCAGTCACCTGAATTACAGTACCATCTACGATCTCTCCGCCTCTCGGCAGTCTTAATGACTTCTCAATTTCATCCATTAAGCCGTGCATTAAATTTTCTTCATTGTTTTCAGTGAGAAATTCACTCATGTTAGCAATAACCTCCTTAATTAAGCGTTCAGGAGTCGATGCACCTGCCGCGACTCCTATTTTATTACATAATTCAATATCTTTCAATGGTAAATCTGCTATATTTTCAATAAAATATACTTTTTCGCAATGTTTTTTTGAGAGATCATATAATTTCTGGGAATTTGAGCTGCTTCGGTCTCCGATGATTAACATGGCATCCACTTTTTCTGCCAGTTTCTTACAGCTTTCCTGCCGGTCCCGGGTAGCGCTGCAGATGGTATTGTGCAAATCCAATCCGCAGCCTTTTTCCGCCAGCCTAGAGAGAATAGCCTCAAAGTGACTTTGCTGGATGGTCGTCTGGGCCACCACAAAATAGTTCCCCGGTTCCAGCTTGTCCGCTTCCTCCAGAGAATTAATGATGAATGCCTTATTTCTGCACCAGCCATTTATGCCGCGAACTTCGGGATGCTCCTGATCGCCCACAATCACTACGGCTTCGCCTCGGTCAGCAGCTTCTTTCACCAGCTTATGAATCTTTTTTACAAAAGGGCAGGTTGCATCGATAAGCTGAAAGCCAATCTGCTCTGCCTGCTCATAAAAAGCTTGTCCTTCTCCATGGGAACGGATAATGACCACATCTTGCTCGGAAGCCTGGGACAACTCATCGATAATCTCCACGCCTTTTTCCCGCAGTCCGTCAGTGACGTTCCGGTTGTGAATCAGCGGACCGCAAGTATAAACCTGCTTCGTACCAGCAAACTGCTCTGCTGCTTCCTCGGTTATGTCCATAGCCCGTTTCACCCCGAAACAGAACCCTGAATTTTTCGCTAGTTCAATCCTTGCCATTTATTTTCCTGACCCCTTCTAAAAATTTTTTAAATGCTGCCTCGTTGCCATTTTCTGTCGGCTGATAGTAGTGAACGCCTTCTTGGTAGAGATTGTCCGGTAAATACTGCTGTTTCACATAACCACCGTAATCATGAGGATATTTATAGTCGATGCCGATGCCTCTGCTCTGTGCTCCTGAGTAGTGAGAATCTTTCAGATGCAAGGGTACGTCATCGATGACCTTGGTCTGGATATCCCCCATAGCTTTGTTAAGGGCCATATATGCAGCGTTGGACTTAGGAGAAGAAGCCAGAAGCACCACTGCCTGAGCCAGATTAATCTGGGCCTCGGGAAAGCCCACCATGAGAGCTGCCTGAATGCAGGAATTCACAATGGTAATAGCCGAGGGATAAGCCATGCCGATATCTTCGCTGGCCATGACCAGCAGCCGCCTGCCAATCATCTGTAAGTCAGCCCCGCCATTTATAAGCCGCCCTAAATAATGAACAGCAGCATCGGGATCACTGCCTCGAACGGATTTCTGCAAAGCAGACAGCAGGTTGTATCGATCTTCGCTTTTATCAAAAAAAGCGGTCTTCCGTTGCATAGCCTCCCCCACCAGCTTGCTGGTCAGCTGTTCGCCAGGATTTAAGTTTTCCGCTATAAAGCCCAGGGTATCCAAAGCCACCCTGGCATCTCCTGAACTCAATTCTGCCAACACCCGCAGAGCCTCCTCCTCATAGGGAATGTGTAGGTTGCCTAGGCCCCGATCGGTCTCCGTCAAGGTATAGGTCAAAATCTGCACCAGATCCTCGGTGTTGTGGGGTTTGAACTCGTAGATGTTCCTCACCCGGCTGAGAATGGCATTGTTGATGGAAAAGTACGGATTTTCCGTCGTACTGCCGATAAAATGGATAACGCCTTCCTCAATGGCCTTCAGCAGCGTATCCTGCTGAAGCTTATTCCACCGATGAACCTCATCCACATATACATAAGTGGTCTGCTTCTGAATGCCGAAAAATTTCAACTGAGCTCGGTCGATGATTTCTTTTAATTCCTTAATGCCTGTAGAGGTTGCATTTATCTCCGAAAAGTCTCCGTCCATTTCCCGGGCAATAAGCCGGGCCAAGGTAGTCTTCCCCGTGCCGGAGGGCCCGAAAAAAATGGCGGAATCAAAGGTACCGTTTTTTATAGAATTATAAAAGAGAGAGCCTTTGTACATAAAGTGGCTCTGCCCGATAAAATGGTCAATGCTGTCTGGTCTCATCCTGGTTGAAAGAGGAATCATATGTTCTGCCTTTCTTCTCCCGGCCCTGAGAACCGTTTTCATCTCAGGTCCAGCTTTGTATAGTTTCTTTGTTCTCTAGTTTAAATTTCTTCATTAGCTTGCTGTAATGTTCTTCTTATCGAGGCGTGATAAAGGCGTCTGCATACTTTGTTCCCACCAGGGAATTCATGGTGGTCACCGCTTCCTCTTTCTGTTGGAAAAGCTGGCTCACTACCTTGTAGGCTCCGTCTTTCTCAATGATTTCGGCGGTGATACCGCTGGCCTTCAGCTCCGAAACCAGGCTTTCTGCACTCAACTTGGTGGTGAAACTGCCAAACTGAATACAGTAGCCATTAGTTGTATCAGTCCCCGTGCTCTGTTGCACCGGAGTCACATTCAGCTTATCCTCCACCACACCATCTTTGCCGCCGGAAGAGTCCGGCTGGACCGCCGGCCCGCTGGTGCCCTGCTCCTGAACGCCCTGCTCTCCGTTTTTATCGCCTTCCGGTTCCTTCTGTGGGTCGTCCTCTTTCAGAAAAAAGCTTAAAAACTTTTCAATCTGGAACCCCTGGCCCGCCAGGTCGTCCCCTTTCTGACCGCTGTCATGAAACAAGGGGTAGATGATAAATTTTGCTGTTCCATATCCCAGCAATACTGCCATACTTATTATAACAATAATTGCTGTAAAATTCACCTTTGTTTTTTGGCGAAACCCATTTCTCCGCCTTTTTCTTCTAATCGGTCTCATGATCCCCTATCCTCCTACTCCTTGGCAAGTACAACTTGATAATTCATTCTATGATGTGTGACGAAAAACATTCAATTTATTTGTTTGCCTATGAAGCTTTCCTTATGCTTTTACGACGATATATTTGTTTTTCTCCCGACGCTAGAGCCTTCCGATTAAACCATCTCCAGCATTTTAATTAATTTGTTGTATTTTTCGCTGAATTCAGAAATAGTTGTGGACTTTTCTTTTCCGCCACTATATAATGAACTTATCAAATATTTAAAATAGCTTTGGCTCGATCTGACCATGGAAAGTTCTCTACCGGAAACTAATGTCCCTAGCATCTGTACGGAAAAATTTTCAATCTGCATCGTCTCCCATTTCGATATTTTAAATATTTAGAAACTTTTTTTTTAAACATGGAGGAATAAAGATTATGGAAGACAGAACACTTATTTGTCAGGATTGCGGAAGCGAATTTGTATTCACTGTTGGAGAACAGGAATTTTACAAAGAAAAGGGTTTTGACAATGAACCAAAGAGATGCAAAGAATGCAGGGACAAGAAAAAGCAGGAAAGACGCAGAGATCGTTAATCACTAAAACAGTTAAAAAGACCGGAGTTTCCGGTCTTTTTTTTGCGCTTCGATTTATCTAATAAATATCAAAGATTTAAAATATGTCTAGCATCCTCTGGGGTGGCTGCATCGTTTCCGGCCTCTCGGATGATGGCCCTTGCCCGGGCTACCAACTGAGTATTTGTGGCCAGCTGCCCGCTTTTATAATACAGGTTATCCTCCAACCCTACCCGTACATGGCCCCCCAAGGCAACAGCGGTCAGGAGAATGGCAATATTATTCTTTCCAATACCTAAGGCCGACCAAGTGGAGCCCTCTGGAATCAGGCCCTTTAAATATACCAGATTTTCTACGGTAGCCGTAGTCCCTCCAGCTGCTCCCAGCACAAACTGATAGTGCAACGGTGCTTTTAAAATACCCTTTTTCAAATAATAGAGGGAATTATACACCATGCCTGCATCGAAAATCTCAATCTCTGGCTTGACGCCGTATTCCTGCATGGTCTGGCCCAGCTCCTCCAGAAAGTGCGGCGGATTTAAAAATAAGCTGTTGTTCATCCAATTCATGGAACCACAATCGTAAGATGCCATTTCTGGCCGGAGGGCTTTTAAATGAGCCTGCCGGGTTTCGTCGGTGGCATTTAAGTCTCCAGAGGTCGTGCAATTGATGATGATGTCACACTTCGCCCGGATAAGCTGTACGGTTTCGGCAAATTTATCTTTATCCATGGTCCCTTCGCCTTTTTCATCCCGCATGTGCAGGTGAGCAATGGCAGCGCCCGCCTGATAACATTCGTACACGTCATCGGCAATTTCCTGGGGTGTCATAGGAATATGAGGGTTCTGCTCTTTTTTAGGCCATGCTCCCGTAGGGGCGATGGTAATAATAGTTTTGTTCATAGGTGAATATCCTCCTTCTGTCGTCTGTTCATTCGTACGGCTAATCTTCTTCTACAAAGGCTACTGCTCGAATCCAGCCAGCGCTGGCAGCTTTTATCTTCACCGGGAAACAGAAGAAATGACTGCCTGTTATCGGCAGGGCTTCCAAGTTCGTCAGTTTTTCAATATGACAATAAGCCTTGACAGCTCCCGCCCGGTGGCCTTCCCAAATTAGCTCTTTGTCATGGGTTTTATTAAAGTCTATCGCTTCTATAGGCAGAGGACGATCCCAGCTCCAGGCATCCGTGCCCACTACCCGCACCCCCTGATTCACCAACCAAAGAGTAGCTGCTTTAGACATACCACAGCCGGAGGACAAATATTCCGCTCTGCCCCACTTTTTGCTGGCCCCCGTATTGACAAGGATAATGTCGCCAGCCTTCAACGTATAGTTAATCTTTGTAAAGTATTCTTGGAAATCTTCCGGTTCTACCTTGTAGCCGTCCGGTTTTTCCCGGAAATCTACCACCACGGCGTGCCCATGGAACCAGTCCAGGGGAATTTCGTCGATGGTCCAAGCTTTTTCGCCGCCGTTCATCGTGGGGTAATAGTGATAGGGAGCATCAATATGGGTGCCTCCATGAGTAGAGATTTTTAAAAACTCTACCGCCCAGCCGTTTCCCTCCGGCAAATCGTCCAACGTCGCATCGCCAAAATACTCCAGCATATCCTTGGCGGTATCCTTGTGATTCTGATAGTCAATATAAGGTCTATAATCCGGCGGATCGCTAGGCAATCCGCTTTCTACTGCAATACTCAAATCGATGATTTTCATGTTTTTTCCTTCCATCATGTTCATTCCTCCTAACACGTATAAGTACAATTCTGATAGTCTATCCTGTCATTTCCGCTTCCCCTTTTTCCTACTGCTGTGCCTTTCCGCTAGGCAGGAAAATCATACCTAAGAAGGATAAAAAGAAGAAGATGGAGCAAATCCCCAGGCCCATGGTCAAGCTATATTTTGCTGCTATGATTCCTAAGGCAAACGGTGCAATAGCCGACAGGCCTCTGCCAAAGTTAAAACAGAATCCGGTACCGGTAGCTCGGACCTCCGTCGGATACATCTCCGGGAAATACGAGCCAAAGATGGTCGTAAAGGATACGAAAAAGGCGTATACCGGCCCCAGCATCAATAACATGTTTGGCTCTGTAGCATGAAGGTAAATCGGTAAAGTGATGGTCAATCCTAAGAAAGTAATCATTAAGGCCACTTTTTTTCCTAATTTGTCAGCCACGACACCGAATACATTCATTCCGATAAACATGCCGACGTTAAGAATAACCATAAACTTAGCCATAGTAGCGGTATCCAGCCCTTTTTCTGTCACCAGGAGAGTCGGCAACCAAGTAGAGGCGCCCCAGTACCCGCTAAAAGCAAAGGCCGAAACCGCTGTAGCAATGATGGTATTCTTTCTGAACTGAGGAGAAAAAATCTGGCTGATAGGTGCCTTAGCTGCTTTGCTGTTCTTCGCTTCCAATCTTTTTTGTTCTTCCCACTCCTTGGATTCCGGTACGGCAAAGTACATATACAGCGCCGGAATAATAGCCAGGGCTCCAGTCAAAAACAGCACTCGCCAGCCATATACAGGAATGAGGATACCTGCGAAGAAAGAAGCAAAGCCAGAACCTACCGGGAAGGAACTCAAGGTAAAGGAAGCCGCTTTTCCTCTCAGGCTCGGTGCCCAAGTCTCGTTAATGTAGGTAGATAGCACTGCCCACAGGCCACCCAAGCCAAACCCAGCTAGAAAACGTAAAACCATAATGACCGCCCAACTCTGGGCGAAGTAAATCGCTGCGGTCAACAGTCCAAAGGATACTAAGCTGAACAACAGCGTCTTTCTTCTGCCGTAATTGTCCGCCATCCATCCTACAAATAGAGAACTGAGGCCGATGCCCAGCAGGGTAATCGTGCTCAGCAAGCCGCCCTTTTGAGTGGAAATGTTCAAATCTTGAATAATTAGGGCCAGGGACATGGCCAACAGCGACAAGTCAAAGGCGTCGAAAGTATAACAGGCAAAGCCGCCGAATAGGACTTTCCACCTTTGTGGATTTCTTTCTAATGTTTCGTTCATGGTACATTCTCCCTTTCTTAAAAAAATAATAACTCCGCGGACCAGCTTCGTGATACCTGGTCCAGATCAGCAGTTTTTAAGCTGCACCCTTATATAGAGCAAATTCCGTGCCAACAAAAAATAAAACCTTTTATTTTTCTTAAATGCAGTCAAAACAAGGGGTCCGCCTCTTTTCTCCCCGCTTCCTGCAATACTTCCGTTTGAAATAAAAAAAGAAAGTGTAAACTTTAATTTACACTTTCCATGAGTAGCGGTTGATATTCATTCATAATTCAGCATTTCACCAAAATGTAAACTTTAATTTACGTAAATAAAAGTTTACATATTTTCTCCGTTCTGAGTTATCTTTACTGTTTTATACCGTACTCCTTCATCTTCTTATACAGCAGTGTTCTAGATATCCCCATCTCTCTGGCACACTGAGTCTTGTTATCCCCGTATTTGGCCAGGCTCTCCAACAAAATTTCCTTTTCTAAATTTTTCTTAGCCTGGCGAATCAGCAAACTTCCCTTCTCAGCGGTTCTGCCTAGCCGCCTCAGCGCTTTGTTCTGAAAATACTCATCAAAGTGTTTCCATTCCAACATTCCGGTCAAAGCCATGTTCATCCCTCGCTCCACAACATTTTGCAGTTCTCGAATGTTTCCTGGCCAATCATATTCTCCAAACCGCTGGAGCACCTGAGGCTGAATCCCTTGAACATTAAGGCCCAGCTGAAAATTGAACTTTTCTATCATACTGTCCACCAGCAAGGGAATATCTTCTGTTCTCTCCCGTAGAGCCGGTATCCGAATACTCAGCACGTTCAACCGATAGAATAGATCACTTCGGAAAGCATTGCTGCTGACCATCTTCTCTAAGGAAGTATTGGAGGCGGCAATTAACCGGATATCCACGGGAATACTCTCCTTGCCGCCAATTCGTTCGATTTCGCTTTCCTGCAAGGCTCTCAGCAGCTTTGGCTGTAAGATTAACGGCATCTGATTAATCTCATCCAGAAATAGGCTCCCTCCGCTGGCCATTTCAAACTTTCCCTTTTTACCCTTTTTATCAGCCCCTGTAAATGCTCCATATTCGTAACCGAATAATTCTGATTCAAACAGCTCCGCCGGAATAGCCGCACAGTTAATCTTAATTAAAGGCTTATAAGCCCGTTGACTTAAGTCGTGAATCGAATGAGCCACCAGCTCCTTACCAGAACCGGTCTCCCCCTCAATCAGCACAGTAGAAGAGGATTTGGCCGCCCGCTGAATCTGCTCTTTCAGCCGTCCAATCAATGGGCTTTCACCGATGATATCATCAATACTGTATTTGGACTTCCGCAGCTGCTTCACTTCCTGTTTATAGTAATTCAATTCATCCATCATGGCGTTTAACCTTCTGGAAAAGGCCACCGCCGTCTTTTCACTGTGAAAAAGCACATGAATAAACCCTGCTACCACCTGGCCTTCCTTAATGATGGGAATATAGCTGCACCATCCCTGTTCCTGCTTCTCATTGACAAGCGGAGCGGGAACACCAATAAAGGATTCTTTTGTCTTTAAAGCCTCATGAATTTTGGTGGTGGGAAAGACTTCTCGCACAAACTTTCCTTTGATGTCTTTCAACTGAAGACCGTAATACTCCTCCCAGGACTTGGTAACATGCACATACCTGCCCTCTTGATCCGTGATGACAGCTACATCCAGCTGATCCACAATTAATTTATAGATATCTTCATCAAATACAAAATCTGCCACCGTCTCTTCTCCATTCCACGTTTTCATAAAAGGGCTGCTGTTCTCCTCATTTTATCCTAAGAAGGTCTTTTGCGCAACGGCAACTTCTTCAGAAGCAGGCAATAGGGCTTCTTTCGTTGTCACTGGCGCATTCTTTACCGATCCCAGCCACAGAGGTATACTTCCCGTTTCAGCTCGCTTATATAGCTCAAAATTCCCTCCGTTGACAAAGTTAGTTCGGTCAGCTTTTCTATCACCCGAGTTACATACTCTTGACATCGATGGTTTTCTGGCTGCCACAGTTGCAAAAATAACCTCAGCTTCTCTGATATGCCTGGTACATCCCCTTTGACATGCTCCGGCATAAAACGAATCCGCTGCTGATGTCCCGCCTCATCTGCATACAAACTGGTTTTTCCCAATTTATAGCGTTCCGGCCGGATTAGGCGATTGTGTGCCTCTTTCATACATAGTACCAGTTTCTCTATAACTTCTAACAACTCATAGGGATTTTGCAGTACATCCACCTGAATCTGCCGAAATCCCGCTCGATGTTCGGTTATCTCCAGCTTTCCCTGCCGCTCTACAAAAGACAGCGGCAAAAAACAGCTACAGCTGCCAGATGCCAAAATTTTCACTTCAAAATCTTCAACTTCTCCAATCTCATATCTGCTCTCCATCAGCTTCCTCCACATTTTAAGCACGGGGTATAGCCCCGTTGGATGGCCTGGCTCTTTTCAATCTCTCTCACATACCGTTCCACGGAAGGACAGCTTGGCCGATGATAAGACTGGCCTTGATTATAGAAACAGTAAATGACATTACCCTTTTCCAGTTCTGCCGCTTCACAGATGCTGCATGGCTTAAACCTTTTTTTAATAGAGCTATTCAAAATGGTCTCTGTCGCTGCCACCTTTATATAAGAACAATTTTCTTGATGATACTTCTTGCCTGCCACCGGAAAGATCCACACTATTTCCGAATCCTCCTGCTGCTCCATCTGAGAAAACTCCCCCGGCAGGCCATATCTGCTGCTACCCACAAACGCCCTAGCTAAGATTCGTTCTTTCCCTTGGAAAACATCATAAAAGGAAATGGGAAAATGGGGGTCCATTTCATATTCTACCTGAAAAGAGATCAGCTTATCCATGTACCCGTTACCATACAAATACCTAAATCTTTCTACCGATATCCCCTTGCAGCTTGTCTCTTGCCGCAGACGCTTTTCGACTCGCCCCGGAAACCCAATTGCCGCTAGTTGTCCTGGTCCCGTATAGGACTCGATGCTCAATCTTCTAGTCTCATCAAAGGCCGCACTGATGATGGCTTCTCCTGCACAGTCCACCTTAATCAAATAAGCAATGGTGAGGATGCTCAAAACAACCAAGGGAAGCAAAATGGCCGTCTCTACCCCTATATTGCCCTTCTTAGTATTGTTGAACATAGCTGAACTCCTGTCCGCTGACTTTAGCCTCAATCTGTAAGCCCACATAACAATCCTTTATGTAAAAATTTTGGTCAAAGCCCCCCTGCATATTAATCTGAATGAGATCCATCATCCGCAGCAGCTTTGCTTGGCGATCCTCCAGATAGAGAAATATCCGCAAATAGTCCTTATAGGTAATCCCATTGTCTCCTGCCGGTTTCACATAAGATGCGGTCTTGGTGCCATTTATGGCCGTTTCTAAATCCAAGGCCCAATCTCTTGAATTTTTATATAGCGCCACCTTTTCACCTGCTACAAGCAGCTCCACATCATTGACCGATTCCCCATAGGCCCAAGCCTCTGTCAGGGCTATAGCCGTCAAGGCGGCCTCAGGTCCGGGAGTCAACAGGGCGGCCATCTCTAGCACTTGATTGCGCTTTTTCAGATCTCCATAAATATGAGCAGAGTTAAGAATCATTCTCAGAACTTTAAAGTCATTAATAAATTGCAACCGGTTTTCTCCGTCGGTTTTCTTTCCATAAAGAATATATTCTAACTCATTCTTAAAAAAAGTTTCTGTTCGGCTGCCCCAGCCCAGATTGTAATTGAAATGTTCAAGGGCATATTGATCTACTAACAGCCGATTCGTTGCTTTGGAAAACAGATCTTCCAAAGGCGGCAACCCCTCTGTAATTCTAGCAGCAAGCTCCAGATTCCTCCCTTCAACGCCTCTGGAGGGAAGGCTGTTAAGGACTTTCTCGTTGATTAACTGAGCCTTTCCCTCATAAATCTTTTCTGCTTTTTTCGGTGGATTCACCTGTGGGTGTTTCATATAATCTACCAGGTCCTTCTCAAAATTATCGATATCTAAAAGACTGAACGAACTTAAATTACTGCTTACCTGAGTTAACTTGGGCTTGATATAATTCACTCGGTATTGGCTCTCCTTCTTTTGAAAACTACCATTTGCATAAAAAGCCAGTTTATCATCCACCTCCTGATTGTAGCCGGAAAAAGCCATAAGTCCGTAATTTTCCTTTAAAGCCAAGTGGTATTCTGAAAGCACGGAACGTCCTGCCCCCTGCAATACGCAATCATAATAGGAGTAACTGGAAGCACCAGCAGCGGCAATCACCAGCACGGTTGCCGCCATAATCAGGCAGACAAAGATCATGGAAAGCAGCACCGACATACTCCCGCGCTTATTCCTTCTAAATAGCTTAGGCCGCCTGTTCCCTCCTGCCCACAGATAATACAGTTTCTTCACGGCTTTATCATATCCACCTTTCGTATATATTCTCTTTCATCAATTAAATACACTTCTCCCTGATGCTGTCGAAATAAAGGCCCCGCCACTAAGGCATTTGCCCTATAACCGTGGCTTGACTGTCCATGCAAGACTGTCATCAGGCCTTCCTTTCGCTCCCCAAAGGCAATCTGCTGACCAAACGCCCCTCTTCCATATTTATCAGAAGGCGTAAACTGGCTTTCCTCTAACCGGGTCCCGGTCTTTGCTAACACCATAGCTCTTTCCCTCAGTTGAAAGTCTAGATTGCTCTTCATGGCCGCTCCTACATACATAGCAATCATCAAATAGATTACTGCCATCACCGTACCGATTACCAAAGGATAAATCATAGCGGCTTCCACCATGGCAGACCCTCGCTTACTGCCCATTTAAAACCCACTGTTCATCAGATTTGAAAAGGTGCCATTAATAAATTCAGTAATTTGATTTTTGAAAATTAAACCAATACCGATAGCGATGGCAATTAATATCCCTACTTGCACCATTTCCATCCCCTTTTTATTGTTTCTCAGTTTTTTCATTTTCTCTTTCCTCCTTTTGTTTTTTCTTCTCCTACATGTCCAACATAGCAGGAGCTAAGGTAATCACGATTAAAACGACCAGCTGCAAAGCTAACGGCAGCGTAAGCTTTGTTTCTGCTATGCGCCCCTTTTCTTCCGCTGATTTTTTCCGCTGAAACCACAGAAAATTGTTTTCATCTTGCAAGATTTTTACCAATTCTGTCCCCTTGTGAATATTTTCCGCCAGCACGTTGACAATTCTCATGAACTCACGATTTCGGCTGCGTTCAGCAAAACTTTTTAATTCGCCGACCATAGAAGCATTGGTCTGATCTACTTGGAGATTTATCTCCGTCAACTGGCTGTAAAAATAAGAGCATTTCCTGCCTTCCCTGCAATTGTGATCTTCTACAATTTTACGGAAAGCTGCCGTCAGAACTAGCCCGGCATTCATAAGTAAAATCAGCTTACTTAAAAAATCCGGCAGTTCCCTTTCAATGGACTCTTGACAAGTTTTTTTCAACTGCTTCAGCTCATCATACCTTTTCCAATAGGTGCAAAGAAGCAGAAATCCGCCTGTCAATACCACCATGGGTAGCGGCCGGTCCTGCTCCTGGCTCCAAGCAATCCCCTTCATGCCCTCGATATGCTCCGGCAAATAGACAACCTTGCCGCTGTCCCCTTTGTTGATCCCATAAATAGCTGCATTTAATTTGCTCAGGGCTGCTGTCTGCAATGATTCGGGATTAGTGGCTCCCTTTTGCTCATCCACTTCTTCTTGGACACGATCGGTCCCCTCCGGTTTAATGGTCAGCAAAACGGTCTTTTGCACAGTTTCTCCGGCAACCTTTCCCGTGACCACTAAACTGGCCTGTCGACTGCCCTGATCATAGGTAGGCCTTTCGATATATTTTCGGCCAGTCTCGTCTACCGAAAAGTTATTCTGCTGACCAGCCACTGCCTGCAACAGCAGTAGAAAGGTTATGACAGCCAGCCCCAGCAGAATGTATCCGTAACGCCTAGCGTTCCTCAGCCTCATCGCTTGAACCACTTCTCTGCCAGGGAGCTGCCCATAAACTTGATACAACTCCTTTTCGTATTTTTTCGTCCGTCCAGTCAACTGTTCCGGAACTCGGGTCCAAAGGCGATTCAGCGCCTTGCCTTCTCCTTTCACAGCCTCACCTCCAGCATTTTATTCATAATATAATAAGATATGAACATGCTGCCCAGCGCTGCTGTCATGACAATCCGGCCTGCTACGGTGTGATACAGTACATACAGATATCCGGGAGAAGCTACGTTTAGAAAGAAAATCACCAACACCGGCATAGCGCTAATAATCTTGGATTCTGCCTTTTTCTGTGCTGTTATCGTGTGAATTTCCCGATCAATAGTCATCTTATCCATAATAACCTCCGCAGCTCTGGCAATCATCTGATTCACGTTAGCTCCTGTAGATCGACAAGTAGAATAGACATCGGCAAAATTAATGATTTCTTCCACCCCGCTTCGATAAGCAAAGTCTTTCAAAATCAATTCCTCGGTGGTTCTGCTCTCTTGAATGCTCTTAATCATATAAGAGAGTTCCACCATAATAAGCTGATTTTCCTCATAGATAAAGGATAAATTTTTTCGGCCCTCTGCTAGAGCCTCTCCCATTTGCCGGCCTGCTGCAACGGAAGAAGACAGGGAATACAGCAGGTCTCGAAACTGCTGCCGCAGTTGCTCCTTCTGTTGACGAACCTTCAACTGAATATAAAATCGCTTCAGGGGAAAAACTAGCATCGCCATTGCCGCCGACAAAAACAAATTTAGATAAAAGAGATAACCGATAAAAAACAGCCCTCCTCCTGCTAAACAGAAATACTTGCTTTTCTCCCTCCCTGTCAGCACATAATTTCCGTAATCCCGAGGACCGCCTGAATCTGGCCTCCGACTCCTTGAAACCACTTCCGCTCCTGTCCCTTTTGCCCAAAGCTGCGTCCAGCCTCCGCTATTAGCCATCCTGCCTTTTGTCCTCACCCCCATTCTGCGCCCAAAGCCATCCTGCCCCTCCACCCTCTTATTACCATAATTTTTTATACGGTCAACTGCTTTATCTCTCACGCCTTCACTCCTCTCAACTTCAGCTTTTCTTCTCGAACCAGCTTATTTCCTGTCCGTTCCAGCCCTCGCTCCACCTGATATTGAAACAGACTGTTGATGATATAGTCATGTCCCTCATAGCCACATATTTCTGCAATCTCCAACACCCGCCGAGACTTGTCTGGCAGCCGCCCCAAATGAACCATAATATCAATACCCTCCGCAATTTGACTGCGGATAGCGTCTATGGGAAATTCGGCTGCTTGCAGCACCATAGTTTCCAGACGCTTCAGCATACCGGAGACAGAATTTCCGTGGCCCGTAGATAAGGACCCATCGTGACCGGTATTAAAAGCTTGGAGCATGTCCAACACCTCCTTTCCCCGAACCTCCCCGACGATAATGCGGTTGGGCCTCATTCGCAAGCTGGTCTTAATTAGCTGCTGCATATCTACCAGCCCCTTCCCCTGAACATTGGCATTCCTACATTCCAACCGCACAAGGTTTTCTACGCCGTGGAGTTGGAGCTCCGCAGAATCTTCGATGACGATGATGCGCTCCTGATGAGGAATATAGGTAGACAACACATTTAGCAAGCTGGTCTTGCCACTGCCAGTCCCGCCACTGATAAAAATATTTTCTCCTGCCACCACCATACACGCTAAAAAATCTGCTGCTTCTTGGGTAATAGTTCCAAAACTTACTAAGTCCTGCATCGAAAAAGCCTTTTCAGGAAATTTTCGAATGGTCAAGCTGGGGCCGCCTAAAGCAACATTCTTGTAAACCGCGTTGACTCGAGAGCCATCGGGCAGTCTGGCATCGACGATGGGATTGAGTTCATTTATTTCTCGATGGACTCGGCCTGCAATCCGGCGAATCAGCTCCTCCAGCTCTTCTGTGGTAGTAAATCGCTGCTCTAGCTTTTCGATAATCCCTTGACGCTCGATAAAGATATGGTCCCTGCCGTTAACCATGATTTCTGTCACCTGGGGGTCCTGGCTGTAAGGATGAAGAATGCCCAAGTCTTTGCGAATGGTGTAATACACCTGATGAATCAATCGAGCTTTAACCTTAAAACTATACAATTCCAAACGGCTGTCCGCCAAGATGGCTTCTTCCATCAAGGCAAAGATTTGTTCTTCGTCATCCTCCAAGCTGGTATGACCAATCATTCTTCGCAGATCTGCTGTCAGATCCATAATAAGCGCCTGAGGAACCACCTGCTTTTCATCAATATCCATTTTAATACTTTTCTTCCTTTTTATTACTTATAACAATATAATAAAACAGTTGTAAATATTTTACAACTGTTTTATTTCGACATTATTTGATTATTGTAATTTTTTCAGGATTTAAGCCATATGAAAAAAATTACCGGCTTATTTAATTGAGAATACCATCCCGCAGGAATCGATCAACGGTAGCTTGTGCGCCCAGCACCCACAACACATCCCCTTCTCGGATATGAGTGTTCTTGTTAGGCGTGACCATAGACAAAGCGCCTCGGTCTATACCGATAACAAAACCATGATATTTCTCCCGTATCCGGGACATCTGAATCGTCTTGTTGCAGAACTCACATTGGTTAGTCACATTCACAGCCATACACAACAGATGATTCTCCTTATCCGTAGAAATGAACACCTGACCGTAAGTATAATCCCTCAAGGTAAGCATTTCTTTTCTCTTAGAAAAGACTACCGTGTTTTCCAGGGACATCTCATAGGATTCCAAATTGTTCTTCTTTCCCATGACCACCAGGATATCTCCCTCTCTCACGCCGGCTCGAATATCAGGAATATTGATGTGATGATCCTTGCGGATAATCTTGATGATTTGAATCCCCAGCTTACGACGGGCAAATATATTTTTCTCCGGTTCATCCATCAGAATCTGTTTGATTTCGTATTCTTCCACCAATAAAGTCTCATCCAGCCAGCGATATCCTTTCACCACACCCTTTTCCTTCTTTTTTCGCTCCAGTATCCGCTCATTAAAGTTGGCGATAAACCGGGTCTCAATTTTGATGGAATGGCTGATCATAAAGTCTGACTTGATGCTGAAAAAGACGATAACAAGTGAAATAATCCAAAGGATCCACACTGGTATATTCGTCATAGTCTTGATTGTCAGCATGACGAAAAACAGGGAAACCACTACTCGAAAGCCACGGAATACCAACAGCGGCAGGCGGTTAGTCTTGTTTTTCAGCCACAGTTTTGTATACATAACATTTCGCTTATAGGACATCAGATTGATAATAGGTGCCATCAATACAATCGTTATGACTGCTGTTACCCACTCGGCATATTCCATAACCATACCATAATGATCCAGAATTGGTGCGACAAAGTGAATGCCCCCTATATAGATACAGATTAGAATGATAATCGTGATGGCTGTTCTTGGAATATATTTGCTAAGAAATTCCTTCCAATCTGGATCTTTCTCATTTTCATTTTGCTTTTCAGAAGTATACTGCTTAATTTTCTTCAAAGTCCGCTTCGGCAGAGACCTGCTAATCAAGCCATAGACGGGTTCCCCTTTTTTAATAAACATAGGCGTTGTAAAGGTAGTAATAACGGAAACCGATACCACGATGGGATACAAGAAATCACTGGTAACTCCTAGGGTTGTGCCCAAGGATGCAATGATAAAGGAAAATTCGCCGATTTGCACCATGCTCATGCCAGCACCTACAGCGGTTCGCAGAGTTTGCCCCGACAGGAGCACTCCTATAAAAGAGAAGGTCATCTGACCTAGAATTGTCACCACAGTAATCAGCAGGATAGGTCCTGCATATTGTACAATCAAATCTGGATTTACCAGCATGCCCACCGATACGAAGAAGATAGCACCAAAGAAATCTTTGATTGGATGGAGTAATTCTTCGATTTTCTCTCCTTTGACGGTACCTGCCAGAATAGAGCCGGCCAGAAAAGCACCGAGAGCAGAAGAGAATCCCATGTAGTTGGCAATAACCACCATGGCCAGACATAGGCCCAGAGAAACGATTAACAAGGTTTCATCATTTAAATACTTGCTGGCCTTCTTCAAGGCTGTAGGAATCAGGTAAACGCCCAACATGAGCCAAATGATTAAATATAGCAGCATCATACCGATTTGACCGCCCAGCTCTAAGCCAGAGATGTTCTTGCTGACGGACAAAGTAGACAGCACAATCAGCATGAAGATTGCCATAACGTCTTCCACAATCAAGGTTCCCAGTACCAGCTGGGCAAACTTTTTCTGTTTCAGACCCAGTTCGTCGTAGGCCTTAAGAATAATCATCGTAGAGGACATGGAAAGCATGCCTCCTAAAAATATACTGTCCATCTGGCTCCAGCCCATCAGCTGGCCCACGCCATATCCAATAAACACCATGGCAGTCATGACCGTTAGAGCCGTAACAATGGCACTGCCGCCGATGTTAGCAATTTTATGAAAGCTGAATTCCAGCCCCAAGGCGAACATTAGAAAGATAATTCCTAACTCCCCCCAGATATGGATATTCTCCGGATCCATGATATTAGGCAGTATTGAAAAATTAGCACTGGTCAAAAATCCTGCTAAAAGATAGCCTAAGACCAGCGGCTGCTTTATCTTTTTAAAGATAATAGTCGTGATGCTGGCCACCACCAGTATTAAGGCTAAGTCGCGTATTAAAAAATCAAGATGTTCCATCTATTCCTCCTTCCGGATAAAAATCACGGTAAAGGTCGAGCCTTCACCCAACTTACTCTTCACATTCACTTCTGCATGAAGCAAAAATGCAATATGCTTGACGATTGAAAGTCCTAGTCCTGTTCCACCACCCTTCTTTGTTCTGGATTTATCTACTCGGTAAAATCTCTCAAAAAGTCTTCCGAAATGTTCTTCTGCTATGCCGATGCCGTTATCGCTAACCTGAATGTACACCTTCCCTGCATCCAAGCGAGAGGTTACCAGCACCTTTCCTTCTCCGCCTTCTTTAGAATATTTAATGGCATTTTCAATTAAATTCATCATCATTTGAATAAAACGGTCCCGATTGCCCTCAATATAACAGTCTTGGGCCAGCTGGGCCTCTAGATGGATGTTCTTGCTGTTTGCAATAGGCTCCATGGTAGAGATTAGATTGGCTAGACATTCTCTGGTATCGATGATACCCACCGCCAGAGGTGTCTTTTTATTTTCGATTTCAGAAAGAACCAGCACATCCTGGATTAAACGCTCCAGCCTGGCGGTCTCAATAGCGATAATGTCGATAAACTTACTGCGAATCTCCGGGTCCTCTGCCGCGCCATCTTGCAAGGTCTCAATAAACCCAGAGATAGAGGTCAGGGGCGTTTTCAGTTCATGGGTTACATTGGCCACAAATTCACTGCGAATCTGCTCTGCCCGTTTGTTCTCCTCAGTGGTTTGTACCATCTGTTCTTGAAGTCTTCGCACTGGTTTCATGAGTTGATTGTAAATAAGTAAGGAAAAAATCCCTGAGCAGGCTACACAAATAATCATTGTCATGCCGAAATGCCGGTTGTTTAACATAAAGGAGAAGGCTCCCACCCGGCCGCTGGATTCAATATAGGCAAAATAGGATATGACAGATAGAAGCAGCAGGACATTGCAGACCGTGATTCCCATAGAAGCCAGTAAAAAACGCTTTTTCATCGCATCTTATAACCCTTTCCTCGGATGGTCTGTATATATTTGTCTTCATTGTCGTCCTGCCCTAATTTTTTTCTCAGATAACGAATATGAACGTCTACCGTTCTGGTTTCTCCTGCGTAATCAATGCCCCAGACCTTATCCAGCAGCTGATCTCTGGAAAAAACGTGACCTCGATTTTCCATGAGGAAACACAAGAGCTCAAATTCTTTTAAAGTCAGTTCCACAGGCTTTCCTCCCAACGTGACCTCGTGGCGGTCCGTATTAATCTGCAAATGGTCCAGTCCCAAGATGTGTTCGCTGTTAGGCGGACGGAACGTATTTTCCTCATACCGCCGGAGGACGGCCTTGATTCTAGCCATCAATTCTCTTATGCTGAAAGGTTTTGTCATGTAATCATCCGCACCAAATTCCAGTCCGAGAATTTTATCCACCTCATCACTCTTGGCAGTAAGCATGATAATGGGGGTTTTGTTGCCATCTTCCCGCAACTCCCTGCATATTTCATGGCCATTTTTTCCGGGCAGCATAATATCAAGCAGAATTAAATCCGGCTTCTCCCGGTGTACCAAGGTAATGCCCATAATCCCATCTTCGGCGCTGATATATTCATACCCATTATTTTTCAGATTATATCCCACCAACTCGATGATGTTGGGTTCATCCTCAATGATCAGTATCTTTTTCATTTTGTTCCTTCATCCCTGCCTATATAATTTAAGCTGATACACGGTCAGGCAAGTGCCCCTGCCTATCCCATATCAGCTTAGCTTAGCCTATGTTTTAATTTTAACACAGATGACCGGTGTCACGCACCCTTAAATTTCTCTATTTGTCAGATTATTTTCATTAAACTGAATATCCGATAGGACTGCATCGGCAATTTTCTTACAGGAATCTCCTATTCGTTCAATATTATGGATAATATCTGTATACATTACGGTAAATTCTGGAGAACAGCTCTTATCGTACAACCGTTTGATGTGTTGCTTTTTCAGCCGCTCCTCGGTACGGTTCATTTCTTCCTCTTGCAGGAGCAAATCTTGCGCCAAGTGGGCGTCACTTTCTTCCAGGGCTTTCAAAACGGTGCTGGTCATACGATTGGCCTGGTCAAAGCATTCATAGATTTCTGCACAAGCAATGTCAGAAAACTCATAGCCATTGCGCATTTTTTCTTCCGCAAACTCTGTAATATTGACGCAGTTATCGCCAATGTGCTCCAAGTCGGAGGCAATATGGATAAGACCGGATACCAGCTTACCCTGATGCTCGGTTAAGGTGTCGGTAGCAAAGATGGATGCCAGATACTTGACAGTTTCCTGCTGAAGCCCATTGATTACCGCTTCCGTCTTAAACACCGACTTCACCGCGTCTGTATCGTTGGCAATAAAAGCTTTTTTGGTATCCTTAATCATCTGCAAGGCGAATCCGCCCATCCGCAGCAATTCCTTAGTCGCCAAGTGAATGGCGAAAACCGGCTGTTCAATGATGTTATAATCTAAGTACTGGGGCTGCGCTGGCAATTTATCCGCATCTTTGCCCGGAATCAACTTGACCACTGCTTTCACCAAAAGCCAGAGGAAAGGCAGGAAGATCAGCGTGTTAATCAGATTGAAGAACATGTGCCCATTTGCCACCTGTCTGGCCAAGACGTCATATTCCGGGCCAGCAGGAGAAATGAATTGAATAAAGTTAACATACAATGGCAGAAAAATCAAAAATAAAACCATTCCCGCCACATTGAAGATAATATGAGCTGCTGCCGTCCGCTTAGCATTGGCCGTAGACCCGACGGAAGCCAGAGCAGCAGTAATGGTGGTACCGATGTTTGTACCCAGCACCATGGCCAGCGCACTTTGAAGACTTACTGCACTGGCTGCACCGCCTATTACGGCCTGACTGCCCAGGCTCTGAATCAAGGCAATGGATGCGGTGCTGCTCTGGAAAGCCATAGTCACCGCCGCACCTGCCAGCACTCCTATAATCGGCAGCTCTTGTACCCACAGAAAAAAAGCTCCCGTTTTCGGAGAAGCCGCTACCGCTCCCATGGCTGTACCCATGAGGTTCATGCTCAAAAACAGTAACCCGAAAGCAAATATAGCCTGTCCTACGTTAATCCAGGTTTCTTTTTTCATACAGATTTGCAGCAAAAATCCCACCAAAATCAGCAGCCAAAAGTAATTTCCTATTTGAAAGGCAATCAACTGGGACGTTGCTGTAGCCCCGATGTTGGCCCCCAGCACCATGCAGATGGCTTGAGGCAAATTCATCAACCCGGCACTGACAAAGCCGATGACCATCACCGTCGTGGCACTGCTGCTTTGCAGGACTGCTGCCGTCAGTGCTCCAGCCAGAACGCCCATCAGTGGATTCTTTGTAAAATAGGCTAGGAGTTTCCGCATCCGTTCTCCTGCTGCCCGCTGCAATCCATCGCTCATCAGGTTCATCCCGTAAATAAACACCGCAACGCTGCCTACCAGCGTAATCAGTACCTGAAACCCATTCATCTCCATGACCCTCACCTTTCGCCTGTATGAATTTATATCCTTTTATATTACCTCTTATATTAAATAGGATACCGCTCTACACTCCAGGTAAAAAGAGTTCCCTTGTTAAACTATTGTAAAATCCATGTTAATTCTGACGAAAGCTGCTTCATGCCTGTACCAAACTCTCGCTCAATACTGATGGTTGTAAAGGCTGAGCCGTCTGTCCTCTGCCCATGAATAAAGCTGGCCTCATCTCGTTCCACATAGACGGTCTTAACCGTCTGACCGTTTCCCCATGCGACCTCAGCTGCTGGAATGAATTCCCTTCCAGCTTCACCTCGGTTTTCATCTTCTGCGAAATTTACTACCCAAATCATCTTATCCCATACCTGACGGCCCAAGCAGTGCTCTAAGTAACGGCCATAGCGCTCTTGCCGCTGATTCTGCTCTGGCCTGCTCACGAGACAAATGTGCTGGCAGACAGAAGCCAGCCAGATTCCTTCTTCTCCCAATGTATCATCCCCATCTACGAAAATATAATCCAGCGGGGCAGCCTTCTGTAGTGCCTCTAAGAAATCGCTCCATTCCGCCATGGTCAATTCCTTTAACGGATTCCGCCCGGCAGCAGGTGAAAAAGCCAACACGCCGTAACTGCTGCAAAGGACAGCGCCTTCCAACGGGAAGCAACAATCTTTCTGCTTTGCCAGTTGATACAAGTAGTTGGACAAACTTTTTTTACGCTCTTCTTGAAAATAAGTACCGGTGGACTCCACCTCTTCTCCGCTGAGATACAGCACCCGCTTACCGTGAAACCGGCTTAGTTCCTCTGCCAGCCCCAGGGCCACGGAGGTCTTTCCCGTTCCGCCGCAAGCACTGCAAAAAAGGACCAGCTTCCCCGGCCCATTTACGGGTCTAGGAAAGCTCCTCCCTGTCTTTGCACTATAGAAAGTCAGCAGCTGAGCTGCCAGATTTTCCGCTGTATCGTAGCGAAAAAGGTCCGCCTCTCCAGCCCGTTCGCTCAGGCGGACAACACCTGCTCCAGCTTCCCCTTCCTGCTCCGGCACCATCCAGTCGAAAAGTATCAAATTGGGCATAGCAAAATTCCCGCGAAGATATGCCTGGGAATCCAAAAGAGTAAAAACCATGTTTTTGCTTGTTTCTGTTACACAGCTGGCAAGCGCCTTGGCATAGGCCGCGTCTGCCGACACAAAGAGTATTGTAATAATATCCATAAATCCCTCCAAATACCATATTGTTTTTTCAGTATAAGGTATTATGGAAATAAATGTCAATCTTTATTTTTTCTTTGAAAGCTCTTTTTCTTTTACCGGCTGCTGATTTTTGCAATGCTCTTCTTCAATCATCTGATACAGCTTGTTCAGGGACTGGCTCAGTCCGCCGATCTCTTCAATCAGCCCCACTTTCACTGCATCGTGGCTGAACAGCACGGTGCCTACATCGTTAGACATATTATCGGTACAATTCATCAAGCTTACGATATGATCCCGATCTGCGTGAGAAGTGCGAATGATAAAGTCTATAATCCGATCCTGCATCTTTCGAAAGTAGTCATAGGTAGGCTCTGCACCGATAATCATGCCGCTCATGCGGATAGGATGAAGGGTCATCGTAGCACTTTCGGCGATAAAAGAATAATTGGCGGCAGTAGCTAGTGGAATACCGATGCTATGCCCCCCGCCCAGAACCAATGATACGGTGGGCTTAGATAGGGTGGCAATTAATTCTGCTATAGCTAAGCCGGCCTCTACATCGCCCCCTACTGTATTTAAAATGATTAGCAATCCCTGGATCTGGTCGTTCTGCTCGATGGCTGTCAACTGAGGTATGATATGCTCGTATTTCGTAGTCTTGTCCGTAGGTGAAGCAAAAGTATGACCTTCAATACTTCCGATGATGGGCAGACACAAGATATCACTCTTAAAATCCTCTACCATATTGGTTACACCCAGCTCTAAAATGTTCTCCTTCGCTTCGGAACTGTCCGACTCTTTTTTCCCAGAACCCTGGTCGATTTCTTCTTCCTGGTTCACAAAATTGTTCATAAAACCCTCCTTCAATAAATACTATTATATGACCGGTTTTTCCGGTCTATTTCCCTTTGAACATCATTATTATTTGCTAAATGGAGGTTCATTATGCGATTAAGTGAAATTGGTGATAAAGAAATCGTAGATTTGCGAAACGGCAGCAGGCACGGACAGCTTTGGGATGCAGAAATGCTCTTTGAAAAGGAAAGCGGTCGGATTAAATCCATCCTGGTTCCCAACTTCCAGTCAAAAATCAGCTTTCTCTCCACCCACGACTACATGCAGCTCCCTTGGAATTCCATTGTCAAAATAGGAGATGATATTATCATCTTCGAAAGTCAATAGTACCGTCTGGCCAATGAGTCACGATAAAACCGTCTGAATTATTACCGGAAATCTCATGAACCCCTTGCTCTGGCAGGGAAACTGCCGTTATTCCGGAAGCATCTGCCGGCACGTAAAATACATGAATGGGCAGCTGGCCTTTTCGCTGAAACACATATTTTTTATGGGCCGAAAACCTTTTGAGGAAAGCTATATATTCTTCAAAGGCTAGGCCCTTTTTGCTGATAATCTGTGAATGGGGATAACCCACATAGCGAAAATGCCACGGTTCGTGGGCAATGCCTGTAATGGCTTCCTTTTCTTCAGAATAACGCTGAATAAAGCCGTAATGGGCAGCTCTTCTGCGAAATTGCTGACAAATGCCTCTATAGGGAAAGTCTGGACAGATAAAATCGATGTGTTCTTTCTTCTCCCCCAAGTCGATAGCAAGCCCAGTCTGATGCTCACTGTGGTAGGGCTTGGCCACAAATTTTCTGGTGAAAAGTTCTCCGTATTCCTCCATGGAGCTTTCATAAATTTTTTCCTGTTCTGCTGAAGGACGATATCCGCTGACCGGAATGATTTCGTTAGAGCCGCCGATTTCTTCTAATATCCAACGAAAAGCTTTTGCCGCCTGACTCTTGATTAATATCTCCGGGAATCTGGAATCCACCGGCACAAATCCACCTTCACCGGAAGTCTTCACCGGAAAGTCTTTATTTACAAGAAGCAAATTCCCCCTATAAATTTGCTCTGTTGATAATAAGATCTTATTCATGCTCAACGTACAGCCCAATCAGCTTGTCCAGCAGTTCTTCAAAGGACAAGCCAATGCCTTTCATCATATTTGGATATCTGCTGTGGGCAGTAAGACCGGGGATGGTATTGACCTCATTAAATACAATGTCGCCAGATGAGGTTAGGAACATGTCCACTCTGGCAAAGCCAGAGCAGCCCAAGACCTTATAGATAGTCTTGGCGGTTTCCTGTATCTTCTTTTCACAAAGGGCATCAATTCTTGCAGGCATATGAATCGTTGAATTTTTCTGGGTGTATTTTTCTTCATAATCGAAAAATACATCATCCAACTCTATTTCATCCACCCGTCCGATGGTTAACGACTCTTCCCCTAACACCGCACAGCCCACTTCAAAACCCTGAACTTCTTCCTCCACGATGACTTCATCGTCATGTTTCAAGGCAAATTCAATAGCCTCTTGCAAATCTTTTTCCTCATAGACTTTTGTCATGCCACAAGAGGAACCACCGCAGACAGGTTTCACAAAAACCGGGTACATCAATTGCTCAGTAATCTTCTCCAGCGCTTCCTTTCTTTCGGCTCCTTTCAAGGTAATGGATTTAGGTATAGAAATGCCTGCGGTGCTAACCATCTTGTGGGCTCTGTTTTTATCCATGCACAGGGCAGAAGACAGCGTATTGCAGCCGATTGCCTGTATGCCCGCCAACTCAAAGAGACCTTGCACCGTGCCGTCTTCACCATTTTTTCCGTGTAGGATGGGGAAGGCAAAATCCAATTTTGTTACACGGCTCTTTCCCTTAGACATCTCAATAATCCCGCCTAACGTGCGATTCTGCGAAACCACCACGGGAACAAGCTGGTTCAAATCCTCATCCCACGTGTTGTTTTGAATATTGTCATACTCCCCTTTATAGCGATACCAGTCCCCTCCTCTGGTAATGCCCAAGGGAACAATATCATATTTTTCCACATCTAAATTTTGCAAAACGGCAGCAGCTGATTGCAGCGATACCTTGTATTCTGTCGAATTACCCCCAAAAATTACGGCAATTTTCTTTTTTTTCTCCTGCATATTTAATCCCCCTTTTCCTCCATGCAAACGTCCTCTGGCAGCGCATAACCAATCTCACATAGATTTTCGTATAAAAAAACCTGTTCTTCTCTATGACCCAGCTTATCCCTTTTGATGCAGTCAACTGAGGCCTTTTGGTAAACTCGTCCTTTTTTTCTGTAATACGAAACGGACTGATTAAAAAGCTTATATTCTGCCAAGCTTTCTGCATTCGACCGTATGCAGCCGTGCATGTATTCTTCATCAAAAGTCACGACAATCTGAAAAGTGTCCTGGGTATCATTTCTTACTTTCAAATCCAGCCAGCCTTCACTGATGGTGGCATCGGTGCCCAAAGGCAGCGTCTCTGTGGTCGTTGGAAAAGACTCTACAGCATGTCCATGACGCTCCACAATAGTCAACGGTGTGTGGAGAAACATCCAAAACAACATATTGCTGAGCTGGCATAAGCCGCCCCCGTATGAGCCAACAATCTTCCCATCCACCAAATTTAAGCCTTCTTTGTAGGGCTGATGCCGATCTGCATGCCTCACCAGCTGCCAAAAGGAAAACGTCTCTTTTGGTTTAACAATCAGATGGTCTACTTTTTTAGACGCAACCTTTAGATTGTGAACCTTGTTTATCTGATACCTCATATTAAATCCGCTGTTTTTGTTCAGCATCAGCGACGAGGTTTCAAATACCTGCTGCGGCAGTAAATCTTCGCTCCTCTTCTTAGCATATTGGTTGCCATCCAGCCACATGTGCAGATAAAAGCATTGTTTTCGCTGCCACTTGCGCAAAGGAAGCAAAAACGGAAACACCTGAGTCAATCTCTTTCTTGCCATATCTCTTTATCCCTTCTCTATATAAATCAAAACAAAAAAGCACTTTTGTCTTGATACAATCATTGTATCAAGAACAAAAATGCTCTTTTTTCGTTTATCCTGACGAATTTTCTACTTTTTTATATAAAAATACTTACAATTTCCTTACAAAAGAGGAAGATTCACATCAAATTCAATAAGCTCGTTTTTACTTTCTGCCCGGATGGTTCCTTTATGAAGGCCCACAATCTCTTTTGCAATAGCCAGACCTAGTCCTGCACCACCACTATTAGAGCCTCGAGCTGTATCTAAACGATAGAACTGCTCAAAGATTCGTTCCAGCTTTTCCTCGGGAATCGTGTCCCCTGGATTGATAAACTTAATGGAGATGTCTCGTTGATTTTCCACCACGGTGATCTGGATGCTGCCACCTTCAAAGCTGTAAAAGACAGCATTGCGTAGAAGGTTATCAAACACCCGCTGAATTTTGTCCACGTCACATTTTATGGACGTATCCGGCCTACTATGAAGCTGACAGGTTAAATTTTTACTGGATAACATGGGTTGAAACTCAAATATAAGCTGCTCCAGCAAGCGAGTCAAGTTTACAGTTCTGTATTGAAGCACGCTGGCAGAAAGATTAAAGCGGGTAATTTCAAAAAACTCGTTAATTAAGTCTTCCAAACGCTCTGCTTTATCTAGGGAAATAGACAAATACTTCTCTCTCAATTCCGGGGAAATTTGCCTCTCATCCCGCAGCAAAGTCAAATAACCAATCACAGAGGTTAATGGTGTTTTTAAATCATGGGCCAAATAGACCACCAAGTCATTCTTTCGCTGCTCGGCCTCTTTTGCCAGCAGCTCATTGCGCAAGGCCTGTTCGCGAAAGAGATTCAATTCATCCTGCACAATCTTTATCGCCTCCGGCAAAACGATGGGCTGATCTTTGTCTGCTACAAGCTGTTTAGAGGCAGCAACTACTTCATCCAGATAATTAAGGGCCTTAGTGAAGAAATAATAAGTGATGACACCCCAGCCGATAAAGCCTATCGTGCCTACCACTAAGCGAAACTCATCTCTCATCCACCTAAGAATCTGATAGAAGGGATTGTAAGGGCTCCACGTGATGGAAGAACAGACTTGCCAGGCCAAAAGAATACATAAGAGCAACCCAACAGCAAAGCCCACCAGAGTAAGGACATATTGAATGGCAATACGCCCAGCTAATCGGCTTCTCAAACCACCCTGTATATGGCTGTCTCGTTGTATATCCTTATTCAATGGTATATCCCACTCCCCATACGGTTTTAATAAATTTAGGGTTTTTGACTGGTTCTTTCAACTTTTCACGCAATCGGCCGATATGAGCCATAACCGTATTGTTATTATCTAGGTATTTTTCAGCCCATACCGCTTCAAATAACTCCTCAGAAGAAACCACCTTCCCCTGATGTTCACATAAGTACCAAAGCAAGGCAAACTCGATAGGCGTTAAGGAAATCTCTTGGCCAAACAACCAGCACTTGTGCATATCTTTATTAATCAGCAGCCCTTTTATGTCGTACTCTTTTGCTGGAACCGCTTCTACATTCTGTACGTTGTTGTATCTGGTATATCTTCGCAATTGAGTTTTAACCCGTGCTACCACTTCTAAAGAATTAAAGGGCTTTGTTATATAATCGTCTGCTCCCATAGTCAGACCCATTATTTTATCCCCCGCTTCCACTTTTGCCGTCAGCATAATAATGGGGAAAAAGTACTTTTCTCTAATCTTTTGGCAAAGTTGAAATCCATCGATATCTGGAAGCATGAGATCTAGTATCGCCAGATCTAATCTTGTTGAATCGATGCACTGCAAGGCATCGGTGCCATTATAAAACTTATGGACCCGGTAACCGTCATTTCGCAGATAAACCTCTAGTAAGTCAGCGATTTCTTTTTCATCATCTACGATTAAAATATGTTCATTCATAGTAAAAACGGTTTCCCCCTATTTCTGCCCGATAGCCGCCTGAGCAGCAGCCAGTCTGGCCACCGGTACCTTATAAGGGGCACAGGACACGTAGTTCAGCCCTAGGTTGTGACAGAAAGCTACAGTCTGCGGATCACCGGATTGGTCACCACAAATGCCCATTTTGAGGTTTGGCCGGGTGGACTTGCCTGCTTCTGCTGCCATTTGAATCAGCTTACCCACCCCTTTTTTGTCGATGGTTTCAAAGGGATTGCTGTCAAGAATCCGTTTTCCTTGATACTCCCGAATCATCGGCAGGGAATCCTCCCGAGACAGGCCAAAGGTCATCTGTGTTAAATCATTGGTCCCAAAGGAGAAAAACTCTGCCTCTCTGGCCAGTTCATCAGCTACAAGAGCCGCCCTAGGTACTTCAATCATCGTCCCCACCGAATAGTTCAAGGTCATGTTCTCCTTTTTAAAGCAGCTATCGATGGTTTCCACCACAATCTTCTTAATAAAAGCAAATTCACTTCTCATAGCCACCATAGGGATGATAATCTCTGGGGCAATGTCCAGATTCTTTTCCCGCTTCATTTCAATGGCTGCCAAAATGATTGCCTCAGTCTGCATGGCCGCTATATCCGGATAGGTTACTGCCAAGCGGCACCCTCTATATCCCAGCATGGGGTTTAGTTCCCTCAGCTCGTCAATACGTCGATTCAGCTGGTCCAGGGACACATGGAGCTGCTCCGCCAGGCGAATAATCTCCTCCTGGCTGCTAGGCAGAAATTCATGAAAAGATAAGTCTAACAGGCGAATGGTCACCGGCCTGTCTTGCATCGCTTCGTAGATAGCCTTAAATTCCTTTTTTTGAAAAGGCAGCAGCTGCAACAGGCTTTCCCTGATCTTATCCTCGTTTTCTGTCAGCAACAGCTGACGAATCAGCAGGATGCGGTTTTCTTTGCGGAACATCTGCTCCGTCCGGCAAAGGCCAATGCCCTCTGCTCCAAACTGGACTGCCGCCTTAGCCTCCTGCCCGTTGTCCGCGTTGGCCCGGACTTTCAAGGTTCGTATTTCATCGGCCCACTTCATAATGGTACCGAAATTGCCTGAAAGCTCTGGGGTTACCGTCTTGACATCCCCTTTGTAAACCATGCCTGAAATGCCATCCAAGGAGATAAAATCCGCATCGGTGAGAACTACATTTCCAATGGTGAGAGTCTTCTGTTGCTGATTCACTGTCATGTCCCCACAACCAACGATACAACACCGCCCCATACTTCTAGCCACCACTGCTGCATGAGAGGTCATGCCCCCTCTTGCAGTGAGAATGCCCTCTGCCGCTACCATGCCTGCCAAATCCTCCGGAGAAGTCTCCATCCGGGTAAGAATGACCTTTTCTCCATTTAAGGCAGCAGCCTCCGCCTCTTTCGCGCTGAAACAAATGCGGCCAGTCACAGCTCCCGGTGAAGCTGGAAGACCAATCCCCAGCTTTTCTGCCCGCTTTAGATCCGCTTTTTCAAAACGGGGGTGAAGCAGCTGGCTGATTTGCTCCGGTTCCAGTCTGGTGACGGCAGTCCGCTTATCAATGAGCTCCTCCTGCTCCATATCCACGGCGATTCGCACAGCAGCTTCCGCCGTGCGCTTAGCGTTTCGGGATTGAAGCAAAAACAACTTGTTTTTTTCCACGGTGAACTCAATATTCTGCATATCTGTAAAATGCTCTTCCAGCAGCTTAGATATGCGCAGAAACTCTTTGTAAACCTCCGGGAAGAACTCCGCCATGCCGTCGATAGGCAGCGGCGTCCGCAGGCCCGAAACCACGTCCTCTCCTTGTGCATTCATGAGAAATTCACCAAAAATCTCACTAGTGCCGTCAATCGGATTTCTGGTAAAAGCTACTCCGGTACCGGAATGCTCCCCCATATTGCCAAAGACCATAGACTGAACATTGACCGCTGTCCCCAGGCTGGAGGAGATGTTGTTCAACTGCCTATATAATACCGCTCGCTCGTTATTCCAAGAGCGGAATACAGCCATGATGGCTTCCATCAACTGCTCTTTGGGGTCTTGAGTAAGCTCTCTGCCCATTTCCTGCTGAATAAGCACCTTATAATCTTTAATAAGCTCTTGAATATCTTCTGTGGTCAGAGACAGGTCATCCCCATAAGACTTCTCCTGCTTCTTCTTCTCCAAAAGAGCTTCAAACTTTGTCTTGGGTATCTCCAAAACGATGTTGCCAAACATCTGAATGAATCGTCGGTAGCTGTCGTAAGCAAACCGCGGATTCTCAGTAAGTACAGCCAGGCCTTCCACGATATCATCGTTCAGGCCTAGGTTCAAAATGGTATCCATCATGCCAGGCATAGAAAATACGGAGCCAGAGCGCACCGATACCAGCAAAGGTCTTTCTTTATCGCCAAATACCTTGTCTGTCACATTTTCCAGTTCAGAAAGCTTTTCAAAAATTTGTTCAATTACATCTTCAGCAATTTGACACTCTTCCTGGTAATACTGGTTACATGCCTCTGTAGTGACTGTAAAGCCAAAAGGCACTGGCAAACCGATTTGAGTCATTTCTGCTAAATTGGCGCCTTTCCCTCCTAACAGCTCCCGCATTTCCTTTGAGCCTTCATTAAATGAATATACAAATTTTTCCATTTGAATTTCTTCCCTTCTGAAAAGGTTAGAATACTAACCTTTCTTCGATGTACTGCTTCACCTCTGCTACCGGAATCCGTACCTGTTCCATAGTATCCCGGTCTCGGATGGTTACACAGCCGTCGCTTTCTGTATCGAAATCCACGCAGATGCTGAACGGCGTACCGATCTCATCCTCTCTTCTGTACCGCTTGCCGATAGAGCCCGCTTCGTCGTAATCCACCATGAAATACTTGGACAGCTCTTCATAAATAGGCTGCGCTATCGGTGCCAGTTTTTTAGCCAGAGGCAATACTGCTGCCTTAAATGGCGCCAGCGCTGGATGGAATCGCAGTACCACTCTTACATCTTCTTTTCCGTTGGCATCTGTCAGGACTTCTTCATCATAGGCTTCGCATAAGAATGCCAGCGTAACCCGGTCTGCACCCAAAGAAGGTTCAATGCAGTAAGGGATATACTTTTCATTAGTCTCTGGATCTGTGTAATTCATCTCCTGACCAGAATGTTCACTGTGCTGCTTCAAGTCGAAATCTGTTCGATCGGCAATACCCCACAACTCGCCCCAGCCAAATGGGAACAGATATTCAATATCCGTGGTGGCATTGCTGTAATGGGACAACTCCTCCTGCTCGTGATCCCGCAGGCGGAAGTTTTCGCTGCTCATGTTCAGTGCCTTTAAGAAAGCCACGCAGTAGTCCTTCCAATAGTGGAACCATTCCAGATCTGTACCTGGTTTGCAGAAGAATTCCAGCTCCATCTGCTCAAATTCTCTAGTTCGGAAGGTGAAGTTTCCCGGCGTAATCTCGTTTCTAAAGGACTTTCCTACCTGAGCGATACCAAAAGGAAGTTTTCTTCTGGACGTCCGCTGCACGTTTTTGAAGTTGACAAAAATGCCCTGGGCCGTCTCTGGTCTCAGGAATATCTCTGCTTTGGAATCCTCTGTAACCCCCTGAAAGGTTTTAAACATCAGATTGAACTGACGAATATTGGTGAAATCGTTTTTGCCGCATTCCGGACAAGCAATTCCTTCTTCCTTAATGTAGCCTTCCAGCTTTTCGTTGGACCAACCATCCACCGTCACTTCAGGGATATTTGCTTCCTTCATGTATTCTTCAATGAGTTTATCTGCCCGAAATCTGGCTTTACAACTCTTGCAGTCGATGAGTGGATCGGCAAAACCACCCACGTGGCCGGAAGCTACCCAAGTCTTCGGATTCATTAAAATGGCTGCGTCCAGTCCTACGTTATACTTGGATTCCTGAACAAACTTTCTCCACCAAGCCTTCTTTACATTGTTTTTCAGTTCCACACCGATGGGACCGTAATCCCATGTGTTGGCCAGACCTCCGTAGATTTCGGACCCGGAATACACAAAGCCTCTGTTCTTGGCTAAAGCTGTAATTTTCTCCATTGTAATTTCCTTACTCATTTTTACCTACCACTCCTAGTTTTTATATTACTATCAAAAAACGAGCATAGCTCGTCTTTTGATATCTAACGTATTCATTTCTGCTAAACTCAGTTGAAGAAATGGATTATTCCTCGCCTTCTGCAAAATCTTCTGCCTCAAAGGTTTCTGCCTTTTCTTCCGGCTCCTCCTCCAGATTTTCCTCCGCATCCTCGAAGGACATATCTTCTTCGTCGTAGAAGCAGCCATCTTCCTCTTCCTTCTTCGCTTTATTTAAGGCATCCGAAGTCTTATGCTTCACGTTGTTGTACACGTCGGTACTGCGGACTTTTACTTCATCGGCAATGACCGAACCCTTTTCCACAATATCCTCGATGGTGTCGTTGGCCATCTCACTGATGTCGATAATTGCTCCATCATCCTTTACCAGCTCAATCACACACTTGGTGCCGAAAGCGGCGACCATACCGGCAATCATAGCCCAAGGAGCCAACATCGTTCCTAAGATACCGATATTAACCGGCAGGTTCAGCATAACCTCTCCGTCCTTCTTGATGATAATCTTAGATACGTTGCCTTTTCTAACGGTCTCCTTGATCTTTTCCACAATCTGCAGACTGCCTTCTCCAATCTTGGACTTTGTCTTCTCATCTATGGATTCCTCAATGGCGATAATGGCATCCACAACGCTGCCGTCGGCGGCTTCCAAAGCTTCCTTCGCCTCTTTATAGCTGACTCCGGTTCTGTCTTTCACTAACTCAATTTTTTCCAGTGTAATCTCCATACTCTTACCTCCTTAAACTATTCCATGAGAAAGCTCTCGCTTTTCAGGTCTCTGATATCTAAATGATAGGATATATAACGCCGTATAAGCTCCTTTAAACTATCCTGTGTCTGCTGATTTAAAGCCAGATTTTCTAAGCTTTTCAGTGGGTTTGATAACATGTAGTTCGCTGCTTCAATAATACCAAAATTTGCGTCATAAATCAATGATTCATTGGTATTCCCCTTCAGTTTATTTAAACAGCTTTCACAAATCAGGCCTCCTTCCCCAATCGCCAACCAACGGAGATTTCCCCTCTCTCCGCAAGACACACACTGTTTCAGCTGAGGCGCACAGCCCAGCAATGCCAGTGACTTAATCTGATAGGCCAGCGCCAAGGTGGCATAAGACTTGCTTCGCTTTTCCAGAGCGGCCAGATAGTCCTGAAGTAAATCAAACATCTGCGGAGCCCGCTCATTTTCCGAAAGAATCTTATCTGTATATTCCAAGATGTAGGAGGCGTACATGTACTTATCTACGTCTTCGCCAATCTTGTAAAAGCTCTTGATGACCTCTGCGCTGTTAATGTTATAGCTCTCTCGGTTTTTATACAGCTCAAAGCGGCTGTATGTAAAGGGCCGTAAGGCCAGAGTAGACTTACTTCTGCCCTTTTCGTTGATATTGGTAGCTGCGCTTATCTTGCCATATTTTAAAGAAAATAATACCAGCATTTTTCTGCCGCTGGTCATCTTAATGCTTTTTAAAACGATTCCTTCTGTATCCGTGTACATATCTATTCCCTGTTGTCATAGCCGAAATTGGATAAGGCAAAATCGCTGTCTCGCCAGTTTTCTTTCACCTTTACCCACAGTTCTAAGAATACTTTGCTTCCCAGAAGGGCCTCGATTTCCATTCTGGCACTTTTGCCGATGCCTTTTAATTTCTTGCCTTCTTTGCCGATAATGATGCCTTTATGGGATTTTCTTTCGCAGTAAATTACCGCCCCTATGCTGGTCAGATTCTTCTCCTCTTTATAGCTTTCAATCTCTACTGCGATACCGTGAGGCACTTCCTGCTCCAAATATAAAAGCGCTTTTTCGCGGATAATCTCGCTGACAATGAACCGTTCTGGGTGATCGGTAACCATGTCTGCCGGGAAGTACATCGGTCCTTCCTCCAGCGAGCCTTCAATCTCCTTCAAGATGGCATCCACATTCTTTCCCTGAATAGCCGCCGCTCCAAAGATTGCTTGGAACATATTCAAAGACTGATATTCCTCATAAATTCGTCGATATTTCTCTGGCTCCAGCTTGTCAATCTTGTTAATCACCAGTATTTTAGGGGTATCCACCTCCCGCAGTAAGTCCAAGATGTACTTGTCCCCTGTTCCTGCGGACAACTCGTCATCTACCAACAAAACGATGACCTCTACCTCCCGAAAGGTGTTGACCGCCATGCCGGTCATATAGCTTCCCAGCTTGTTTTTAGGCTTGTGAATGCCTGGCGTGTCAATAAAGATCATTTGCACGTCATCCTGCCCTTTTGTCTCCGCCATCCGGGTGTAAATACCTCGAATACTGTTTCGAGTGGTCTGAGGCTTGTCTGTGGCAATGGAGATTTTCTCCCCTAATATGGCATTCATCAACGTAGATTTTCCCACATTAGGCCTGCCGATTATTCCTATAAATCCTGATTTCAATCTATTTCTCCTTTTGTTACAACTTAAATCCATGGGGCAGTAATTCCCGTAGCGTCATCTGCTCCAAGTGCTCTTCGTCTGCTCCGGTTATGACCAGCAGATCTGGTGAAAACTCATACATAAACTGCCGGCATATGCCGCAAGGCCAAGCTTCCCCACCATTTCCACTGATGGCGATGGCCACAAACTCCAGTTCGCCTTCGGAGATGGCCTTTGTAAAGGCCGTCCTCTCCGCGCAGATGGTGGCCCCATAAGAAGAATTCTCCACATTGACGCCAGTATAAACCTTTCCGCTTTTAGCTAGAAGGGCTGCACCGACGTGAAAGCGTGAAAACGGCGCATAAGCCTTATCAGCCGCTTGTCTGGATTTTAAAAACAGTTCTTTTCCATTCATGAAAGCCTTACCTCTCTATGCCTATCTGATTCATAATCCGCTCTTCTTTTTCCCGCATCGCCACCTTGTCTTCTTCCTCTAGATGATCATATCCCAGCAGGTGGAAGACACTGTGAACAAACAGGTATACCAACTCTCTCTCTGGAGAATGGCCGAAATCATCTGCCTGCAACAGGGCCTGTTCCGGGCAGATGACCACATCGCCGATGCAGACCTCCCCGCCCTTCGGCAAATTGGTCAGGTCATCAAACTGTGGAAAGGAAAGAACATCTGTCACCCGGTCCACCTCCCGATACTGCTTGTTCAGCTGGTGTATTTCTTCTTCATCAACAAAGGTTACACTGACTACAATATCCTTGGGGTCTAAGCCTTCTTCTATGATGCACAGCTTTCCAGCTTCCGTCATCTTCTCCACGACGGCTTGTCCCGGCATTCTCTCTTCACTAAAAATAATGTTCATACCTGTCACCTCATCATCCGCATACAGCAATAGCGTTTACTCTATATCCTATACCGATTATCAATTTATATCAATGCCATCCTTCTTTTCTTCTGGTTCTGGATGTTGGCTGTAATAATGCTCGTAGGCATTGATGATTTTTTTCACCAGTTCATGACGAACTACATCCACATCCTTTAAATAACAGAAATCGATATCCTTCACGGGCTTTAAAACGTTGATGGCATCCACCAGCCCGGACTTCTTTCCTCTAGGCAGGTCAATTTGAGTGATATCCCCCGTGATAACTGCCTTGGAGCCGAATCCCAACCTGGTGAGAAACATTTTCATCTGCTCCTTGGTGGTATTTTGCGCTTCATCTAAAATAATGAAGGAATTGTCCAGAGTCCGTCCTCTCATATAAGCCAGCGGCACCACCTCAATAACTTCCTTTTCTTTCAGCCTCATGGCTCCTTCCCTCCCTAAAATATCATAGAGGGCATCGTAAAGAGGCCTCAAATAAGGGTCTACCTTTTCTTGCAGGTCTCCCGGCAGGAATCCCAGCCGTTCTCCAGCTTCCACCGCTGGCCTGGCCAGAATAATTTTCTGGACTTCTTTATTTTTAAAGGCGCTGATGGCCATGGCTACCGCAATATAAGTCTTGCCGGTACCCGCCGGTCCTACGCCGAAGACGATATCCTTTTGACGGATGCTGTTCACATAGTCCTTTTGACCGATGGTCTTAGGTTTTAAGGGCTTACCCTTGTGGGTAAAGCAGATGATATCTTTATTAAGTTTGCTCTCTTTATAGGACATGCCATTTTCGCACAACGCGATGACGTAATGGATCTTTTGAGTATCCAGCTTTTCTCCCATGGAGATGATGGACATCATCTCCGTTAAGACCTTCTGAGCCTCGCCCTCCTGGTCCCCCTTCAATATCAGTTCATTATCCCGCTGAATAATGGTAATGGCAAAATATTCTTCGATAATCTTTAAATTGGAATCCAAGCTCCCAAAGAGCTCACCTCTGTCTACGGCTTCACTGATTTCCAGTTTCAGCCCCTCGCTCTGCATTCTCTCCAATAACAATCTCCTGTTCCATTCCTATTTCCTGTAATGACTCAATCATTACAGCCACTTCTATTATATTTTTTTTATTGGTAAAATACAAACTTTTATTTAAAATTTGTGTGTTTTTAGGCAATTTTTCTTTTATTTCTTGCCGAATTAACTTATTTACCTGTTTTTCCATCTCTTCCCTGCTTCTTTCTCTGGAAAAAAGTTCCACTTCGTTTACTTTAGCAACAGAAAAAGAAAAGGGAAAAGGCCGAAGACCTTTGACGGTTTTCAGCTCTTCTTTCACGGACACCTCATAAGGCTGATAGATTTCCTCTGTAGAGAGAGTCTTTTCTCCCAGCTGAACTTGAAAAGTATAAAAAAACTTTCCGGTAGGCTTTTTTACCCGTTCATAGGCGCTTTGATTGTATACAAACCAATAGGGGATTCGTGCGGTAACCTTTCCCTCCGCGTGGACATACCGTTCTGTAAGGCTGTTCTCTGGCTGTCCATAAGTAGTGGATTGAATGGGAATGTTTCCAGCAATGAGAATATCTCCCTTATTTACATAATCCCCCGTATCTACGGCTCTTATTCCTTCTATAGGCGTAACTCGCTCAACATAGCCCTCTCGATCTGCTACAATATGGCAAGGAGCGGATTTATCCACCTTTTCCAGGTTGATTGTGCCCTCCACAATGCGAACCTCCGCTAAGCATCCTTTCATATTGATACCCACAAAAGCGACGTTGTCCAGCTTATCATATAAATAAAGTTTCAGCTTCTCTAAATCCATGGATTTCCGGCTGCCCTCGAACATGCCTCCATCTCGGAGACATTGTCGAACCTCTCTCTCTGTAAATCCCTCATAGCCTTCTATACGAATTTCAGACACAAATAAAGTCTGGAAGTAGACGATAAAAAGAAATATAGCTATTCCCAGGATTCTAGCCTTGTTGGCCAACAGGCCAGACAGCAGAGGGATGTATCCGCCTTCTGATAAGACGGTAAACCGGTATTTATTTTTCCCCAGTTTTTTCACCAGGTCAAAATCCTCCTGCCGGACTCTCATGGTCAATTCAATGTTGTTTTTAATTTTTATTTGCCTTAGAGGGATATTTTTTTTCATGCATTGGGAAAGCAGCTCCTGTTGTTTAAAGCCCTCAATCCGTATCAGCAGCCAATGTTCCATAAAACTCGATTGATTTGATTTCACCTGCCACCAACACCCTTTCATCCTCAATTTGTGTTATCGTCAGCTCGTGGCCATTCAAAGCCGTAAAGCGCTTGCCATTGTCAATAACAATGCTATTTTCCGATACAAAGACAATCTTTTTCACATTGTCGATAATTCCCGTCCTGCCGCTGACCAGAACTCTGGGCATGTGCAGGTTAAAATCGTAGAGCAGCTCATGTTTTATATCCATACAGTCCTCTCACCTCATCATAACAATGTATTACAAATATAAAAAAAAATGACCTGAGGCAGGTCATTTTCTCTTTTAGATTTTCTTTTAAACTTATTCAATAAAGTTTGGCGTGGATAGATAGCGCTCCCCAGTATCCGGCAGGAGAACCACAATCCGCTTACCTTGGTTTTCAGAACGCCGTGCCAGCTCCTCTGCCGCCCACAAGGCTGCTCCCGAGGAGATGCCTACCAGAAGGCCTTCCTCTCTGGCTACCGCCCTGGCGGTTTCAAAAGCCTTCTCATTTTCTGCCTGGAGAATTTCATCGTAAAGCTTTGTATTCAGTACGGCGGGTACAAAACCTGCACCAATACCCTGTATCTTGTGAGCACCCGCTGCGCCACCGGAAAGCACCGGCGAAGAAGCTGGTTCCACCGCAACAATCTGAATTCGCGGATTCTGCGATTTTAAATATTCCCCTGCACCAGTAAGAGTTCCGCCCGTACCTACAGCCGAAACGAAGATGTCCACTTGTCCATCGGTATCTGCCCAAATTTCCGGTCCAGTAGCTGCTCGGTGGGCCGCCGGATTGGCGGGATTGTCAAACTGCGCGGGAAGAAAGCTGCCTTCCGTTTCCGCCGCCAGCTCCTGGGCCTTAGCAATGGCCCCTTTCATCCCCTTCGTGCCTTCCGTCAGCACGATATCTGCACCATACGCTTTCAGCAAGTTTCGCCGCTCTATGCTCATGGTTTCCGGCATGGTCAAAATAGCCTTGTAGCCTCTGGCAGCGGCGACAGCCGCCAGTCCGATACCCGTGTTTCCGCTGGTCGGCTCAATGATAACGCTGCCTGGCTTTAAAAGACCTTTTTTCTCCGCATCTTCAATCATGTTCAAGGCTACCCGATCCTTTACGCTGCCCGCCGGATTGAAGTACTCCAATTTAGCTAAAATCTCCGCCTTTAGCTCCCGATTTCTCCCATAGTTGTTCAGGGCTAAAAGAGGTGTCCCGCCAATTAATTCCGTAAGGCTGCTATAAATTTTTGACATAATATAGACCTCCCATCTAATTCAATCTTATTTTATTTCACAAATCAGCTTAAATCATATAATCCCATGTGCCTTTTTGACGGTGCTGTTCCACCAGGTCTTCCAACGTATAAGAATCAATGTACTTATTAATCACCTCATACAGACCTTCCCAAAAGCTGATAGTAGCACATTCCTCATACATCTGACACTGGTTCTCCTCGTCCAGCAGACAAGCGGTAGGCGCAAACTTTCCTTCCGTCACCCGCAGGATATCTCCTACCGTGTATTCCTTGGCTGCCTTAGCCAACTTATAGCCCCCTTGAGGACCTCGGACGCTGATTAAGTAACTGGCTTTGGACAGCTGGCTCACAATTTGCTCTAAATATTTTGTAGATATATTTTGTCTCTGAGAAATATCCTTAAGGGATATATATTCGCCGGTATTGTGTTCCGCCAGATCGATCATCAGCCTCAAGGCATATCTTCCTTTTGTTGATACTTTCATTTTTCTCCCCGCTTTCACATATGGTATTTATCACCCATCAACCTACTGATTTCATCAGGTAATAGCAATAATATATTACTATTTTACCATCGGTTTACTAGGAAATCAATCTATAAAACAGCAAATGCCGGAAATTTAATCAATTTCTATTGAAAAAACACCCCAATCATTGCGATTGGGGTGTTAAATGTTTCATTATGATAGATATGCCTCTACCGCTTTTTTTACCGCTCCGCCGTCTGCTAAGCCTTTTACTTTCGGCATAACAGCACCCATGAGCTTACCCATGTTCTGCTTTGCAGCTTCAATGCCCAACTCTTCAGCCGTGGCTTTCACCACTTCTGCGATTTTTTCCGGGGTCATCTGTTCCGGTAGGTAGGACAAGAGAATCTCTATCTCTTTGTTGTAGGAATCTAAAAGATCTGTTCTTCCAGCTTTCTCAAAATCAGCGAGGGCGTCTTTTCTCATTTTTACTTGTTTTGTTAAAATCGCCAAAACACCTTCATCGTCCAGCTCCTTCCGATTGTCCACCTCGTACTGTTTAATGGCGGCACGAACAAAATTCACTGTATTTTTTCGAACTTCATCTCTTGCTTTCATCGCATCCTTGAAGTCACTTGTCAATCTTTCTTTTAAGGTCAATTAAAACACCTCTAATCTATTTCAGCCTGCGACCTCGACTAGAACTTCTTAGCCTTTTTTCTTGCAGCTTCAGACTTCTTCTTTCTCTTTACGCTAGGCTTTTCGTAATGTTCTCTTTTTCTCAATTCTGACATTACGCCGTCTCTTGCGCAAGAACGCTTAAATCTTTTAAGAGCGCTTTCCAAACTTTCGTTTTCTCTTACAACTACTTGTGCCATGTATCCAATTCACCTCCTGACCTCTCATGAACTAATGAATGCTGGTCCAACAGTTTTCATCTACAACATTGACATTATACTATTATTTGTCCCATAAGGCAAGTAAATTTTTCATCAACCTGGGGGCCAAGTCATTTTTCTTTTACCCAGAAGGTGGAAATGAACGTGCTTTACCGACTGAAAACCGTCTTCCCCGCAGTTGTTCACCAGCCGATATCCGTTTTCCAATCCCAGACTTTCCGCTATATCCCGGACCTTCACCATCAGATGTCCCAGCAATGCCTGATCCTCTTCACTAACCTCATCCAGAGAGGCCATATGCTTTTTAGGAATAATCAGTACATGGACGGGAGCCTGTGGCTCTAAGTCATGGAAGCAGACGATCTGTTCATCTTCATAGACCACATTAGATGGTATTTCTTTCTCTGCAATCTTGCAGAAAATGCACTCTGCCATATGTTTCACTCCTTTTCAAATTTGGTTTCTTAATAAATTTATCCTTGCGGCATTACCGCAGATATTGGACATGAATGGGCTTAGTATACCCCTCTTTTCGCTGATTTTCAAGCCTTATCCGCTTTTTAACCCAACATTCCCGGGAAAAGCTTATTCCGCCAGCCGTCCCGCCATGCCGTCTCGGTACAGGTCTGTCAGCTCCACGGCAATCAAGGCATTGAGCGATCTTTCACCCAACTCTTTTGTGCAGGGTATATAGGTCTTGATATAATTTTCTGTGTAACCGGTAAGGCATCCCGCTTCCTCCAGATATTCTTCGGCTAACACCGTCCGCTGGCCGCCAATATTTTTCTTAAAAAACTGCTCCGCCGCCTGGGCTCCAGCTTCGATGAGTTCCTGACTCCTTCTGTTCTTCACCTCCGGTGCCACATGCTCTCTCATATCTGCCGCTTTGGTGCCTGCCCGCTTGGAATACTTAAAGGCATGTACCTTACAAAAGCCTGCCTGATTTACCATCTCCAGACTCTCTCTGAAATCTGCCTCAGTTTCTCCTGGGAATCCGACAATCATGTCTGTGGTAACACCATAGCCTGGATCAAATTCTTTTAAGACATTCACAATCTCCAAGTATTCCGACCTGTCATATCGCCTGTTCATAGCCTGAAGGATCTTGTCACTGCCGCTCTGAATGGACAGATGCAGGTGAGGACACAGCCGTTTATATTTCAGCAGCCTCTTCACATAGTCCGCATGAATGACCGTCGGTTCCAAGGAACTTAAGCGCACTCGAAACTCGCCACCCAGCTCCTCCAAGGCATGAAGGATGATTTCAATCCCCGTCAATTGCTCCTTCTGCTCGAAGGAAGTCTCCGTTCCATATAATGCCGTGTTGATGCCCGTCAGAATCAGTTCCTTAAAGCCTTGTTCCAGCAGGCTTTGAGCCTCCTTCACAATATCCGCCGCTCTTCGGCTCCGCACTGGCCCCCTGGCATAGGGGATGACGCAATAAGAACAAAATCGATCACAGCCTTCTTGGATTTTTATATAAGCTCTAGTCCTGGATTCCATGGAGGTAATAACCCCCGTCTCCTCATACTCTGTCAGATGGCGATAATCTTCCACCAGACTTTCCTGATGACTTTCTAACTGATTCCTATGTTCTTGGATTAACTCCACCAGCCTGCTTTTCTGATTCGTTCCGGCTACAATGTCCACCCCTTCAATTTCAGCCACTTCCTCTGGGCTTACCTGGGCGTAGCAACCGGTTACCGTCACAATGCTCAGGGGGTTCACCCGTTTCATCTTACGAATGTACTGCCGGGATTTTCTGTCCGCTAAATTGGTCACCGTACAAGTATTGATGATATATACGTCCGCAAAATCGTTTTCATCCACAATCTCATGTCCGCAGTTTTTAAAGTTTTCTTTAATTGCTTCGCTTTCATATTGATTCACCTTACAGCCAAGGGTCTTCACCCCCACCCGCAGCTTTCCGGCCTGCCTTTGTTCACTGTTTATCAACTTTTTCTCCTCCAAATTATACTTCATTTATCATACCTTATGGAGCAGATTTTTTCAACAGCAGAAACCTGTCCACCTATTTGGGATAAAAGCAAACAGCCTTAATGGGTCCAAACCCCACAGCAAATTGGCAGATATTTTAAAGAAACTGCTGCCAAACAAAACCTATGCCTTCTTATTTTTCCGGGGATTGCTCGGAAACCATCCTTTTTTTACTCTTTGCTCTTGTTCAAAAAGTTCTTTGATACTCCACAACAAGGAAAACCCTAATACGGATAAAAGTGCAGCGATTGCTAAATGATCTAAAAATAAAGATAGAACGATGCAAGCCAGCCCCGCTATAAGAAAAAGGGGCCATATCTTCGTGCCCAGGTAATATTCTGATTTAATAACAACGGGGTGCAAAACTCCTATAATGATAAATGTACCAATTCCTACACACATTCCCAAGTAATTCATATCAGATTTTTCCCTTTGCGGTCATATGTTCTATGTTAATTTGAAATATCCGCGCACCTTTGCTGGCCTTATGGATATATTCCACACCCGATTCCATAAAATCAGGAGAAAACTTTTCTAAGAATAGTTTAAAAACTTCAACTTTTTTCTCTTCCTGTACTTCTTCCGCTGTGCCAAAAATAATAACACTTTTAAATTTCGTGTTAAATTCAGCTGGTAGGGTCTCTACATCTGTAACAACACAAAACGAAACGTTATCATTCATTTTTATATTATCTAATTTATGGCCTGCAACTCCCGAATGAAAAAACACCTTGTCATCCTTGTAAACAAAGTTAATCGGTACCCCATAAGGAATATTATCCTCTCCCACCGTAGACAGCATACCATACGGTGCCGTCTTTAAAACTTGAAGCGTGTCTTCTTCTGAAAGCTTTTTGTCTTTCCTTCTCATTTCTCTATACATAATAATTTCCTCCCTTTTCTGCTTCTCTTTGAAGCTAGAATAGCATTTGTTATTATTTAATATTATTTTCTTCTGATCTGAGACCACCAATGTACCCATCGCCAGATGTCTTCTTTCACTTAGTATATAGCACAATTACAGCGATGAAAAGTGCCAATTACGTTAATCTGAAAGAGGTCACCGATATGGCCTCAATCGTTTTTATTGAAAATCTATTGACAGATATTACGTTTAGCGATATATTTTTATTACATTAAACGTAATACGATTGGAAGTGATTTTTATCCGGGATAATATAAAGGGCGGTGCGCTGACAGAAACGACTTTTCTTGTTTTGTTAGCTTTGTATAAACCAAATCATGGGTACGGTATCATGCAGTTTATTGACCAAGAAACCAATGGGCGGGTTGTTTTGGGGGCCGGTACTTTGTATGGGGCAATCCATGCATTGGTAAAGAAAAAGTGGGTTACCCCTTTAGAAACGGAATCAGACAACAAGAAAAAAGAATATCGGATAACCGATACCGGCAAGCAGAAAGCTGAAGAAGAATTACAGCGTATGAGGGAAGTTTTGCAGCTGGCCTCAACGCTTATGGGAGGTGCAAAAGCAAATGAGTGAAACAAGGTTCCGATACTTTTTTGATTTCATAGGCGGACAGGAAAAATGGCTGAACAGCATGGCTGAAAGTGGTCATCGGCTAAAGTAAAATCTTTAAATAGAGAGGATAAGAAATGGAAAAGAGATTAATTGAACTGGAAAATTTATTGAACAAGCAAAATAATGTTATTGCAGAATTAAATCAACAAATCAACCATTTAAAAACCACCGTTGATTATTTATCCATTTGTAAGCTATCTAATGAAAAGTACCCATTCTATGAATTTCTTATGTCTTATGGCATTGCACCAGCAACACACTTTGAATTGCGCAGATTATTGGGACTGATTGATGCAAAGCTGTCAGGCAAAGAGCTTCCTTTTCGTCTGACAGAAAACATGGACTTTTCCGCTGACTTTCTTTTTTTAAATGAACCCATAAAATATATGGATGTAAAAAAAGCTATTCTTGAAATCCGATCGGGGGAAAAAGACGGCCAGATAGAAGCCGCTGATGAAGTCCAAGAAAATGATGAGTTTATTTCAGAACTTCTTCATGCAATGAAAAATCAAGGAATGGTCGTTAAAGTATGTGATTATATCTTGGAACAAATCCCGAGATATAATATGTAAGGAATGCCCTTTGCAAGTTAAAGGCATTAAGGCCTTCATATTTCCCCTGCTTCCCTCATATAGTTTATATATTATAGATGGGAGGTTCTCATGCACTTTCGTAAATTTATCTGGCCAGGGATTTGGGTATCTCTGGCCTTAGCAGTCATTTTTCTTTCTTTTTCAATTTTCAACCAGCTGTACATCTCTCCCCCCCGGGCGGGGACCAGTCAAGCTCAGCACAGCAGTTCAGAAATGGAAAACAACGATACCCCTTCAGGCAAAAGTGGAGACGAAGTCCAGGATACCATCGCCCTCCCTATCATCATGTACCATGGGCTCGTGAAAGACCCCAGCCAGCAGAATCAATACTTTATTTCCCCAGACCGTTTTGAGCAAGATCTAGCCTACCTGCAAGAACAGGGCTATTCCACCGTCACCATGAAGCAGCTGATTAATTATGTTCATCAAGGGACTCCCTTGCCAGAAAAACCCATTGTTCTCACCTTTGACGACGGATTTTATAACAATTACCTCTATGCCTTCCCCTTGCTCAAACAGTACGATGAAAAAGCCGTTATCTCCATACTGGGCTCCCAGACTGACCGCTACAGCTTAATTAAAATCAACAATTCCTATTATTCCTATCTGACCTGGAATCAGATTAACGAAATGATTCTTTCCGGTCATGTGGAAATCCAAAACCACACCTATGACATGCACACCTATGATCAGGGGAGAAAGGGCTGCAGCGAAAAATCAGGGGAAAGCACCACCGCGTATCGGGAAAAGATGCTGGAAGATGTGGGGCTCTTGCAGCAGAAGATTACGGATTATACCGGCACCACCCCGAACACCATCGCTTATCCCTTCGGCTACTACAGCAAGGAATCCGAAGCGGTCATAAAAGAAATGGGCTTTCAGGCCTCTTTGACTTGCAGCCAAAAGGTCAATAAAATATCCCGAGATCCAAACAGCCTGTATCGACTGGGGCGCTTTCTCCGGCCTCCAGACAAAAGCAGTGCCAGCTTTTTCAAAGACATATTAAAAGACACGTAAAAGGCGGCATCTTTCTGCCGCCCTTGTACTTAATATAATGGGAAATTCCCCTGTTAGGGGTTCCACAGCGTCTTCGCCTCGATTTAATATCTCAGCCTTTAAAGTAAGCCGTAAAATAAGAGGATGCCATTGTAGATGCCCCTGGCAAAGCTCTGAGGGTCCTCTACCATTAAAGTCGCATCATGCACGTTGGTGATGTACCCCATCTCCACCAGTACAGACGGCATCTCTGTAGCCCGCAGCACATATAAAGTCGGCCGCACAAATACGCCTCTGTTCTCTAGTCCGGTGGCATAGTTCAGTCCTTCCAAAATCCGCAGACCCATTTCATAAGCTGGGCTCTCCATGCGGAATACAAAGGCTTCGCTGCCGCTGGCCTCTGCAATTTCACTGGAATTACAGTGAAGGCTGATAAAAAAATCAGCGCCCCAGGAATTGGCTCCATAAACTCTAGCCTGAAGGCTGGTGGCGTTGCTGGTCCCCAGCACTTCCTCCGGGGAGTTTCTTGACAGCCTAGCTTCAAAGTTGGGATTACCGTTTAAAAGTGCCGCCAGACGCACGCCTATATCGTAGGTGATGTCTTGCTCCCTCAGTCCGTTGGCCTCAGCTCCAGCATTGGGGTTTTGCGGGTTGTGCCCCTGATCAATAAAAATTTTAATTGCCATAAGATCTCTCCATTTCTCATAAACCTATATAGATTATTATATGTGGGGGCGTTCCGGATTAGACTGGACATCAGCCACGGCTGAGGCTACTCCTGAATCCTTGGACGGGGCAAGCTGCTGAAAATAGTATAGCAACTGAAAAGAGCTGTTTCTGCAATAAGAAAACTTATGTAGAAACAGCTCTAGTTTTTCACACGATATGTGGTTTATTTAGTTTTTATTGCTGACGCCCTGTTTACTTTATCTCTGTCTTCCACAGTCCGTGCAGATTGCAGTATTCATAAACAGCTTCCGGCTTTTCATTCATGGCCATATGGAACTCCGTCTCCGGCTTTTCTCCTGGAGCCAAGTGCTTTCTCTGTACACCCTTTGACGTCTGCAGGTAAATCCACTGGATGTAATGCTCTTCCAGCATAGGATGTTCAACGGAACCAACCTTAGCATGTACTACATTGCCTTCAACCTTTACTTCTGGCAAGTGCTTTTCCGTGCTGGCTTCTACGGTATTCGCTGTAAGCTCCGTCATGTTATCTCCACAACAGACCATTGGTGCACCTGAGCTCTTTACTACTTCCACCAAATTTCCACAATGCTTGCATACAAAAAATTTTTTCTCTGTCATACCATTTACCTCCAAATATTAAAACATTTTGTCCTGTCTCTATTATATATGCTTTTATCTTGAATATCTACTAAAGATTTCATTTTCTGGCCCATTTCATCAGAGAAATTTTCTCTGGGTTGACTTCTTTCTTTAACGCCATCTCAAAGAAGGCCATTTATAATTCTAATTCGTACATGACCATGGCCAGGGCTGCCATACCTGCTGTCTCTGTCCGCAGAGTCGTTTTACCCAAGGTAACACAGTGCGCTCTGGTGCCTTTCAGCAACTCCGCTTCTCGGTCCGAAAAGCCCCCTTCCGGACCAATGATTAAAGCCACAGTCTCCGGCTTCTGATCTAAGCCTCTCAGTGCAGTTTTAATATTCCTCTGCTCTTCATTTTCATAAGGGAATAGGACCAGATCAAAGGTATCTAAAAGCGGAAGCAGCTGCTGAAATTTCAAGGCCTCCCCAATCCGAGGAATAAGCCCTCGTTTGCACTGCTTCACCGCTTCGTCTGCCACTTTCTGCCAACGTTCTTGTTTCTTGGAGAGATTCCCCTTATTGTCCGTCACGACAGTGCGGTCTGTAAACAGCGGAACCACTTCGTGAATACCCAGCTCCACGGTCTTCTGTATGATGACTTCCATTTTACCTTGCTTAGGAAGTCCTTGAAATAAAGTGACTTTGGTAAAGGGTTCGCTGGTAAACTTCTGCTTGTCCAAAATCAACGTCTCCACATACTCTTTGTCAATCTCCAAAATCTCAGCCTGGTATTCCCAGCGCTGACAATCAGAAATGTCAATCCGATCACCTTCCCGTAGCCGGAGAACTTTCGTCATATGTTGAATATCTTGCTTATCTACTATGCGTATGGTTTTTTCCCCCACCTGTTCTGGTGTCGTAAAAAATCTGCTCATCTACTTTAACCTCGCCGCAATGGCACACCAATCGCCCTGCTCCAATACCTCAATAACTTCGAAGCCGTTTCTTCCTATAGCCTCTGCCACCTGCGCCTGCTTTTCCACCAGAATACCAGAGGAAATGAACAAGCCCTTTCCCTTTAGATGTTTAGCCACATCCTCAGACAGCATCATCACCAAGTCGGCCATGAGGTTGGCCACCACCAAGTCAGCCTTATAATCAATGCCTTTAGTTAAATCCCCATACTGAATGTTTACCAGCTGAGAAAGCCCATTTAATTGAACATTTTCCTGGGATACCTGAACAGCTATCGGGTCGATATCTACGCCTAGGATATTCTTCATACCCAACAGACCGGCAGCGATAGACAAAATCCCTGATCCACAGCCTACATCCAGCACGGCATCGCCCTCCTGGAGATACTTCTCCATTAGCCGGATGCATAAAGTGGTTGTTTCATGGGTGCCCGTGCCAAAAGCCATACCCGGATCAATCTGGATGATCAATTCATCCTCCGACTGTTTCTCATATTCTTCCCAAGTTGGTTTCACCACAATTCGCTCTGTAATCTTAGCCGGTTTAAAGTATTCCTTCCAGTTATCCTTCCAGTCCTCATCCCGCACCGGTCTGGCCTCTACCTCCATCCGTCCGAAAGCCTTGCCTGCTCCCAAGCTGCCAGATTCCAGCTGTTCCTTCAAACCAGCGACTGCTTGGCGGAGTTCTTCCAACTGGGCTTTTCCCTCAGCAGAATCCTCCAAGTAGAGAATAACTGCAGGTTCTCTACCTGCCTGCTCCATGACATCATCGTCCACATAATCCCAGTCATATGAATTCTTTTTGTCCATCAGTTCGGCCACATCAGCCGGATCCTCGATGACCACATCCTCCCGGCCCATTGCCGACAAAAGATTAAGCAAATGCTCCATGCCGTCTCTTCCCGTATATATTTTCGTTTCAATATAATTCATGTCTGACCTCTTCCACTCTTCTTAGCAGGTTCCCGGTTCTTTTCCATTTCTTTTAAAAAGCATTCGGAAAAATCTGCCCTTCTCTGTTTCTTTTGCCAGGCAGAATAGGCTATAATAGGACTGTTGACTAATTAAATGAAGTATTATCCTATAAAACAGCATCTGCCTGACTACTATTATACTAAAATAGCCGGATTTAGGCAACGATAAGTCCGTCCAACTATTGTAAAGGAGAAGATCCATGGATTTCAAGAAAGAAAATTATTTTACCACCGGAGACTTTGCAAAGCTGTGCCACGTAAAAAAACAAACCTTGTTCCACTACGATGATATTGGTCTTTTTTCTCCAGAGATTACTGGCAGCAACGGCTACCGGTATTACTCCCATCAACAAGTGGAAGTCTTTGAGATTATCTCCATGCTGAAAGAGCTGGACATGCCGTTAAAGGAAATTAAAAAATATTTAGATACCAGGAGCCCGGAAAGCCTCATCCAGCTGCTCCACGAAAAGGAACAGGCGGTAGAGGAAAGAATCCGGCAGCTGACCTGGATAAAAACCTACATTCAGAGCAAAACAGAACTGACCAAAGAAAGTTTACAAGCGAAGACAGAAACCGTTCATTACGTGGATCTGCCAGAGGAATATTTGATTGCCACCCCTTACAGCGGTCAGGCCGACGACCTGACCCTGGCGGCAGCAATCACCAAGCACTACAACTACTGCCGGGACATGGGCCTCTACATGGTTCATTCCACCGGCAGCACCATTCCCACATCCCATATGCCTACCGGCGGTCCCTACTGGTCCTACGCCCATATCTACACCCGGGTGACCCACAAGAATTATCCAGACATCCACATCAAGGGCGCTGGCACCTACGCCGTCATCTACCACCGAAACGGTTTTAATACTGCTTCGGAAAGCTACCGCCTGCTTTTAAACAGCGTGCTGGAGCAGGGCTATCTGCCCGGAGAATATTTTTACGAAGATACCATGCTGGATGAGCTGTCCATGTGCGGCTATGACCATTACATGATTAAAATCTCGCTGCTCTGCCGACTGCCTTTAGCCTAACACATCCTTAAAAGACGCCAAATCCACCTCTTCTCCTGCCCGCTTCTTTTCCACGGCAGTCAGCACCCGATTAAATGATTTTCTGGTGATGGGATATTTATAGATAGCGTATACGGACAAGAACATAAAGATACCAGGGATAAGGGTAAAGGCGTTTTCCACCCAAAGCAGTGCCGTTGGCTGCTGAACGGCCGCATTTCCGTCAAATCCCGCCCACTGGAGCATATTTCCCAGCAAGAGCAGGCCGATGGCCTCCGATATAGACTCTGCCATAGCCTGCAAAGACACAATCGTCCCCTGACGCTGCTTGCCGCTGGCCAGCTCATCGACCTCACAAACGTCATAAATCATGGCTGGCATCAGCTGCCAATAGCAGATAGCCCCCAAGCCAAAGGCCACCAGCATAAAGGCCGCTTCCAGGAAATTAGTGGTCCCCACCAGCCGGAGCACCAGCATGCTCAACGCACACAAACTCATGCCCAGCAAGTATTGGCTTCGTTTATCCAGCTTTTTACCAGTAATAATCAATATGGGTACAAATAACATGCCCGCAAAAGGCTCAATGGCCATGAGAACTGTTATACTCCAAGCATCCAGTCCCATGTTATAGGTGTAAAAGTACAGCCGGTCCGCCACAAATATGGTGTTAGCTGCTAAGTATAAAACACTGCCATATACGGCGTAGCGAAGTGCTTTTAACTGAAAGATTTCTTTGAAGCTTTTCACCAGATTTTGGAACATAATCCAAGAACCCTTGATGGAAAAGGGCTCTCCTTTCTCCTTGTCCTCCAGATTGCTGGGTTCCTTGATAATAAAGGTGCCGATAATCAGGGATAAAAACACACAGCCGGCCACCATGGCTGCCGTTCCAGTCCAGGCTTGAGCCTGAGTTCTTCCCATCTGGAGCAGGTGATCCACAAAAATGGTCGGGAGCACGGCACCGATAGCCATGCCCAAGGTATTGCCTACATAGGCAAAGGACCGGAGCCGAGTTCGTTCGTTATAATCTTCCGTCAGCTCTGCCCCCCATGCTAAAAATGGAACGAAGAAGGATGCAAAACCAGTCCAGAATATCAGTGTCATACACACGTAATAGATAATTTTCACCGTCATATCTGCCTCAATGGCAGTAAATAGCAGCGTAGTGGCGATAGCCACCGGTATGGAAGCGCAGAGAATAAAACTCCTTCGCTTGCCGAACCTGGAATAAGTATGATCGGAAATAAAACCGATAACCGCAGCACTCAAGGCATCCCATATAGCACCTAAGGCCGCAATAGCTCCGGCGATGCCAGGGTCCAGCCCTACCACCGTGGTAGTAAAAAACAGGAAAAATGTTCCGTAAAGAAAGTATAGACATTGGTCTGCAATGGCAATAACGCCATATGCTGTCTTGATTTTAAGTGAAAGTTTCATGATGTTTTCCTCCTATTTACTATTCTAAAGTATATGGTTACCGTATAGTCAATAGGTTTTTTATTATATAGGAAATATAGCTTGCGATATTTCCGGAATATCCAAAAATCTACAGCTTCAAAGAAACAAAGAAACTTAAATCCTTTCTATATTAACCCCGTTACTGCTGACCAAAATGGCATCCTGGTTGCTAATCGGCGATAAGTTCAAAGTAGAAGAATAATTGTCTACTATCTTTTGGGTGATTTTCTTAAAAGGTGAATTGGTATAGTGGGGTACGGTATAAAAGTCTACTAGGCCTAATGCATCAAAATCAATCAGGTTTGGGGCTTTTTTGGCACTATCCATGCTCTTGGCATATTCAATGTTTGCTGCTGTAACCATGGCGCCTGCGGATTCACCAATGTAGAGCTTCCCCCCGTTAACTTCCTCCACGATGATTTGATCAGCACCGGTTCTTTTCAGTTCTTGCAGCAAGAAAAAAGTATTCCCACCGGTTACGTAGATTAAATCGTTGCCTTTTAATTTGCTGCTTATTTCATTGGCTGTAGCTGTAGATATGTCTAATTCATCAATAATCAGGCCCAATTTTTCAAGTGCCTTTTTCCCCGCCTCTACATAGAAAACAACTTTTTCCACCAGACTTGCAGTCGGTATGAAGGTGACGGTTTTACCCTTGAGATTGTTTTCAAAATTGGCTAATATAGGGGCTACATCTTTAAAAGATGAGGCTAAAAATAATTTTTTCATGTTTTATATCTCCTTCTCTTTTCTTTCTTAAGTAATTGTAGCATACTATAAAAAGGTGTCATTTATCGACACCTTATAGATGTAATCCCAAAGGAGGTAAAGATGAATAAATCCGAAAGGCTACAGGATATGATGCTATTTCTTAATGATAAAAATTCATTTAACTTAAAAGATTTGATGAATAACTATCATATTTCGAAAAGCACTGCCCTGCGAGATGTACAATCTCTAGAGCTAATTGGTATGCCGATCTATTCACAGCCAGGTCGAAATGGCTATTATGGCATCCTGAGTAATAAACTCCTGTCCCCTATGGTGTTTAATATGGATGAGGTCTTTGCTTTATATTTCTCCATGCTCACCTTAAGAGATTATGAAACGACACCGTTTCATTTAAGTGTAGAAAAGTTAAAGAAAAAATTTGAAACCTGTTTATCTCCAGAAAAAATAGATATGCTCCACAGAGTAGAAAGTGTGTTCCGTCTAGCTTCCATCCAGCACCATAATCCCTGTCCATTTTTAAGCGATGTTCTGCAATATGCTATCGAAGAAAAAGTTTCTAAGGTCTTATATGAAAAAAAGGGCATTCCGACTAACTATTTCGTTCAATTTTTTAATATTTCATCCGCTTATGGACAGTGGTACGCTACGGGATGTAATGTTGAAAGCGACAGCCCTCAGGTATTTCGCTGTGATAAAATTTTAGCGATGGAGGAAGCCAATCAATATCAAGCAAAGCCCCTAGCCCAATTTCTGAAACCTGCCCATGTATTATATAAAGCCCCAGATGCTATTGATTTTGAAATAAAGCTGTCCAAGAAAGGGGTGGACTTATTCTATAAAGAACATTATCCCTCGATGAAACTTTCCTGGGAAAGCGGAGAGTATTTCCTGCGAGGTTTCTACAACAAAGGCGAAGAAAACTTTATTGCGAATTACTTTATCGGCTATGGAGAAACGATATTGTCCGTATATCCCCCATCCCTCAAAAGCCTGATTATCCAAAAGGCAGATGCGCTTAGGAACTATTTTGCGGAGATGTAAACGGTTTATTACAGATAACAAAAAGCGGCGAAAGATTTCCCTGCGCCGCTTTCGACCAAAAACTTAGCTATTAAAATAGGAGATTTCTACAAACTTTCAAAACCGGTAATGTGGTCGTTCTTCACCAAACCACCGATACCTCAGATAATCATCCAAAAGAATTGCTCCGCCGCTTAACGGAATCCACAAAATGGTAAAAAGCAGACTGATCTGTCCCCAAAGGTTGAACGGCAGGCTGCTGTAATCCCACACGTTCAGGCCCAGCCAGGAGTTTACAATAAGGCCGCTGATCAGTTCTACCACGGTGATGAGCAGACTGCCTAAAAGCATCTGCCACTTTAACGGCATATCAAAAGATAGTTGCTCATTGAGAAGCCCCACCAGCAAAAAACAGAGGCCCCCCACCAAGAACATGCTTCCGTGGCTGTAGCCTCTGAACATCAACTCTATCAGGTAATACGCTCCGCCGCCTGCCACAAATAATATTAGTGCTTTCTTGACGCTGTTCATATTTCTTTACGTCCTTTCCCGCTTTTCCTAATATATATGCCAGGGCCGCCGGGCCTATGCCTGGTGACAATCCACCTTTCCTATTACCTTTTTATACTTCCAGCAAAGCGATAGCTCGAATCGGAGAGCCATCCGCATCTTTATGCTTAAGGGGCAGCCCACAGAAAGTAAAACTCTGTCCTCTCAGCTCCTTCAAATTTTCCAGATTTTCAATAATAACAATCTCACTATCCCGAAAGAGTTTTTTATGTAAGGTCAGATTCGTATCTGCAATCGGGTCCAAGCCGATGGTATCCAGACCAATCCCTTTTTTACCTTCTTGAATCAGAAAGTCTGCCACCTCCTGGTCGATGCAAGGATAATCGCCAAAATAGCGTTCTGTACCCCAGTATTCCTCCCAGCCCGTGCTGAACAAAAGAAATTCCGCTTTCTCCGCAGCTTCCCGCTGTCGGTTCACGTAATCCATGGTAATCTGCTGCCCTTCTTGCAAATCAGAACAGTCGATGACACAGGCCACGCCGGCAAATTGAGAAACAGGGAACTGATCTAAAGTAGTCCGCCCGGCAAACAAATGCGCCGGTGGGTCCATGTGGGTGCCTGTATGGGTGTACATCGTCATCAGGGTTTCCTTAAACCCGTCTACCTCGTAGGAATTGGCTGGTGTAAACTTAGGTCCCTCTGTGCCGGGATACACCGGCATATCTTCTGAAATAAAATGGGTCAAATCCACAATCTTCATGTTCTACCTCCCTACCACAATGGGTACCTATCGTTTTAGCTTTTAGCCTTCCACCTTAGCAGATTCGCGGCAATCCCTCTCCATAGAGAATATCCACGGCTCGACTGCCGCCCAAGGCAGTAATCATCCGGACTCCTGCACCCTTTTCAATGCGACCTATTATCTGGGCATAGGCACCATAGGGATTTCTTTGCATAGCGGCCAAAGCTTGCTCTGCCTGCTCTCCCGGAACTACGGCAATCATTTTGCCTTCATTAGCCATGTACAGGGGATCCAAGCCTAGTATACTGCAAAACCCTTGAATCTCCTTGCTGACAGGCAAGGATGTCTCGCGGATTTCCACCTGGCAAGCGGAGCTGTCAGCTACTTCGTTAAGCACCGTTCCCAGACCTCCTCTGGTTACATCCCGCATACAATGCACATCAATACCTGCCTCCAGCAAACCTTCCACTAAAGAAAACAGGGGGGCACAGTCGCTGGCAATATTATTTTCAATGCCCATACGCTCAGACATAATAGCTGCATGGTGTTCTCCCAAATTGCCTGACAGCAAGATACAGTCCCCCTCTTGGCAGTTGGCAATACTGATGCCTTCTTTAAGAATTTCTCCTACTCCCGAGGTATTGATATAAATATTGCCGCTGCCTTCCACAACCTTAGTGTCTCCCGCTACAATTTGAACACCAGCCTCATCCGCAGTTTCCCGCATGGTCTGAGCAATTTGCTCCAAAACCTGGCTGTCCGCTCCGGCTTCAAGAATGAAGCCAGCCGTCAAATAGCGAGGTCTGGCCCCCATCATCGCTAGGTCGTTAACCGTACCACAAACCGCCAGTTTACCGATGTTCCCTCCCTTAAAGAACAAGGGGGTTACCACAAAAGAGTCCGTGGTATAAGCAATTCGGCCCTGAACATCTAAAACAGCCGCATCTTCCAGCCGGTTTAACACTGGATTGTCAAAGTGTTTCAAAAATATGTCATTAATTAGGCTGCTGGTCTGCTTTCCGCCGCTGCCATAAGATAAGTCAATTTTCATCTATTCCTCCATTCCTGTCTCTGCCTGAAGGGCAAAAGTACTGCAATTTGCAGCACTTTTGACAATCCAGGATTCGGGATTGTCCATTTTCTATTTCCTCAGCCTCTGTTCTTGTACCAAATACCACATACCCCTTCTGTGGAAACCATACAGGGACCTACGGCGTTCAGCGGCGTACAAGAGCCGCCAAACAGCGGACATTCCACCGGCGTAATCCGCCCCAGAATGACGTCTGTACATCGGCAGCCCTTGGGCAGCTCTTCTCGGTACTCGATAAAACTGCTTCCGGCATCAAACTGTTGGTAAGCCGATTTCAGCCCCAGTGAAGACTGAGGAATCACGCCGATGCCCCGCCAAAAGTCTTCCTTAGTCTCAAAATACTGATTGATAACCGAAAGAGCCTGGGGGTTTCCTTCCTGGGAAACAGCACTAACATACATGTTCTTCACCTGGTGCCGCCCATCTCGAAGCTGAAGTAAAATCTCATAAATAGCCGCCAAGATATGTTCTCCGCCAAATCCAGCTACCACAAAAGGCTTGCCATATTTTTCCGCCAATGCTTCGTAGCTTTGACTGCCAATAATTACACTCACGTGGCCAGGGGCGATAAAGGCATCAATCCCTTTTTCATTCTCACAGATGTACTCCAAAGCCGGCGTAATGGTCTTTAAAGAGGTCAGCAGCTTTAAATTGGAAAGATTCTTTTTTAAGATCTCATCCAGCAGCAAACCATAAATGGGAGTCGTTGTTTCAAAACCCACCGCGGCAAACACATACTGCGTATCCGGGTCTTCCTGAGCGGCTGTTAATGAATCCAAGGGAGAATACAGCACGCGAACTCGGCCACCCTTGGCGACGGCTTCTGTCAAAGACCCTTGATTGCCTTTGACTTTCATCATATCCCCAAAGGTCAAGACACAGTGGCTGGGCTTTAACGATAGCTCCACCAGCTTGTCCACATACACCGAAGGGGTGACACAAACTGGACAGCCAGGGCCGGAAATCAGTTTAATCTTAGGAGAAATCAGGCTCCTAATGCCATTTTTAAAGATACTGGAGGTATGCGTACCGCAGACCTCCATAATCTTAATTTCTTCTCCGTCATATTCTTTTAATTCCTTAACGATCTGCTCCAGGGTGACCATTCATTTCCTCCTCCAGTTCATTGAACATCCACAAAATCTCTTCTGCGGCATCCTTGCTCAACACATCGATGGCACAGCCTGCGTGAATGAGCACATAATCTCCCAATTTCGGCTGAACCAATCGAATATCTACATCACAAGTATTGTTCATCACGTCTACCTTAGCCTTTGGGCCATTGATTTCTATTACCTTTCCCGGTACTGCAACACACATATTATCACCTATTTATTCCTTTATTCTATCGCTCTGCAACTGAACAGACTCACTGCCGTCTTTATTCATGATACCCACAAAAATCTGTCCTAAGCTGATACAGCCATCATTTGGCGGTACAGCTTCATTGTAATACACGGAAAAACCATCACGCTCCAGCAGCTGAAGCACCCGCTGGGTGAGCACACAGTTCTGAAAAACACCTCCGCTAAAGGCAACCTTATTGGTCTGCTGTTCCTGTCCCAGCAAGCGACAGACTTCCAGCACCACCTCTGCCAAAGCATAGTGAAAGCCCAACGCCAAGGCTTGCCGACGAAGCAGATAGGCTGACTGGTCCTCATATCGTTTACGGCCACCCTGACCCGATTCCTGATCCCATTCCAGACCGCAAAGGACCTCTAGCACTGGTGCCGCATCAATCTCCAGCAGACTACCCTGCCGAATCAAGCCAAAAGCCATCGGCACAGCAGCAACCCCGCTTTTTTCTGCTAGTAAGGCCTCTTTTTCCAAATAAGCCGCACATTCTCCTTCATACTGGTTCTCCTGCCGAATGTCCAAAATGCTGGACACCGCATCAAAGAGTCTGCCCACGCTGGAGGTCTGAATGGTATTGACACCGTGAGTCAAAGCTGCCTGAATCAGCGTCTTTCGCTCATCGGAAACATACTGCTCCAGCCCTGCTCCCAGCAGGAAACAGGTGGCAGTCTTTTTGGCGTCCTTCATAGAGCCGTCGCCTCCCAGCATCGTTGTATATTTTAAATGTGCCAACCGCTGGAAATCTGCCCCTTGGCAAATCATAAATTCACTGCCCCAAATATGACCATCCAACCCGTAGCCTGTACCGTCAAAAGCGATACCAATGACCTTATCGTCATTTAAATGGTGCTCCGCCATGACGGAGGCCACATGGGCATGGTGATGCTGAACATAGAGCAGGGGCCTGTCCATCGCTTCGGTAAATTTGGTAGAAAAATAATTAGGGTGAAGGTCACAGACCGTCAATTCTGGCTGAATTTTCAGCAGCCTGCTTAAATCCGCTACGCCCTGCCGGTATTCTGCCAGCACCGAGCCTTCCTCCAAATCGCCAAAATACTGGGAAACCACCGCACTTCCCCTGTTATAAAGGCAGAAAGAAGCTTTTAAATCCCCTCCTGCCGCAAATATTTTCAGGTTGTCTTCCCTTTCCGGCAGAAATACCGGATATGGCACATAACCTCTACTCCGACGAATCAACTGTGGTTTTCCATCGATGATTTTAGCCACCGAATCATCCACTGAACGGAGAATCCGCCTCTTATTGTAGAGTATCCCGTCCAGTAAAGGGCTGTCCAGAGCCAGCATCTGGCTGTCTTCCCGGATGATAGGCTGGTCCGAAATATTTCCGCTGGTCATAATCAGCGGACCGCAAGCCCGAACCAGCATCGTCTGCAACGGGGTGTACGGTAAAAAAGCCCCGCAGTAAATACTGGCCTTGTAAGTAGAAGGGGCCATCTGCTCATTTTGGGAATAAAGCAGGACGATAGGCCGTGCCTTAGATTTCAGCAGCTGCTCTTCTTGAGGCGATACGTGACAATGCTGCCGAATATCCGCCACGGATTCAAACATGACCGCAAAGGGCTTTTCCTCTCGGCCTTTCAACTGGCGCAGCTTCTGTACGGTCTCCTCCAGAAAAGGGGAACACACAAAATGGTAGCCGCCAATCCCTTTTACCGCCAGGATTCCCCCTCTTTTTAAAAGGCGGACAGCCCGCTCGAACCGCTTCTTACTCTTATATATGCTAACCTGATGGGAATTCAGTGGTCTCACTGGCTTCTCACAGGGTTCTGTTCTATTTTCATCTCTTTTGTATCCTGCACGAGGAGGCTGGTTAATACACTTAACACCCCTCCCCAAGGATGAGGCTCTCACTCCACGCCACTCTTTGGCCTGGATTTCTTCCTGGGAACTCCTCTTGTTATATTCTTTTAAAATTAAATAAGGCCCGCAATCGTGACAGGAGATGGTCTGGGCGTGAAAGCGCCTGCTTTCCGGTGACACATATTCCTCATTGCAGCCTTCACACATAGGAAAATCCACCATGGTCGTGGTATCTCTGTCATAGGGTAGAACATCCATGATGGTATACCGCGGTCCACAGGACATACAGCTGATAAAGGGGTTAAAGAATCTTCGGTTTCCTTTCTCATACAGCTCCCCAAGACAGCGGTCACAGGTGGCCAAATCCGGCGGAATGATAGACACTTCCCGGTTAGCCGTGCTCTCAATAATTTTAAAATCTGGATAGACCTGTTGGTCTTCTGCGCTTATGTCACTGATTTGAATTTTGATAATCTCACAGCCTTCACAATCCGCAGTCTGTAAATCATACAGGAATTGCTGAAAATTCTCTTCAGAAGACTGAGTCACAATTTCCACCATTCCCCCAATGTTCTGTACGGTTCCTACTATATTATTTTTTTTGGCAACACGAAAAGTAAGGGGTCGAAAACCAACCCCTTGTACAATTCCTGATACGATGACTTTTTTAGTTCTTATTTTATGTGCTTCTGTATCCATGAAACGACTTCCTCAAACCCCTGGCCATCTTTGCTGGCCACCTTAAAAATAGGGGCTGTCTTGTTTAAAGCCCGGACGCCCTTCATAAAGTATTCTTCATCAAAATCAACATATGGAAGCAAGTCCCATTTATTGATCAAGATAATGTCGGCTTTTTCAAATGCCAAGGGATATTTGTACGGCTTGTCACTGCCCTCAGTAACAGTGGAAATCAGCATCTTTACATGTTCACCGATTTGAAACTCAGCCGGGCAGACTAAATTGCCGATGTTTTCAATAAACAGGACACCTTTTTGGATATCCAGTTCTTCTACCGCTTCACCAATCAGCGGAGAATCCAAATGGCAGGCGCCGTTGGTATTGATTTGAACAGTTTTAACACCCAGAGACAACAGCTTCTTGGTGTCAATGTCCGCCTCAATGTCGCCTTCAATCACATAAGAAGACACATCTCCCAACCGCTGAATAATCTGAATTAGGGAAGAAGTCTTTCCTACTCCTGGCGCACCCATGACGTTTACCGCAAAAATGCCTTTCTCCGTCAACTGCTGATTAATCTGCTGGGCCACCTCATCGTTCTTGTCGTATACGGACTGCATTACTTCGATTTCGTTGTTCTCTGACATGTCACTCTCCTATCATACCTCTATGGATTTAATGTAAAATTCCTGACCGATATCTGTGGGTTCTCCTTCCCCTTCGCAAAGGGGGCAGGTAAACTCAAAGGGCTTTCGTTCAAAGAGCTGGCCACAGCTGGTACACTTCAATTTGGGCTTGACCCGTTCAATGTGAAGGGCAGCACCTTTACAGATGCTGTCCTCTGCGATAAGGTCAAAGTAAAGCTCGATGGAGCTGGCCACATAGCCTGAATAATCCCCCACCACCAGGTTAATCTGCTTTACCTGGTCCACATTGTTTTTTTTAGCGAATTCTTCAGAGACTTCAATTATTCGCTTCGTTATCGGGTACTCGTGCATCTACGTACTCATCCTTTACCTTTTCTAGTTCAGGGGTCGTATAGTCGTTTTTCATCTGCAAACATTTTTTCGGGCATACGTCTACACAGTAACCACACTGAATGCAGTTCATCCGCTCAATGCTCCAGGACTTGTCAGTTCTGGAGGTTTCGATGGCCCCCGTAGGACAGCGTTTTTGGCAAATGCCGCAGAATATGCAGCTTTCAATATCAATGCCGATGCTTCCCCTGGTGCGTTCAAAGTTTTCTCTAGGCTTTACAGGGTACAGATCGGTATATGGCCCGTGAAAGATGCTTTTAAAAAGTGTCTTTGTCATGCTTAATAGAGACATAATTACTTCCATGCCTTTCCATGCTTGGTGTTTCCTTGAATTCTTGCTGTTGAAGCCATTTTCAAGGAAAGCCAAGTCATTATATATTTTTTAAGAGCGTTGATATGTTTGGGCTGCCAGCCCGGGAACGGGAGGCCGCCCGTATTCAACCAACCATACAGTTTCTATTATCTTTCTGTACAACTGATGCAAGGGTCAATGGTCAGAACCAAAATCGGCACATCGGCCAAATCACAATTCTTCAATGTTTCCAGAAGAGCCGGAACATTAGCAAAGGTCGGTGTCCGCACCCGAACCCGGTCTAAGAAGCTAGTTCCGTTGGCCTTCACATAATAGAGAACCTCTCCTCGAGGCTGCTCGATATGCGTAAAGTATTCGCCATCCGGATTCCCTTTGAATTTTACTAAGACATCTCCTTCTGGAATCTTCTCTACACATTGACGAATCAGATCGATGGCCTGGTAAATCTCTTTGATACGAACGACCATTCTGGCATAGCTGTCGCCCTGCGTAGCCGTAATCGGCTCAAAGTTCAGGTGCTTGTAGGCTGCGTAGCCCTGAGTCCGCATATCCAGATTCACACCACTGGCCTTAGCCATCGGACCGATAGCGCCCAGTTCCTCCGCCTTCTCCTTGGTCAGTACGCCTACGCCTACCGTTCTGCTCTTTACCGAGAAGTCGTTTAAGAATACGTCTGCCAGAGGTTTCAGCTCTTCGCCCATTTCGGTCAGCACCCGCACAATCTTCTGCAAGGTTTCAGCATCGATGTCCTTGCGAACGCCGCCGATATCACAGACGGAGAAAATAACCCGGCCGCCTGTTGTCTCTTCAAAGAGGTCCAGTACCTTTTCCCGCAAACGCCAGGAGTGCATGAACAAACTCTCGAAGCCAAAGGCGTCGGCTGTCAAGCCTAACCAAAGCATATGGCTGTGGATACGGGACATTTCAGCCCAGATCGTTCTTAAAAACTCAGCCCGTTCTGGGATCTCCAGCTTCATGATACTCTCTACGGACATGCAATAGCCCATGCCGTGCATAAAGGAGCAGATGCCGCAGATTCGCTCAGCAATATAGGTATATTGTTTAAAATCTCTCTTTTCTACTAACTTCTCAAGCCCTCTGTGGATGTAGCCAATCTGAGGGATGGCTTCCACTACCCTTTCATCCTCTAGAACTAAGTCCAGGTGGATAGGTTCCGGAAGCACCGGATGGTGGGGGCCAAAAGGAATGACTGTTCTCTCTCCCATTATTCCTCCTCCTTCTTCTTCTCTTTAAATGGTGTTTCGGTGGATATACGATATAGTTTATCTTTAAAATCCACTGCAATGTTGTTAATCTTTGCTCCGTGAAGCTCTACGATTTCATTCTCGTATAAAAAGGCGAATGGATACAGGCAGCTGATGCTTTCCAGCTCCGTCTCATAGTCCATATTGATACGCAGATTGATAAAATCATAGTTCTTTTCGAAGGTATAGCTTAGTTCGATTCCATTCTTGTTGGTGCAGGAAATGGCCGCCAGCCGATAACCTTGGCCCTTCATGTTGGAGGCTTCAGCCAAAAGAGCTTCTGCCGGTATCTTAATAATCTTCTGTTCTTCCATATAAAAATCTCCATTCCGCCGCTCATGCTTGCGGCACAAGTAGTACGCTTAGACGGCGGTTATTTTTTCATGGCATTCTGTTTTTCATCCAGCACTGCCAAAGCCTTTACCACACCGTCGATGATAGCCTGGGGCCGAGCTGCGCAGCCCGGTACATAGACGTCCACCGGCAGTACATTTTCTACACCGCCTACCATGTTGTAGCAATCCGCAAAGATTCCTCCAGAGGTGGCACAGATGCCCACGGCCACTACCACCTTCGGTTCGGCCATCTGCTCGTAAATCTGCTTGACAACTGGAATGTTCTGATCGTTCACACCGCCTGTGATTAACAAAATATCGGCGTGCCTCGGATTTCCTGTATTGATTACACCAAAGCGCTCCACATCGTATAAAGGGGTGAGACAGGCTAAAACCTCGATATCACATCCATTACAGCTGGAACCATCGTAGTGTAATATCCATGGTGATTTTGTATTATAATTCATATTTCCTACTTTCTGAATAAATACATATTCCGCTTCTATTAACTTATTTCAACTCAACAATAATAAAGTTTGTTTCCCGCACTCTTTAAAACTTAAAGAAAGATACGATCATCAGGTTTACCACGCTGACTACGCCGGTAACAATCCAGGCAGACTTTAAAGCCAGCTGCCACTTCACACGAACGGTAGAATTATCTACCAAAATTTCGAAGAAGTACACCACCAGACAAGCCAGCACAGCAAATACATGGCTGATCGGGTTGCTGGTAGCGAAAAATACATAAACGAAGGCCAAGGCGATAATGGATTCATACCAATGAGTAATCTCAATAATAGCCAGCTCTCTGCCGGAATATTCCGTAGAAATACCCTGTACCAGCTCCTGATGAGCATGGTGACCTAAGCTCAAGTCGAAAGGAGACTTTCTCAGCTTGAAAGTCAGAATGTACACGAAGCCTACAAACACGGCCGGCAGATAGACGATAGCCGGAACCGCTTGACTAATCATATCACTGATGAAAAAGGACTTGCTGACCATGTACAGACCTGCTGCCGTAATCAGTACCATCGGCTCATAAGCCATCATCTGCAACAATTCTCGCTCTGCACCGATAATGCTGTACGGAGATTGTGAAGCGTAGCCGCCGAAGGCGAAGAAGATAGCGCCCAATGTCAGCACGAAGATGGCCAGCAGCATATCGCCGCCCATGAGCATGATGACTGCCGTCAAAATAATGAAAAACAAAGAAGCATATACATAAAACTTATACGTCTTGTTGACCTCTATGTTTTCCTTCTTAATCAGTTTCAATACATCGTAGAACGGCTGAAGCAGAGGAGGTCCTTTTCGACCCTGAACTCTCGCCGAAATGATCCGGTCAAAGCCGGCCAGAAGTCCCCCCACTATAGGTGTTAGGACAACGATTAAAATAATACGAATAATCCATATTGCCAACATTATAAAGCCCACCCCCAAATAACTAATAATACACCGATAGCAAGTAATGTGATAGCTGTCATATTGCTCCAGAAGGTAAACCGCTTTCCTCCCAGATATACTTCCAGATACCAGTTGCTGAGCTCACTCTTACGCTTTACACCAGTAGCAGCGATGAAGTGTTCGTTATCTCCAGCGTTTTCACCGGCCATGTAAATCGGTGTCACTCTAGCCTTTGAGTTCTTGCTCAACGGAATGTATCCTAAAGGCATAAGAATCAAAACGGCCATCATGATGACCATGATAAGCTGGTTGCCTAAGCCAATAGGCGCCATAGCCTGACCGCCGAAGGCTTCAGACAGATACGGAACGATGGCCACCTTGGAAATAAGCGGGAAGGCCAGACATGAAATAACCACAATGGCTGCCTGAAGGAAAATCGGAATTTCCTCATCCAAGGAGAAAACACCGTGATGTCCGTCGGTTTTACCCACTCCGTTGGAAAGCAATGTACCAATCCACTTACCCCAGTAGAATAAAGTGGCTGCACTGCCGTATGCCAAAATGATAACAATAATCACATTGTTTGAATCGATAAAAGACTTCATGGCTACCCACTTGGAAATCAGCATACCGAATGGCGCTAAGAACATGCCGGCGATACCGATAGTCAGGTAGATAGAAAGCTTTCTGGATACGTGCATAAGAATATTCATATTCTCGATGTTTCGATTGCCCAGCTGATGCTCGATGGAACCCACCGACAAGAACAGCAAAGACTTGGATACTGCGTGGAAAATTACCAGCAGAATAGCAGCCCAAATGGCTTCCTGTGTTCCAATGCTGGCACACATAACAATCAGGCCCAAGTTAGCAATAGTGGAATAAGCCAGCACTTTTTTTGCATCCCGCTGAGCGATGGCCAGCAGAGAACATGCCAGGAAGGTAATGGAACCTACCAGGGTGATGATGCGTCCTACAGATGTTTCTCCCAGCAATGGTGCCAAACGGATAATCAAGTATACGCCTGCCTTAACCATCGTTGCAGAGTGTAACAACGCCGAAGATGGCGTCGGTGCTACCATGGCACCAAGCAGCCAAGCAGAGAACGGCAGCTGTGCTGATTTAGTAAGGGCTGCCACACACAGCAGGAATACTGGAATTAATACCAAGGCTTCCGGCTTCATCGCAATCAGCGTGGATAGCTCTAACGTTTCAAAGTTCATGCCAATCATGACGATGGCAATAGCAAAAGCTACACCGCCGCCTACGTTGATAATCAACGCCAGCAGGGAATTGTTTCTGGCCTCCGGCGTCTTCGTGTAACCGATCAGCAGGAAGGAACAGAATGTTGTGATTTCCCAACAGAAATACAGCCACATCAGGTTATTGCTCAGCACCAGTCCGAACATAGCGGACAGGAATAAAAACAATACACCCAAAAAGAAGGACTGTCTGTCCTTTACCTCTGTGTGATGTTCATGATAACCCTTCATGTACCCTACCGCGTACAGACAGATTAAACTTCCGATGACCCCTACTATCAGGACCATAACACCGGAAAGCTTGTCAAACACGATACTGGTCTCTACTTCAATGCCATGTTTCTGGGTAAATTCAAACCACAGAATCAGGGCTGTCTGAAATAGGGAAAACACGGAGATTAAGTACTTTTTCGTCTGTATGCCTAACCGTATGATATAGGCGGCCAGACCTACTTCAACTACGAGGATAAAAATTTCAATCATCTCGGTTTCTCCGAGAGATATCCTCAAGCCGTCGTTAAAATACTGCAGGGCTGTATACACGGTCAATCCCAATGTACCTACAGCACCGATGCGTACCACCGCACTCCTGATGTTCTCCTTTCTGACCAAGAACGTCACAATAGATACTACTAATGGAAATAGTATTAATACCGCAATTAAATTCATAAGCCACCTCTTGTTCTATTATATAAGTAATTATTATTGCGGGCTGCACCTAAGGTGCTCCCCAAATACTCCAAGGCCTCTCAGAAGCTTTTTTCAGGACTGCACAGACCTCTGGAATATTCCATTAACGATTATATCATTCTGTTAAATTATTGTCTATATGCTTTATTATAAAAACTGATAATATTTTAACAAATAATGATTATATTCTTTTTTCAACAAAAAAGACCACCATTTCGGTCTAAGCTGTCGGCAGTCTTTTACAAAAAATTCTTTTTATTCCGATATCCGCCTAAGCTTTAACCGGATATTCTTTTTTCCTCTAAATTCTTTTAATTTTCATAATTTTCCCATCTTATGCTAACTGTACGACCCGGTTGCAGAGCTTATCCAGCAACTCCTGTTCATGGCTGATAACCACCAGCCCCATCTGATGCTCCCGGACATAATTCAACACGGTATGCCAAATCTGAGCCTGGGTAATAGCATCCAGCATGGCGGTCATCTCGTCAGCAATTAAAAACTTCGTCTTTTCTGACAGGGCCCGCAGCACGCAAAACCGCTGAAGCTCCCCGCCGGATAGCTCCGCTGGCCACCGCTCCAGCCACTCAGGCTGGATGCCCATAGCTTCAAGCAATTCAGACTCCGGAAACTGACCGGACTCCGCCAGCACCTTCTTCATCTTCCAGCGGGGATCCACAGCCTTTTCCGGATGCTGAAAAACCAGCTGCACTGGTTGAAATCCCCTAGCCGGAATCGGCTTACCATCCAGAAGAACCCGGCCCTGCTGAGGCGTCTCGTACCCTGCCAAGATTTTACTCAGCGTGCTCTTGCCCAATCCACTGGCTCCTGCCAGGCCAACCACCTCACCGCTATCGATATGAAAGCTTATATTCTCCAAAACAGTCTTTCCTGCCTGGTAGCCAAAGCTGATTTCTTCTGCGCTAAGTCGCATGATTGCACCTGACCTTTCCTCCTCGCAGTTCTCTCAGCAAGGGTTTCTCTTTTTCACAAACCGCTGTCTTCTTCAGGCAGCGGGGAGCAAACAGGCAGCCTGTTGGCAACTGGTCCCCGTAAGGCTGTGTTCCCGAAATGGCCTCAAAGCCTTCTCCCGGCCGAGCTTGATTCAAGGCCCTGGTATAAGGATGCCGCAAGCCCCTGCCTCCCTGGGCAAAATCTGCCGTCTTCGCTGTCTCCAGCACCGTACCACCATAAAACACCGCCACCCGGTCTGCAATTTTTAAAGCCGCTTCGATATCGTGGGTAATCATCAGCAAACTACAGCCTTGGTCTGCCAACCTTCTAAAATCTTTCAATACTTCGCCCAGCGCCTCTTCGTCCAAACCCGGCGTGGGCTCGTCGGCGATGATAACCTCAGGCTCTGCCGCCAAAGCGGTGGCCAGCAACACCTTTCGAGCCATTCCGCCCGACAGCTGAAAGGGATAGCAATCTGCGGTCTCTGGTTCCAAGCCGTATCGCAGCAACAGCTGTTCTGCGGTCTTCCGGCGGTCTCCTTTATGCTTTACTGACAGGCCAATCTGCTCCCCCACTTTCTGAAGGGGATCCAAATAGGTTACCGACTGAGGTATCAACACCAACTCCCGTCCTCGAATACGCTCCTTTTCCCATTGTCCCAGGATTTGATCTCTGTAATAAATCTCTCCCTCCAAAGCAGCGTTGTCCGGCAGAATACCCAGCAGGGCGTGAGCCAGCAGACTTTTCCCTGAACCGCTGGAGCCTACCACTGCCAGAATCTCCCCCTTCTGCAACTCCAGATCCAGACCATTGATGACCGTTAGTTTCTTTCTCCGCAGGCCCTTTGTATACTGAGAAAAGGTAATCTTCATGTCCTTTACTTGTAAAATCGTACTCTTTTCCATCTTTCCCGAGATACCTCCTCTTTATCGATTCGCTGATTTGGGATCCAGCAATTTTTCTATATTTCGTCCCAAGTTGTTGACCATGATAGACACCAATACCAGGCTGAGACCTGGGAAAAAGGCCAACCACCACTTCCCGCTGGTCAGATATTTCATGGATTCAGAAAGAATCACCCCGATAGCCGGCTGATGGGCCGGCAAGCCAAACCCCAAGAAAGTGATGGACGCTTCGTGAAGGATGGCGTGAGGAAAAATTAGCACCGTGCCCACTACCAACTGCGGAATAATATGAGGCAGTACGTGATACCTGGCGATAAAGAGGCGGCTTTTACCCAGATTCCTGGATATCTTCACATATTCCACTTCCTTAAGCTGCATAACCTCCGCCCGAATTACCCGGGTCAACGACGTCCAGTGAGTGGCCGTAATGCCGATGACCAAGCCCCGTACGCCTCCCCCGCAAGCGATGGAAATCAAGATGACCACCAAGGTGTGAGGCACGGACAAGGTCAAGTCGATGAGCCAAGAAATCAAAGCATCAACCTTTCCCCCCAGCAGCGGAGCTCCCACACCTAAAAGCATGGCCAGCAAACTGCTGGTTACCGAGCATAACAGCCCAATCTTCATGCTCAGACTTAATCCCTTCAAAGTCCGCAGCAGCATATCCCTGCCTACCCAGTCGGTACCAAAGAGATGGTCCGCTCCCGGCGGGCGAAATATCTGACTTAAGTCCACATATAAGGAATCCACACCAATGAGACTTCCCGCCAACAGCACCCCCAGAAAAACTAGAACCAGCATCCCCACGGAAGCCAGCGTTTGTTCCCGAATACCCAAGGATAGCCCCCCGATGTCTAAGGTCCCCGCAGGCCTGTCCAAATCCAATCGCTCTATGTTTCGGCGTTTTTCTTCTATATTATATGCTTTGTTTGCCATTACGCCCTGTGCCCCTCTCTCATTCTCGGATCTACTACTTGATACATCAGGTCTGCCATCAGATTTCCCACATAGACAAAGACTAAGCTAATGATGACAATGCCCATGAGCAGAGGCAAGTCTCCCCGCAATCCGGACTGAACTACAGCTCGGCCTAACCCCGGATAAGAAAATACCTGCTCTACAAAGACCGCCCCGCCGAACAGTTCGCTAAAAGAAAGAAATTGCAGGGTGATAGCCGGCAGCGATACATTGCGAATGACGTGATGATAGACGATACTCCTGCTGCTTTCACCTCTGGCTCTTGCAAAGAGAATAAAATCGCTTCTCATGACATCGGCTGTCTTTTCTCGGGTGTGCAGACAAATGTTCGCCACGCCCAGCAAACTCAAGGTCAACGCCGGTAAAATCAAATGAGAGACCTTGTCCAGCAGACTCACATCCTCCGCCAGCATGCCGATCGGCACGCTCATGGCCACGGGAAACCACCCCAGCTTCACAGAAAAGATCATCATGAAAAGAATCCCCAACCAGAAAGTAGGGGTGGATATGAGCAAGTGACAGTAGGCACAAATCAGCTTATCCACCAGCTTTCCTTCCTTTATGCCCGCCAGTATGCCAAGGGCAAAACCGATTATTCCGGATAAAACCCAAGCCATGGCCATCAAGGCCAAGGAGGACATAAACTTTTGTCCGATAACCTCCAGCACCGTTCTCCGATAAATCATCGAAGTGCCCCAATCCCCCTGCATCAAGGAAAGGAACCAGCTCATAAATCGTTCTACCGGCGGCTTGTTCAAGCCCCAGTGCTCTGCAATTAAGACCCGCTGCTCTGCTCCTACCTTCGTGCTGGCTCCCACATAAGCCGTCACCGGGTCGATTGGCGATAGTTCCATCAACACAAAGGTCAGAATACAGATGGCAACCAGAAGCGTCATTAATTTAATCAGTTTTTTTAATATAAAATTTCCTGCATTGACTTTCATATATGCTCCATTTACTAAAAGCACAAGGTATTTCCCCAAAGAAAATACCTTGTACCCCTATGTCTTTATGACTCTACCTTACTTCTCCCAGGACCACTCCGCCACATTGTCGAAAATTCGTCCTCCGTGAGGCTGAACGACCGGCGTTCCAAAGCTGAATCCCTCTGGTGCCAGGTACACGTGATTGGCGTTAGCCAGCCAGCAGTAAGGAGCGTCCCCTCTGGCAGAAGTATATTTCTGCATTTCCTGCCAGTAAGGCAGTGCCTCCGCTTCATCCGTAGCTGCCAGCGCCTTGTCGATCGCCGCGTCTGCTGCCGGGTTTTCATAGCAGCCTGAGTTATCCCAAGCCACAGGCCCACCGGCATTGCCGCCGTAATACAGGTTGTACAGCTCCGACGGATCCCCTGAACCAAAACCATAGAAGACGGCTTCTTGATGAATGTCTGCTAAAATCGTATCCCAGGTAACCTTTTTTAACTCAATCTCAATGCCAATTTGGCTGGCCACTTTAATGAATTCTAAAGCCATTTCCTGACGGTAAACACCCTCGGTATACAACAGCTTAAAGGCCGCTTTCTGTCCGTTCTTTTCCAGAACGCCATCTTGATCGGCATCTGCCCAACCACCATCAGCTAAAATTTTCTTTGCGCTTTCAATGTCACCGTATTCGGAAGGCTCAAGTACGGTGTCTTTGTTCAGCCAAGGCATCTTTTCCAAGCCAGTGGTAGATACACTGCCATAGCCGTTGAGTACCCCCGAAACAATCTGTTCCCGGTCTACTGCCGTATTTAATGCCTTTCGGATGGCCAAATCACTGGTTACATTATTGCCCATGACTGCTCCGTCCTCCGCCGGCTTGCCTTCATTAGCTACCATCGGGAAGTTCACACCATAGCACTCGATGCTAGGAATATCGATAACTTGAGTCCCCTCCACTTTTTGTCCTGCCAGGTTCCCGTTTATCTGAGCCACATCGATGGTTCCACTCTTCACCGCTTCAAAAGCAGTATCCGTGTCGAGGAACACCATGGTCAATTTCTTTATCTTAGGTGCAGTGCCGTAATAATCCTCGTTAGCTACAGCAATAACCTGCTGGCCCTTGTCCCACTGAACGAATTTATAAGGGCCAGAACCAATTGGATGATCTTTAAAGTTCTCATCGTGAGCATGTTTTGGTACGATGCCCAGATAAGCCAGCCGTTCTATAAACGGAGAGTAAGGTCTGGTCAGCTGAAACTCCACGGTCTTGTTATCCAGAGCTTTCATGCTCTTAATAATCGTCAAGTCAATATCCGATCCAGAATCCTTAGCCGTCCCATACGTATAAATAACATCTTCCGCCGTTACCGGTGTGCCATCTGTAAAATTAGCGTCCTTTCGGATGGTTACAATCCAGGTCTGCTTATCATCGGACACCTTATAACCGGTAGCTAAGTCGTTTGTCCAACCCAGCTCCTTATCCCGTTGAAAAAGGGTAGAAAAAAATACCTTTGTAACAGAACCATGTCCCCCTGTCGTTGAATCAAACCCGCTCTCTGGTTCTTCCCCAATGGCTACAATAAGTTCATCCCCAGCGATTCGCTGCTCCCGAGCCGTCTCTTTGTTTCCGGCTCCGCAGCCTGACAGCGCAGTCAGGGTCAAGACTAAAACCATCAACAGTCCTATCAGTTTTCTCTTATTCATGTACATCTCCTTCTTTCAATTTGATATATTGCTATCTCACTTAAAGCAAATTTTGGCAACCTGCCTTTCGGCTGGTATCAAAATGCGCTGAAAAACAGCGTTCTCAAGCTTCTTTGACTATTATAGCGGAATCCTGTTTCTCCGCAAGCCGCCACGGGGGATAAAAGTTTTTTCTTTTTTTATCTGCCAAAAACCTGCATTTTTCGCCTGTTTAATCTGGTGAAGTGACACAGCGGTCCAAGTTATCTCCCTAGTCCTATGCCCCGGATAGGGATAGGCCTGGAGAGATAAGCCAATTTTTTCCGAGTACACAAAAAGTCTGCCGAGCTCAGCCCGACAGACTTTTATGCTTTATAAAGCTTGAATTCACTTTTTATTTAATAAACCGATCAATAGCCTTGTTGAGGTTTTCAATAGCCGTCTGATCACCGGATTCCACGGCGTCTACAATACAGCTGGTGATGTGGTCGGAGAGGATGACCTTCCCCGTGTTGTTCAAGGCCGCAATCACAGCAGACAGTTGAATCAGCACCTCACTGCAATCTTTTCCTTCCTCTACCATGCGTCGGACAGCTTCCAGGTGTCCGCTGGCTCGAGACAGACGATTAAGTACGGCTTTGGTGTTCTGATGAGGGTGCGCATGAGCGTGGCTGTGCCCCTCTTCATGGGTGTGGCTGTGTCCATGCTCTTCCTGATCAGCCTGGAAGATCTGATTTTGTAATTGGTTTTTATCTTTCATATTCAACACTTTCTCTCCGCTAGAACCTTCTTGACGACACTCTCTGGTGGCGTTTGCCTGTAACACACCACTTCAACGATAAAATCAATTATACTAAATCCCATCTTTTTTGTCAATGAAGGAGCTCTTCCGACATTTTCTTAAGGAGCTGTCTCAACTGGCTGAATAGCTTTGGGTGGTCTGGGTTTGAATGGTATCGGAGACCGAATCATAACTCAAACCAAAGTTCAACAGCATGGCTACGTCTCGCAACATCACATAATTGTTTCCATCGATATTATAAGTCATCAGGCTGACCTGGCCGTTATCCAAGTATACCGACTGCTGGGAAGCTGCAATCTCCTTAGCCTGTCCCAGAGCCATGTTCTCTTGTCCTACCGAGGTATAATACCCCCCACTCAAAAGAGCAATCCGATTGCTGGTCTCATCGTAGCTGACGGAAAACTGCTTGGAGGTTCCAAGCAACAAACTAGCCAGATCCCGCAGTTTAACAAAGTTGTTGCCATTGATATTGTAGGCGTTTAGCTCTCTGGATACGCCATCAATGGTCATCTTTTGACCGCTGACGCTAGCCTCCAGGCTTGCTGGTTGCCTATACACACTAATCGTATACGTGTTGACCTCGTTAGTACCTGTAGTAGACTTGACACCAACTTTAAAGGTGTTCGTTCCCTCGCTTAATATGTAATTCTGGGTCCAGTCGTTTCTGCTCTGAACCACGTCGTTGATATACAGGTTACACAGCTCATCCGTGCTTAGATAAAAGCTGATGCTGTCCACGCTGTTGCTGACATTGGTGGTATAATTTTCCTTGCTCGAATAGAAGGTCGGGCTGAGAGATACCGTATTGCTCCCGCCGTCTCTGGCGGCAAGCCCGGTCAGCACGGCTTCCACATTTTCTTCATAGGCAGCGGTGATTATGTAGGTCTTCGTATCCTCACAATTTTCTGCCACCACAGTCACCTCAATCTTATTGCTCCCAGATTGCAGACTCAGCTCCACATAGCCGCTGCTGTTGACCGGTTCACCGTTTATCAACACATGGGCATCGGTATCAGACGCCTCTGCATATATCCGAGCGGTCTTATACGTGTTCGAACTGATATCGGCAGTATAGGAGGTCGTGCCCTCATCGAAGTCTTTGTTTAGTTCCACTTCGGTGTAGGTTCCGCTGTCTGTTTTATTTTTAATCACTAGGCTATCTAGGTACACATCATCGCTGTCATCCTCGTCTCCACAGTAGAACGTGACCGTGTATGTATCCAACGTGTCTCCGTCTCCGTCTTCGTCTTCTACTTTGATATCAATTTCATCCCCATCATCAATATCCTCTATCAACGCGAAGTAATCATCGTCTTCATCAATCGCCTCTCCGTCGCAGTATACGGTGTAGTCGCTATCGTCAGGCTTCATATATAAGTAGGCTGAGTCGGCTCCATCCGGCAGAAAAACGGTATAATCCGCAATCTCCGGATCGAAGGCCGGGAACATATCATACAATTTGCTGGAACTGGTGCTAGAGCTTTTGCTGACCAGCAGCTTGCTCAGAGACTCGTCTGCCGTAGTTCCCCCAAAGGCCATAGAGCCCGAAGAAACCACTAAACACAGTGAAAGAAATCCCGAAAACATCTTTTTCATAAAATAAACCTCCATACGTCATAAGGAATAACACATCGGCTTCTTTTTTCATCTATCCGATATAAAAATTATCCCTTATTTGTATGAAGGTTATCTTAATTTAAATTGATTTTAACTTGTTACTTTTTTGTAGAGTTAGTGAATAAGCCTTAGTTGAGGCTGTAGTTGCTGCTGGTCGTAATTTGAATCGTATCTGTAGCCGAGTTATAAGACAGTCCAAAATTTAACAGCAAGGCCAAATCTCGCAGCATAACATAATTGCTTCCGTCGATGTTGTAGGAAGTCATCCCCATGACCTGATTGTCCAGCGTAATGGTCTGAATGGAAATCATCATCTCCTTGGCTGCCGTCAAAGCCTTGTTTTCCTGGCCGTTAGCCGTATAGTATCCACCGGATAACAGAGAAATAGCGTTGGTTGCCTCATTATAACCTACGGAAAATTGCTTGTTGGTTCCCTGCAATATGCTGGCGATATCCCGCAGCTTGACAAAATTGCTGCCGCTGATATTGTACGCATTCAACTGCTTAGATATCCCATTTACATTCATATTCTGAATGCTGACCATGGTCTCCAGCTTAGCTGCATGCTTATAAACAATCACACTGTAAGTCTTGATATCATACGTATCCCCCGTTAAGTAAACCGTAATAGCAAAATTATTCGGTCCTTCATTGAGGTTGTAATTTTGACTCCACACCGCGTTGCTCAGTTCCGTGTTGTTCAGGTACATTTTAGTGCCGGAGTCCGCTGTCAAATAGAAGCTGACACTTTGAACATTGCTGCCTACGCTGCCAGTATAATTTTTCTTTCCTGAATTAAAGGCTGGGCTCAGAGAAATGGTGTTGCCGTTGTTGTCCTTTGCACTTAAGGCTGTAATAATGGCTTCTGCCGCCTTATCGTCGGAACTACTGCTACCTCCCTTGTAGGTCACCGTCAGGGTGTACTTTTGGGAATCCTCACAATTTTCAGCGATAACTGCAACGGTAAATTCATTCTTGCCCTTGGACAATTCAACATCCAAGTAGTCGTCCTCTAACAACTGGCCATTAATCAATACATGGGCTTTGGAATCCTCAGCCTCTGCATAAATTCGCGCGCCGTCGTAATCGTTTTCACCAATGGAAACGGTGTATTCTTTCGTTTTCTTAGAGAAATCTTCCTTTAAGCTTACCTTCGAGTAGGAATCTTTACCCGTCTTTTCTCGAATAGACAGGGAATCTAAGTAATCTTCATCGTTGTCATCCTCATCCCCGCAGAAGAAGGTTACCGTGTAAGTGTCCAGCTTCTTATCGTCTTTATCTCGGACTACGATTTTCACCTGATCCTCGTCGTCGATGTCTTCCTGTTGGAAGTAATAGTCGTCGTCATCATCCACTTCTTTTCCATCGCAATATACCGTGTATTTGCTACTGTCGGGCTTCATGTATAAGTAGGCCGAATCTGCGCCCTTCGGTAAAAATACGTAATAATCTGCAATCTTTGCATCAAACTCCGGAAACAGCTCATAAACCTTACTGGAGCTGGTACTCTTGCTTTTGCTGACCGACAGCTTGCTCAACGATTTGTCCGCTGAACTGGCCGCCATGGAGATGCCGCTGCTGGCCAAAATCAAAGATAAAACAAGTAAAATAGAAAAAAACCTTTTCATAATGTCCTCCCTTTTGTTCATTACCATAACGAAGCATTCCCCCCGTTATACCTTATCTTCTATTATGCACTATTTACATAGGACTTTTCCAGCCCTAATCCCAACTTTTTGTCTTTTTTCTGATTAGTAGTTGATTTATCCTGTTATATTACCTGACGGCTCACAACCTTTTCACTGCCTGGAGTAAAGTTTCTCTGGTATTCTCCAGCTGTTCTTCCAAAACCTGCTCTAATAGTTTCTCCAGCAGCTCTCCCACCTTTTTCCCGGCTGGAATCCCCAGAGCCATCAGATCGTGTCCATTTACCGCCAAGTCTTTTAAGCAAAAACACTGCCCCTCCTCCAACACCTGCAGCAGCTTCCTGCGGATAGCGCCCAGCATGTTCAGCTTTCGTTCCCGAAGATAATCTGACTGACCCATAATGTCGGCATATTTCACCTGCAGCAGCCGTTCAAACTGCACTGGTCCCAACTTGTGAAGCCATTTTTTTATCAAGGGACCGCTTTCTCCCACCTCTGCATCGTGATATTTGATCAGCTGACAGACCTCCCGAACCGTTTGTCCATCCATTTTAAGTCGTTTCAATATAGCCTCTGCCATGGTGGCTCCCTGCTCCCCGTGACCATAAAAATGCCCCACCCCGTCTTTTCCGAAGGTATAGCTTCTCGGCTTGGCTACATCGTGTAAAAGTACAGCCAGCCGGACAACTAAGCTTTCCTCTGTGTGTCCTAACGCCTCTAAGGTATGCTTCCACACATCATACCAGTGGTGGGGATTGTGCTGTTGACACTCCGCCATCGGCTTTAGTTCCGGTAAAAATACTTCAATTATATCCCGGTACTCTTCCAGCACCCCTTTAACCCCTTGCCCGCAGAGCAGCTTGCAGAACTCTGTCTGAATTCGCTCTACCGCTACGATGGACAATAACGAACCGCTGTTATGAAGACTTCTGGCCGTCTCCGCCTCTATGGAAAATCCCAGCACAGAAGCAAAGCGCAAGGCTCGGATAATCCGCAGCCCATCCTCCCGCAGCCGTTCCCCAGGCTCCCCTACACAGCGTATTAGCTTAGCTTGTAAGTCCTTGCATCCACCATAGGGGTCTACAAGTCCCCTCCGCGCGTTATAAGCCAAGGTATTTACGGTAAAATCCCGTCGGGCTAAGTCCTCTTCCAGGGAGGTGACAAACGCCACCTCCTCCGGCCTCCTGCCATCCATATAAGTGCCATCTTGCCTGTAAGTGGTCACCTCATAGGCCTGTCCCCCTAAAAGGATGGTCACGGTGCCATGTTGGATTCCTGTATTCAACAGCCTGCAATCCGAAAAGCAAGACACCACTTGCTCCGGCTTGGCAGAGGTGCAGATGTCCCAGTCCTCTGGAACAATTCCCAGCAGCTGATCCCGGACACAGCCCCCTACGATATAGGCTTCAAATCCTTCAGCCTCCAGCCTGCTTATTATTTTTTCCACATCTATCGGTATGTTGATAATCACGTTTTCCTCCGTCCCACAGGTTTCTCCTGTAGGTATATGCTTTATTTTACCTTATTTTCTCGTTTTTGTATAGGCGTCTTACCCCTCCTGCGAAAATCTCCTGTTGCTATCTGCTTCCATATGGCTTATACTATTTTCAGAACATAAGTTCTCATTTGAAGATTATCACCATAGACGGAGGAATAGACACGATGGTTTATATAAATGGATTTCAAATCTCTACCCACAAAATAGAACGCACCAATGCGTACCCTTACAATGTGTTTGAGCACAAAGACTGGGGCTATCTGCCCCTTGGTCCCATCACTGTTCTATATGGCAACAACGCCTCCGGCAAATCCACCTTACTGAACATCATGGCCAATAAGTTCCAAATAAAAGGAGCGGAAACCATCCGTGGAGATTTCCAGTATTTCCAGCAGTTTATCGGCGAGTGCAGCTTTACCTTCAACGAGGACGACCAAGGCCGAAGCTTCCAGACGCTTTCTCCTCATAGCCGCTACATCAAAAGTGAAGACATCCTCTACGAAGTAAAAAAGATTCAACAGGATTCTCTGTTGGTGGAAAGCCATCTATACCAACAGTTTTTGGCAGGGGTTTCCCTGGGAAAGCTGGCGGAGTATGAGCATTCCTGGGCTTGTAAAAATCGACTGGATGAAATTCGCTTTGCCCTGGAAAAATACTCCAACGGAGAGACCTCCTTGCAGATTTTTGAAGACAGCATCTATGCAGATTCTCTCTACATTCTGGACGAGCCGGAGATGTCTCTTTCCCCGCAAAATCAGGTATTATTGGCAAAAAAAATAAATGAGTGGGCGAGATTTCTATCCTGTCAATTTATCATCGCCACTCATTCACCATTTTTTTTAGGCACCTTAGATGCCAGTATTTACAACTTAGATACGGCTGACCTTCGCTCCTGTCACTGGAGCCAGCTGGAAAACGTCCGCTTCTACCACCAGTTCTTTAAAGAACATGAGGAAGAATTTTGCTAGTCTCTTCGTACCACACCAACAAGAGGTACAAGCCCTTTGCCACAACTTAAGACGGGGACTGAACATAAACGGTGCTGCTGGCATCGCTCCAGGATACACCGTAACCGAAGGCTTCCAGCACTGCCCGTACTGGCAGGTACGTCCGGCCATCTCGAATAACCGCTGCCGTGTCCATCTTCACCGTCTTTCCATTGACAGTAATGAAATCTTCACCGATGGCGGCCTCCACGGTAATCATCCTGCCTGCCGGATACTCATTGTTAGCCGCCAAAGTCTTTACGGCTGTCACTTTCTTGACAGTATTGTCCCAAGTCAGTTCTACACCGATGCTTTCCAGCAGCTTTCGCATAGGCACCATAGTCCGATGGTTTTCATCTAAAAAAGGCATGCCTAAACCTTGGGCCTTGCTAAAGCCCATGACCTGCCGATCCAGCACCACCGTTACAGCGTTCTGCCGCTCGGCCTTAGTCAACCCCCTGGCGTTTTCCACGGTCTTATATACTTCTGTCACCGCACTATAGCTTCCCAGCTGAGGATCCCGCCAATCTACATCCTCGTTTACATCAAAGAACATCACTCCTCCGCCGTTTTTCAACGCGATGGAAGTCTTTTCTCGCAGCGTATTCAACCCATTGTAGTAAGATTCCAAGGGACTGGTAGCCGCATAATCCTTATACGCATTGGCAGCGTCCAGCTGAACGATGTCCCGATACTGCATCCAGCTCGGCCTTGCGTAGAGGGGCATGCCCAACACAATTCGGTCCGGAGAAACGCCCCGGTTCAGCCAATAACCGATAGAGGTACTGCCAAACCACAGAGGACTGTGCTCCTGATTGTTCATATCGTAACTCATAACATTGATGAATTCAAAGGAATTCAAGCAGGTGTTTGTCATCAACTGGGACACCTCTGGTCCCGCCGTAGCAGACCAAGCCCCATTCACCGCTGCGGTCAAATGTTTTCCCTTGGCTGCCAAGGCTTTGGACAGCTCCACCACCAGCTTTTCATAATTGCCTAAGGTGTAGGCATCCGGGTATTCCCAGTCAATTTCTACTCCGTCCAGCTGATTATCTTCCGTAAACTGAACTACACTGCTAATCAGTTTAGCCCGCAGGGTGTTATCCGCTGCTACCTTCCCAAAGGTCCCTGAAAGGGGCACCCCTTCGTCAGACCAGCCGCCCAAGGCGATGTATACCTTACAGCCATCCTTGTGTGCTTTTTCCACCACCGCTGCCAGCTGCTCTGGCTTCTTCAGCGGTTTCACCGTGCCATCTTCTTTGGGAATCAAAAAAGCATACATAATATGGGTCATCTTGTCCGTCTGAAGTTTATCGACGGATTCGTTAAACAAGTCTCCCGAATAATAACCCACGACTTTAAATTCACTGGATTCACTCTTTTCTGCTGCAAAACTCCAGCCAGGCAGACTGAAAACCAGCAGACCTCCTAGTACAAATAAAAGCAACTTCTTTTTCATGGATACGAGCATCTCTTTTTCCCCCTGTTTTTATTTTTTTGAGCAAACCTATAAGCCCCTGCGAAAATCAGAATCGTTGCGTTCACCATTTCCGCTTTTTTCTATAGGATAGTATACCACTTTTCCCAAGCACAGCGCCACCCCTTGGGCGATAAATGGAGAAAATCCTTATACTTTTCCGACTTCTGTCCCAGCAGCATCCTCAGAGCCCCAGAATAGCTGCCAGCACTGGCAGTTCAAATGGTACGAAGAAAGTCAAAAGCACACCCGTTATCAAAGCCACCAGCCCCAGCTCCGGCCCGATAAACTTAGTTACCGGCACCAGCATGGTATCCATGTTCCCTGCTGCACCCCCAGCAATGGGACTTCCTTTGCTGATTTTTATCAAAACCGGTAAAAAAACCACCGTAAAAAATTCCCGCATAACATTGACCATGAAACCATAAGTTCCGATCTCAATGCCATAAGTCTGTGTCATATAGGCTCCTGTTATGCTGTAGTAGCTCATACCCCCTGCTGATAACACGGACACGTGGAGAGGCAGGCCTAAAACCATTCCAGACAGCAGCCCGCCGATTAAACTTCCTAAAAAAATGGCTAGGGAGATGTAGAGAATCTTAAAACCCAATATTTTTACATATCTAAAAACCTTACGATTGGTGCCTAAGCTGATGCCTACCCCTGTGTACAACAGAATCAAGGAGCCGTATAGGCTGTAATCTAAATAGGCAGAAAAACTTTCTTCTAAAAGAAAAAAACCAGCCAGTACGCCAGCGATGATACATACAGGCATAATCCACACCAGATGAGATGTTTTCTTCTCTTCCTCCTGCTGGATATCCACCTCCTGGCTGACGCTCATCTTATCTTCCAAAAGCTTGTTCTGCAAGTCAGAAAGTGGCAGCAAAGTCTTTTCCACCAGGTATACCAAGAGCACACTGAAAATAATGGCGCTTAAAGAAATTACCACGCAGTTCAAGCCAATAATGGGCAGATTCAGCATAACAGAATCGTTAATGCCGATATTCATGCCAATGGTCAACATCAACGCAATCAAGGCCGCGTTGATAATCCAGTCCACCGCCTTCAACAGATGCTCCGGCAGAGGCCGGATGCTGAGTGCCACGCCAATTGCCAAACAAATAAAGGGCATAAATGTCATAATTTTTTCTCCTTCTAAAAGTACAGATTGTGCTAAAACTAGATATAAGTGCAAATCTCCCGAATCAGGCTCTTCATGGATTGAAGCCGGATGCCCTGGCCACAGCCACAGACATCAGTCTGAAAGTCCTCAATGCTTTTGCTCAGAAGAAGCAGCTTGTTTTTCAGCGCTAACTCATCGTCATCCCCTTCCAGGTCTCCATAGAAGACCTGCATAAATGAAGGGTTTTTCAGGGCTTTTTCCAAAAGCTGTTCCCGCTGGTACTTGATATCCATAATTTCATCCATTATGTCCTTCTCCGCCTTTCTCCCGATTCTTCAAGTATAAACCTTTCGCCGACATGCACCTGCAAGCTATTGATTTCTTGCTCTCAATAGTATATGATGAGGCTATAAATAAGTAAAACGAATCTTTTTAATAAGCTTGATAAGCATTTCTAATTATTACCCCCAAAAGGAGAGAACTTTGCATGAGCTACACCAAATACCAAGCTTTCTTAAAAGTAGTAGAACTGAAAAGCTTTACTAAGGCCGGAAAAAGTCTGGGCTACACCCAGTCTGCTGTAAGTCAGATGCTCAACAGCCTGGAAGAAGAACTGAATACGACGCTTTTATTTCGCAGTAAATCCGGCATCGCTGTCACAGATGAAGGCTTAGAATTGTTGCCCTTTATCGAAGACCTGTGCCACAGTCACGACACCCTCAGCGAACGAGCCATATCCATGCACAACATCGACAAAGGAATTATAAAAATCGGCTTGATTCATTCCGTAGCCCACACTTGGATTGCAGACCTCATGGCCCATTTCAAAGTTAAGTATCCCAATGTGCAATACCAGCTAGTCACCGGCAGCAGCCGACAGATCCAGGAACTGGCGACAACTCAGTCTATCGACTTTGGATTTGTTTATCTCCCGGTGACCTCGGAGCTAATTGATGTCAAACTACTCCGGGAAGAGCTCTGTCTGGTGGGAGCTAGACCCGATTCCATGACTGGCCCGCTGGCGCTAGAAGACTTAGGTAACCTAGAATTTATTGAATCCCAAGGAAACGAAGAGCTGGGTCTGCTGGAGAAAATAGCCGCACAGAAAGGCATTCGTCTGAAAAAAGCCTTATCTGCACCCGACCTGCTATCCGCCGCTGCCATGGCCGAAAAAGGATTGGGACTGGTGGCGATGAACCAAAATTTAGCGGAAACCTTTCGCTGCAAGACGGATGTACTCCCTCTGGCCTTTCCAGCATCCGCAGAGGTGGCTGTAATCTTCAACGACTTGAACCGGGTGTCTCGAACTGGCAAGTGCTTTTTAGATCTGCTAGTGGAAACTTACTGCACAGAATAATTTGCAAAGGAAGGATTTGTGAAGTTTCATCCTTCCAATAAAAAAACTTTTCCCACCATGGAAGAAAGCCTCCACGACGGGAAAAGTCTTTTTATTTTGTCACGCTACTTGATTTTTCCGCTGCATACTTTCTGAGTGGTCACGTTGTAGAAAGACAGCGTACTCCCTTCAACTTCCAGACCAGTACTGCAATCAGAGGACTTAAAGACAACGGAACCACTGCGATCAAAAACCAGCGTCCGGTAAGGAACCGCTGTATCCTCTTTAAATGTGCAGGCTAGATATTCCTGGTTATCTCCCGTTCTTCTCATGGAGAGCAGTTCTGCCTTTGGATTCAAAGAGGTTTCTTTGCCCAAAGTGTATAATTGACCATCCTCCTTGGTAAAGTACGCCTTCCCTCCCAGAACCTTAAAGGGCTGTTCGTTTATCGATGCAGACAGCCCCGTTGCCGTCCCCAGCAAGGTTTCCGCGCCATCTTTCAAAGAAATCTGATAAACTTGGCTTTTGCTCAGATAATACAAGTTATCTCCCTCCAGCTGGGCGCCAACCACATCTTCTGGCGCATGACTCACCTGGGTCAGCTTATTGGTGTTTACATCCACCTTATATACCTGGCAAACTTCTAAATCCCGCTCATTTTCCGCATTTTCAAGAGATTTAGCCGCCCGCACCAGAAGCTGATTGTCATATACGGAAAAGAATGGTGCGCTATTAGACAATGGATAGTACCAGTAGCCTGCACTGCCAAGCGGTACCCCTTCATCATCAACATCCTTTGCCATGCGCAAGCCGCCCAAACCAGGGGCAGGCCCCCGCCAAACCATAAAGAGTTTATCTCCTATGGCTGTGGTATCATAATAGCTGCTTTGAAGCGGACGTACCGTGCCGTCTGGATTCAGCTCCAATCGGCAGTCTGCACCCATAACAGCCCCTCCCCGGTGATAGTAAAGCATGGCCTTGCTTCCCTCTACATAGAGACTGTGTTGATTGTAATCTCCACCATAATACGTGTTCTTTTCCAGCTGATACACCAGCTTCGTCTTCGTTGGATTTGTCAGAGGTGCTTGCAGAATGCCTCCCGTTTTATTTGTGAAGTAGACATATCCCCCCTTTACAACTACATTTGTATCCTTCTTGCCCACAAAGCTGCTGTACTCCGGTTCTTCCGGCCGGTTGGCTGAAATGGCCGTCTGTTTCAGCTTGATATTTTTGGACGTGATGGCCAGGCCGCTCTTCTGGTTGAAACTATAATCCCAGCCGAACTGCTCCACCCCATATTTCCAAGTCATAGGGAAATACGTAATATTGCGGAAGGACAGCAAGGGGTATTCCTCTTTGCTGTTATCTATCGCTTTTCCGTTAACCTGAATGGGAAAGGCGGGAACGGAAGCTTTATAGTTCTTTCCATTCCTGGAAGAGGACGTATATGGATTATAAGCGGCCGTTACTCCGGTAGCATCTACGGATAAGCCTAACTTATCACCTTTCCAGGTGGATTCAATGCCCAGGTACCGACAGTCGCTGTAGGTCATGGGAAAATAGGTAATATCCTTGTAGACAATCAACGGATATTGGCTGTAATTATTGTTGACGGTTTCTCCATTCATAATTACTTTAAAGCTGGGCAGTTCAATGCTAACGCTGCCACCCTGCGCTCCATAGACATTTTCCGAACCCAATCCGCTGATTCCCATGGTGAAAATAGTCACCATAAAAATAAGCACTCTGCATATATACTTTTTCATCAAACCCCTTCTTTCTCCTGACATACACACAAAATCTATGATTCTTTGCTCCAAGTATATCCTACTCCCCCGCACTTATCAACTGCCGCCGAATCAAAATAAATCTTCTAAAGTTTGCCAATACAGGTCGTAGGACCAGCGACTCTCTTCATCCCACTGTTCATACTCGTTTTCGGTATCCCGCAAGGCGTATTCGTCCCGCAGCCCTTGCTGATCCTGAGTTTGATACCCGGCCCGGATGGCCCGGGCAAAGCGGTCCAGACAGGTTCCCCCCAGATAATCGACATCCCCAAAGCACACATCGTCAAAATGCTTCCTCATAAAGCCAATTAATTCTGAATCGGTCAGCTGATCCTGAGATTCATTTTTATACAAGTAAAACAATTCCTGTAGTTGATCCAAAATCTCCTTATAATTCTGCTGATTTACATAGACCGAATCGCAGAAGGCCTCAATCAGCTCTTCCAATATGCCTCCGCCGAACTCCACTCGCTGGCTCTCTTTTAAAGACTCCTTCCGGCCTGCCAATAATTCTCTTGCATCGTCCTCGGTCAGCTGAAGCCCATATTTCCCGCTCTTCTCATTGCAGGAAAGAATAGTCTGCAATTGTTTCTCCTGCTGATCCGCTACCATAAGTTCCCATATGCCGTCCATCTAAATCCCTCCTATACCATCTGATCCAACCAGCCATTCTCTGCCCCCTGTATCAACTCTGCCGTAAGTTCCGTCACATAATTCCGCAGGTAGTTTCCCAGGCTTTCATGGCCTTGACACTGTCTAATCAAAAATCGGTTCAATAATTCCTGCAAATTCTCCTGCAAGTGATTGCTGCTCATGGACCGTACCAGTTCAGCCAGCTTCCGCTCTGCTTCCTCTGACCGCCGAATTGGATCTAAGGGAATGCCTAACAATAAATGCAGAAGAATTTTTTTAAGGACAATACCTGCTATATTGACAACTTCTTCTCTATAGTCTCCGCTATAAGCCCACAGCACCTCCTGAACATAATCCGGAGGCAGGCATTGAAGAAACTCCTGTTCCGCCTCTATACAGCGCAAATAGTCGTACACCTGGTGAATACCCCGACTCTCCGTCTGCTGTAAAGCCACCGGATAAGGTAGAAATACTTCTTGCTGGGGGTAAAACCGTACATCATACCACATAAAAAACGTCGGTATGGTCTTGCGCAAGGTCTCTTCATAAGCCGGCTGACCATACCCGTCAAAGGATTCCATCAGACGGACATACAGGCCCTGGGCAGCCCGGGTTTTCTCCAATACAGCTTTAACGCCTTCCTTGTAGGCCTCCTCTGCTGTCAACCGTTCTAGCAGCATAAGTTCTCCTGTTGACTCCTCCCCTGCCTGTTCCAGACAGTAGAGAATAGCGCCCATCAGCTGCTGGGCTGTTTCATAGGTTACCGATGTGCTGGCCTTGCCCGTATACTTTTCCGTCAAGGCCCTTACCAGTGGAATTAGCTCCGCCATTTCGTACTGCACGCCTCTCATCTCCCTTCGTAGACTATGATTCTACTACAGGTCCCCATGGATTTACAGACTTGAATTTTTTTGAAATTTGCCTTATAATATAAGTAGAGAAAGAGATAATCCATCCCTTTCTCTACTTTTTTGCTTTTAAACAAATGATTCTTTAGATTTTTTTGCTTTAGTCAATCCCAATTCCTGCCACCAATACTTTTCCACAGTAAGGCATTGCTTCCTTTAGGTGGTGGACCGGCTTAGTTCGGTGAAAGGCCACCGTGTAATCAGCCCGGACAGTATCCCGATCCGGCTGCCCTAAATCTCCATTCAATCCGGTAGGAATGTCCAAGGAAAAAACTTGTTTGGAGATAAGGCTCTCTCGGCTGCATGTGCTATTAATCAGTCTGGCGCAAGCTCTTACTGTCTCGGGCAGCTGTCCGTGAAAGCCCGTTCCGTACATGGCATCCACCACCAAGTCTGCCGCTTCCAAGATTTCCCGCAGCTCACCCAAATAGGCCTTCGCATCTATGACAGGAATCCCCCGCCGAAGAACCACATTGGCCTTTCCAATGGCAGTTTCTGTCTTCGGGTTACCTTCAGCGAGAACTACTGTCACAAACAGTCCCCTGGCAGCCAATTCTCGGGCTACCACCCAGCCGTCCCCGCCGTTATTTCCCTTGCCACAAAAAATAACCACATCCCCTTGCCGGTTTGTGCCACAAATTGTGGTTTTCTCCTCTTGAATCTCTCCCTCCACCTCGGGAAACAGAAGCTGCCAAATGATTGATGCAGCCTCTAAACCCGCATTTTCCATCATTTTATCGTAAGACAGTCCCCCGTCATTGGCTCGATGCTCTATTTCTTTCATCTGTTCACAAGTCACCGGCTCCTGTTGTAAGCAATCCATTATTCCACCCTTTCATATCCTTTCATCCCCATAGGACGTACCGATTTTTTCTCATAAATCTTGAATTTGCATCTTTTCCATCTCTCTGTTCTTTTTAAATCTTCTTCTCATTGTAAAATAAATAACCAGGAAAATGATAGTGGGAATATTAGCGATAAAAAAGGTCGAAGCCAGCATGGCGACCACCTGCCAAGGCCCCATGGAATCTAGCACGGAAATATAGCAGAGTATCAGAAGGGAATAGCTAAAGCTAATTCCAGGCAGCACCCAGCCCAGCCACTTGTTCTCCCTACTGGAAAGAAAGACCTGTAACAAGACAGCTCCTATCATAAAAAGTAACAGCATAACAATAGAAATACTTGCAATCTTCATCTCTGGTCTCCCTTATTTTTTCTATATTCATGAATTAAAATCTTAGCGGTATCAAAATCCAACTTTTCATTAACTGCCAGTCGCTTGATTAAACTAATGTACGGTTCATCTGCCTCCTGCTCGTAAATTTGAATCTTCTGAATCAGCTTATCCAGCCGCAGACGGACAGTAGGATAGGTAACGCCATATTGACCGGCAATCTCCTTTAAGGACCCCGATGCTAGGATAAACTTCTTGATGAAGGACACATCCTCTTCTTCCAGATTGACCATCCAATCCGGCACAACTTCCATAGACATAGGCACCTCCTTTAATAATATTAAATATACACTATAACATTATTAAAATCAATAGTAAATAAAACTGAATAATATTTATGCCGCAGGCTTTCCTTTCCTTAGGAGCAGTATTTATTTGAAAAAAACAGGGTGCCTGTGGGCGACCCTGCTTATCTTCTAATGTTTGTTTATCTTTTCTTACCCACCGCTTAACAAGCCGCAATCCTCTGCTTACTTTAAGCTGTCTACAACGCTGTATCCATTGTAATTAGGCACCAATCCCAATCTCCAGACAGAAATGCCGTCGATTCCGAACATTCTAGCCAGTGCTGCCTTCTCAAAGACGCTCTGCTCATTCTCATACCAGAGGAACATGTTCCGGCCTTCAGGCGTGGTGTACGTCAGATACGGATTCCGGTACACTGCCGAAAAGCCCTTAACTGTTCCTGTGGTCGTCATCCACTTATATACGGCTTCCGTATTGGCGTGAAGCGGGGCTGTCGCTGCCAGCTTGCCACTGTCCGTCAACTCCCAGCCTACCGTAGCAAAACTGATGGCCAAAACGATTTTATTCTTGTCTTCTACGCCGTTTGTGCTGTCTGTAATCGCCTTCAAAGAATAGTATACACTACCAATAGGGGTCAGTGCTGTATTCTTGTACCATTCCGTACCCGTATACCCCTCTAAAGAGGTCGGGTTATAATCGTGTGCCATCAGAATAACTTTATCCGCCAGCTGACCGATGGTCCGATAATCAAATCCATCGAAATAGGCCCCGCCAGACAAAGCTGGCTGCACGGCTACGTAAAGAGTCTTGTTCTGTGCTTTCAGCTGACTGGACAACTCGGTAAGGAAGCTGTTAAATCCCGCCTTGACCTCTGTCCCTTTAAGGCCCTCGAAATCAATGGTTACGCCGCTGTATGGATTCTTTCCCAGCTCCTCATAAGTCCGTTCCAGTTCAGCCATAATAGCTGCCACTGCCGCCTTACGCTTGTCTGCACTAGTCAGCATATCCTTTACACCATCTGAGGTGTCCATATAGACACCCAAGTGCGCTTTCGTGTTATTGCTCTGCAAATAAGTCACTACGTCCTGATAACCGGACGGAATCTTATATTCGTTATCCAAGCTGCTGCCCGTGTTCAACCAGACACCATTGCCGTCATTGGCCATGGCGCTCCACCCCAGAGTCACCGCATCCATTTGGGCAGTTAAATCTTTCTGAGAATAGGAAGAAATGGCATAAAATCCGTGGAGGAATTGGGTCTTTCCATAATATTTGCTGTAGACCCTGGTCAGCATGGCCGCCGCCTCTTCCCTCTTAGCCGTGCTGGAGGGACCAAAGGCTGTGTCAGAAATCCCGTTAATCATGCCAATATCGTGAGCAACGCCAATATAGCCTTTATCCACCGTCACATCAGTGAAGGGCAGTGCTGCGGATTCTGCAACTTTCGCTGCATCGGATAAGCCTAACGCTTTTACAAACATGACCGCCATCTCCGCTCTGGTAATCGGTGTATCTGGCTGAAAACTGCTCCCCTGGTTCAACGCCCCATTGGCAAGTGCAGTTTCTACCGCGCCGTAATACCATTGGCCTGCCGCCACATCCGTAAAAGAAGGCTGAGACGGGGATACGGTCTGCCACTTCATCATATTGCATAAGATGGTAGCAAACTCAGCCTTTGTCACTGTTTTCCCATAACCAAAACTATCGGCTGCCTGTCCCTTCATCAATCCATAAGAACCAGCATCCGCAATCGACTGAGCCGCCCAGCTGTCTGCCGGCACATCGCTGTATGTAATATCTGCAAATACTGGTATTGACGGAACAACCATTCCTGTTACCAGGATACACATCAAAGCAATACTCATAACTTTTTTAAACAAACTTATCATTATCTTCTTTCCCCCTTTGTTCATCATATTTCTTATTATGCTCTTAAACGGTTGCTTTTTCAATCGTATTTCCTCTTTTTTAGAGAATACCAAACAGTATAAATCCCACTGTATTAATTGAAAAATTGGCAGACATATGCACAAACCATGAGTTATATATATTCTCTTGTTTTTCATTCAGCCAATTAAAAAATATTCCAGCTCCCACTAATGCCATCAGCAGAAGTATAAATAGCCAGAAAGAGAACCAGCCTCTCATCATGGCTATATGGTACAAGCCGAAAGCTGTAGCGCTTATCCAATATGCCGATTTTCTGCCACCCAATCTCTTCAGGTTCGTAAAGACAAACCCTCTAAAGAAAAATTCTTCTAAAAGTGAATTGACAAAAGAAATATAAATTGCAACGAATACAAAATTCTCTCTGGTAACCCCCATATTTTCATTTAAGGCCTCTGTTACCCTTGAAAAATTAAAAAAAGTTCCAATTGTAAAGTAACATGCCAGTATAAAGGCATACACTCCTGCTCCCATTAAAATCCCATGGATCATCCCTTTTCGTCTGAAGACAAACAAAGATTTAAGCTTAATATTTTTATTTACACCACCATAATAGAATGGAACAAATAAAAAAGTAATTATCTTTAATGTTGATTTTATCCCGTAGCCGGGCTGCCAAATCGCATCCGTAAATCCCATGAACAGGCAGCTCATAATCATGATTATGAGAATACCTCTGTAACTTTTTCTTAAATTCTCCTCCAAAACGCCCCCATATTACAAACTTTTTGCTGTTTTCTTCTGTGATATGACAAATTTACTTTTCTTCTTGATCCCAGCTTTCTAATCCACTGCCGCTAATCGGGACAGCAGCTCCCGTATAAGCTGGAGCCGGCTTGAGTATCCCTTTAAAGAAATCCTTGTTTCGAGCAAGGATCTCTCGAATAGTTCTCATGCCCTGCCCCCTGTAGACACCTTGATCAGAACAGACGCCATAAGCCTTATAGTCTAGTTTTTCAGCCAGATACAACGCTCTGTACTGATGGTATCTCTGCGTGACCACAATCACAGAATTTACCTTAAAAACAGCTTTTGCTCTATACATGGAATCATAGGTAGAAAACCCTGCGTGATCTAAAAAGATATCTTTCTTTGGTACACCATGCTCCAGCATATACCGCTTCATGGCGTTGACCTCATCGTATTCATTTCTGCCATGATCCCCGGACAGAAGCAGTTTAGGCGCTGCTCCTGATTTATACAAAGCAAATGCCGTTTCCAGCCGATCCTCCAGCATATGGTTCGGGGTTCCATCTGGCTTAAGCCCTGCGCCAAGGACAAGGATACATTCTGCTCCCAAGCCTGAAAATACGGGATTCTGTGCCTTCACAAAGTTGACTTCTCTGTCTGCTTTCATTTCTGCGATAACAGCTACTCCCGCAGTTTTTATCATGTATTGATTAATTATCAGTGGAAGGACTGCTATGAGCGTTAAAATAAAAATACCTGTTAACCAAAATTTTCTCTTGTTTCTACACTTATAGTTCATATCCTTTTATTCTACCTTCTTGCTGCAATAAGCTCACCGTTCAGACCCCAGCTTCTCCTTTAAGAGCCTTTGCTCCTCCTGAGCCCCCCGGTCCGTCCACTTTCTTTCTGCTTCTGCCAACAAATCCCAGGCCTGCTCTAACTGCCCTTGGGCTACTGCCAGATAGACTCTATTCGCTGCCACGTGCTCCCCCAGCTGGGGATGTTCTTCAAATTTAGCAAACTCTCTGCCCCACTCCTGATTAATACGGATAACCTCATCCAGGTTGTCCAAATAAAAGTAAAAATAGACCTGATTCAAATAAAAAATCAGCTTATTTAAGCCCTTAACGGTCTTTACATCCAGACTATTTAACAGCTCAAGACCTTCTGCATACTGTTTCTTCTTAGCCAAAGCGTAGCAGATATTCATCTTGAAGAGACTGCGGCTATACTTCCCCTTGTAGGTTGCCAGCATTTGCTCCATCTCCCTGATAAGCAAATCATAATCTTGATTCTCCTTTGCGTGATTGGTCACGGCTTTAAGCTTCTTAACCAAACGCAACTGATAGAATAAATTGATTAAAATCGCTCCGAAGATGGCAATGGCCGCGCCAATTGCATAATACCGCCAGAACCGATCGTCTTCTATATTCAAGGCATTTTTTAGGACTGCCATCAGGAGCCCCAGAGGAACACCCACCCCAAAGATAATTTTCAGTTTTTTCGCCAATACCTACCCCTCCTGTTTCCCGGCTCCACCAATCCCCTAGAGCTGGGCTTGCTTCTTTTTCTTCATTTCAGTAAAATGAAAATATGATATATTATATCATATAAACGATTTCCTTGCAGGCCTCTGTCCCAAATTTAAAGGAATATTTCCAGAGGTTCTTCTAATACTACAACTATAGAGGTGCTATTATGACAGTAGAAAAACAGCTATTCGCTGCAATGGACCAGCATTTGCTGGAGGATGCCACACCTTCTGATTACTTCCAGGCAGCCTCCCGACTGCCTGAATTTCAGGAATACCCCTTTAACCTGCTGTTAGCTTTAAAAAAAGCAGATCAGGAACCAACCCACCACCCGGAAGGCAATGTGTGGAACCACACCATGCTGGTCGTCGACCAGGCCGCCAGCCGCCGGGATCAAAGTTCCCAACCAAGAGCCTTTATGTGGGCCGCTCTGCTTCACGACATTGGCAAGCCAGCAGCTACCAAGCGAATTCGAGGTAAATTAACAGCTTATGACCACGATAAAATTGGTGAAAAGCTATCCAGGCAATTCCTGCTGACCTTAGATGCTCCCGAGGCTTTTATCCAGCAGGTGGCGGACTTGGTTCGGTTCCACATGCACGTTCTCTATGCCGCAAAGAACATGCCTTATGGCGATATGCAGGCCCTGAAATCCCATACAGACCCTCAGGAAGTGGCGCTCTTGGGACTATGCGATCGGTTGGGCCGGACCAACGCCGACCAAGCCCTGGAAGAGCAAAACATAGCCCTCTTCTTGTCGAAATTGATGAATAAAAAGTAGCAGAAAGCGAGGACAAACCATGGCTAAAGCTGGAATGAGAAGACCAGATCCAAAGGACCCACACGGAACAGAAAGCAACCATAAAACTCATTTGCCAAAGAATGACCAAGAGCCGGTGCCGGAAATTCAAGGCAAGGGGAAGAGCGGGAAAAAACGGGCTAATCCCGTATAACATCACCCTCCTGTTAAATCACAAAAGAGGAAAAAAGGTCTTATAAAAGATCTCTTTTCCTCTTTTGTCACTTTTAACATATTTTATTTGGCTTCTAAGGACCCGCCGAGCCTTAAAATAGTGAAGCCGGCACCTATATCCTCACACCTACTGTTTATACAGGTTATACAGCTTGGCGTAGGCTCCTTGCTTTACCAGCAGCTCCTCATGGTTGCCTTCTTCCTCGATACCGTTGTCCGTCAACACCATAATTCGGTCAGCATTGCGAATAGTGGTCAGGCGATGAGCGATAGTCAAGGTTGTTCGCCCCTTAGCCAGCTTCGCCAGCGATTCCTGCACAATCATCTCACTTTCATTGTCCAGCGCAGAGGTCGCCTCATCTAAAATTAAAATGGGCGGATTTTTTAGGAATACCCGAGCAATGCTGATTCGCTGCTTTTGTCCCCCGGACAGCTTAACCCCGTGTTCGCCGACAAAGGTATGGTAGCCCTCAGTCAGCTGACTGATAAACTCATGAGCACCGGCCATCTTAGCAGCTTCCTCAATCTCTTTCTTGGTCGCGCCGGGCCGGCCGTACTCGATGTTATCATAAACCGTACCGGAAAACAGGTATACATCTTGCTGCACCATACCAATTTGAGACCGCAAAGACTTCACCGTCACTTGGCGAATATCCGACCCATCCACCAATATCCGCCCCGCAGTCACATCATAAAACCGCGGAATCAAATTGCACAAAGTAGTCTTTCCAGCTCCCGACGGCCCTACAAAGGCAATGTTCTCTCCTGCCTTCACATGAATATTCAAGTGCTCTAAAATATTATCGCTGTCAGGATACTGAAAGCTTACGTCTTCAAAGATAATATTTCCCTTCACATCCTGCAATTCCACCGCGTCCTCTGCATCGTCGATTTCCACTGGCTCATCCATGACCTCAATAAAACGTTCGATACCAGTCATTCCTCGCTGGAACTGCTCTGTAAATTCCACAATACGCCGAACTGAATTCAACAGCATAACTACATACAGCAGATAGGCCACTAAGTCCGATGGAGCAATCTTGCCTTTTATCATAAATAGAGAACCGATTACTACCACAGCGATATACATGATACCGTCAAAGAAACGTACCGTCCCTTGAAAACCAGCCATATATTTATAAGATTCGATCTTTACACCCAAGAACTTGCCATTGCCTTCCTCAAACTTCGCCTTTTCAATTTCTTCGTTGGCAAAGGATTTGGAAACTCGTATGCCCAGCAAGCTGTCCTCTACCTGCGCATTAATCTCACCAATCTGATTTCGCTGCTTTTTAAAAGCCTTCTTCATCTTGCCGTTGAACTGCATGGAGCAGAAAATCATCACTGGCAGGATCGCAAAGATAATCACCGTCAGCCATACATCCACCGAGCAGAGAATGCCAAAGGATACAGCAATCTTTAGAACGGCAATAAAATATTCCTCTGGGCAGTGATGAGCAAATTCAGTAATGTCAAAGAGGTCGCTGGTAATTCTGGCCATCAGCTGACCAATCTTTGTATTGCTGTAATAGGAATAGGAGAGCTCCTGCATATGGGAAAAGAGATCTTTTCGCATATCTGTCTCAATTCGGGCGCCCATGACGTGGCCGACGTTAGCCATGTAATAATTGGCAATCACATCCAGCACCCGCAGTACCATGTACAGCAAACCCAAGCTCAAGATTGTCTCCACCGTAAGTGCCCCAATATCATTCATGCCTTTCTCGGTAATAAACCGCACAATCAACGGAAGTACCAGGTCGCACAAGGTGGTCAGGGTGGCACAGAACAAGTCCAGCACCAACACCCATTTATATTTTTTAAAATAAGGAATAAACCTCTTAATTAGATAGGAGGTCTTCTTCGTTACAATGTTCTCATCCATTCTTTCTTCCTCTTTATTCTTTGTCGATGTCGTTAAAGCCGTGTCCATTACCCCAAACGGAATCCACATGAATCATGGTTACCAAAGCCCGTGGATCGGCCTTAGCCACATGCTGCCGGATTAAAATGCCTTCCCGCGGTGAACACAGCACCAACAGCTTTTGCTTTTCTTTCCCTGAATAAGCTCCCACGATGGTCTCAATGGATACGCCTCTGTCCATATCCGTCATGATGTAGTCGGCGATAGCCTCTGGCGTCTCTGAAATAATTTCAATTTGAATAATCTTAGTCGCCAAACCAAAGAGAATCAAATCAATGGTCTTGGAGATAATTACGGTGGTAACTAACGCGTATAAAGCGATATTTCTGCCGAAGACAAACCCAGAAAGTACGATGATAGAAATATCAATGGTCATCAGCAGCTTGCTCAAGCTTACATAAGGCAACAGCTTTTTTTGAATAATTTTAGCCACGGTATCAGATCCTCCCGAAGAATAACCTCGGGAAAAAGCAATACCGCTGCATATTCCCATGAATACGCCGCAATAGATGGCTGCCAAAAACATATCCTTCTCTTCCAGCAGCTGAAAATTCATCCGTTCAAAGATGACCATTACCGTCGGATACATGATGGACATAACGAGAATCTTTTTCGCCTCTTTCAATCCCAGGGTAACGGCACAAATTGCTAAAATAAGCAGGGCCCCCAGGTAATACATGGTGGAGAAACCTAAGGGCAGGAAACTCTGTAAGATTCGAATAACACCTGTGAGGCCGCCGCTGGACAGCCCGTTAGGCAACATGATGGATACCGTGGCAAAAGAGCCCACTGAACAGGCAATGAGAATTAAAATAAAGTCAATCAGGGCGTTCTTGACTTTTTCTTTCGTCCATTTTTTCATCAAATACCTCCCTACCTGCATAAACATGCAGTACGAAAATCTATATTATAAAGTTTGACTGGAGACATGACCGAAAACATCGGTGACACACAGGTGAATTCGTCCACCTGGCGGGCCCTCCGCCTGGCACTTTAGGCTGTCCTTCTCCCGCAGAAACACTTGTTGAGGCCGATGGACCTGCCCGTCATATTGAAAATCCACACTCCAGCAATCCAAAAGGCTGAGGGAATCTCGCCTGAGAACTTGACGTATCAAAGCCTGATCCTCTTCCCCAAAAAGCTGAATCGCCTCTTCTTGGAGGTGATACCTGCTTATCTCCACCTGGCATCGGTTTTCGTCTCGCTGTAGGCAGAATTCTACCCGCCCCAGCTCTTCCTCTCGGTCCTGCTCTTGAAGTACCCTAAAGTGGGCTTCTCTTTGGAGCAAACGCTTTGTGATGGCTGCTACGGCATTTTTCCCGGTATCACAGGTCACCCAGCGACGTTCCAGTTTATGAGCTGTAGCGGCCAAGGTTCCAGATCCCCCGAAAAAATCTGCACACAAATCTCCTTTTCGAGAGCAGCTAGTGAGGATTCGTTCCAACAACAGTTCTGGTTTTTGGGTGGCATATCCCGTCCGTTCAGAAGCCGTCCTCCCCACCATATCCAGCTGCCATACATCCTTCATATTTACCAGCGTATGCCAGCCGATATCATCCTCAAACTCTTCTACTCCTTTGAAGCGATAAGGTTTCAGCCCTCTGTTATAGGACTTTTCCTGCTGAGCCGCAAAGTAGTAATGAGGACTTTTCCCATAAAACAGTAATGTATCGTGCTTTCTGGCAAAATGCCGTTTACTGCTGCCGCCAGATTTATATTGCCAGATGATTTCATTGACAAAGTTATCCATGCCAAAAATTTCATCCATAAGAATCTTCACATAGTGGACCACATGCCAATCCAAATGCAACCAGATACACCCTTCCGGAGCCAGCAGATCGCGCATTAGAAACAGTCGGCTGGTCAGCATCCGCAAATAGTCCTCCAACCCCTGACTCCAAGTATCTGTATAGGCCGGCTGAGCCAACTTTAGCGGTTGAATCCCACCATCTGCATAAATTTTCACCTGAGCCTTGTAGTCTGCTTTAGAGAAAAATGGCGGATCTGCGTAAATTAATTGTAGTTTTTCCCCATAGCCCTTTTCAAGCAGATACTTCATAAAATGGAGGTTATCACCCCAGGCCAGCAGATTTTCCTCCGGCCGTGGCCTCCCATACAGCTGCCGCAATTTAAACACCGCATTTTTCTCTGCTTCCAGGTCTTCTAAAAAATCCTGATGCTCCTTTCGGCAAACCTCAATTATTTCTGTCAGCTTATAAATCAAGCTCATACATCAGCTCCTCTTATTTCGTGACTTTTCCCCGTTTTTCAGCGTTTTGCTGTCTCGGGCTGATTGGGAATTCTTTTCATTTCTAGAACGGCCCAGCTGCCTTTGGCCTCCTCCCCCGGACTGATTCTTCCGGAAGTCAGCTCGAGCTTTACCTGAACCACCCAGCAGCTTTGCCATCAGATCCTGCCGTCCGGCTTTTACCAAAGCTTCTCGGACCAGCTCCCGGTTCTCTGGCTTATTAAAATGAATCAACGCCCGCTGCATTCGCTTCTCTTGCAGACTTTTGGCCACATAGACCTTTTTCATGGTCAGGGGGTCTAACTCCGTGTAGTACATACAGGTGGCCAGAGTCCCCGGTGTCGGATAGAAATCCTGCACCTGATCGGGCACAAAACCGTTATCCTGGAGAAAAACCGCCAGTTCTACGGCATCCTCCAGCCGACTCCCCGGATGAGAAGAAATCAAGTAAGGAATCAGGTATTGCTTGAGCCCTAACTGCTGATTAATTTTTTTATATTTTCGGCTAAAAGCCTCAAAAACTTCCTTCGGCGGCTTGTGCATATAGGAAAGAACTTGATCCGAAATATGCTCCGGAGCTACTTTCAGCATGCCGCTGACGTGATGCTGACAAAGTTCCCGCAAGAAATCCTCATTGGAGTCTGCCAATAGGTAGTCAAACCGGATGCCTGAACGGATAAAGACCTTTTTCACGCCGTCCAAGCCTCGAAGCCCCCGAAGAATCTCCAAATACTCCCGGTGATCCACCTCCAGCTGGCTGCATGGCTGTGGATACAAACAATCCTTGTGGGCACAGACTCCTTTGGTCACTTGTTTCTGACAGGCAGGCCCTCTAAAATTAGCCGTGGGCCCTCCTACATCATGTATATACCCTTTAAAGCCCGGTAATGACGTCAATTTTTGTCCTTCCCGGAGAATGGATTCCCGACTGCGGCTGCGAACCTGTCTCCCTTGGTGAAAAGTCAAGGCACAAAAAGCACAACCGCCAAAGCACCCTCGGCTGCTGATAATGCTGAACTCCACCTCTCGTATAGCCGGTATCCCTCCTGCTTCTTCGTACATGGGATGATAGGTGCCCTCATAAGGCAAACTATACACATCGTCCAACTCCTGGGTATCCAAAGGGGGCTGTGGCGGATTTTGAACCAGATACAGATTTTCGCCATAAGGCTCCGCCAACCGTTTAGCGGTCACATAATCATTATTCTCATACTGAATGGCAAAACTCTCTGCATAAGATTGTTTAGACGAAGAAACCGCCTGAAAGTCCGGCAGCAGCCGAGTATCTTCATCCATATAAAGCTCTCGGGCCTTAACACAAGTGCCTCTAATCCAACTGACATCCCGAGCTTCAATACCGGAATCCAACGCCTCTGCCACCTCGACTATAGCCTTCTCGCCCATGCCATATATCAAAATATCCGCCTTAGCATCCAACAGCACCGACCGGCGGACACTGTCTTCCCAGTAGTCGTAATGCCCCAGTCTACGGAGACTGGCCTCAATGCCGCCAATAATAATAGGCACATCTTTATACGCCTCTCGGGCTCGATTGCTGTAGACGATGACCGCTCGATTTGGCCGCTTGCCTGAAACTCCTCCTGGAGAATAAGCGTCAGTCCGCCGCTTGTGTTTAAAAACAGAATAGTGATTGACCATGGAGTCTACATTGCCGCCATTAATGAGAAATCCCAGCCTTGGCCGGCCAAAGCGCATGAAATCCTCTTTTCTGCTCCAGTCCGGCTGCGCCAGAATGGCTACCTTATAGCCACGGTTTTCCAGCACCCGGCTGATAATGGCCGTGCCAAAGGAGGGATGGTCTATATAGCCATCCCCCGTGATGAAAACAAAGTCCGGCTGCTGCCAGCCTCTCTCTTCGCATTCTTCTCTTGTAACGGGTAAAAATCCCATGTAAACCTCTTTCTTGTTCAACTTATATGCTTATCTGCTGCCTTTATCGTAAGGCACAGCCACTGCCCTCGGTGATTGAGAGGACTTGGAACTGAAAGCCAGTACGATTAATGTAGCAATAAACGGAATCATCTTGTATACGTCGCTTGGAATGTTGGCTACCGCCAACACTGGAATAACCGAATAAGCGGAAGCGATGGTCTTCATCAGGCCAAAGAAGAAAGCCGCAAAAAGGATTCGCAAAGGCTTCCATTGGCCAAAAATCATAACAGCCAGAGCCAGGAACCCGTAACCCGCCACCGTCGCATTAAAGTTGGTGGAAGTAGGGATAACGAATACTAAACCGCCAAGACCTGCTAAACCGCCGGAAATCATGACGCCGGCATACCGCATCCGGTACACGTTGACACCCACAGAATCCGCCGCCTGGGGATGCTCGCCGCAGGCCCGAAGACGGAGACCAAATTTAGTCCGATAAAGGACGATTACCGATAAGATTAAGATGGCAAAACCGATATAGGTGGTGATATAGGCGTTTTTGAAAAACAACCCGCCTATAACCGGAATATCTCCCAGAATCGGCATGGAATCAATACGGAAGGTGTTCATAAAAGTAATCTGCTGTACACCGTTGTCCTGAATCATTCGAGCCACGTAGATGGCAAAAGCCGGAGCAAACATGTTCAAGGCTGTACCACCGATTATCTGACCGGCTTTCATGTTTACGGCCGAATAAGCCAACAGCAGCGAGAATATCGCCCCCACTGCCACTGCAATGAGAACAGCCAAGAGCAACAATAACTGTCCACTCATAGAATCCTGCATTTGGTTGATAAAGTAGATGGAAGCAAAGGCCCCCATAATCATCGTTCCGTCCAGGGCAATGTTGGTGACACCGCCTCGCTCGGTAAACATACCTCCAAGGGCTACAATCAAAAGAGGGATGGAAAAGAACATCGTCTGCTGAACCACTAAGTATAAAACGCTCATTTTTGCTCTCCTCCTCTCTTATTTTCCGACCGACGCTTGATGATACCCGGTATGATTCGCCGCAGTATCAGAGAAAATGCGCTGAAATAGATGATGCAGGCAATAATAATCTGAATAACCTCTGGGGCATAGTTCAAACTCTGTAAATAATTGCCGCCTTCGGTTATGTAGGCGATAAAAATTCCGGAGAAAATAATACCGATGGGATTGGACAAAGCCAGTAGCGCTACTGAAATACCATTGTAGCCTTCTCCGGCCAAAATGTCCGCCACTTTGATGTGCCGTCCACCTGCTCCAGACAAATACAACAGTCCGCCGCCCAAACCAGCTAATGCCCCTGCCAGAACCATGGACAACACAATATTTCGCTTTTCATTGATGCCCGCATACCGGCTGGCATCGGGATTGAAGCCGCAAGCTTTCAATTCATAGCCAAAAGTCGTCTTATTTAACAGCAGGTACGTGATGATCGCCATGATGATTGCGATATAAATGCCGCAGTTCACCGTGGACAAATCCTTTCCTCCGCCCATGGTGTTATAAAAAATAGCATCCAGCCCCAGCTTCGGCAGAACAGCAGTCTGCGCCGTGTTCAAGGACTGGGCCTTCAAGCTGTCATAAACGGTCAGCTTGACCAAATAATTCGCTGTATACATACCAATATAGTTCATCATAATGGTAGAGATAACCTCGTGGACATTCAGATAGGCTTTCATCAGCCCTGGAATCAAGGCCCACAGCCCCCCTGCGACAGCTGATGCCAGCAGCGCGGCCATCCAGTGAAGTGGCGCCGGAAGGAAAGTCCAATGAACCCCGACGAAAATAGCTGCAAAAGCCCCCATAATAAACTGGCCTGAAGCACCGATGTTGAACAGCCCCGTCTTAAAGGCAAAGCCCACCGACAAACCGGTGAGAATAATCGGCGTGGAGAAGTAGAGGACTTGTCCCATACCCTTGCCTCCTGCACTGAAGCCGCCCTTTAAAATGATCACCAGTCCCTCTGCCGCCTGAGAGGGATTACTAATTAATAAAATAATAAATCCAAATAACAAGCCAATCAATATGGCAAAGATAGACGACATAGCGTTATTAAATCCATCGCTGACTAATATCCGTTTCACTCGCTCCATCCTACGCTGTCACCTCACTTCTCTTGGAGCCTGCCATATACAGGCCTAATTCCCGGATGGTTATTTCCTTCGGGTCCACATCTGCCACAATCTCGCCTTCATAAATGACCAGAATACGGTCACTTACGTTCATAACCTCGTCCAACTCCAAGGAAACCAGCAGAATGGCCTTCCCCTCGTCTCGCTTTTCCACCAGCTGTCGGTGAATATATTCAATCGCCCCTACATCCAAGCCTCTGGTGGGCTGAACGGCAATGAGAATGTCTGGATCCTGGTCCAGCTCCCGGGCAATGATGGCCTTCTGCTGATTTCCGCCCGACATGCTGCGAACGGTAGTCTTCGTTCCCTGTCCGCTGCGAATATCAAACTGCTGAATGAGCTTTTCTGCGTATTCTCTAGATTTCTTGAAATTAATAAAACCTTTTTTCTGAAATCCTGGTTTAAAGTAGTTTTTCAAAATTAGATTTTCCGTCAAGTTATAATCTAAAATCAATCCATCCTTGTGGCGATCCTCTGGTATATGACTCAATCCTGCTAAATTTCTCCGGCGGATACTGGTCTTCGCCATGGGCTCTCCACGGAGAAGGACTTCTCCTGAATCCAAGGGCGACAAGCCGGTAATCCCGTAGACCAGTTCCGACTGACCATTTCCGTCGATGCCTGCGATACAGACAATCTCCCCCTTACGCACTTGGAAAGATACATGGCTGACTGCATTTTTTCCGTTATGCTTGGAACGGATGGTTAAATCCCGGGCCTCCAGCACTACTTCTCCTGGCGCCTGACTCTCCTTCTGAATAGTCAAATCCACCTTTCTTCCCACCATCATCTCCGACATATCCTCCTTGGAGGTGCTGGCTACATCAATAGTGCCGATATACTTGCCTTTACGCAATACGGTGCATCGATTGGCTACTTCTTTAATCTCGTTCAGTTTATGAGTGATAAAGAGGATAGACTTTCCTTCTGCCGCTAACCCCTTCATGATTTTCATCAGCTCTTCAATCTCCTGAGGCGTCAACACAGCAGTAGGCTCGTCAAAAATCAAAATTTCGTTTTCTCGGTACAGCATCTTTAAAATCTCTACCCGCTGCTGCATACCTACGGTAATATCCTCAATTTTAGCCTCTGGATCTACCATCAGGCCATACTTTTCCGATAAGGCCACGATTTTCTCTCTGGCCTGACTCATCTGCAAAATGCCGTGTCTGGTAGTTTCCACGCCCAGAATAATGTTTTGCAGCACGGTAAAGTTATGGACTAATTTAAAATGCTGGTGCACCATACCGATGCCCAGCTCATTGGCGTCGTTGGGGTTACTAACTTTCACTTCCTGCCCATTCTTTTTGATCACGCCTTTCTCCGGCTGATACATGCCGAACAACACGCTCATCAAGGTGGACTTTCCTGCTCCGTTTTCTCCCAGCAGCGCATGAATCTCCCCTTTTTTCAACTGTAGGGTAATATCATCATTGGCAATGATGCCTGGAAATTCTTTTGTAATGTTCAACATCTCTATGATATATTCCATAAATAGCCGCCTCTCTTCCACATAATATACCCATTATACCTAAATTTGATATAAAAAACAACACACCAAAAGGTGTGTTGTCTCTTTTTCAAAATCATTTTATCAACCGTCTTTTTCGTTATCTATTTGATGACCTGTACCTTTACGCAGCTCAAGCCCAGCTTGTCTGCACTGGCTACATCATCCTTCTGCAGCTTAAGCTCACCGCTTTGCAGCTGTTTATAGATGGTATCGTAGTCTTCCTGATTAAATGTAGTAAATTGGGAAGTCTCCATTGGAAGCTGTACGCCCTCCTGTTCAGCTCCCAGAGTCAGGCTCTTTCCGCCTGGGAACTTGCCGTCATAATACTCTGACAGAGTAGACTTTACAGAAGCGGCCAAGCCCTTCATCGCAGAAGTGATGACAGTCTTGGATTCGTTGCTCTGATCAACGTCCACGCCAATCACCTTACCATTAGCAGCTTCAGCTGCTGCCATAACGGAGTTTCCTACTTTACCGCCGCAACCGAAGATCACTTCAGTGCCATCGGAATACCAAGAGGAAGCTAAAGTCTGCACTTCTGGTGTAGCATCAAATCCGCCAGTATAATTATACTTCATCTGAATGCTGCCTGGGGCCATGCCCAGCTCTTTAGCCGCAGCTTCTGCCCCCTGTGCAAAGCCATATCCGTACCGAACTACTGCTGGAACGGCCATACCGCCCATAAAGCCTAACTTGGTGTAGCCATCGATGACAGCTGCATAGCCAGCCAGATAGCCGGACTGTTCCTCAGCAAACTTAATGCCTACGGAGTTATCAGCCGGAGCGGCGGTAGTGTTACCATTTTCATCGGTAGTTCCGTCATTCGGATATCCGTCAATCAGGATGAAGCTTACGTCTGGATACATTTCCTGAGCCTGATAAATCGGCACTTCAAATAAATATCCCGGCGTTACTACAACTTTTGCACCGCCTTTTACAGCCAGCTGAATGGCTGCCAGATAAGCATCTACGCTCTGTTCTGTCGGCTTGTAGTACTTGTGAGTAATGTTGTTTTCCTCTGCATAGGCTTTGATACCTTCCCAGGTTCCCTGGTTAAAGGATTTGTCATCAATTTCGCCTACATCTGTGATCATTGCGATCTCATAGGTGGAAGCTTCCTTGTCTACAGGTGCTTCTTCGCTGGCGCCACAGGCTGCCAGACCCAGTACGAGAACAAGGGCCAGCATGATCGCCAAAAACTTCTTCATAAAATTTCTCCCTTCTGGAATACGGTTGATGTTTTTCCATATTTTTATTATAAATGTTATGAAGGAATTTTTCAACAGACTTATTGTGTGCACTTTTGTCATCTTGCACAAGCCTTTTTGTACCGGCTATCCTGCCGGACTTGTCTATGTACCTGTGGTCTCACAGCCTTTTAACGTCTCCGCTCAGCAGATTCGTCCAATGCCAGCTTTTCCCCTATTTATTCCGAAGGGACTTATTTAATGAATTCCTGTACCCAGTAAGTAGTACCATTGCTGTCGGTCACATAACCCACACCAATCTGCTGATACGTACTGTTCATGATGTTAGCCCGGTGGCCGGAGGAATTCATCCAAGCGGTCATAACGCTGTCCGGTGTCTTCTGGCCTTTGGCAATGTTTTCGCCGGCAGCCGTATAGGTAACACCAAACTGCTTCATCATGTCAAACGGAGATCCATAAGTAGGAGATGTGTGGGAGAAATAGTTGTTGTCCCGCATGTCTTCCGCTTTCTTTTCTGCTACCTGAGACAACTTCGCGTTGACTGTCAACGGTGCCAGACCCTCCTTAGCTCGTTCCTGGTTTACGATATTCACGACTTGCTGCTCATAGTCACCAATAGCCGCGTTCGTATTAGTATTTGTACCAGTGTTGGTCTTTGTGTCAGTGTCTGTCTTTGTACCAGTGTTGGTCTTTGTGTCAGTATCTGTCTTTGTACCATTGTTGGTCTTCGTGTCAGTGTCTGTCTTTGTACCAGTGTTGGTCTTTGTGTCAGTATCTGTCTTTGTACCATTGTTCGTCTTTGTGTCGGTACCATTTTTGCAGTTGGTTGAATTCTGAACCTTCTGCTGAGTCTGGCTGCCATTGTTATTAGAAACAAGCTTTAGCTTGCCGTCTACGTACTGAACATAGCAATTGGAGCCGGAGCCACTAAGATTTTTAAAAGCATCTTGTGTTCCTGTGCCGTTTAAATAACTGCTGAAATTCTTAACCACAGATTGGTTCAATGGAACTGAAACATTTGCGTTACAGTTTGTTCCTGCAAAAGCTGCAGTCGGTGCTGCTGCCAGAAGCAGTAATGATAGTGATAACGTTGTTTTGACAAATTTGGTTTTCATGTTTTTGTCCTCTCTTTCCACTTTATCCAAAACTAGGAGACTTTGGTCTATTTTGTTTTGCCTCCTGGAAAAAGTATAGACCCCCTTTTGCCCAAAAATCATTATATAAAAATTACCAATACAAGAAGCAGGAAGTTTTTACCCCCTGCTTCCGTGTTTTAAGATATTTGCTAAATTATGTGTAATTCGAGCGGTTAGGCCCCATATAACTTTGTCCTCATACACATAAACTGGTACCTCTGATTTACCCTTTCTCCAATTATATCCATTGTCAAGTTTTAGCAGATTGTAGGGAAAGTCCTCCCCAATCTCTGGGACAATATCCACTTTATAGATAAATGGCTGCTGATTTTTGATATAATCCAAGGGCACCAAAAAGAACTCCTGAACCTCGTCCGTATTAATCTTTGCCTCCATCAACGCGGAGTAAGGAATCTCTCCCAGGAAGCAATACATGGTAAAGTTACTGTATGTGTAGAGGGAATCCATCTCGGAAATAATTCGAATATCTTTTTTCTTAATGCCCAACTCCTCATACGTCTCTCGGATAGCACACTGTCTTCTGGTCTCCCCCGGCTCCAAGCCTCCTCCAGGAAAACAGATTTCTCCTGGCTGAGTCTTCAATGACTTGGCACGAATCTCGTACAGCAGATAGACTTCTCCGTCCTTTTCCACCAAAGGAACCAATACGGAAAAATACTTGTAATAGCCAATCGCGTGGGGCTTTCTATTTTTAAATAACTCTTTTATCTCAGGTAAGTTCAATTTTTTCTTGCTCAATGTTTTTATCCTCTATTTTTTTATAATGTATATTTAAGTAAGAAGCAGCTAAGATTAGGCCTATACCCACATAGGTATTCCATAACAAATGATCTCCCAGCACCAAAACTGCAATAACTGGTGAAATCGCCGGCTTGATGAAAAAAGCAATAGAACCTGTAGCTGCATCGGACAATTTGATGGCATTAAAGTAGAAATAATAGCCTAGGCCTGTTACGAAGACGGCGATATAAAGCACTAGAATCAAGTTTGACCGCACTCCCTGGATGACTGGTCTGTCCAACATCACCATGACAGCCAACAGCACCAGCGCACCCAAGAGAAAGCTGATACTGGTCTGAACCAAGATACCCAGCTTCTGTATGCTCTTTTTCCCGACTACGGTGTAAAGACCGAAGGTAACGGCTGCAATCAGTATAAAAGCAATTCCCTCTATCGTGTTGCCTTTCTGGATGTCCCATGGCCGCACCATGAAGAGCAGCCCCAGCAAGCCCCAAGACAGCACGGCCAGCTTTTTTCGATTGAAATGCTCATCAGACATAAAATGAGCAAATATCATGGTAAACAAGGGATTGATGCACATGATGACCGAGGCAGTGGAAGCATTGGAATTCATCACGCCCAGCTGGAAAAATACCATACTGATCGGTATACATAGTGTACCCAAAGCCAACAAATAACCTACATCTTTCACCTCTAAGCGAATGTCATTTTTCTTCATTTCTCGAAGCGCTGGCGGAAGTAAGAAAATTCCACCGATAAAAAAGCGTAGGAAAGTCAGTTGCAGCGAATCTAAACCGTTGCCGGCCAGTTTTAAGCTTACCTCCATGGTCCCGAATAAAAATGCTGTTAAAAAAATATATATTCCAACTTTCTTCATCTGTGTTTATCCTCTGTTTCTATTGTTTCTATAGGCTCCTTTTTATCTCTCTATGAGTTCAAAAATGGCGGTGAATCCATCACCGCCATTTTTTCAAGCAATTACCTGCTCAATATTCTCCATTAATTTAATATTTCAAACTGGCTGAAATCGACGGATTTTAAGGTTTCCTTCTCCGCGCTGAGGCTTACGACGAATTCAATGTCATACCGATTTGAAATCTTCTTGAGTCTGTCCACGAACTCGGGAATGTTATCTTCATGAATGTCTGCATGTTTTAAGATACTGTCGATAAAAACAGTCTCGATATCATGGTCTGAGCTGATGATTCCATAAAGAAACCCTATGTACTCATCGCTGTTGGTGATGTGCTGAAAGTCTTCCATACATACCACCCGGATCTTGTGCTTCAAATCACACATCAGTCTCTGGTTTTTATTAATAAATACAATATTGCCTTTGCTGTCCTCTACCATTTCGTTGGCCATGTCCAGCATTGTCTTGGTCTTCCCCGAACCTTTCTTACCGATTAATAACTTAACCATTGTAACCGCCTCCTCTTTGAGCTATGCAATATCTGCACCCCTAAACCTGCTATTGAAGTAGCTTGTGTAACCACATTATACACTATCGCCTTTTTCTTATCAAGTCAAATCAACCAAACGCTCCTCAATTTTCTAAATTTTCGTAATTCTTCAAGCGAAGCTGCCCACAGGCTGCATCGATGTCCCGTCCCAGCTCTCTGCGGATGGTAGCCGTAATCCCCAGCCTTTCCAGCTGACGTTGAAATTCCTGGGCTTGAGCCCTAGAAGCTCCCTTCATTTGACTTTCCGTCACACTGTTTAAAGGAATCAGGTTTACATGACAGAGAATCCCTTTCAGCTTTTTAGCCAACTCCTGGGCGTGAACAGGCTGATCATTAACCCCTGCAGCCAATGCATATTCAAAGGTAATCCGCCTTCCGGTTTCCTGGGTGTATTCCTTACAAGCCTGAAGCAATTGCTGAATAGGATATTTTCGGTTGATGGGCATGGTCTGCTCTCGAATCAAATCATTAGGCGCATGAAGAGATACAGCCACATTCACCTGCGGAAAATCCTTGGCAAACTGAGCAAGCTTCGGCACAATGCCACAGGTGGAGACGGTGATACTCCGCAGCCCAATATTCAGTCCTTCCTTGCTGTGAACCAAATGTATAAACTTAAATAAGTTATCATAATTATCAAAAGGTTCTCCAGTGCCCATGACCACGATATTGCTGATTCGCTGACCAGTTTCTCGTTCCACCGATACGATTTGTTCCGCCATCTCTCCGGCAGTCAGGTTTCTCTTTAAGCCCCCTACCGCAGAAGCGCAAAAAGTACAGCCCATGCGGCAGCCGGCTTGAGAGGAAATGCAGATGGAATTGCCGTGCTTATATTTCATAAAGACACTTTCCACACTGTTACCGTCGTCCAAACCAAAGAGGTATTTTCTTGTGCCGTCTTCCTGGGAGACCTGGACCTGTAACAGCCGTAAACTGCCGACCTCACTTCGTTCCTCCAGCTTTTGCCGCAGCTCCTTGGACAAGTCTGTCATTTCTGCAAAGCTGCCTGCCCCTCTATACAACCATTTGTACACCTGCTTGGCCCGGAACTTCTTTTCTCCCAGCTCTTCAAAGAAATGCTCCATTTCTTCCAAACTGAGGTTTTTTAACTGAACCTGATCTGCCATGAGGTTCTCCTTTCCATCCTATTCTATCGTTGAAAAAGGGGTGCAGCTTTTGTACTGCCCCCTCTTTCGTCAAAGTCTTCTATTATATATGCTTCTACTTGTCTACAGAAGCTATACGCGTTCTACGTCAATCCCGGTATTGTGTCCGTTGAGATCATAGGCGGTCAAGCCAGTCTTTTCCTCCAATGCCTCTGCCAAAGTTTCCTTCATAATATATGCCCTGTGAGATGCCAGCGCCTTCTGTACGCTTTCATCTGCTGTAACAAAGATACGAATATGGTCCATCATCTCAAAGTCCTTCTGTTTTCTCAACTGCTGGACTTTAGAAATCAGTTCTCTGGCAATACCTTCATCTATCAGTTCCTGATTGAGGGTTGTATCTAAAATGGTAAACACATTGTTTTCCATGGCCACAGAGAAACCCTCCTTGGCGCTGATTTTAACCTCTACCATCTCTTTTTCCACAATTAGATCTTCACCATCCATGAGGATTGTTGCCTTGCCGTCCGCTTCCAGCTTGGCCACTAATGCTGCCGGATCGGCCTGGGCTAAAGCGCCACCGAAGGCCTTAATCTTGCCGCCCAGCACAGGGCCGGCCACCTTAAAGTTCGGCTTCAAGCTGTAATTCATGAACTGATCCAACTTCGTTTCAAAGACTACCTGCTTCACATTCAACTCTTCCATAATCAGCGGAGTTAAATCTCCAATCAGCTCTTCATATTTTCCGTCTACCAGCATCTCTGCCAGCGGCTGCCGCACTTTAATCCGCTCTTTCTCTCTGGTGCCTCTGCCCAAAGTAACTAAGGTTCGCACCAAATCCATACGCTCTTCCACATTTTTATGAATCAACTTGGTGTCTGCCTTCGGGAAGAAAGCCGTGTGTACCGATTCTTCTCCGGTGAGCTTCGTATAGATTTCATCCGCAATAAACGGTGCAAACGGTGCAATCAGCTTAGAAATACCCACCAAGATTTCATAGGTGGTAGCATACACACTCTGCTTATCTTCCGTCAGCGCTTCTCCCCAGAACCGTCTTCTGGCTCGCCGAATATACCAGTTGGAGAAATCCTCTGTTACAAACTCCTGAATCTTGCGCACAGACTTCATATGATCATACCGATCCATCTCTTCCGTCACATCCAAAATCAGCTGATTGTATTTAGACAGAACCCACCGATCCAGCTCCGGCCGATTTTCATAATCCACCGAACACTGCTCTATGTCGATTTCATCCTGATTGGAATAGAGCACGAAGAAGTTATATACATTTCGCAGGGTGCCAAAGAACTTGCTGACGATTTCAATCAAGCCGTCCTCGTCAAACTTGGTCGGGGACCAAGCCGGAGATACGTAGAGCAGATACCATCTAGTAGCGTCAGCCCCATATTTGTCAAACAGAGTAAATGGATCCACCGTATTGCCCTTAGACTTGCTCATCTTCTTGCCGTCCTTATCCAAAATCAAGTCATTTACCAGTACATTTTTATACGGGGCCTTGCCCTTGATAAAGGTAGAAATGGCTATCAGCGAATAGAACCAACCTCTGGTCTGGTCAATGCCTTCGCAGATGAAGTCTGCCGGGAACAGCTCTTCGTCGAAGTTTTCCTTATTCTCAAACGGATAATGCTGCTGGGCAAACGGCATGGAGCCGGAATCAAACCAGCAGTCCATTACCTCTGGTATGCGGGACATGGTCTTGCCGCAGTGGGAGCAGGCTAAGTGTACATCGTCCACATATGGCCGATGCAGCTCGATATCCGCTGTAATATCTTCTACTGCCTTTTCCACCAACTCGGCCCGGCTGCCGATGCACTCCAGATGGCCGCATTCACACCGCCAAATCGGAATTGGCGTACCCCAGTAACGATTTCGAGAGATAGCCCAGTCATTGACATTTTCCAACCAGTTGCCAAACCGTTTTTCGCCGACGAAATCCGGAAACCAGTTGACAGTCTTGTTGTTAGCCACCAGCTGGTCTTTCAGCTTGGTCATCTCAATGTACCAGCTCGGCTTTGCGTAATAAATCAGCGGCGTACTGCACCGCCAGCAGTGCGGATAGTTGTGCTCCATCTTTTCTTTGGCAAAAATCTTATCTTCCGCTGCCAGCCACTTGATGATATCCACATCCAGACCGTCTTCCATAACGAAACGGCCTGCCCACGGCGTATCGTTATATTTGCCCTGTTCGTCCACCGGATTCAGTACTGGCAGCTGATATCTTCTGCCTGTCTGATAGTCGTCTTCACCGAAAGCCGGTGCAGTATGAACAATGCCGGTACCGTCTTCTGTCGTTACATAATCAGCGCAAGTAATAAAGAAGGCTTTCTTGTCTGGCTTCAGAAATGGCATCAACTGCTCATATTCCATATATTCCAGCTCTTTGCCCTTCATTTCTGCTAGTACGCGGTATTTGTCTGCACCCAGAAGTTTATCAGCCAGATTCTTCGCCAGATAAAACACCCTGCCTGCCTCCGACGAAGCCGCATCCTCGTTAATCTGAGCCTTTACATAGTCAATATCAGCCCCTACCGTAAGAGCCACGTTAGAAGCCAAGGTCCACGGGGTAGTGGTCCAAGCCAGGAAATATTCGTTTTCTGTGTCTTTTTTCTTAAATTTAGCGGTAATCGTCTGTGTCTTCACTTCTTTATAACCTTGAGCTACTTCGTGAGAAGCCAAGCCGGTTCCGCAACGCGGGCAGTAAGGCAGAATCTTATGGCCTTCATAAATCAAGCCCGCTTTGAAAAATTCTTTTAGTATCCACCATCCGCTCTCAATGAAATTGTTATCCAAGGTGATGTAAGGGTTGTCCATATCAATCAGATAGCCCATCCGCTCCGTCATCTCCCGCCACATGCCTTCATAAGTAAAGACAGATTCCCGGCACTTTTCATTGAATTCCTTGATGCCATACTTTTCAATGTCCTGCTTTCCGGACATGTTCAGCTGCTTTTCCACCTCGATTTCTACCGGCAGACCGTGGGTATCCCACCCAGCCTTTCGCTTTACAGCAAAACCCTGCATGGTTTTATAACGGCATACAGAATCTTTTAGGGCTCTAGCGATAACATGGTGAATACCAGGCCTTCCATTAGCCGTTGGCGGTCCCTCATAAAAGATAAAGGAAGGCATGCCTTCTCTAGTAGTCACGCACTTCTCCAGTAAATGTTCTTCTTTCCAAGCTTTCGCTTGTGCTTTCTGCCATTCTGCAATAGGCTGTTCAGATAAATTTTGAAACCTCATGTTTGCAATCTTCCTTTCTTCAAAAAACGTGGTCTTCCCACGCTGCATTTTTCGTTTCGCCATGGAAATGGCTTTGTTAAAATGTAGGGCAATACAAAAAACAAAAAAGCCCTAATCCACTTTTGTGAATTAGGGACGATCTTTCCAGACCGCGGTACCACCCTATTTGCAAAACACCGGCTGCCGGGGTACCCTTGCGGGGTCCGCCCTGTCAGCGTTTCACCTCTCATATTGGATCAGGCTCCGGAGTGATATTCAACTACTGCTTCACCGCTGCGCTCTCAGCATATGCGCACCTCTCTGTAAGGATTTTACACAGGTCTACTGGTTCCATCAAGGCCCTAGGCTATTTAATTTGACAGTATTCGGATGAAATCATCCCTTTCACCCTATATACTTTTTCATTATATCTAGATGTAGTGTTTCTGTCAAGAAATTTGTCCAGGAGATTCTGTTTAGCACTTAGGTCTTAAATGAAATAGGCCTATTCATTCTATTAGCACAGTGGTATCACCGATAGATATGCTTTTTACAGCTTCCGGGTCAATCAGTCTGTCAAAGCGGTTGTACATTTGATACTCATAGACGGTTTCATTGCCTTCCTTTTTTGAAACGCAGGTATACCGCTTGTTTTTGCTGTTCCTATCATAAGTAATCCGACTTCCGTCCTTCAAATTGAGATGAACCGGAAATCGAAACAGATTGCCGGCGTTTGCCGCAGCTTTTACCGTAACACAAGAAGAAATCGGCGATATCGACACTTCACTAACTCGATAGGAGACATCATTGCCCTCTACGTTTTGATTTGGAGCAATGATTTTACTGCTGTCTTTGTAGGTGAAGTCCCAAGCGAGCTTCCACTCTCCTTTCACCAATACGGTACTCTCATCTTTTAAATCCTCCGCGGTCCGATAAACCCTTTCAGCGGATAAGTCCTTAAATACAAGCTCAATGGTTCCATCAACCAGTTTTCCGGTAGGCGTAACAGATACTATACCGGTGCGGTGGTGCTGGCTTTGCGCCAAAATTTCGTGTCCTGTAATAGTCATGGCGGTGTCTCCCTCCAGATTCTCTATCGGAGCATTTAAGGAATAGAATCCCCAGTCAGTACGTTCCTCTAATGTCGTTCCGTCGGATAACGCTGTCTCACTTGCCTCCTTCAGTGTAATTGATTTCGGCACGGACATCTCGTAAAGAACATAGAGCCCTTTGCTGTCTGCTAAAGTCTGCTTTACGGTAACAGTTACCCCCTCATGGGTCAGAGTGGCATCTGGCGCGGTTTGTGCTTCTTCCAGCATTGCTTCCTGCCCCGGCTGAATGCCGAAATACTCCATCAGCTTTACATGCCAGTTGAAGGTTACGGCCAGTGCAGACGTAGCTGTAATCATAACCAATAGGATGATCACCGCTGCTTGAATTGTAACTCTTCGCGTCATTCTTTTCAGGGGGGTTACTTCTTTTTTATTGCAGCTTGTAATACCTTGAAGCATCCGCTCTTTCTGCACAGTTCCAGGTGTCATCTGCTCAAAGTATCGATTTAGTTCTTCTTTGTTCATCTATATCATCCTCCTCCAGTATTAACTTCAACTTGCGCTTGGCTGCCAGCAAGCGCGTTCGGATGGTAGCATGGTTGACACCAAGCATCTCTGCAATTTCTACTGTTTTATACCCCTCATAATAGTAGAGATACAGTGGAAGCTTGTATTTGCTGTGCAAACCTTCCACGGCATTCCACAAATCGCAATCTGTATTTTCATCTAAATAGCCTTCTTCTTCCATCGTCCCCAGATAGGCCCTTTTAGAGTGCCACCAATGCGCCAAGGTATTACGGCATTCATTCTTCACTGTCACAATCAACCATGCCTTTATGTGTTCGTCATTTTGAAAGGTGTGATTTGACGCCATCAATTTGACGAAGGCTGATTGTGCAGCATCCTCTGCTTCACGGGAATCTTTAAGGAGCATTCGCGCAATGCGATATACCATATCAATGTACTGATAATAAATCTCTTCAATTTTCTTGTCTGTATGTAACGGCGAACCGTTCATGCAACCACCTCCTAGTGCTCAAGTCATGCTTGTTTAATTCCAATATTCATCGCTAGCAAATCTGCTGGTCAATATCACTTACACTATATAAACAAACTTAGGGCCACTTTTGTTTTCATTATTTGATAGATTTTTAGTATCTAAACAACTATATAATAGAAAACGACGGCTCATTTGAACCGCCGTTTGGCTAAATATTATATGATTGACTTGATCGTGTCCTTCTCGCTACTCTCTTGAAAACAGCCGGTCCAGTACATAGAAGATATCGTCCATGGTATACCCTTGGCCTTCCAGTTTTCTGGCCACCTTCCCCTTGATTTTTTGCAGTTCTTTATACTGCTGCTTTTTTTCTTCATAATTTTCTGGTTCCGTTCTTGCAGTATCCCAACTTAGACCCGCCAGAAGTTTCCGCCCCTGCTCCAAGGCCCGCTCCCTTTCAGCTGGCTTTTCCAACTCCTCAAAGAGATGGGAAAGCTCTTCTAAAAGCAGCCTGTCTATGCCCCTCTGTCCCAGTTCATAGCGGATTTTAACCAGACCTTTTCCTTTAGAAATACCGTACTCCACGTATCGTTCCACATAAGCTTCATCATCCAGATAGTGCCGTTCTAAAAGATACTTCATAGCCTGCTGGATTTCCTCCTGGTTATACTGCTTTTCCTCCAGGTGGCGGAGCATCTCCTGACAAGTCCGGTCCCTATACGCTAAATGTTTCAATGCAGCTTCGAGGGGGTCCTTTTTTTTCTTTTTTTGTTTCTCTTCTTTGTCCGTTTGATAAATCTCGTCCATATTTACGTGACCCGAAAGAGTTTCCTGCCCCTTGTCTGCTCCGGTTTTCTGTCCTCTCCTATATTCTCTGCTCATGGCTCCTCCTGTCCCAATGGGCTTTTAAAGTTATCTTTCAATACTGCTGTCCAATTCCATATCGTTTCGGTCGCCTATAACCATCTGACCACAACCGTCTGTTTCTGCTTCCCGCAGACAGCCCCAAATACCTGCTCCCCAGGCAGAAGCCCCGGCCCTAATCCCGGTCCCACTGCCTCTAACTCCTGCCCCAGTTCCAACACTAATGGCTGCATAAGGATTCCTGCTACTTGAGAAGCCAAAACCAATTCCAGTTGATCTTCACCAGTTCCTGTTCCGCCGGCCTCAGCACCGTCCAGAAAGCTCCTTTTCCTGGCTTCCACCACGGAAAAGCTGGAAAATCCCATTCCCGAAAACCCTAAACCCGTATACTTGACATAGGCCTCTTTTCTGGTCCATACCTGAAAAAAGGCCTCTAGTCCCCCCTGTCGGATATATGCTGCCTCCGTCTCTGTAAAAAAACGTTTGGCTAACTTCTCGTAAGGTAGGGGCTTAGGAACCTGAATGTCCACGCCCACTTCCACTTCCGCTACCAGGCAGACCCACAATTCTCCCGAATGACTGATGGAAAAGTAGAGGGGAAAATCCTCGATATAAGGCTTTCCGTGAGGAGTCCGCCGAATCAAACCATCAGGCACCCTCCCGGAGGCCCCCTTCCTGCCCGCGGCCTCTTTTAACCAGTTTTCCCATTCCGCCCCCATATAGTCTGCCAGAGCCGCCTGAATTAAGGTCTCTCCGGCTGCCCCTTTATGCTCTGCTCCCCTGTGCACATATGCAATCATCTATTAAAACTCCTATCAAAGAAGCACCACATATGCAATCTGATACATGGTGCTCCGTTTATTTCTCTTCAATAAATTTTAATTTTTGTTCGCTGGCATCAACCTTTACTTCTGACTGCTCAGCCTGGATAAAATCCGCTGATACCCCTCGGAGCCGTATACCAGACATTTGTTAATCCGGCTGATAGTCGCAGTGCTTGCCTTGGTCTCCTCCTCAATCTCGCTGTAGGTCCTCTTTTCCGATAAAAGCTTCGCTACCTGCAACCGCTGGGCAATCGCGTGGATTTCGTTGATGGTACAGATGTCCTCAAAGAATCTGTAACAGTCCTCCTCATCCTGCAAAGTTAGGATCGCTTTGAACAATTCGTCGATATCGTCACGCTTAAATTTTGATTCGTATGCCATGACCAAGCTCCTTTCAACCACTTTAACACTTTACAGGACGATTATAGCATTTTTTTCCGGAAACCGTCAACGAAAAACGGCAAAAAGGTGGCTGCCATACACAAGAAAATAAAGTCCTCCCTACTGAAAGCGAAGACTTTATTAGAAGAACTCCATTATTAAATATTGGATTTATATATGCTCGTAATACGAGTGATATCCTGCACCACTTCATCTATGTGTTCATAGGAAGTCCGATTGAGTAGCAGCTGCTGACTGATAATCAACGACAGTCGCTTCGCATGCAGATGTTTTCCCCGATCCCGGATCACATCGAAATCCGGAAATTCAGTCAGCATGGTGATTCTGGATATGTTAGCCGCAGCTGCAAATCCCAGCATCTCTTGCAGGATATTTCGGTAAATGGCCCCTCTATATTCCCTGCTGTGGCTATACGTTTCTTTACCAAACTGATCCCAGAGGGAATCGAATATCTCTACATAAGCAATGTAAATCTCCCGGACAGACTCCAGTAAATATTGCTGAAAGCTCGCTGCCTGATTCAGATTCTCCGGGGATTTAAAAGCACAGGCTGCATACTGGGAGATATAGTTGTTGAGCAAATATCCCAAATCGTAGGAATAGGGCCCCACAAAGGCGTATTCCATATCGATAACCTTCATCTCCTCTCCCCGAATAAAGATGTTAGAGGTATGAAAGTCTCCATGAATCAGACATTCACTTTTACGCATATAAATATCCCGCATAAGGTAACATTGGGCGATTAAATCATGGTTTTCCCAGATGTTTCTGGAAAGTGCATAGAGGTCTGAATTCAGCTCCGCATTTTCGCCCTTTTCGCCCAAAGGCGTGAATTCCGGGATAAAAATCCCGGCTTCAATAACTCTTCGCATGTCTCCGTTGACAAAAGTACACTCCAGCTGACGAAAAATGCTGGTATCCAGATAAATCTCCGACGTAAAAAAGTTGGAAACCGCCAGATATTCTGCAATTTTTCGAGACAAGCCAGGCTGCTTTTCCATTTTATTGAACTGATATCGTAGAATCTTCCACTGGGTGAGCGATTCCATGACAAAAACATTGTTTTCCTGGTCCATCAGGTACAGTTCTGGTAAATATTCTGCCACTACAGCACGCTTAAGGCGGGTTGCCTCATACTCCGTTTTATTTCGGCAGGTAGGTACTTCTATGGGAATAAGCTTGGAATAAGGCCGGGCCTGCTTGATAACCAAAGACTTCTGTTCTCCGCCCAGAGCGTAATCCACACAAAAAACAAAATTAATGTACCCATCTCCGCTGCCGCTTTCCGATGTTCCGCTGTCAAAGTATCGGGAAGTAATCTGCTGAGCCCCCTCTAAAAGATTCGTATGGTCTTTCAGATAATCTACTATATTGTATTCTGTCAATATAACCATTGCCTGTTCCCCTATTCTGATTTTAAAGATTTTGAATAAAGCGAATCAGCTCTTCGAACCCCTCACCCGTTACACAGCTGACTGCAAAGGACTGCTTTGCACCCGCCAGCTTTAAAAACCTCTCTGCTTTTTGGAGCATCTGCGGATCAGCCAAGTCTGCTTTTGTAATAACACCTACCGCCGGTTTGGCAAACATGGAAGAAAATCCTGGTGGGAAAATGCTCCCTGGCTCTGTGGCATCCTTAACAAATACAATGACTGCTGCATCTGCTGAGGTAATCTGCAAGCTGCTGTAGCGAGACCGCCGCTCGGTGTACTCGCCGGGGGTATCGATCATATTTTCTCCAATGACCTGTACGTACTGGGTCTTGTGATAGGCCAGCTCTTGCTGGTTTAAAAACTGGCAGAGAGTGGTCTTTCCCGCTCCGCTTCGGCCGATCATCATCATCTTTTTTGCTGTTTTCTGCATATTATGTCCTTGTAATCTCCGTTCTGGCGTACCCCATCTTATCACAGAGCAAGACTAAAATGTTTTTTAAGGCTGACTCTACTGCCGTAATGTTCCCTGCAATAAACAGAGAACCATTGAACCGATCAATAAAACCAATGCGGATATCTGCCGCCTTCGTCGCCAGATCTCCGGCAATAATTGCCGCTTCGCTGGGAGTTATGGTTAAAACACCAACGCTTCCGGATAATTCCACCAACCCTAATTTCTCATATAATTCATCTGTAGGCTTTGCGATGATATGAGCCAAAGTAACTTGTTTTCCTGGCACATATTCTTGAATGACCCGCTGCTTTTCGGTTTCCATTTTTATTAGCCTCCCTCTCTACGGTGCTGCAATTATTGAACAAGGGGCTATACCCTGCGGCATAGACCCTTGATAGCCTCTGTCTTTACATGATACTTTTAATCAAGTCTTTGTGAGGAGAAGAAATAACGCTGTAACTGGTAATTTCCCCCGTTTCTTTTAGCTCGTTCAGACAGGAATTCACTGCGGATTTCACCGCGGAAATCTCCCCTGTGAAAATCAAGAAACCTTTTCCTCCCAGACCTCTTGCTATTCTTATCTCTATCAAACGAACATTGGAAGCCTTGGCTGCAATATCTCCTGCGGTTACTGCCGTTAAAGCAGAAATGGTTTCAATAATTCCCAATGCAGAAATGTTGGCAACCTCGGCGGTTCCTGAAATGGCAGAAGGTAAGGACTCATGTACATTGTTTATAATGTGATGGCCCACTAAAAACGTTTCCGCTTTTGCGATTCCCGCTTTCACTGAACTCTTTACCGCGCCCACATTTCCTTCTACTATTATGATATACTTTCCCGGACAAATGGGCGTTGCCAGGAGCAATTCCACACTGGCGGCCTTTAACATGTCATCAGTAGTTTCTATGCCTACGGGAATACTTTTTAATTCTACTAATCCTATTGACTGTCCCATGAGCTACCTCCACTTTCATCAATCAAATTAACTAGGCAAATAAGAGCGTAGCTGCGCAAATCAAAATCATAATCGTGGTAGCTGGCGGGTCGATATGGGTGTCGCAGTGACTGTTAAAGGTATTGATAACAAAGTCACCGATCAAAGAGCCTAGAATACCGAAGATGATACCCATCGCTGGGTTGCCAGACCAAACTGCTGCGCAAGCTGCCGGATAAGCGATATGATGGGTTGCTGGGCAAGCGAAGCCAGTCTGGGTGAAAATCAGCGAAGCGGCTGCAATACCGAAGCATACGATAGGGAATGAACCCAAAACTGCGGCATCCACTCCAGCACGAACCATCTCTGCATAAATTAAGCTGATGGCAACACCAATGCCTAACCCGAGAAGCACATTGCAAGCGAAGCCTTTTCCGCCGGAGAACCATACCCGGTTGCCTTCGCCTTCATATTTACCAGTGAGACCGGTGGTACCAAACATGAACCGAGTCACTACAGCCAAAATAACAACCGTTGTTCCTGGTAAGTCCGATGGGAAGCTGATAGCTGCCAGCACCTGAAATATCAACATACCAACCAGACCGAAAATACCGCCTACAATCAGGGTCATCGGATCGCCAGTCCCCCATAGGGAAGCTGTAATATCCACGCCGTTATCCAGTTTCTTCGTCTTGTGAGCGTAAGCTGCTGCCGCAACGCCGCCGGCAAAGGCTACGTGAGGACCCAGATACGCACCAAAAGCCACATAACCTACTGTTAAGTCCGCTGCACCTGCTAGGGCAGCCGTTCCACCTGCAATGGCAATAAAACCTGTTAAAATAAATGCCGGTAATGCGCCAATATAAGCACCGATTACACCGCCGCCAAATGCGGCTATAATTAATAACCATTGTAAATTTTCCATAATCCGTTCCTTCCTTTTCTAATCATAGAATTTGATTATGCCTGTAGACGAATACCCTCAGCTGTTACAGCCGTAACGGTTCCCGAAATGCTGGCATGAATGTTACTTCCCAACTTACCTTCAGAAATCTTTGCTAATAACTGTCCTCTGTCCACAGAATCGCCTTCCTTAACAACGGATTCCGCCGGTGCGCCCACGTGCTGTCTCAGAGGAAGAAATACATTTTTAAATTCTTTATCGAGAGCTACCATGGGAGCAGGCTGATCATAGGAACTAAGACCTAACTTAGTGACCAGCTTCGCTACTGGAAACTTTTTGTATTCGCGAAATGCTGCGGCCTTTTCGGGCTGATTGTGCAGCGTGTTTTTGATACCGGCCTTGCCCAATTCTTTTTTCAAGGTGCTGTTCATCTTCCACGGCTGCAAGTCTTGTATGCAGGCGTATTCGCATAACCGACATTCGCAGCATAAAAAAGCATTTATCGCAGAAGACTGGCCATCACAGATTTTTCCATAGCTTGGTATGCGTATCAGCTTGTGGGGTTCCAGCCTGTGTCCCAGCAAGTTTCTTGGGCAGACCTCGGTACAGAGGCTGCAATGCATACAAGCGGTTTTTGCTTCCCGCATCATGTGAGACACACCTTTGGTCAAGCTGTTAATCAGTGGATGACCTGCCGGCAGCACGATGAGCCCCTTTACAGTCTTCGTGATTACATCTTCCGGGGATATGGTCTTACCCATCATCGGTCCGCCATTGACAATCACATAGTCTTTTACGGTGACACCTCCAGCCAGCTCAAGGGCTTCCCTTACTGTAATGCCCAAAGGAACCTGAGCGGTAATTGGCTTCGCCACCGCTCCAGTGACGGTAATATACTTATCCGTCACATTCTGCTGACTGACACAAGCATCATAGGTGTTTAAAACAGTCTCCACGTTGGTAACGATAACACCTACATTCAACGGAATGCCACCCTCTGGCACGATTCGCCTGGTCACCTCATATACCACCACCTGCTCATCCCCTGCTGGATAAAAATTACCCAACAGATAAAGTCGCAATTTAGGATACTTATGTAGTTGGGCCTTTAACGCATCTTCCGCATCGTGGTACTTCGCTTTCAAAGCCACAATTCCTTCCGCTGCCCCAACGTGATCGACAATCAGCTGCAAGCCCCCAAGAAGCTTTTCAGCTTCTTGGGCCATTAGCTGCTGGTCCACTCGCAGTAAAGGTTCACACTCTGCCCCATTTATAATTACATATTCAGCTTTTGCATTGTATTTCACATGGCTGGGAAAACCTGCGCCGCCTGCGCCGACAATCCCTGCCTGTTCTACCGAAGCTGTTAAACTTTTTTCCATGCTGACACCTCACCTTTACCTTACGTCCAATCCTCCTACCAACACGCATCTGCGTTTTCTAGCGAAGGATTTGGCCGATGTAAGACCTTCTCCTGTCGGTCCAGCGATGGTAAAGGTGGTATAGCCCTCTCCACCAACACCGATTCCGGCATAAGATGGACCATTTTTAACGAAAATAGTCGTCTGGATAAGTTTTGCCATCTTGGTCAGCTTATCGACATTCCTAGAGTGCATGATTGCCGTATGTCTGTTCCCATGCTCCAGCTTAATGGCCAGCTGGATGGCTTCATCTACATCTTTTACCCGGACTACCGGCAGAATCGGCATCATCAATTCTTCCTGCACAAACGGATGCTCCTTGCAAGCCTCCATAAGGATGACCCGCACTTCCGGACCTACCTGAATGCCTACGTGAGATAGAATGTGTTGAGCACTCTTGCCTACAAAATTGGTTTTTGGACCGCCTTTTTCATTTAAAACCAGCTCTTCCAGTTGACTGATAAGCGCCTGATCCTTTACCTCATAGGCTCCGCACTTCTTCATATTGAAGATTAAGTAGTCGGCGATGGAGTCTACGGCTACCACTTCCTTCTCTGCAATGCAAGGAAGGTTGTTGTCAAAGCTGCAGCCATCCACAATATCGGCTGCTGCCTTTTCAATATCCGCTGTCTCATCTACAACTACCGGCGGGTTTCCCGCTCCTGCACCGATGGCTTTTTTGCCGCTGGACAATACCGTCTTTACAATGGCAGGGCCACCCGTTGCCACCAGCATCCGCACAGCTGGGTGTGCCATCATCTTGTTGGTATTTTCAATAGATGGTTCCTTAACTGTCACGATAAGGTTTCTCGGTGCACCAGCCTCCTCTAAGCCCTTGTTTATTAACTTAATCAAGGTTAGCGATACGTTCTTGGCTCTTGGGTGAGGGCTAAAAATTACAGAGTTTCCTGCTGCCAGCATACCGATGGAGTTGCTGATGATAGTCTCCGTCGGATTTGTAGTTGGCGCAATAGCTCCGATTACACCAAACGGGGAATATTCTACGATAGTCAACCCGTCATCACCAGTCATAGCCTCTGTTGTCAAATCTTCAATACCTGGGCTCTTATTGGCAGCCAGAGCATTTTTAATCAGCTTGTGCTCATATTTGCCCATGCCAGTTTCTTCTACTGCCATCTGAGATATCAATTCCAGGTTTTCTTTCTTTAAGACTACGTCTCGGATTACCTGCACATACTTGGCCCGATCTGACATGCTGCAGTTCAAATATTTTTGCTGCGCAATGGTAGCGGCTTCGGCCGCATCGTCCATATGTTCAAAGATTCCATATCCGTACTCTTTGTTTTCTAATGAGGCATTTACGTTCACATTTTCAATTACCTTTTTTACCAATGCCTCTATCATGTTTACATCTATATTCATTCTTACTGACCTCCTGAAACTTGCTTTAATGCAAACTGTGCAATCGCCATGTCTTCTTCCGAACTGCCACCGCTGACGCCGATAGCCCCTACAATCTTTCCGTCCACCTTATACGGAATACCGCCGCCAAAGGCAATGATATGTCCTTCGTGCAGATGTTGGAGACTGTAAAATTCTCCGCCTGGCTCAATCAGCTCTGCCAGCTGTTCCGTTGGCAGCTTCAGCGCATTTGCCGTATAAGCTTTACTGAAAGAGACCTTGATACTGATTAAAAGCGATTCTTCCATCCGATGGAGCAACATCAGATTTCCTCCGCTGTCCACGGCTGAAAAAACCATAGGAACATTCATTTCTTTCGCTTTTTGCTCTGCGTACTGAGCCATTCGTTTGATGGTTTCCAAATCGAAAGGCGGGTTTTGACAATCATCTCGCTGCCCCCCGGCTTTTTCTACGACTTTTCTGACCGTCTCTTCTACTTTGGCTCTCAGCTCCGCCTGCTCCACATAGGTTTCTTCCAGTCTCGCTAAAGCATATATAGCATCGGACAGCCGATTGATATAGCGGTGCAGATTCTCTCGAATATCTACTTGTCTCGAGGCGGAAATAACGGTCCGCTCTGCCCGTCTGATAATGGTCCTTGCCACGTGCATCGCTGCCGAAGCACTGTTCACTCCTGGAATGACGAAAGCGGTCTGCTTTCCTGTCGTCTCCGTACAGGTGTCCACAATACCTTCCAAAACAGCTACATCTTCGTCAGAAATGGTATTTTTCAGGATGGATAGCCCCTTTTCATCACTGGCTAATTCTGCACCAAGAACAAACAGCTTCTTTTGAATGCCATGTATGCATTCTCTGATATAGGGGTGCTCTGTGTAAGAGTATGCTAAACCCAGCATCGAGTTGGCTTCGTCAATGGTTCCGTAACAATCCACCCGTGGACTGTCTTTTGGCACTCGCGCTCCGCCTACTAATCCGGTCTGGCCCTTATCCCCCGTTTTGGTATATAAGTTTGCCAAAATCCATCACATCCTATATATTTAATTCTACAGAATCTACAATACCAACAATGGTGGCATCCACAGGAGTAGTTGGATTACCCAAGGCGTACTTTGCAGAGCTGCCCTTGGCAATAATAACCATTTCTCCTGTACCTGCCCCCACCGTATCAACTGCTATCTCCGTTTTACCGACGACTTCCATTGCATCCGATAATTCTTTAACAAGTAACATCTTGTTGCCGATCAAATTGTCATCCTTGCGTGTGGAAACGACTGTTCCAACTACTTTTGCTAAATACATATTAATCTCCTTATTCTCTAATTAACTGTATCTTATTTTCTCTTGCTGTTTCCTCCGCCAATTTGGTCACAAGTGCATCCTTGCTGATCTTAATGACTTTGCACCCTGCATTTAACAGGATATCGGTTTTGCCGATTACTTTACCAGTAATCAAACCGCACCTGGAATTCACACCCGTTCCGCCTGATGTTTCGACTTTTTTCGCCCCAGAGGCAGAACTTCCCGGTCCCTGATGCAATACCTTCTTCTTCGTGCTGTCATATAAGTTTTCAAGAGTAGTCAAATATGCTCCATAGGAAGCCATTTTTCTCATGTTATCTCTCAGCTGCTCTTTCAGCGGCTCCCTCATTTGATATCCCTTTGCAGCACGTTCCTTATTATCTGGACAACAGCCATCTATACCGATAATCACATTTTTTCCTCGCATCATCGCGTTGGAGATTAATCGGGAGGCTGGGGTATCAGCTATACAGCAGGCAAGCTTTGCCGCCGTATTGATGGTCATAGTGGGAACAATGATAGTTTCAAACTCTCTTGCCAACTGTTCCGGCAGACCTGATTTTCCTGAATTGTCCTGATAAATTTCCTCAGGCTGCAACACCTCTCGGATTTGGGATAAATTTAGAAGGGAAGCGGCACTTTCTGATAAGCATACGTGGAATTGGAAACCGTCTTGCCGAAGCCGTCTCAGTTGTTCCATAGCCTGATCTGCATTGAGCAGGGAACCAGTGAACACCACCAGGGCCCGCTTATTATACAGGGCAATTTTCTCTGCGACTCTTTCGGCGATGCAAGCTACCAGCACCTCGTAAATAACATCTTTCAAGTCTTCTCTTGACATAAAATACCACCATTTATGTGTGGCTGTGAGAATGCTATTTGATGATTCTCACACCATCACCATTCTTCACACCAATTGCATTTGCTTCATCCATATCCAAATGAATCTCCAATGCGTCCTTTTCAGATACTCGGAGAAGCACATTCTTTAAAATGGCTCCCCGTTCTCCCCCTACTTCTACATTGACGAGATCTCTGTTCTTTGCACCAATTTTTTTGGCGATGTCAGGCGGCATATGGATGTGTCTTGCTGCTACAATCAGCCCCTGTTCCTTTTTTACAGTACCCATAGGGCCGATTATTTCAAGACCAGGTGTACCCTCTAACTTACCAGACTCTCTGATAGGAGCTTTCACGCCCAGGACATACGTATCATTCGTCGAGATCTCTATCTGAGTCTGAGCCCTAAGAGGTCCTAAAACCCGCACATTTTCCTGCTGGCCTTTAGGACCCTTCAGGGTCACTACCTCTTTGGAGGCATACTGTCCCGGTTGTTTCAAGTCTTTTATTCTGGTAAGCTCAGAACCCTTACCGAAAAGAATATCCATGTCCGCTCGATCCAGGTGGATGTGGCGATTGGATACTCCAATCGGTATAGACAGGCTTCTGAGAGAGAGTTCCTCCATTACCAACTTAGTAATCATTCGCACGAATTCCTCATTGGTCATATCTAAGGTACTCATATGATTCTCCTCTTCTTCTTACAGACCCTTTGGCAGAAGATTCTCAACATCCGTGTGAGGTCTTGGGATAACATGCTGAGATACGATTTCGCCTACTTTAGCTGCTGCGCAAGCGCCAGCATCTACGGAAGCCTTTACAGCTCCTACATCGCCGCGAACCATTACAGTTACCAACCCGGAACCAATCTTTTCATATCCGATTAACTTAACGTTAGCTGACTTTGTCATCGCATCTGCTGCTTCGATAGCTCCAACTAATCCCTTTGTTTCAATCATTCCTAATGCTTCATTCATGATAAAATCCTCCTATTATCATAGATTTTACTTTGCCATAGCTTTTAACTTGCTCTTGTTTTTATTTCTTCGGTCTATTGCTTCTTCTTGTGTTTTTCTTCTGTGCCGTCTCCGATTTGATCTCCGTCTTCGTCTCCTGTACTGGCTGAACCGCTGGCTTGGCTGCTTCTTCGGCTGGTGCCGCTTCCGCTACCTCCTGCTCTGGTTCCGTCTCCTTCGGAGCGATTACTTCCTCCAGCTTTTCTTCCGGCTTTTCCTTCGTGTGTTTCGGCTCTTCTACAACATCAATTTTCTCTGCTGCTTCAGGTTCTGTCACACGTTCAGAAACAATCGGTTCTTTTGCTTCTGCCGGCTCTGACACAGGTTCTGACCCAGTTCCCGGTTCACTTATCTCTTCCGGTGATTCGATAATCGGTTCCTGCTCTGGTTTTTGCTCCGCTTTTTTCGGGGCAGTATATCCAACTGTGTCTCCATTTCGAATCATCGTTTCGAGACCTTCTGACGGTCTTGCGATGACTTTTGTCGCTGCGACTCCACCCACCTGCAAAGCTGCTGCTTTAGCTGCTTCGATGGCTGCCTTCACCGCTCCGACATCGCCTTCTACTTTGATGACCGTCCTTCCGGACCCTTTGGCCAACTCGTAGCCCACAAGGTCCACGTTGGCGGATTTCACCGCTGCATCCGCTGCCGCTATACCGACAGTCAGACCCAGGGTTTCAATTAAACCGAGGCTTTTTAGCATGACTGGTTCACCTCCTTCTGCAAACCTCCGGCCTGCTTATTCCTGTATTGTCCTAAATGGCATCCTCTTTACCAATCTGGCCCCGTTGGTTCCTATGGACCGAATCTTTCCCATTTCATCGTGGGTAGAGATATTGAACAAAGGGGATTCTGCCTGCAATTTTTCGTAGTGCAGGGCGATGTGTCCCTCCGTAATACCAATCCCTACGCCAAGCCTAGAATGCTGGCAAGCTTCATATGCCATTGCGATATGATTGCTGTCATCTACCGCTATTATCTCGTAAGGTATTCCCTCCTCTTCAATGCCGAAGCATATCTGATTGAGGATGTTTTTGCCGCCAAAGGATTCCTCTACATGGATTCGAATGGTCGGCTTCGATTCTTCGCTCAACAACATAATCAACCATCTTTCTCTGCCGCCGACAGGACCAGGCCTGTAGCAACTGCATTTCTCGGCCCTTCCGACCCTCTGATGTTGCCTCTCCCCGATACAATTCGGTATTGAGCGAGGGCGTCTGTAACAAGCTGAGGTATTTCAAAGTCTAAAGCTGAACCTCCGACGAGAACGACAAACTGTATATCTCTCACGTTATTAGTTGGACTAACTTTTGTCAGCGCTCTAATCGCATTTGTTACAAAAACCTTTTCCTTTGCGGCCTTCCTTATAAGCTTTATTTTCTCAATAGAGTAATCTCCCTCCATGGGAACCATGGTTCCCTCTTTCAAAATGATTACCTTCGCAAATACGTTTGCATCTAAAGGGGTTTCAAAGAACTGCACCGTTCCATCTTCATGTCTGATGTGGAATAAACTTTCTACCTTGGCCAGCGGATATTTTTTAATATCTTCAGCGGTATTAAAGTCCGGTAGGCCCATTTCCGACTGAATCAGCATGGTTACCATATTGCCTGCACCGGCTAAATGGATAGAGGTTATCTTTCCGCTAGGAGTTATAATAGAAGCGTCTGTGGAGCCCGCGCCCATGTCCAAAATGGCTAGCGGTTTGTTTGTACCTGGTGTAGTTAATGCTCCGCGGATGGCCATATCGGCTTCCACACCGCCTACGTTTACCTGTACCTGAATTTTCTCGGACAATTCCAACGCAATTTTATCCATTTGCAGCTTGCTGGCTTTTACCATAGCTGCGATACCTACTGCGTTTTCCTGGGAAAATTCATTAGCCAGACCCCCTTGAACTTTTTGCGGTGTAAAGGTATCCACTGCCAGCAGATCCTTGATCTTCACTACCTGCGGGTGCAAACTGGTTAAGTTTGCCATGACCTGTCTTACTCTCTCCAGCATGCCGCCTGCATTGGTTCCCGGCTCTCCCTTTACGTCTTCCACGTCCATGATTGTATTGACTGCTTCCATGATCTTTGCCGATCCGTTGTCTACGTCGACCTTAACGGACTTCTGCGAACCTACAATCTCTATGGTTCCTGCCGGAATTTTTCTTTCCTTTACGTCACCCTCCGGCGTCTTTATAACAACTGCCGAACGATTTCCTATCAACGCTCTGGCGATGGGTACTACTTGTTTTGTCTCATCGGAATCCAGACCAAACATGGTAGCAATTCCATAGGGATTAGACAAAACTTCAACGACCTTGCCTGCATCGGCGACTTCAACAGCGCAGAGCATATGGAGGGGAACTTTATCGACAAGTCCGACCTCGTCTACAATAGGTATTTTCTTATCCAGCCGATTGTTTATGAGAACTCCGTCGTCCTTTTGAACAATGGCGGCGGTAATGGTCTTCTGTCCGGAGAACCGATTAATCTCTGCCGCAGCTTTCTCAAAGTCTACAGACGCCGGGATTACAACAATGTAATCTTTGTTATTCGAAGCCTGTTCCAACTCCGTAATCAAAACAGTTTCACCAACACCTACCCCTAATCCGCCGGGTGTAGATGGGTTGTGACCAATCATGGTGGATTCTGTGATAATTGTTTCTGTAATGGTCTCCATAGCTACGTCTCCGATAACCGGAGCAGCTTCATTGACCCGTATTTCTTCCAGATCCTCCATTTTCAGCCCTGCTTTATCCAAAGCATCTGTAAGTGATTTAAAAAGGCCGCTGATGTTCGCTGAGGTTCCTTTTATTCCGGTAGTAGGAACAATACCACTGGACAGAAATTCTACTTTGCCATCTTCAATTTTTCCAATGGATGTTTCCGTCGTAGCATTTCCTATATCTATACCCGCAATAATCTTCATAAAGTCCTCCATCTTGGCTAAGAGAAATTAGTCTCTCTTCAATCTGCCTCTCTTTTCATATATCGCTGCTGCATCCCGGATAAATGCTGCATTTACTTTACAGCCATACTGGTGCTCCATTTCGTTTGCAATGTCTTCCAGTTCCTGTCTTGTGGAACGGTAAGGCCGAAGCGCATTGTAGATTTCCAGTAACCGATCATCTGGAACAGCAATCAGCTCTGAGGCTCTCCGCAGATTTCCTGCAAAAGCATCTCTGCCTACAGATTCCGCTACCTGTGCCTGCATTTCCAGTGTTTCAGGGGCAATTCTCATATCCTCTGCTGTCAACCGGCCATCTAAAATTTGTTCCAGAGCCATATCGCTGAGCTTCTTACCTGTCGGTGAGAAAACCTTGTCAGCCATCTTTTCACCAAGAGGATAATTGGCTGAAGTCACTCCAGAGGATTGGCATGCGCTTCCAACGCCAGCAGCTGCCGGAGTCCCGCCCATTGCCTTCATAACCTCTTCCACTATCTGTTTCATCATCATTTCCTGATCCATACAAAGCCCCTCCTATCTAAATTCTACTTTCAGTGCCTGCGGCTTCTTATCCAAATCTACGTTTTCTGTTTCTTTGATATGGAGAAGGGCTGCAATAGCCTGATACTTTGGTCTCGCCATCTGATCGTTTCTTACAGGAACCGGAGCAGGGGATTCACCCTTGGCATATTTTGCTGCGTTCTTACCGATCTTACGGAATGTATCCAGGTCGATAAGAGGTGCCTGTGAAAACAGCTCCAGATTAGCAAGAGGGAATAAGTCTTTCTGATGTATAACAGTCGTTCCCTTGGACTGAATACCAATGCCGACACCAGATCCGCTTAATTTTGCGGAATCGTGAGCTACGAAGGAAACATCAGACGTTCTATACACCTTAATCACTCTGTATTTTACGCCTTCTTCTTCGATACCTGCGATGATTTCCTTTAGCACTTTATCGTGCGGGATACCGGTAATCGTCTTGGTCTGCTGAACACCGAAGGCTGCGGCTACGCCGATTACCACTTCGTTAGGAATTGTACCCTTTTCAGCATTGCCTACTTCGGTAAGAACCAGCTTGCTTTCTGGATTGGCAGCAGCTGAAACTACCGGTGCAGCTGTAGATGTAGCTGCGGAATCTATATTCATCTCTCTTATAACGTCTTCAATAATGCTTTTCAACATTCTTTCATCAAGTGCCATACTTCCACCTCCTATTTCACATCTTCTGGGCTGATCGCATTCGGAATATTCTTAATCTGGTCCCATCTCTCTTCGCTAATCTGATATCCGGTCTGTGGTCCGCGATAATCATTAGGATAGTTGACAGCACTCATAACGTGGAAATTCTCGTTTACGATAGAAGCTGTGTGCAGGTAGTCACCGGCTACACGCTGCTTCAGCATCTTAAATACGCTGTCTGCAACATCCGGGAAGCCCGCTCTGTTTAATGCCTTAACAAAATCTACACCAGTAACCTTCTTCGCCATCATCTCTTCGATAGCCCGAATGTCAGCTGCCTGATCACGGTCCGGCATATCCTGGCTGCCGTGAGCATATGTAGCGCATTCAACTTCTTCGTCGGTTACCTCAGGAAGTCCCAGTTCTCGGAACATACCCTGCATAACTCTGGCTGCCTTGTTTCTTGCAGCTACGACTTCTTCTTCGCTTACCGGCTGAAGTCCGCCATCCACCTTTAAGTCTCTCTGGATGATGTTCCAGTCGTCATAGTCCTCTGCATCCCAGTTGGAGCCGGCGAACATGTTGTCGTAATTTGGAACTGCGCCATATCCAGAGCAGATGAAGTCTGTTCCTGGAACCAGCTGCATCAATGTACGAGCACATCTTCTTAAATCGGAGTGAGTAAAGGTCTGGTCGTTGGAAGTTACACTCTCCAAATCCAGAGCCATGGCAATCAGGTTTTCTGCCAGGATTGCCCGGATACCGCCCGGTACGCCAGCAGGTACGCCAACGCAGCTAACAGAACCGTTCTGTGAACCCTGAACACCTGCACCCTTGGTTACATACAGGCAACGTGCTTCTAAGTAAAGCATGGACTTGCCTTCTGCATAACCCATCTGTACTTCGGAACCTGTACCAGATGTGAAACGCATCTTTAAACCTCTGGAAGCATAGCTGGAAGCCAAAAATGCTTTGGAGTAAGGTGTATCGTCACCATCCATGAATACTGGCTCGGTACCGTATACAGAAACCGTTTCTGCATAGGCCGTGAAGCCTCTCATGCCCATGATCAGCTCAGTAGCTTCTTCTACAGCGCACTGTGTCAAAACACCTGGACGACCTACTTGGGAACCGATGAAAATACCCATGGCGTTGAATGGAGCTAATCGAGCTACACCAACAGTGGTCTCTTCTTCGTCAAAACCTCTCAGGGAAGCTTCAGCAGCATCTGCTGCAATCTGTACAAAAGAGTCTTTTACGTTTGTAACGTGACACTGGTTGCTCGGCATCAGACGAGCTCTCATCTTAGTAACAGACATCATCATTTCTAACACATTCATGTGGCCTACTACTTCGACAATCTTTGCCGGTGTCATGGATAAAGTTAAATCTAATATATCTTTTCTAGGTACGTTAATATCGCACATCATTCTGGCAATCTTCAAGGAATCCATAGCCATAACCTTTTCAGCGTTCTCCGGCTTAATACCGTAGTCAGCGATAAAGCTGTCCAGCATGTCAAACTCGGCTCTGGTCTTTCCGTCTAATTCTACAATTACGCCGTTTTCAACCTTAATGCTCGGCTTTGGATCGAAAGGGCTGTTCATGGCGATCAAACCTACTTCAGGCCATTCTGTTACGAACCCGTCCTGATTTACAGGTCTTTTGGCTAATACTTCAAATCGTTTTGATCTTTTCATTCTGATTCTCCTTCCTCATCTTAAATGATGTATGGTGTTGTCGTAGATTCAAGAGGGCCGTCATCCAGTGTTCTGAGCAGCTGCTTACCAACGTCTCTTGCGGCGATGATAGCCTGCTTAACAGCACCTGAGTCTCCGGAGAACTGTAGGATAACCTCATTGGAATAGCTGGTGCCGCCATTAGCCGGTGTAGCATATCCAACTACATCTATGGTAGCAGCCTTTACTGCTGTATCTGCCAGAACCACACCGATAGCTGCCGGTGCACCTACGGTGATACCAAAGGACTTGCCAATTGGTGCGCCAAACGCCTTGTTCAATGCATAGCTTGCTCTAGCGGTATATTGGAATTCCAGATGTCCTGCTGCATTTCCATATACGTCGCCAAACGTTCTGTCCAGCTCTCTCAGGCAAACTTCAACAGCTCTTTTTACGTCGGACACGTCTTCGGCTCCGAAGATAATCAACGAACCGTGACCAGCTCCGCCTTCCGTATCTCTCGGTAATTCGATTTTCAGAATGTCACTGTTGGTAGCTTTAACAGCTTCGTCAGCGGCAAAAATCTGAGGACCAGCTCCAGTTCTACCTCCTACGATACCAATTGAACGGTACTTCGTATCAATATCCATCTTTTCATGGATCTGATGGTCTACATTGGCAATTACCAAGCCAATGGTGTGTCCAATAGCTGTGCCCACAAACTCGGTCAGTCCGCAGCACCCTGCTGTGTAGGAGCTTGAAGATGCGGTTTCGGTGGTGTCTACCTTCTTCATCACTTCTTCAACAATCTTGCTCATCAATTCATCTTTCATCTAAAATACCTCCATATTAGATTTTTTATATATTGCAATACATTTATTGAATATAAAAAACTGCGCTATTGCTGACGTACCGTTTAAATCAGCTCCTTCATATCTTTTATTTTCAAGTGTCCTGCACTTATAAAGGTATTATATAAAAAGAAAAATCAAAACACGATGAACTTTCTTGGTGACGTCAGGGAATATATTGACAACTTATTCCCCCTATTTTGGAAGGTGATTTTTTTGACGTGCAATAATTTACCGGATACTTTTTTGCTCTATAAAGCATAAAATTTATCTTCATATTTTTTCAGTTACAGAATTTTCAGTCTTTTTGGGGAGCACAAAAAAAGACACGGTACTAGCTTAAAAGTACCGTGCTCTTTTTTGTTAGAAAGCTGTTATAAAAATTGTTCTCTGTATTCTGTAGGAGTGCTCCCGACTTTCTTTTTAAAAGCTTTGCTGAAATAATTTGTCTCATTATAGGAAAGCTCATACGCAATGTTAATAATCGGCATGGTGGTATACCGAAGCATTTCCTTAGCCAGTTCGATACGGCTGTTGGTAACATAGGTAATAAAGTTTTCGTTCGTGGCTTTTTTAAAGAGTTTGCTGAAATAGCAGGAACTCATATTTACATGTTCAGCTGCCTCTTCCAAGGTGATGCCGCCTTTGATGTTTCGGTCGATAAAATTCAAAACCTTGGTCACATCATCGGTATAATAATAATCTTTATCTAATTCATCGAACAGCTGTGTGATGACGTCTGTAATGAGCACATACGTGTTGTACCGCAGTCCGTATTTGTCAAATTTTAATTTTACTTCTCTCGTAACTGTATGGAGCATATCCTGAATATCCAGATCGTACTCTGCAGAAATATCAGTAACCCCTTGCAGATAGCTGACTACCATCTGGCATCGCTCATTCATATCGCCGCCAGCATCATAGACTTCATCCAGGTATTTTTTTGCCACATCAATGCACTGCTTGTATAAGTGGTCACGGATTCCCGCCTTCAGCTGTGCTAAGGCATCCTCGGTCTTTGTCCTCTGCTGCTCGTAACTTTCCGCTGCTTTCTCTGCTACGTAAGGTTTGGCGATGGACAGAAGCAAATCGGGGTTAAAAGGCTTTAGCAGATATCCGTCAGCCTTTAATTTGAGTACTTCGTGAGCAATTTCTCTTTCGCTTTTGGATGTGGTCAGGATAATGCCGGTTCGAGGGTTTTTATGTTTAGCAAAATGTGTCATCTTCATTAAATTAACGCTGGAATACCCCATGTTCGAGATAATCAGGTCAATCTTGCTCTCCCCCAGCACGCTTAGGGCCTCGTCGTTGTCATCTGCTTCAAAAACATAGTCAATAGAATCAAAGCTCCTGTTTAAAACTTCCCGCGTCACATGTCTTTCAATCCGATCATTATCTACTACGAGTACTTTACACATACATATACCTCCAAAAGGCCTAAACCTCACAAACTTCACTTTACTAAATTACTTCTTACCGGTAATTTCAAATGTACTATTGTGCCCATTCCTTCTGATACGTTTTCTATTTTTAGTTTATATTTCTTTCCAAAGATGCCAGTCAGCCGTTTATTAATGTTATGTAGGTCATAACGGTTCACTTCTGTCCGCAGGGAAAACTCTTCATTCATAATGTTCTCCACCGTCTCTTTGGAAATTCCGTTTCCGTCATCCTCAATGGAAATAATCAGATCTTCTCCTCTCTGTACCCCCTTAATTTTTATATTTCCCCCTTCCTTCCTGGGCTGCACGGCGTATTCTACAGCATTTTCCACGATGGGTTGAAGAATCATGAAAGGACAAGCGATATTATAAAAGTCCTCATCCAAATCAATTTCAAAATTCAGCCGATCTTCCAGTCGAATGCGCTGCATTTTCAAATAATTTTCTGCGTAGGTCAGTTCATCGCCTACGGTGCTCACTTGACTGTCCCGTTTTTCTGAGGTGTAACGAAGCATGTCGGAGAGTACATAAACCGCGTTTTCTGTGCTCTTGGCTTCTTCAATAAAAGCTAATCTGGAAATGGTGTTGAGGCTAGAGAATAAGTTGACAGATTTTAGTGCTGCCGCAGCCGAAAATTGCTGGTTTTCCCGCAAGCTCTTTTCCAGTTCAATTCTTCTGGAACGCTCCTCTAAAATCTGTGCATTTTTTACTTCCAAGGCTTCTTGAGCTCGCTTATGGCTGCCTTCTTTTAAAAGCCGCTGCGTGTGATTAAACATCAGATTCATCACCGCCTCAATCCGGTCAAAAGGCATCTTATATACGTTTTTATACTTCTCTACCAGCTCTGGATTTTTCTCCCAGTTCACTTTTCGCTCGATGACCCGTTCCAGACCTTTATCCATGCGGACATCTTCAAAATAAGTGCTAATCTGGCCTCCCATCATGGCCCCATAGTATTCTCCATCATAGATAAAGGGAATGGCGAAGTCTAGAAGTCCAGCATGACAAATATATATGTGAGGCTTTCCGGTAATGGCTGTATGAAGCCCACCATGGGCGTCGCACTGATAGCAGAGGTTCTTAAACGCCGAATCCTCCCGGCCCCGGGAGCAGAACTCTGAAAAGCCGCTGTACTCTCCAATGGGATTGCCTTTGTAATCGACGGATATGAAGCCCATGCCAAAAGCTTTTGCGAAATTGTCCTGCATCTCTTGCAGCGCATCGGCATCTACGATATCGTAAATTGAATTAATCTTTTCCATGGTTCTCTCCTCACTCATTTTTTCTTATTTGCCCAAAATGTATGGAGGACTAAAAATACCTTCAATAACAGCCATATGTCTAATATCTGTTTCCATTATAACAAAAAAATGCACTTCCACAATGTACAAACCTTATTTGAAAGAGTAATTTTTTGTCTACTTTGATTCAGGTGCTTAAAAAGGCCTTTTCATTCCCACTTCTTTCCTTCAGCAACGATGCCGGTTACAAGCCTTTCGTAAGCAATTCTACCGCTTTATTCAGTTGAATATCGGTCTTGCTCCCCTCCGGCAATTCGACCACATAATCTGGTTCTACCCCTACGCCTTGAATCACCGTTCCTTTTGGAGAGAAGTACTGGGCAATCGTAATTTTCACCGCATCTCCGCCTTTGAGCGGCAGCATAGACTGGATAACGCCTTTTCCAAAAGATGTGGTGCCGACGATGGCCCCACCCTTATTATCCTTGATACCCGCTGCCAATATTTCTGAGGTGCTGGCTGTACCTCCATTGATAAGCAGTACATAAGGCAAAGCCGTCTTCCCTTCGGTAGTCTTCATGTCTGTCCGTTCCTGGGCCTTGCCTTCCATATAGGCCAGCACGCCTTCGTCCAGCAGGTAATCGGCTACCTTGATGCCGCTTTCCACTACTCCGCCGCCGTTATCCCGCAAATCGATAATCAATCCCTTCACGCCTTTAACCTCAAAATTTCGCAATTCTTTTTCAAACTCTTCTGGCGTATTGGTCTCAAAATTACTAATGTAAATATAGCCCAGTCCGCTGTCCAGCGTTTCCGCATAGACCGATTCCAGCTTGATGCTGGCCCTAGTTAAATCTGCACTGAGGCTCTTACCGTTCCGTACATAAGTGACCTGAACTTTAGATCCGGCCTCTCCCCGCATGTTGGCCACCGCCGTATCCAGCTGAGAGCCTTTGTAGGCTGTTCCATCCACTTTAGTAATTAAATCCCCGGACTGGAGACCCGCCCGTTCTGCCGGACTGTCCTTTATGGTAGATACCACGACGATATAGCCGTCGCTGTTAGCCCCTACGGTAACACCAATGCCCTCCAGCTGACCGGTGGTCTTGATCATCAGATTGTCATATTCCTCCTTGGACATGTAGTTAGTATACGGATCTCCCGTCCCCTCAAAAAGTCCATATAACATGCCCTGTACCAATTTATCTTGATCCAAATCCTGGTAATAATATTTGTTCAAGGTTTCGTAGAGGGCTTCCACCTTCCCATATCGTTTGACCATCGTCTGATAGTCCCCATAGTCCGCCTTGCTTATGCGTACGCTATCTGGCAGCCAGGTCATGCCAGCAAAGGTAAGTCCACCTCCCAGCAGCGCGGCCACCACCACTACAATAATTAGATTCCTCTTTTTAATTTGCACCATATTGCCTCCACTCTTCTTTTTATATAAGGTCCATTAAAATCTTGCCAGTTCTACCGCTCCATGGCAATCGCCAGTCCTCATTCGAGCGTTACCCTATCAAATAAAACAGCTACGCTGGGTAATTCAATAGATTTATCATACCATAAATACAAACTTTTTACCATAAACCCCGCATAAATTTCCTACTGCCCGTCCATGAAATACCACAAAAAAACTGCATCAGACGGCCTCTCTTTTCAGAGATTCCACCTGATGCAGTTTTAACGATTTCGCTTTATTTTATTCTGCTGAGCTTATTGAATAGCCTTGAATGCTTCTTCCAAGTCCTCCAGAATATCCTGGATATTCTCTGTTCCGATGGACAGTCTAACCGTGTTAGGCTTAATGCCAGAGCCTTGCAGCTCTTCCTCGGTCATCTGAGAATGGGTGGTGGAAGCTGGATGGATAACTAAAGACTTCACATCAGCAACATTGGCCAGCAGGGAGAACAGCTCCAGCTGATCGATGAAATCTTTTGCTTTCTGATCATCACCCTTGATTTCAAAGGTAAAGATGGACCCGCCGCCATTTGGGAAGTACTTGCTGTAGAGAGCTTTCTGCTCTGCGTCTTCCGTTGCCGCTGGATGATTTACCTTTTCTACTTGTGGGTGTTTGCTCAAGTATTCCACTACTTTAAGCGCATTTTCCACGTGCCGCTCTACTCGCAGAGATAGGGTTTCCAATCCCTGAAGGAAAAGGAATGCGTGGAATGGAGACAAGGTAGCTCCTGTATCCCGCAGCAGGATAGCCCGAATTTTGGTCACGTAAGCAGCTGCGCCAACAGCCTTCGTGAAGCTGATACCGTGGTAACTTGGGTTTGGTTCAGTCAAAGATGGAAATTTGCCGCTGGCTTCCCAGTCAAACTTGCCGCTGTCGACGATGACACCGCCGATGGTGGTACCGTGTCCACCGATGAATTTGGTAGCAGAGTGAACCACAATATCCGCACCATATTCAATTGGTCTCACCAGATATGGCGTAGCAAAAGTATTGTCTACTACCAACGGAATTTTATGGTTATGGGCAATGGCCGCAATCTTTTCTATATCTACCACGTCGGAATTCGGATTGCCTAAGGTTTCAATGAAAATCAATTTTGTATTTTCCTGAATCGCCCCGTTAATCTCCTCTTCGTTGAAAGGATCTACAAAAGTAGCTTCCACACCGTACTGTTTGATGGTGTGCTCCAAAAGGTTGAAGGTTCCGCCGTAGATGTTCTTAGCCGCCACCACGTGGTCGCCAACCTGAGCGATGTTTTCAATAGCATAAGTAACAGCAGCGGCACCGGAAGCCACAGCCAGTGCGGCTACGCCGCCTTCCAAGGCTGCAATTCGTCTTTCGAATACGTCTTCGGTAGGATTTGTCAGCCGCCCGTAGATATTACCTGGATCCCGCAGTCCAAACCGGTCTGCTGCATGCTGGCTGTTATGGAATACATAGGAGGATGTCTGATAAATCGGTACAGCTCTGGCATCCGTTACCGGATCAGCACTCTCTTGTCCAACGTGCAGCTGTAGTGTTTCAAACTTAAAATTACGATTTTCTCTTGTCTTCTTACTCATGATTATTACCTCTCTTTTCAATCTTTCTTTATTGCGTTATTAAATATTTACTTTATTATCGAATGAACTTTTCTTCAACGGCTTTGCCTTTTTCTAGCTTCTATCTTCCCCATCGCACATTCGTCTATCTTCGATGGTAATCTGTCTTGGTTTTACTCGTACAACCATCTTCTTTTCACCTCCGCATGTTCTTTGCTCTTTGTAATTCTTATTATAGCGCATCTGCAACAATAGTGTTAATACGGATAACATACAGCCTGTTATAAGTTTAACCTATAACCGAATTAATACAAGATAAAAAACAAACTTCCTCTTGCGGCTGCCAGTAATTTTTTGACGTCTGCCTGCAAAAAGAAGCTTATCTCCTGTTTCAAGTCTATTTAATTCAAATTTTACAGCACTAAATCCTGATACTTTAACAGCTTCTCCAAATACTTCTTGCCCTCTGTACTCAGCGGGATTCGTTTGTGTTTGATGTAGCCGATGTGCATGATTTCGTCGGAATCCAGCTTTACTGCCTGATAGTCACTGCCGTTTAGTTCCTCACAGATAAGGCCAGAACACAAGGTATATCCGTTGAGGCCCACCATCAGATTCAGCATGGTAGCTCGATCGTTGGCCTTGATAATCCGCTTATATTCGTGCGTGCTCAGCACTTCCTCCGCAAAGTAAAAAGAATTCTTTTCCCCCTGGTCAAAGGACAAGCAAGGATACGGTTCCAGTTCCTCCATGGAGATAAGCTGCTGCGAAGCCAAGGGATGTCCTTTCCACAAGTACACATAGGTGCTGCAAGGGAAGAGTTCGATAAATTCCAGCTCGCTCTCATTCAACAGCTTTCGCAGGACCTTTTCATTAAAATCGTCCAGGTAGAGAATGCCCACCTCACTCTTAAAGATCTTCACATCATTGATAACCTCATGGGTTCTAGTCTCATGGACGGCAAATTCATACTGCTCCATACCCAGTTCCTTGACCATTTCCACGAAGGCTTTCACTGCAAAAGAATAGTGTTGGGTAGAGACACTGAAATATTTCTTACGCACTTTTTTCTCAATGTACTGTTCTTCCATCAGGCTGTACTGTTCCACCACCTGCCTAGCATAACCTAAAAATTCACTGCCCTCTGGGGTGATGGTGATGCCCCGGTTGGTTCGCAAAAAAATATCAATGCCAATTTCATCCTCCAGCTCTTTGATGGTGCCGGACAAGCTGGGCTGAGAGATAAACAGGGATTTGGCTGCCAAGTTGATGGATCCTTTATTGGCAATCTCGATGGCGTATTTCATCTGTTGGAGTGTCATAACCCTCTACCTTTCTTTATCATAGTATTCCCGTAGGTTTTATGTGATATTACACCCCCAGCAGTTATTTGTCAAGTTTATTTTTTACCGCTTCTCTAAAACCTATCCCTCAGACTATTCTGAACAAGAATCCTATAGGTGGCCGCCGGATTTTTACCCTTTTACAAGCAAATTTTTACGCTTACCGATAATGGCTGATGATGAACTGTATAGATGAACTTCCGTTGTACACGTTAATCTGCGGATAATAAGCAATCATCAGTTGTATCTGGTTTGGCTCTCCTTGAAACGCCTTTTGCACCTCTTCTTCTCCATATTTCTCCTGAAGATAAGCCACCAAACCTTGCCCATCTCCAAAGTACAAAGCCTTTTTATCCCTTGAATCCTTTCCTGACAGATTTAACCGCAGGTAATTATTTTCCTTTCCTATATAAGCAAGCCGACGGATGCTGACCTCCTTTTCTCCAAAGAGAGGCTTCCCATTGCCTTTACCAAAAGGCTCCATAATCTCCAGCCCGCGGATAATTTCTTCCGTAAAATAAGCCAGATCTACCTGAGCATCCAGCCGTACCTGAGCCACCAAATCCTCCTTCGTCAGCCCGCACTCCTGATTTAGCCGCTGCCGGAGCTCAGATAAATTTTCCTCTTTCATGGAGAGACCACAAGCCATAGGATGACCGCCGAAGTGCTCCAGCAAATCCTTGCACTGGCTGACCTTTTCAAAAATATTGTAGCTTTCAACGGAACGTCCAGAACCTTTCAGCCCATCCTCTGCCTGGGTAAGCACCAAGACCGGTCTGGTATACCGCTCTTTGATTCGCCCAGCGATAATTCCCACAATACTTTCGTGAACCGCCTCTAGCTTGAGAACTAAAACCTTGTCTTCCTCCATCTTTTGCTGCTGAATAATCTCCAGCGCCTGACGGATACCATCCTCGGTCATGCCCTTCCGCTCCTTATTCAATTCTTTTAAGTGAATAGCCAACTGCCGAGCCTCCGCCTGTTCCTGTGCTTCCAACAGCCGAATAGCCATGTCTGCTGTCTCCAGCCGCCCGCTGGCATTCAAGCAAGGCCCCAACACAAACCCGATGCTATAGGAAGTAACGTTTTCAATACCGTTTGCCTCAATCAACTGACGTAAACCCAAATGTGCAGCACCTTCGCCGCCGATCAAGCTATTAATTGCTTCTAACCCTTTTTTCACAATAGCCCGATTTTCATCACGAAGATCCATGACGTCGGCCACCGTAGCAATCGCCGCATAGGGCAGGAAAGCTTCTGCCTTCTTTATACCCCGGCCCATAGCAATGTAAAGCGCCTGAATCAGTTTCCAGGCCACCACCGCTCCGCAGATTCCTTCATAAGGATAACTGCAATCCGCTCGCTTGGGATCCACTACCGCATCGGCCGGCGGCAGCTGATACATCTTCTCCCCCTGTTCCAGCATATAAGGCACTTCATGGTGATCTGTAACTACCACCTGGATACCATAAGCCTTCGCTTCAGCAATCACCTGAGCGGCAGCAATGCCGTTATCCCCAGTGATAATCAAGCGGACTCCTTGAGCTGCCGCCTGGCGTACAATCCGGCTGTTGATGCCGTAGCCGTCTCGGATTCGTTCCGGAATCTCAATCTGCACGTTACCGCCCACCTCAGCCAATCCATGTTTCAAGATGTAGCCGGTGCAGATGCCGTCACAGTCAAAATCGGTAACCGCTAATATTTTCCATTTTTCAGCGATGGCCTCCTGCACCAGTTCCACCGCTTTTTCCATATCTGCCAGCAGAAACGGATCGTGAAGCTGATCCAGACTGGGCTGCAAATAAGCCTCTATTTCCTCATCCGCGATTACCTCTCGATTGCGAATGAGCTTAGCTACTAGCGGATCAATGCCAAACTCCTCCGAAAGCCGCTTTAAATCTGCCTTTCGGTTCATCAATATCCATTTTTCCATCTGCTCACCGTATTCCTTTCTACCTGATAAAGACAAAATCCATTTCCCTACCAACGAGCACAGGGAAATGGATTTCGCTAAAGCTTCCGGCTCGCTCTAAGGGCTTAGACCGAAAGCCGCAGACAAAGCCAGCTCTTTCCATCGACAAGCTCTGCCTGATATTTTTCTGATACTATTTCTGTTAATTAGCTATCCAGCCGCTCATAGGATCCACGTAGTTTCCGTTTACCCGCACCTCAAAGTGCAGATGCGGACCAGTGGACTGGCCGGTAGAACCGGATATAGCCACGGCTTGTCCCCTGGTAACCACGGTACCAGTGCTCACCTTCAAACTGGAATTGTGGGCATATAGGGTGACGATACCACCTCCATGGTCAATCATAACCATGTTACCATAGCTGTTGTTCCAGCCCGCCTTAATCACGGTACCTCCGTTAGCCGCCACGATGGTAGTCCCCGATGGTGCACCGATGTCTACTCCTGTATGAAGCTTTTTTACCTTCAAAATCGGGTGAATTCGATATCCAAAAGGGGAAGTAATCCGGGTGACTCCTGGGGCTGGCCAAGCCATGCTGCCGCCCTGATATGTAGTGCCCGTGCTTTGAGATGCCAAAATCTCCGCTTTCAGCCGGTTGGCCTCAGCCAGAAATGCTTGTTCCATCTCTTCCAGCGCCTTATTGTCGCTGGCAACCTGTGCCTTCTTGTCTGTTACCTCCGACTGATCCTCCGTCAGCGCTTCTTTCTTCTGGGCTTCCTCTTCTTTGGCTGCTACCAGTTGGGCTTGCAGCGTCAGCAGATTCTTCTTCTGGGCATCAATCAGGTTATGTTCCTCCTGGAGCTGTTCCATCAGTTGTTTGTCGCTGTCATAAATCCGCTGCACCCGGTCCAAATTAGTCATCAAATCCGTAATGCTGTTAGAACCTAACAGCACGTCCATAAATCCGGCAGAACCATTTTTATACATAGTCCGCAGGCGGCTGTTCAAGTTGGTATTCTGAACCTCCATGTCCTTTTCCAGTTCATCCAGCTCTGCCAACGCTTCCGTAATCTTCTGCTGGGTAGCGGCAATGTTCCCCCCTAAGGCATCAATCTCCGCTTGAGAAGATTTAATCTTATTTTCCAAACTTTGAATTTCCTTATTTAAGGAATTTTCCAGCTTCTTTCCTTCTTTCAGCTGGCTCTTTACATCGCTGAGCTGACCATTCACGTCACTCAGCTGATTCTGAGCTGTATTATCCGCATAGCTCAGCCCCAAGGTTCCAAAGGAAAAGATCAATACCGCCACTAAAGTCCAGGATATTATTTTTCTCATATGTAAACCCACATTCCTTTCTCTTCTATTTCTATGTGTCTAAAAACCTTCTCATGGAAACGATACTTCCGCAAGCACCAATGCTGACCCCGATGGCCAGAAAAATATATACCAAGTTTACGGTCAAAAAACTCTGGGACACCATCGGTGTAGATAAAATCAAGAATAAATCCCGACCGATAAGATCGACGACCTTACCATACACAAAAGCGACAACCCCTGCGGAAATCCCCGCTGAAACAACGCCGATAATGATGCCTTCCAACAGAAAAGGTCCTCGGATAAACCAGTTGGTGGCACCTACATACTTCATAATGCGGATTTCTCTCGCTCTGGCTAAAACAGTCAGCTTAATGGTGTTGGAAACTACTACCACAGAAACGACCACCAGGAAAACCATGATTACTAGCGCAGCTCCCTGAATGGCCCCCGTAATCTTTACCAGCTTTTCCACCGTTTCTTTATAATACTTGACATCTTCTACGCCATCCTTCTGTTTCAGATTAGCTACCACCGCATCGGAAGCTTCCAGGGTATCTACCGTCACCATAATGGAATTGGGTAAAGGGTTGCCATTGAGCGAGTCCAGCAGATAAGCCTGCTCTCCCCAGTCAGCTTTCCAATCTGCTAAAGCATCTTCCTTAGACAGATAGACAGCTTTCGCCACTCCCCGCATACCGCTGACTTCAGAGATCATACTCTCTGCCTGTTCATTGGTCGTGGTATTCAGCAGATAGACCTGCACCGTGTCGTATTCCTGCTTGGCGGCTTCTGCTGCCATGTTGATGTTGACAATGAGGACGAAAAACAGTCCTAAGATGAGCATCATAGCCGTTATAGAAAAAACAGAGGCTAAACTCATGGTTCGATTTCTAAATACTTGTATAAACGCCTGCTTGAGGGTATATCTAATGCTGTTAAACATGACGGCCGAATACACCTCCTGTATACATGCCCATATGCTTATGCTTTTGGGCGTCTTCTTCCTTTAGATAGGCTCCTACGTCATCTCGGACGATTTTACCTTTTTCAATAACGATAACCCGCTTTCCCATTTTGTCTACAATATCTTTGGCGTGAGTTACCATGACAATGGTCGTTCCCCGCAGGTTAATCTGCTCTAACAGCCGCATAATCTCCCAGGCGGTATCCGGGTCCAGATTTCCCGTAGGCTCATCGGCGATGAGTACAGTAGGATTGTTAACGATGGCTCTGGCAATGGCCACCCGCTGCTGCTCTCCCGCAGAGAGCTCATCTGGATATTTATTCGCCTTATTGCTGATACCCACCAGGCTAAGCACTTGAGGCACCTGCCGGCGGATAGCTCTGGAACTCATGTGGACAATCTCCATAGCAAAGGCTACATTTTCATAAACGGTCATCTTTGGCAGCAGCCGGAAATCCTGAAAGACAATACCTGTGCTCCGCCGAAGCTTTGGAATCTTTCGGTTAGACAAGGTGGTGATTTCCGTCCCGTTGACCTTGATGCTGCCCGAATCTGCATCGATTTCTTTTAATATCAACTTGATAAAAGTAGATTTTCCAGCCCCGCTGGGTCCTACTAGAAAAACAAAATCCCCTTTGTTAATCTTCACGCTGACATGATCCAGACCAATGTTGGTCTTATAGGTCTTGGTAACGTTTTCAAAAACTATCATAATCTAGGGTAACCTCCCCGTACCTGTTTTTCTCAAATTCGTCCTTTCCGTTGCAAGTTCTTCATGAAATTACATAGGACGCTATTTTTCATTATAACGCAAAATTCAATTTTTTTAAATAGGAACCTTTATTACAAAAGTATTACAATTCTTTTTTACAGAGCTGAAGCAGCTGCCGGATTGGCTCTCCTATGCGTTCATTTACCGAAGGCAAGCTATAAGCCAGCCGACAGTTGTATTCCGCTAGATAAAGGTCCTCCTGAGGGATAAGGGGTATCTTCAAAAACGGTTTGATTTTGACAAAATCAGTAAATTCCCGCTTGTTAATGCCTTCGTTATACTTATTTACCACCCAGAAGACTTTTTGCCCTTTTAGCTGATATTTTTTCATCAGACACAACTTTTCATATTCTCCAATCAGTCTGGAAGGAAGGGGGTCGATGACAAAAATCAAACAGTCCATCTCTCTTAGAAGCTGTTCCTGATTTGGGTCTGGATTGATGTCGCAGACAATGTGATCCCCAGCAATGTTATTAATCAGTCGGCACAACTCAATTACCTCTAAAGGCCGTCTCTTATTTCTGGAACCGTCTTCTGGTATCCAAAGAGCCCAGTTAATGCGCTCATCAAGGTTAACCAACCCCGCCAGACTGTGGCCCTTAGCAGTCTCCTCATAAAAATCCAGAAAACGGCGTCCTGCAAAGCGTTTATCGATGCCCAGGCTATCGTAAAGCAAGGGGCTTTTCCCCTCTTGGTTAATTTCCACATAAGCTACATACGTTTTCTTTTCTCGAGCCAGTTCTTTAGCCAGAGCCGTAGCCACCAGACTAGTGCCTACCCCTTGACCCATACCTGTAACTCCAATCTTAAAGCGGTTCTTTACCACCCTATACTCGTCTTCTCCTTCTTCCCTGACAAAAATTCTCTTCATAGCCCTATCTCCTTTCGCTCCCGTCTCCCGGTATTTCTCTCCGATGGTTTCTCTTTCTGGTGACCGTGTCTTATTCTTCTTTATTTAAGCATATTTTTCTTTAAATGTAAATATTTGTATTTTATTTTCACAAGATATTTTTTTCTTGGCTCGAGTGGTGCAAAGGCTTCGTCATAAAACCTACAATATAAAACCTACAATTTAAATAACCCATTTACAAAATAAACATATAATGGTATATGGGAAAATTTTAAGACAGAAAGTAGGTCGAACATATGACATTACTGGAAACCCTCCAAACGTACATGAATGAAAGTGTTGCCGACAGCGCCTATTACAGGCAGCTGGCAGAAATGGCGCCAGACCAGACCAGCAGAGATCTGCTCCAGGATATGGCTGCCAACGAAATGCAGCAAGCCGAAGAATTCGGCGTTATCTATCAAGGGATGACGGGTGACGTATATACCCCCCGCATCACCACCTCCCTCCAGCGGCACTCCTATCGGGAAGGCTTGCAAAATCAGTCGCTGGCAGAGGGCTATCGCTACCGCAATTACATGGGCAGCTACAATCGAAATCGAGGCCTGGGAGACGCGCTGCTGTTAGGTTCCTTGTTTAGTGCCGGGGTCAATAAAAACCTCAATTCCCTGGCCCTGCTCTACCTTTTAAGCAGAGTCTAAAGGAACTAAAAAGACCTGGGAGGTTTTAAAGGCTTGCTGTAGCTTTTACAGAAGTGTCTTCTTTTCTCTCAGGTCTTATTTTTTTCAGGAATTTTACGGACGAGCACTCATAACAGCTTCTTTCATACTTCTTACGTACTCATAAATATAGCGCCCCGCCTCATTGCCGTGAGTCTCAATAAGCTTCACGATAGCACTACCCACGATTACGCCGTCGCTGATTGCGGCCATTTCTACCGCCTGTTCTGGCCGGCTGATACCAAACCCGATGAAACAAGGAATAGCGGTATGTTTCCGAATGAGGGTGGACAAACTCTCCAGGTCCGTGTCGATAGTCTCTCGCACACCAGTAACACCCATGGACGAGACTAGATAGATAAAACCCTGGGCTTCTTCTGCAATAACGCGAATGCGGTTTTCCGAAGTCGGAGCAAGGAGAGAAATGACATCCACCCCATACTTATCCGCAATATCCGCTACTTCCCTTTTTTCCTCAAAAGGCAGGTCTGGCAAAATAATTCCATCCACCCCCGCCTGCTGGCAGCGGCTGAAAAACCCTTCATACCCATAGTGAAATACCAAGTTTAAATAAGTCATAAATACTAGCGGTACCGAACTTTCCTGGCGGATTTCTGCCGCCAGCTGAAAGATTTGGTTGGTGTCAACCCCACCTGCTAAAGCCCGGAGGTTAGCATTTTGAATGACCGGTCCCTCTGCGATGGGATCGGAAAAAGGAATGCCGATTTCAATCAAATCAGCACCCGCCCGTATCAGCTCCCGGATAAAGTCCTTTGTCTGTTCAATGCCAGGATCTCCCGCAGTTAAGAATGCCACCAAAGCCTTTTGCTCTTTTCCATTTCTTATTAACACATCTTTTATTCTACTCAACGATATTCACCCCTCTGTATTTTGCAATAGCAGCAACGTCCTTGTCTCCTCTGCCGGATAAACAAGCAATAATTACCTGTTCCTTCCCCATCTGTGGAGCCAGCTTCATTAGATACGCAACCGCATGGGCACTTTCGATAGCGGCAATAATGCCCTCCGTCTTGGCGATGTATTCAAAAGCCGCTACCGCCTCCTCATCCGTTATCGGTACATATTCTGCCCGCCCCATATCATGAAGCTGAGCATGCTCTGGCCCGATGCCCGGGTAATCCAGCCCAGCGGAAATCGAGTAAACCGGTGCGATCTGTCCAAATTTATCCTGGCAGAAGTAAGACTTCATGCCGTGAAATATGCCCAAACTTCCCTTGGCAATAGTAGCAGCATGTTTGCCTGTCTCTACCCCCAGCCCGGCAGCCTCACAACCGATTAACCGAACTTGTTCATCCTTTAGAAAACGATAGAATAAGCCCATGGCATTGCTGCCACCTCCTACGCAAGCCACCACCGCATCGGGCAGCCGACCTTCTGCTTCTAATATTTGTGCTCGGGCCTCTTTGCCGATAATACTCTGAAAATCACGCACCATCAGGGGAAAGGGGTGGGGCCCCATAACCGATCCCAATACATATAAGGTATCTGATACTCGGCTGGCCCATTCTCTCATGGCTGCGTTTACAGCATCCTTTAGAGTCATCGTGCCGGTGGTCACCGGATGGACCTTAGCTCCCAACAGCTCCATCCGGTATACATTTAAGGCTTGCCGCTGGGTATCTTCCTTGCCCATGAAGATTTCACATTCCATATCTAAGAGAGCCGCTGCGGTGGCCGTGGCCACTCCGTGCTGTCCTGCGCCAGTCTCGGCAATCACTCGCGACTTGCCCATCTTCTTTGCCAGAAGCACCTGTCCCAACACATTGTTGATTTTGTGGGAGCCTGTATGATTCATATCCTCTCGTTTCAAATAGATCTTTGCTCCACCCAAGTCCTCCGTCATCTTTTTGGCAAAGTAAAGCTCCGACGGCCTTCCTGCATATTCCGACAGCAGTCTGTTCAGCTCCCGGTTAAAGGCTTCATCTCTCTGACACTGCTCATAGCACTCCTCCAAATGAATGATTTCATTCATCAATGTTTCGGGGATATACTGGCCCCCATGTATTCCGTATCTGCCTTTACTCATGTCGCACCCTCCTGACTAATTCTAAAACTTTTTTCCGATCCATTTCTCCCGTAGTTTCCACGCCACTGCTCACATCCACACCATAGGGTCGCAGCAGCCGGATACCTTGCTCTACATTCTGGCTATTGATACCGCCTGCCAGAAAAAAAGGCTTGGTGATGGTATGCACCAGATTCCAGTCAAAGACTTCACCGCTGCCTCCAGCTCCGCTGTCCAGCAACAGAAAATCGGCACTTCCGCTGCAAGCTTCCTCTATATCACTTAGCCTTCTGACCTTCACTGCCTGAATGATCGGAACCGATACCAAGCGGCGCAGCTGTTGCAGGTACTCTTCATTTTCCTGTCCATGAAGCTGCACCAGGTCAATAATCCCAGCCTGAACAGCTTCTGATACCCGTTCCGGCTCTTCATCCACGAAGACTCCTACAGCAGCAATCTCGGGGCGCAAAGCCCTGCGGATAACCGCTGCCTCTGAAAAACTCACCTGCCGCCTGCTTTTGGCAAAGACGAAGCCTGCGTAATCAGCCATGGCTTCGTTCACATATGCTGCGTGCTCTCCTTTGCTGAGGCCGCATATTTTAATCTTGGTCATAAATTCCTCCATTCTGATAACAGGGCTTGCTTGTCCAAACTTCGCATCAGCGTCTCTCCGATGAGAACGCCCTGAACACCGCAGCTCTTTAGCTGGGCCAACTGATCACCATCCCGTATACCGCTCTCTGCCACATAAGCCACCTCTGGAGGAACCAGAGATCTCAACTTCAAACAAGTGGTGAAATCCACCTGAAAGGTGGTCAAGTTTCGGTTGTTAACACCAATGACCCGCGCCCCTGCTGAAAGAGCCATCTGAACTTCCTCCTCTGTATGGGCTTCCACCAAGGAAGATAAACCCAGGCTGTCTGCTAGCTTGAGGTAGCTGCTCAGCTGCTCCCGGCTAAGAATGGCGCAAATCAGCAGCACCGCCGAGGCTCCCAGCACCTTGGCTTCATAAATCTGATAAGGATCAATAATGAAGTCCTTTCTCAGCAAAGGCACCTTCACCGCCCTGCGGATTTCCTGCAAATATTGACTGCTGCCTAAGAAGTATTCCGGCTCTGTCAGCACAGAGATGACATCCGCCCCTGCCTGCTCATATTCCTCTGCAATTTGAACATAAGGGAAGTCAGCTGAAATCAGCCCTTTGGAAGGAGATGCCTTTTTTACTTCGCAGATAAAGGACAACTGATCCCTCTTTAAGGCCTGTTCAAAAGGAAAGTTGCCATCTGTTCCCATATTTTGCACCTTTTCCCGAAGCTGCGCCAAAGGCTGCCGCTCTTGCTGGCCTGAAATCCGCTTTTTGGTGCTCGCTACGATTTTATCTAATATCATCGGTCTCTCCCTTCTACCTATTGGATAGCTCAACAAATCGGTTTAGCTGCTCCAGTGCCTTACCGCTGTCCAAGGCTTGCTCTGCCAGCCCAATCCCCGCCTGGATAGAAGCGGCTTTTTCAGCAATATACAGAGCTGCTCCCGAATTCAGCACCACCGCATCCCGTCTGGGGCCTTTCTCTCCTTGAAGGATACTTCTGGTGATAGCCGCATTCTCCTGCGGACTGCCTCCCACCAACTGGGATTTATCACAGCGTTTCAATCCAAAGATTTCTGGCGATATTTCATAGAAGTCCAGTCTGCCGTCCCGAATTTCGCAGACGGCGGTAGCGTCACTCATGGAGATTTCATCCAGACCATCCATGCCGTATACGACCATCCCCCGATTCACCCCTAGATGAATCAGTACCTCGGCCATAGGTGCTACTAAGGCTTTGTCGTAAACACCCAGAAGCTGCATCTTAGCCTCTGCCGGGTTGGCAAGAGGCCCTAAAATATTAAAGACCGTCTTAATGCCCAATTCCTTTCGCACGGCAGCCACATGCTTCATAGCCCTGTGGTAGGTCTGGGCGAAGAGAAAGCAGATACCTATGGTCTGGAGGAGCTCTGCACTCTGTTCTGGCGGCAGGGTGATATTCACCCCCAAGGCTTCCAGCACATCTGCCGCTCCGCATTTGCTGGAGGCTGCCCGGTTTCCATGTTTAGCCACTGGTACCCCTGCCGCTGAAATGACCAAGGCCGAAGTGGTGGAAATATTAAAGGAATTGGAGCCGTCTCCGCCAGTACCTACAATCTCCAGCACATTCAAGTGGTGAGGCAGCTTCAAGCAGTGCTTGCGCATACCCTCTGCGGAAGCGGAGATTTCCGCAATGGTTTCGCCTTTCAGGCTCATGGCCGTCAGGTAAGCACTTTTCTGCACATCACTGGCCTGTCCGCTCATGATTTCATCCATCACCAGTCTGGCTGTTTCATAATCTAAGTTTTCGTTTCCTGCCAGTTTAATAATCGCTTCTTTAATCATCGTCTCATTCCTCCCTTTAGAAAATTCTTCATCATCTGTTCCCCGTCCTCTGTTAAAATGGATTCTGGATGGAATTGCAGTCCATATACAGGATGCTGTCTATGTTCTACCGCCATGACCTCTCCGTCAAAGGTTCGGGCTGTCACCTTTAAGTTCTCAGGCAGGCTCTCCCTCAAGGCTGCCAATGAATGGTACCGGGCCACCTTTATATTTCTTTTCAGTCCAGTGAAAACCAAGCTGTCCGTATCCAGCGCCACGACGGATTTCTTCCCGTGGACCAACTCCTTGGCATATGATACCGTGGCCCCGTAAGCTTCACAGATAGCCTGATGTCCCAAACAGATACCCAGGATGGGAAGGTGATCTCCTAGCTTGCGCACCAGCTCCACACAGATACCAGCATCCCCAGGCCTGCCTGGCCCCGGCGAAAGGACAATAGCTTCCGGCTTCATCTCTGCCACCTGCTCCACCGTCAGCTGATCATTTCGCACCACTTGGATGTCAGGCGCCAAAGTGCCAATTAACTGATACAGATTGTAAGAAAAACTATCATAATTATCAATAAGCAATATCATGATTCCAACCTCTCTTTCGATGCTTCCAGAGCTTCTAGTACCGCTCTGGCCTTGTTCAGGCATTCCTGATATTCCTTTTCCGGCACGCTGTCAGCCACGATGCCGGCTCCCGAGCGGACAAAGACCTTTCCATTCTTCTTAAAGGCCAGCCGAATGGCGATGCAGGTATCCATATCTCCGTTAAGCGCCAGATAGCCAATGGCTCCGCCGTAGACGCCTCGCTTATTTTCCTCCAGTTCGTGGATAATCTGGCAGGCTCGAATTTTTGGTGCTCCCGAAAGAGTTCCTGCCGGGAGCACAGCATGGATGGCATCCATGGCCTGCATTCCCTCGCTCAGTTCTCCATGAACAGCAGAGCCTATATGCATCACATGGGAAAACTTTTCGATCTCTAAGTATTTGTCTACCTTTAGGGTGCCAAAGCGGCTAATCTTGCCTAAATCGTTTCTGCCCAAATCTACCAGCATGTTGTGCTCTGCCAGTTCCTTTTCATCGGCCAGCAGTTCCTGTTCCAGGGTTTGATCTTCTTCTACTGTCTTGCCCCGAGGTCTGGTTCCTGCCAGAGGAAAGGTACTTACTCGATTCCCCTCCAGCTTCACCAGTGTTTCTGGCGAGGCACCAGCCATCTCAATATGGTCGCTGGAAAAGAAAAACATATAAGGCGCGGGATTGATGGTACGCATGACCCGATAGACGTTCATCAGGCTGCCTTTCATCTCCGCCTCAAAGCGGTTAGACAGCACCACCTGAAAAATATCTCCTTGTCGAATGTGCTCTTTCGCTCGTTCCACCATCTGCCGATAGGTCTCTCTGCTAAACAAGGCTTTCATAGGGCTTAACAGCACCGGAGGCTCTTCTTCTATGGGCTTTCCTTGGCGGATAAGATCCCTCATTTTCGACAAGTCGTTCAGGGCCTGCTCGTAGTTTCTTTCCAAGCTCTCAGTTCCTGCGTTGGCCACGAGAAGAACCTTGTGCCGCAGGTGATCAAAGATAATAACCTTATGAAACAACATCAGGTCCACATCCTTAAAGCGTTCGTCGTCTGAGGCCCCCAGCTTCAGAGAAGGCTCACTATACTGGATGTAGTCATAAGAAAAGTACCCTACCAGTCCACCGGTAAAGGCCGGCAGATAAGGCAGCCGAGGGCTGCTGTTTTCCCGGATAATCTGACTGATATAAGCAGCAGGCTGTTTTGTCTGAAAGGACTGAATGCCCTCTGGCCCCTTAATTTGCATATGTCCGCCTGTGCAGGTCAGCTCCAGACTGGGCTCATAACCTAAAAAGGTGTATCGCCCTCGTCCTCGCACATCCTCGTTGCTCTCCAACAGATAGCAGCTGCCGCTGACCCGCCGTAATTTTTTCAAGATCTCTACCGGGGTGCAGGTGTCCCCATAGATTTCACAGCTGACAGGAATGTTCTTGTAGTCTCCCTCAGCCGCTATTTTTTTAGATTCTTCCAGCGATGGCTTGTACATGTTCTACCTCCTTACAAAATGCAAAAACAAAAAACTCGTCCTTGACGTCAAAAAGACATCAAGGACGAGCCAGTCACTAAAATAGAACTATAAAGCCCGCGGTACCACCTTGTTTTGCGGTCACCCACACTCTCAGCAGAATACTAACATATTCCCGACAACTAACGTATGCCTCACGTCGTGGAATACTCGGCAGAACTGCCTTTGACCACGCCCTCAGCGGTCCATTTAATAAACTGCGTTCCGCCTGGATTCCAGCTGCCCAAGCTCTCTGTAGGTGCACGACTTATTTTTATCTCCGCTTCAACGGTTTACTTATTCACTTATTTGTATGTCATTATGACACATTCAAAAGAGCATGTCAACTTTTTTGTTTATTATAACTATATTTTTATCAAATTATTGTGCGTATTCACAATACGACTAAGGTCTCTCTTATTTATACTGTACCCTGAGCTCAATTTGATCCGGCAGCGTAGTCAATCCCGTCTCGGCAACCTGGAGCGGATAAGTTAAAATCTGCGTCAAAGCTACTCCTGGTTCTGGATCTGCAAACTTAGCATAAACAGCCAAATTAGTCACTCCGTCCTTCTCTTCAACCAGCATTCGGTCGATGGTGACTGCGAAGCCAGAAGTAGGTTTTTCCCCTCTGGAAACCAATACATAGACCTTATCGTCCACCATGCAGGCCAAAGCACGCTCTAAATCCCGATATTCCGGTATGACCTGACCAACAATATCCTGCGGAATTTCATTATCCCCCAGCACCTTGAACTTCACGGTCTCCGCTCCGTTCAGATTTCCCATGATAAATATGCCCGCCACCACGGCTATGACTATGACCAGCCCTATGATGAGAACCTTTTTCGACGGCCACTTTATCTTTTTCAAAAACTTATTCTCGCTCACAATAAAAACTCCCTTCGCCTGTAAATCTTCGTAATCTTCCGATATACAAAAATTTATTCGCCAAGGGAGACAAATATGCGTTTATTTTTATTTTAGACAGTTTCCCTACAGGGAGCGCACAGCTGTTACAATGTGAGCTGCTGTCATACCGTACTTTTCTTTCAGTTCATCTGGCTTACCAGATTCACCAAAGGTGTCCTGCTGGCCTACAAACGCCATCTTTACAGGAGCATGTCGGCACACCACCTCTGCTACAGCAGCACCCAGCCCGCCGATGACAGAATGTTCCTCTGCGGTAACAATGCCCTTTGTTTCTCGAGCTGCTTGCAGGATAATTTCTTCGTCGATAGGCTTGATGGTATGCAAATCGATTACCCGCACGTCCAGACCTTCCTTGGCCAGCTGCTCCGCTGCCACCAAAGCTTCATTGACCATGATTCCTGTTGCGATGATGGTATAATCCTTACCCTTCCTCACACAATTTCCCTTACCAATCTGAATCTCGGATTTTTCATTATAGATGGTTGGCACCGCCGCCCGGCCCAGCCGGATGTATACCGGTCCCACGAAGGCTACCGCCTGACGAATCAACTCCTTAGCGGAAACGCCATCTCCTGGGTTAATCACGGTCATCCCCGGAATGGTTCGCATGAGAGCTAAGTCCTCAAAAGTCTGATGACTGGCTCCATCTTCCCCTACAGTGATGCCTGCATGGGTAGCACAGATTTTCACATTTGCATGGGGATAGCCGATGGAGTTTCGGATAATCTCAAAAGCCCGCCCCGCTGCAAACATCGCAAAGGTGCTGGCGCAGACAATCTTTCCGGACATAGCCAGACCAGTGGCGGTACCGTACAAATTTTGCTCAGCAATACCCATGTTAAAAAAACGCTCTGGAAAGTTCTTGCTAAAATCAGCTGTCATGGTAGACTTTGAAAGGTCTGCATCCATAACTACTAGATTATCGTATTTCTCTCCCAGCTCTACCAGAACCTGCCCATATGCCTGTCTCGTTGCCATCTTTTCTGCCATTACCATTCACCTCCCAGTTCTTCTACCGCTTTTTTAGCTTCTTCCTCGCTTGGAGCCTTTCCGTGCCATCCCGGATTATCCTCCATAAAGGAAACGCCTTTACCCTTGATGGTCTTCGCGATAATCATTGTCGGCTTGCCCTCTGTATGTCTGGCCTGGTTAAAGGCCTCTACGATTTCGTCAAAATTGTGACCATCCACGTAAAGAATGTTCCAACCAAAGCTTCTGAACTTTTCATCTACCGGTGACACTGTCATCACGTCTTCATTTCTGCCGTCAATCTGTAGACCGTTCCAGTCCAAAATCACCGTCAGGTTATCCAAGGCATAGTGAGCTGCTGACATAGCCGCCTCCCACACAAGCCCCTCCTGCAATTCTCCATCTCCTAACAGAGCGTAGATACGGCCTTCATTGTTATCCATATTGTTAGCCAAAGCCATGCCTACAGCCACGGAAAAACCTTGTCCCAGAGAACCTGTGGACATTTCAATGCCTGGCACCTTTTTCATATCGGGATGCCCCTGTAACTTGGAACCTAGCTTCCGCAAAGTCAGTAGCTCTTCCTTGGGGAAAAAGCCCTTTTCTGCTAAAGCAGCATACTGAACAGGAGCAGCGTGCCCCTTTGAAAGGATGAACTTGTCTCTGGTCAGCATCTTTGGATTTTTCGGGTCGATGTTCATTTCCCGAAAATACAAAGCTGTAATGATGTCCGCTGCTGAAAGGGAGCCCCCCGGATGACCGGAGCCTGCTGCATGTACTTCCCGTATCACATCAATTCTGATTTTCTGAGCCATTTCCTTTAGTTCTGGATATTTCATATAACTCGCCTCCTTTTTGCGATTTTTGCTTATTTTTTACCCTTGGCCAGCACCTTTATCATAAATAAGGGCAGCTGGGCCATACGCTTGTATCGGCTTGGTTCTTGAGCAAATCGGTAAAGCCATTCCAGGCCATGATCTTGATAAAACTTTGGTGCCCGTTTCACCGTTCCCGCCCACACGTCCAGGCTGCCGCCTACGCCGATACCAGCTCGAATATTAGTAAACTCCTGTCGGTGCTCGTAGATGAATTTCTCCTGCTTAGGCGCGCCCAGGGCCGCACATAAAAAGTCTGCACCAGATTCATTGATTTCCCGTACCAGCTCTGCCTCCTGGTGCTTTTTAAAGTACCCATCGTGAGTGCCGGCAATCTTTAACTTCGGATATTTAATCTGCATATTCTCTCCGGCTAGAGCCGCCACCGAAGGTCGTTCTTCGTTTGCCGGTTTACTGCCCAGCAGGTAAACGGACTTTCCCGTCTCCTCCAGGTAAGCTAGAATACTATTTAAAAAATCTACACCGGTGACCCGTTCTCTCAGAGGCTCTCCCACAATTTTGGAGGCATAAACCAGACCAATTCCATCAGGAATAATCAGCCCGGCCTCCTCGATGAGCATTTTCAGTTCCTCATCCCTGGTGGCGTTTAGCACAATCTCCGAGTTAGGCGTGACGATTAAGTCACAGCCTGGCCTTTCCATCAGGCCTTTAAAGATCTCCATGGCCTGCTCGTTGTTCACCATATCCACGGGAACATCTAAAATTCTTATTCGCTTGTTATTTTCCATCACTTCTTCATTATCTCCCGAATCATCTCTTCGTTGGTGTCCAACGACTTAACCAGGCTGACCATGTTTTCCTGCACTCGTCGCTGAATAACCTCTTTGTGCCGGATGGTTTTATTAAACTCCTCTATAAAGTCCTGGCTGCTGAAATCATAAATAGAACACAGGGCCTTCATTCCCATGGATTTCATAAAGGAATTAATCTTCGGATCATAGGAGATACCAATCATTGGCACATTCATAATAGCCGAATGAATTAAAGCGTGAAGCCGGACACCCACCAGCAGGTCCATGTTACCGATGATGCTGAGCATCTCATTGGTCAGATATTTATGTTTGATAGAAGACACCTGGTCTCCCAGTCGTTTTTCAAGTTCTTCAATGACTGCCAAATCCTCGGAATAGTGAAAGGGAATCAGCACAATTTGAGCCTGTTGTTCCTCAACCAACTGATGAATAGCCAGACATAGCTCGTCCACAAACTGACTGTCCAGCTTGCGTTCCCGAATGGCAAAACCTACAATCAAGCCTTCCTCTCGAAGCTGGATACCCTCCTTACGCAGAATCTCCTGACCTATTTCCAGTGGCACCGGCTTAATCCGCAGAACCGGATCAGCGGTAACCGCCACCTTAGCTGGATTGACCCCGATTTCGGCTAAAAACTCTTTCGAGGCCTCATCCCGAACGACAATGCCGCTGACCTTGGACAATGTCCAGGCCGTCAATCGCCGATTCAAGTTAGCATTGATTGGCCCGATGCCCTGGCTGTAAATAAAAACTTTTTTGCGGAACAACTGCGCCATCCACATAATAATCAAATAATAGAGAATGCTCTTCTTACTGGTCACATCCTGAAGCAGGCTGCCCCCGCCGCTAATCAGCAAATCGCATTTCTTGACCTCCTGCAAAATGCTCAGAAGAGACTTCCTGCTGGCAGAATACACCCCATATTTTTCCGCTGTGGACACCGGGTCCTGGGAAAGTACCGTAATCTCCGTATCCGCCAGCCGACTTCGCAAATTATCCACTACAGCCCGTAAAATGGATTCATCACCAATGTTGTTGAATCCATAATAGCCTGAAATTAATATCTTATACATGCATCCTCCGACCTTTTTCTGGGATGTCCTGCTTATGCAGAGGCAGAATCCACTTCACATAGATTCCATGAGCCACTTCAAACACCAAAATCCCCAGGATACCTATGATGATACCGAAGAGCAGGGAATAGCCTGTCCGGTAAAAACCCAGGTAAAGCGGCGTTCTGATGTGCATAAAGGTGTTGTTCACCGAAGTCATACCGATGACGCCGCAGAGGCCGAAAAGCACTGGCCACAGCTTGAACTGCCGCGCAGAGGTATAAACCATCAGCATAATAGCTGGGAAGGCAAACAAAAATTCCTTATTTCTTGGCCGTGCCACCAGCATATCTTCTAAATAATTTCTAAAAATCATCTCCAGGCTGGAAACCTCTACCGAGGTTTCATGGCCAGTTCTGGCAATATAGTAATAACCGATACCGCCGATAACCGCCCCTAAAATAATCATCCAAATTTTAATAGAGGTATTCATCATGTCCTTTAAATCGTGAAACTCCAGCTTGCCTACAAAGCGCTTCTTTTCACCGAAGCCAAAATAGGCCAAATAAGCAATGGCAAAGTAAACAATCGGCAGCAGCTGAGCCAGCTTCACCCCTCTGAAGATATCAATTTCCAGCATGTAACTGGTAGAAGACAACGGGGCAGCAGTCATCAGACCTCCCATGAGGGAGACCAGCACGCAGCCAACCAGCGTCAGCAAGGACCAACTCAGAACCTTCAATAGAGGAGTTCTCCTATCTAGTCGCTCCCGCATCCCTTGGCTCACTGCTGTAAAGAGCGTGATGGACAGACAGGCAAAGATGACTGATGCCGCAAAACTCAAAAGCAGAACAACGCTGTTCGGTGCTATATAACAAACGCCTAATGCACCTACCGCTCCTAATCCGCCTAGGATTAGCTTGCTTCGTCTCCCTAAAGGAAGAAATGCGCCGAGCAGTAAGACTGCCGCTGCTACACAGCCAAAGGCAGAGGCCAGTTTTAGGCCAAAAGGTACTTGGTGGTAGGCCATCACGGAAGCAGAACCATAAGTAAAATTGTGATCCCCCAGCCGCTTTTCCAAATTGTTAAACATCTTCTCGTACACCTTCATGTCGGTCACATAGGTGAACAAATCTTGATTTTCCTTAATTGGCTTGAAGTAAATAACCCGAATGTTTCGCTCGGTAATAGCCCGAAACAAGGTGTTCTCAATTTCTTCTGCTCCTTCATAGCCATAATATTGATAACGGTACTGAATATAATTCCAGACAGAAAAGACCCGCACCGCCTGATAGTCTGTATCCTCAGCAATTTCTTCCACACCGTCCTGAAGAATATTCTGCAACTGGGTGGTATTTTCAATCAAGCCGATGGTGATGTGGTTGTCCTTGATATATTTCTCTGCCAGTTCTCTGCCATCGTCGTAGCCGATAACCCCTTCGCCGCCTGCAATTAAATATTCTGGTGTGATACCATACTTTTCATATTCGGCGATGACAGCCTTGCCATATTTTTCACCATTATACCCGCCGTAACACAAGGTTCGAGGGACAATTTCCATGCCCAGAGCCTGCACCTTTTCTACCTTTTCCGGCAGCAATCCCAAGCTGATGTACATAATCTTAGAGCCAACGATATCCGTCCGCTCAATAAAGCCGCCTTTTTTGGAATTGGCCAGCTTGTAAGGCTGAGAATACAGGGCGCTCTTCGCATTTCCGTCGATAACCACATAAGCGGAATCTCCGAAATCCATGGCATAGTACTTGTTCTTTTCAAAGCGGGACTCTACGGCCTGCAAAACGAAATCTGCCGCCCGTCTGGAACTCATCTGTACCAGCACATCATAGGAATCATAGCCATGGTCCGTCAACCCTTGAACAAAGGCTGCTGGATACTTTTCCTTCCAGTCTGCCTCCTTGGTAATCTCGTCCATAGTTTGACCGCTGACCTCCAGGTCTGTATCCTCCATCAGAGACATGATACTCTCTTCTGCAAGACCAACCTTCGTGATATTCAGCCTGTCCCGAAACTGTTTCAACCAATAGGAAATGTCCTTGTGAGACTGTTCCGCCATAAGCCCCAGCTCACTGTAATCGGCGATGATGTCATACGTTTTGTTCTGCCGTTCAATCTGCATCCGGTATCCGATAGAAATAGCCGAAATCAATACAAAAATACAAACAGCTGCTGCCCACCATTTGTTTTCCTTCAAAAATGCCCTCATAAATATGTAACTCCTCCGTGTTCAACTGCTACTTGATGGTGTAGGTTCCTCTAATCATCACCCATATGTCTGTTCCTGCCAGGATGCCTCGACCGTCGCTTCTAGGTACCAGCAGCAGGTGGTTGGTCCCCACCTGGCTGCCGGTCATTAAATCTATTCCTGCGGTAAGATCAGAAACCCCGTTAGCGCCGTTATCGATGGCCGTCGCTTCGCCGCTTCGCAGAATGATCTCTGTACCCTCACCGCCGATCAGCTTTTGTCCTGCGGTTAAACTTATAGGGGAATATGAAGTTTTGCTGTCCACATAACTTTTGGTGACCACTGGATCCGATTCTGATCCAGGCTGGTCGGTAGCAGCCATGGCTATGGATAGTCCAAACACCATGACAAGCAGGATCACTGTTGAAATTATTACGCTCTTCTTCATATCTTTCCTCCCATTTCCCTTTTGGCCCCATACCGGGGCACTTTTGTGTCTCTTTTATAATTCTCTTATCTTTCGTATCGATTCATTCCTGATGGCATGAATTCGATCTATGGTCACACCTAGCTTAAGCTATTTGGTGCTATTCCTAAACTTACGGTCAACGCTTCATTCACATTGGGAAGCAGCGATTCATCGATGGCTCCAATCCGTTCCTTCAATCTTTTCTTATCGATGGTCCGGAGCTGCTCTAGCAGCACCACAGATTTTTTGCTCAATCCGTTGTTCTTCGCGTCTATTTCCACGTGTGTAGGCAGCTTCGCCTTATTTAGCTGAGAAGTAACAGCAGCTACTATGATAGTCGGACTGTACTTATTGCCTACATCGTTCTGCACTACAAGAACGGGTCTTATTCCTCCCTGTTCAGAGCCTATGACCGGACTTAAGTCTGCGAAATAAATATCGCCTTTTTTAACTAACAAGTCGTTCACTCTCCAATTTTCAGTTAATCTCTTTTACCTTTTGTTTTATCCCAATAATATTTTTTTCATGGCCAAAGCCGTCATCACCGTCAGGTCTCCGGCGGTCAGCCCGTATTCTCCCAGTCGATCCGCCCCTAAGTCTCCTGCCAGCCCATGAAGGCAGACACCAGCTTTAGCAGCATCTACAGGTAACAGCCCTTGACCGGAAAGGGAGGTGATAATCCCCGTGAGGACATCTCCCGAACCCGCCGTAGCCATACCGGGATTACCTGTAGTATTAGTATATGACGTTCCCTCTGGCGTTGCCACAATGGTCTCTGCCCCTTTTAGAACCACTATCGCATTTGTTTTCTCCACCAGCAGCCTGGCCAGCTCTTGCCGATCCCAAGCCCCTGCTTGGCCCACCTCCATGTCCAGCAACCTAGCCGCCTCTCCTATATGGGGAGAGATAATCAGGCTGCACCGAGCCTTTCGCAGGTCCTCCTGCAGGTGATTCCGAGCTGCTTGATTCAGACCGTCTGCATCTAATACAAGCGTCCCCTCGTATTCTCGGGCAATCCGTCTGATTAATTCTCCATGTTCCGCATCCTCCCCCAATCCAGGACCGACGGCGATAGCATCGTACCGCTGCCAGTCCAAATTCAGAGACTTTCTGGAAACACAGGTGGCCTCCGGCACGCCCATCTGGAGGATGGGAAACAGCTCTTCTGGTACAGCGATCTGTACCAAGCCTGCACCGCTCCGCAAGGCTGCCCTTCCGCACAGGACAGCAGCTCCTGCCATCCCCAGGGAACCTGCAATCAGGAGAATCCTTCCGCAGTCACCTTTATGTATGCTCCGATCTCGTCTCTTGATTACAGTATTTACATATTCTAAAGTAATTAAACCATCTTTCATATGAAAATTCCTATTAAATTCCTAACAAGATAGAAGCCATCAGGAAATAGGTGATAACAGATACCATATCCGTCAGGGAAGAAATCATCGGGGAAGCCATCAATGCTGGGTCAATGCCAATGCGTTTAGCCAGCATCGGCAACATACTGCCGATAACCTTCGCCGCCACGACAATAACCAGCATGGCCCCGCATACCGTCAGCGCCACCATCGGTCCCTGACCGTCTAACCAGCAAATACGCAAGAAATTCAGCGAGCTCAGAACTATCCCCACAATGATGCTGATCCGCAGTTCTTTCCACATGACCTTGCCGAAGTCCGACAGGCTGATTTCATCCACCGACATACCTCTTATTACCAAAGTGGCAGACTGTGATCCAGAGTTCCCTCCCGTGCCCATGAGCATAGGCAGATAAGAAACCAAACTGATAACCTGTGATAATACATTTTCAAAGCTGGCGATGATGCTGCCGGTAATGACGTAAGAACACATGAGCAAAAACAGCCAAGGGATTCGGTTCTTCACGTGATGCCACACGCTCATATCCAGGTATTCCTTGTCGGAGCTGTCAATAACCCCCGCCATTCTCTCAAAGTCCTCGGTAGTCTCTTCTTCGATGACATCCAAGATATCATCGACAGTAATGATTCCCACCAAGCGGTTCTCCTTGTCCACTACAGGCACAGCCAGAAAACCATACTTCCTAAAGATATCCGACACGGCCTCCTGATGGTCATAGACGTTGACGCTGACGAAATCCGTATGCATGAACTCGTCGATAAGCTGATTATCGTCGGCAATAACTAGATTTCGCAGAGAGACAATGCCTAATAGGGTCCGGCCCCTGTCCTTCACGTAACAAGTATAAACCGTCTCACTGTCCATTCCTTCCCGTTTAATATGCGCCAAAGCCTCTGCCACGGTCATATTTTTCTGCAAGCTGATATAGTCCGGGGTCATCAGTGTCCCGGCACAGTCTTCCGGGTAGTTTAAAAAAGTATTAATCAGCTTCCGTTCATTCTTGGGGGTCTTCTCCAATATTTTATCTACTACATTAGCGGGAAGCTCCTCCAACACGTCAATCATGTCGTCAAAAGCCAACTCTTCCATGATAAAGTGAACTTCCTTATCGGTAATCGCATTGATGATAGCTACCTGATCTTCAATGGGCAGATAAGAGAAAACCTCCACAGATACATTCTTGGGCAGAGTCCGAAATAAGATAACGGATCGCTCTACCCCCAACTCGCCCATAATATCTTCCAATATCTCGGCGATGTCCACCTCGTTGTTTTCCAGCAGCAGATCTCTGGCCTTTCCATATCTTTTATTTTGAGTCAGTTCCAGAATATCTACCAGAATTTCGTTTAATGTTTTTTCCTGTTCCATGGCAATTTACCTCCTTCTTTTCTATATGGGGCAAATTCCACCTTTGCACAGGGTCAAGCCACCCACGGCGGCAAAAACTGCAAATCTGCCCAGTCTTTATACGTTGTTAAAATTCTCCGCTCGGGACTCGGTCCAGCTTCCACAGTTTTCACATCCTTTCATAGCTTCTTTCGCTTTTAACTGTTATTTTATACATAACTAATAAATTATACTCCATTTCGGGGGTATATTGCAAGTTTTTGCTTCGCTTGGGGCAGACCCGGTTCTCTATTTTTTTCACCTCTCATACCTTCCTCTCCTTCTTTTGGTAAATTCAATTGATTTGTGCAAAAAAAAACGAGTTTTTTGTCCTTTTTTGTAATATTTCTTGAACTAGCTTGGACACTTTTCAGAATATTGGGACTTTCGTTTTCAGCCAGATTTTGGCTATAATTCCGTTGACTAGAAATAGGTGAAGTGCTATATTTAGAATACAGTTGAGTGCTTTTTATAACAAAATCGTCGTGCGCAAAAAGGAGAGATAACATGTCAAATTATGTCGAAAGAGTGATTGCTCAGTGTATCGAAAACAATCCAGGCGAACTGGAATTTCATCAAACGGTGGAAGAAGTTCTTTCTTCCTTAAAACCCGTAGTAGAGCAGCACCCGGAATATGAGGCTGCTGGGCTTTTAGAGCGAATAGTCGAGCCTGAACGAGGAATCACCTTCCGTGTGGTATGGACAGACGATGCGGGAAAGGTACATGTCAACAAAGGGTACCGATATCAGTTTAACAGCGCCATCGGTCCTTATAAAGGCGGACTGAGATTTGCACCCAGCGTATATCCAGGTATTATTAAATTTTTAGGTTTTGAACAGGTTTTTAAAAACAGTCTTACCGGTCTACCAATCGGCGGAGGCAAAGGCGGTTCCGATTTTGATCCCAACGGGAAGTCCGATGCAGAAATTATGCGTTTCTGTCAAGCCTATATGACTGAGCTGTACCGGTACATTGGTGCGGAAACCGACGTTCCGGCCGGTGACTTGGGCGTAGGTGCTCGGGAAATTGGCTACTTATATGGTCAGTATAAGCGGATTGTTAATCGTTCAGAAGGCATCGTCACCGGCAAAGGCTTATCCTACGGAGGCTGCCTGGGACGGACGGAAGCCACCGGCTTCGGTATTGTCTGGTATGCGGAAGAAATGCTGAAGGCTAACGGCGAGGAGATCAAGGGCAAGACTGTAGCCATCTCCGGCTTCGGAAACGTATCCTGGGGAACAGCCTTAAAGCTGCGAGATGTAGGCGCCAAGCTGATTACCATCTCCGGACCGGATGGTTATATTCTAGATGAGGAAGGCATCAACACCGACGAAAAAATTGCCTATATGCTGGAACTGAGAAGTTCTGGTGAAAATATCTGTGCACCTTACGCAGAAAAATTCCCTGGAGCTAAATTCTTCCCAGGAGAAAAGCCTTGGAAGGTTCAGGCCGACCTCTACATTCCTTGTGCCACCCAGAACGAAATCCTGGAGGAAGATGCGGAAAGCTTCGTAAAGCAAGGCGTAAAATTTGTCTGTGAAGGTTCTAACATGTCCTCTACGAATCAAGCACTTAAAATCATGCAAGCGGGCGGCATAATCGTTGGACCGTCAAAGGCGGCCAATGCCGGAGGAGTAGCGGCATCTTGCATCGAAATGGGTCAGAACGCCGGTCATACCGTGTTTAGTACGGAACAGGTTTACCAACAGCTCCACAGCATTATGGTGGGTATACATAAGGCTTGTGCCGATGCCTCCCAGGAATATTACGGCAAATATGACCTGATTGCCGGAGCCAACATCGCCGGATTCCAAAAGATTGCTGATGCCATGACGGCTCAAGGCTTAGTATAAACCATTAAAAAGAAGCAAACATAAATAAAGAACTGAGGCCAATGGCCTCAGTTCTTTATTTATGTTCTTATTTTATTTGTACTTTTAACTTGCGCTTGCTTTAAACCCTTTAATCAATCGGTTAATAGAAAGAGAACCTTTCTACTTTAATTCTACGATTAATTCTCCGGACTTCACCTGCTGTCCTTCCTTCACGTAGATTTTCTCTACTGTTCCGGCCATGGCAGCCAAGATGTTCGTCTCCATTTTCATAGCTTCAATGATAGCCACTGGCTGTTTTTCCGCTACTTTTTCGCCTTCCTTTACCAGCACCTTGATGATACTGCCCGGGATGTTAGCGCCAATCTGTGTCGGATCGTCTGGATCAGCCATTGGTACAGAAGCCTTTGTGAGACCCATGTTTTCTAAATCCTTATCCTTAATCATAATGGAATGTCTGTTGCCATTCACTTCAAAGACCACTTCTCGCAGGCCTTCGGAGTCTGGTGTCTTCACATCTACCAGCTTGATGACTAAAATCTTTCCTTCGCCAATCTTGATTTCGCAGGTCTCTCCTTCTGCTAAGCCGTGGAAGAAGATGTCACTACCCATCATGCGGAAATCCCCATCCTTTCGGATGCTCTGGACATAATCCACAAATACTTTCGGATACAACGCGTAGCTGAGAACCTCTTGATCAGTCCCTTCCAGATCCAGCTTATCCACCAGACCCTTGCGAATGTATTCAAAATCCTCTGGCTCCAGCAGCTCGCCCGGTCGGCAGGTAATTGGCTTCTTGCCTTTTAATACCAGCTTTTGCAGCTCTTCTGGGAAACCGCCCTGAGGCTGGCCCATCATGCCCTCAAAATAAGATACGATGGAATCCGGGAAGTCGATGTCAGCCGCCTTTTCATAGATGTTCTCCGCCGTCAGGTCGTTCTGAATCATGAAGATTGCCATGTCGCCTACGGCCTTAGAGGAAGGTGTTACCTTGACGATATCTCCCAACATCTCGTTGACAGTCATGTACATATCCTTCACTTCTTCAAACTTATGGCCTAATCCAAAGCTTTCCACCTGTGGCTTCAAGTTGGAATACTGTCCTCCAGGAATCTCATACTTATAGATTTCAGCTGTACTTACCCGCAAGCCGGATTCAAATCCGCGATATACTGGTCTTACTGCATTCCAGTAGTTGGAAATATGCTGGATGCCATCCAAATCGATGCCTGTAGCCCGCTCGGTGTTCTCCATAGCTGCTACCAAGGTGTTCAATGCCGGTTGGCTGGTCAGCCCTGCCATGCTGTTGAAAGCAGCGTCTACAATATCTACGCCAGCCAAAGCAGCCATCAGATAAGTAGCTCCGCCGTTACCGCTGGTGTCGTGGGTATGCAGATGAATTGGAATGTCAATCTCGTTCTTCAAGTTTTCTACCAGCTTCTTAGCAGCCATTGGCTTCAGCAGACCGGTCATGTCCTTAATGCCCAGAATGTGCGCACCGCGCTTCTCCAGTTCTTTTGCCATGTTAATATAATATTTTAAGTTGTACTTTTCTTTTGTTTCATCCAGAATGTCACCGGTGTAACAGATGCACGGTTCTGCTACCATGCCCTGCTTCAATACTTCGTCCAGGGCCACTTCCATACCTTCAATCCAGTTCAGGGAATCGAAGATTCGGAACACGTCAACTCCTGCCTGCGCAGATTCTCTGACAAATTCACGGATTACATTGTCCGGATAATTCTTATAGCCGACAGCGTTGGCACCTCTGAACAGCATCTGGAAAAGGATATTCGGAATCTTCTCCCGCAAAGTAGCCAACCGCTCCCATGGGGATTCCTTGAGGAATCGATAGGACGTATCAAAGGTTGCGCCTCCCCACATTTCCAGAGAAAATAGATTCTGGCCATAAAGAGCCGTAGCCGGTGCAATCTTCTCCATATCAATTGTCCGCACTCGAGTAGCCATCAGGGATTGCTGTGCATCTCGCATAGTGGTATCAGACACCAAAAGTTCTTTCCTGTCCTTAACCCACTTAGCCAATTTCTCTGGCCCTTCCTCCAGCAGCAACTGTCTGGTGCCTCGAAGCTCTTTGATAACTTCCGGCTTTATCCGCGGGAAGACCGGTACGTCAAACTGCGGCTTGACACCCTTGGTCTCGTTGACAAACTTGTTGCCTAAGAAATTGAGAATCTTCATCTCTGCATCATCGCTGCGGATTTCAAACAAATCTGGGTTGTCAGCGATGAATTTGGTATCACACTTACCTGCCCGGAAAGTTTCATGATTGAGCACGTTCATGATAAAACCAATATTGGTCTTCACGCCCTTAATCTTCGCTTCATCCAAAGCTCGAATAGCCTTGGCAATGGTGTCCTCAAAAGTCCGTCCGCCAGCGGTAACTTTTACCAGCAGGCTGTCATAGTACGGCGTAATAGTAGCTCCAGAGAAGCCGTTTCCGCCATCTAAACGAATACCGAAACCAGAGCCGGTACGGTACAGGTCAATCACGCCAGTATCTGGTGCAAAGCCGTTGTTCGGGTCTTCTGTAGTCACTCGGCACTGAATCGCATAACCTCTCGGCTGAATGTCTTCCTGTCCCTTAATATCAATTCGTTCAGAGTCCAGGCTGTACCCTTCAGCCGCTAGAATTTGCAGCTGAACCAGGTCGATACCTGTAACCATTTCCGTCACGGTATGTTCTACCTGAATCCGCGGATTCATTTCGATGAAGTAATGCCGTCCGTCGGTATCCAGCAGGAACTCTACGGTACCAGCACTTCTGTAGTTAACAGCCTTTGCAATTTTAAGGGCATCGGCACAGATGTTCTGACGCTGCTCTTCGGAGATACAAATAGCTGGTGTAAATTCGATAACCTTCTGGTGTCTCCGCTGGATGGAGCAGTCTCTCTCATGAAGGTGAACCAAGTTGCCGTAGTTGTCTCCAAAAACCTGCACTTCAATATGCTTCGGGCTTTCCAGATACTTCTCTATGAAGATATCATCGATACCAAATGCTTTTTTTGCTTCGCTTCTGGCACTTCTGAACTCACCTGACAGTTCTTCTGCCTTGCGCACGATACGCATACCCCGTCCGCCGCCGCCGGCAGCTGCCTTCAGCATAACCGGATAGCCGCATTCCTCTGCAATTTTTTTCGCTTCTTCTTCGTTTTCAATGGCTTTTTCCACGCCTGGAATAGTCGGCACGCCGACCTCATGAGCTACAAGCTTGGACTTGATCTTATCGCCCAAACGATCCATCATCTCGTGGGTAGGTCCGATGAAGACAATGCCTTCCTCTTCGCACTTTCTGGCGAATTCCACGTTTTCCGACAAGAAGCCGTAGCCTGGGTGAATGGCATCAACGCCTTTAGCCTTGGCCAGCTCAATGATTTCATTGATGCCCAGATACACATCTACCGGGGACTTTCCCTTGCCGATTTGATAAGCCTCATCTGCCTTTGTGCGGAATAAAGCATTTCTATCTTCTTCTGAGTAAATGGCTACTGTTCGGATGCCTAGCTCTTTACAGGCTCGAAAAACTCTGATCGCAATCTCTCCTCTGTTTGCGACCAGCACTCTTTTAAATTTCTGCTGCATGTTCAATCTCCTTATAACTCAATCTCTTCAAATCTAGTTTTTTCATTTTCCAAGAAGCTAATTGTGATTTTTCACAAATTTATCCGTGCAACTCTAATTATTTGCATGTTTTTTTGTTTTTTTTTACAATTTTCTCTTCTATCGGTCCAACTTCATTATACGGACTATCCGCTTCCCTTGTCAACGAATATTTATCGGGAAGCAATCGTTTTTACGTATAGGTCAATAGTTTTTGATTATCGATATAATAGTAAAACTTTATTTTGAATATCTAACTTCTACCTGCGGATACGCGGTTGAAAATCCGGCTTCATCAAAGGCCAGCTTCACATTTTCCTCTAGGAAATACTTTACCATTAAATATTCTTCCGTTTTGCACCAGACCTTCAACTCGATACTTACACCGCCTGCACCCTGCCCAGCAATGCCTACAAATGGAGCCGGATCTTGAAAAATAGCAGGATTCGCTTCCGCCACCGCCAGAAGCAGTTCTTTCGCCTTATCCATGGAAGCCGTCGGTCCAAGACTGAATGCACAGTCCACCCGCCTTTTGTCCTCCGTAGAAGCATTGGTCAGCACAGCATTAGTCAGCTTACCGTTGGGTATGCTAACCACTTTGTTATCAACCGTCTTCAAGGTGGTATACAGCAGGTCAATCTTCTCCACCGCACCGGCGACTTCGCCAATATCGATGTAATCTCCTTGTTTAAAAGGCTTGGTAATCAGGACAATAATACCTCCGGCCACATTGCTCAAGCTGTCCTTTAAAGCCAAGGCGATCGCCGCTCCCGCAGCACCCAGCACAGCGATAAAGGTGGACAGCGGTGTTCCCAGCACACCAAGCACCGTAATCAGTAGGACAATCCACAAAACTACTTTGGCTGCATTCTCAATAAAGGTGTGCAAAGACGCATCCAGAGGTGTCTTATTCAACGTCCGTCGAAGGATGCCCAACAGGATTTTAATGGCGATATAGCCTACCAGCAGTACAATTGCTGCCTGACCTAAAACCCCGGCGAAATCCAACAGCTTTTCTAAAGCCCGTTCCATTGCTCTTTCTGAAAACATCATATCTCTCCTATTTATATATCATCTTTCGTTTATCTGCCTATAATTTGAATGTGGCAGCGCTCCATGGCATTGAGTGCCTCCTGGTGGCCCTCAAGCGTAGCCCCTGCACAACAAGATGCGTCTACGCAGATGGGAATCTGACAAAACCGACTTCGGAGCATGAGGGCATTGCTGATGACACAGATGTCTGTGCACAGGCCCACTAAGGTAATGCTCCCCACCGGGTTCCAAATTTCCTCCTCCATTATTCGCAGTAACTCCATGGAACCAAAGGCCGGTTTATCGATGACCACCACCTTTTTCCCTTCACTGGCTGCCATAATGTCTGGGTGAATCCGCCAGCCTTCCGTGTATTCCACACAGTGAATTACCGGCAGATTCTGACCTTCTAACGTCTCCAGATAGTTCTCCCCATGGGTATCTCTGGTATAGTAGATATCTCCTTGAAAATGTCGAATTTTTTCCACTACTGGACCCACCAGGGCCTGGGCTTGAGGGGACCCCAAGGCTCCGTCTATAAAGTCCTTTTGCATGTCTACCACTACAAGAATATCTTTCATCGCCGCTCCTTTCACTTTTTTCCTCTATATTTTATGCCAGCTTTCGCTTATTTCAACAGCTGTTTCGCAGTCTCCAGGAAATCCAGACTGCTGACCTTCTGTACTCGCTGCTTCCATTCTTCTGGCAAAGCCTGTGCTCCGGAATAAGCGCCGCAGATATTGCCACAGATGGCCCCGTTGGTATCAGCGTCATCGCCGCAGTTGATAGCCGCCGGAATGCCTTTTCCAGCATCTCCGTCCACGGCATAAAAGACTCCCAAGGCTAAAGGCACAGATTCGTATACATACATACTAGCACCGATGTTACCCACCAGTTCATCTAAAACCACTTCCATACCTTGTCCGCGGTACTCGTCCACGATGCGCTTGGCCAGCAGAATCCGTTTAGAAACCATCGGCGCGGTAATATCTTTACCCAGTTTCTCTCCGAACAAGGCTGCTTCATAAGCCTTTTCCATAACCTCTGCGGTAGAAAAGCCCCCGTGAACACCAGCAGCAACCGCAGCAGCAACCGCACAGGCCCCAGCCACACAAGGCCGGCTGCCATGACTAGGGGTCGAAGAGTCTGCCGCCGCCTGAAAGCATCCTGCCATATCATTCCAGTACTTTACTCCCACAGGTGCTACTCGCATGGCACTTCCGTTCGTGGCACTGTCCCCAGAGGTTTCCTCCGGATTTCGACCTTCAATTAAAGCCGTGAGATACCTTCTGGTGGAAGGGCCGATGACTGTCGTCTCCAGCATCTTCTGCTGGATAGCCCACTCCTTCATCGCTTGGTTGAAAGCTTCTTTATTAAATTGTCCATGCCCGATGAGTACCTCGCCTAGAATAACACTTTCCATTGTGTCATCTGTCACCTCGCCGGCTTGAAGGCTGCCGTGATAAGTCTGAGCCTCCGCTTCCGGCGTTACAAAATCATCAATATAACCATACGTGCGCTTCATTTTTTCTCTGGTAAAAAAGGAGGCTGGCATGCCCATGGCATCTCCTATCGCACCGCCCACCAAAGCTCCATATGCTCGATCCAACATCTTACTTCACCTCTTTCTATAAAAATCCTCCAGCTTCCAAAAGCCGTGAGGTCCATTTATCGCCACCGTAATTGCAGAAGTTTCACTGCCCAAGCGGACAGCTTCTTGCAAGGTCCGTCCCTCCGCTATACCAAAAAGTACTCCTGCCGCAAAGCTGTCTCCTGCTCCAGTAGTATCTACCGCTTCAACCTTGCAGGGCAAATAATCAAAGGTTCCCGACGGTTGATACACCGTACCGCCTCGCTGTCCACGCTTGAGGATGACCACCTGTTCCGCCGAGAGCCAGGGACGGATACACTCCATCTCACTAGTATTTGGCGTCAACAGACTGCTGATACGAATCAGCCTCTCCAGCAGCTCTTTGTCAATATACTCCACCAGCGGACTGGGATCAAATAGAATATAGCCCCCGGTCTGTTGAAATTCCTCCAGCACCTGAACAATCTCCTCCGCCTGATCGTTAAGCAGAAAATAGCCGGTCACCGCCGCATAACGGATATCCCGCAGGCCGTCCGACAAAATGTCCCTGGAAAAACCCAGTTCCATGCCGGTCTTGGTCAAAAAGGTTCGCTCTCCATCCGGCTCTAAAAAAACGAGGCAATATCCCGTAGTTCCTTCTTTTTCTCCCACATAGCGAGTGGAAAGACCATGCTCTTTCATATAGGTCAGGATGGCTTGGCCCACAGAATCCTTTCCAATGTAGGATACCACATGGGCGTTGCCCCCTAAATTGTTAAACGTTACTGCCATGTTGACGGAACAGCCGCCTACGCACTCAAATTCTCGGCTGATAAAGCCATCTTGACCTCTTTCTGGCAGTTCATCCACCTCAAAGTACTTGTCCAGAAGCAATCCCCCAAATATCACACATTCCGTCATCTTACGCCTCCAGCGGAATCTTTGCCGCTTCTTCCCAGCCAATGTATACCTGATCGCCCTTGCTAATAGCCCCCCTGGCAGAACTGTTCTGCTGCTGGGCTACCACCAGCTTCCCTTCGACTTCTATGGTATAGCTGGTCAGGCTGCCAGAGTAGGTGACAAACTGCACCACGCCTTCTTTCTTGGTGTTCTCCAAGTGTTGCTTAGATACCTTGATTTTTTCCGGCCGTACCGCATAAATGCGTTCCCCTTTTTCAAAGAAATTGGCTTTTCCCAGAAAGCTGGCCACAAAAGCATTTCGAGGCTGTTCGTAAACCTGGAAAGGCGTCCCCATCTGCTCGATGATGCCGTTATTCATAACGATGATGTAATCGGACAGGGTCATGGCCTCTTCCTGATCGTGAGTGACAAAAAAGGTCGTCACGCCAGTGGCTTCCAGTATCCGCCTCAGTTCCAGCTGCATCTCTACTCGCAGCTTCTTGTCTAAAGCACTGAGACACTCGTCCAGAAGTAAAACTCGGGGCTTAATAACCAAGGCTCGAGCCAAAGCCACCCGCTGCTGCTGTCCGCCAGAAAGCTGCTTGGGCTTTCGATCAGCAAATTCCTCCATGTGGACCATTTTCAAGGCGTCTTCCACTTGCTGCTGAATCTCCTTTTTTCCCAGCTTCCGCTGTTCCAGCCCATAAGCAATATTTTGAGATACCGTCATGTGGGGAAATAAGGCGTAGCTTTGAAAGACCATGCCAATATTGCGCCGATTTACGCTGATATTGGTGATGGGTTGATCATCAAAATAGATTTCCCCTGCCTGAGGTTCTTCAAAACCAGCAATCATTCTCAGGGTTGTAGTTTTTCCACAGCCGGAGGGACCCAGAATGGACACCAAGGTCCCGTCAGGAATCTCTGCTGAAATGTGATTTACCACTGTATTTTCTCCGTAGGTTTTTGTTAAATTCTTTATGCTCACCTTTGCCATGATTATTTATTACCCCCCAGTACGTTTTTAAGGCTTCCTCCCATGATGAGGCCGACTATAGCCAGACACAGCAGAGAAATACCGATGATGATGGTAGAGATTGCGTTAATCTCTGGTGTAAAGCCGAACTTGATAGACGACTGAATCTCAATAGGCAGCGTAGAAATCCCTGCCGGCATGAGGAAATAGCTGATTGCAAAATTATCGAAGCTAATCATGAAGGATAAAAAGCCTCCCGCCACCATAGCCGGTGCTATGGCCGGCAGTGTGATGCGCCGAAATGTGGTCAGCGGCGGAGCTCCCAAAGAAAGACTCATTTCTTCCAGCGCGGGATCAATGGAATGAAGCCGAGCTTGCAGCACCAGCATGGCATAAGGCAGAGAAATAACCACATGACCTGCCGCCACAAACAGTAAATTTTTATCCATATCTATAAAGCGAATCAGCAGCAGCATGGACAGACCCATGATTAACCACGGAATACTCATAGGCATCATCATGACGCTTCGGCAGAGACCCTCTGTCCTTTTGGACAGGGACTGAACCCCTAGAATAAATAAGGTGGCCAGCAACACACAAATGATTCCCGTGACCAAAGCCAGATAAAAAGAATGTTCTGCCGCCTCAATCAGCCTGGTATTTTGGGACAAATCCTCATACCACTGTAAGCTGAACTGGAAAGGCAGCGAATTGTACCTGGATTCATTAAAGCCCATAACCATGAGTACCACGATAGGCGTATATAAAAAGAGAATCGTCAGCAATACGTAAATTTTCATGAATATGCTCTTTATCATCCCTCATACCTCCTGCCCAACCGATTGATGGCCGCCATGCTCACCAGCACCATAGCCAGCAAGATAAAGGCAATGGCCGCCCCGAAATTCCAGCCATAGATTTCAAAGAACTGGTCCTCGATAACCGTACCGATAACCGTCCCATTGACACCGCCTAAAATTCTCGGTTCTACAAAAGTGCCCAAGCATGGCACGAAGACAATCATAATGCCTGTAATTACTCCAGGCATGGACATAGGCAACACCACTCGAAAAAAGGTAGTCGTCTTCGAGGCTCCTAGACAGCTGCTAGCCTCCAGCAGAGAATTATCCAGCCGCTCTAAGGCCATGTAAATTGTGATGACCATATAGGGAAAAAAGGCATGAATCAAGCCGATAATAACCGCCGCCCTGGTATACAACAATCCCATGGTGCCGTCTACCAACCCTAAGGTGTTCATCAGCCGTTCAAAGACGCCTCCGTCCTGCAAGAAGATCAACCAGCTGTAGACCCGCACCAACTGATTGGTGAAAAAGGGAATAATCAGTAGAACCATGACGATATTTTTCAGTCCTTTCAAATGCTTCGCCATAATATAGGCCAAAGGATAAGACAGAAGGAGACTGATTACCGTCACCAGCAGGCTGTTGACAATGGTCCGCAAAGTCAACGTTAAGTAAAAGGTCTTTGTAAAAAAGCGGGAATAATTCTCCAAGGTGAAGCCTGTCCCGCTGTCACTTTGAAAACTATAGGCCAGCATGATAAAAAGCGGTACGATGGCACAGAAAAAAAGTACCGCCATGCCCGGCAAAGTCATGACACGTTTATTGTTTTTCAATGTAGTTCCTCCAAGCTTATAAGTTACATATCTTTTATTTTAACATAAATCACCGGTAATAGGCCATAGAAAAAGAGGCCCCACCAAAGGAATTTTGATGAGGCCTCTTACGTGTATCAAATTATTCTGCCTTGACTTCCGTCCAAAGCTCGTTCCAGGTATTCTTCACCTCATCCGTTCTGTATTCCATGAAGTACAAACGATTCAGAGAGGCCTCATCCATACCTGCCGATGCGGCGTATTCCGGATCGATGGCTTCTGCGGCAGCCTGATTTACAGGAGCCGGACCGCCCTTAGATGCCCAGTTATACTGGAAATCCTTGCTGATCATCCAGTCGATGAAGGCGTAAGCTAAGTCTTTGTTCTGACTTCCTGACGGAATAGCCCAGTTATCTACCCAACCGATCGCTCCGTCTTCAGGAACCACAAATGAAATTGGCTGATTGTCCTTCTTCATGGCGGCAGCCTGTCCAGACCACATCAGGCCAAGGTCAATCTGCTTGCCGGCAAATAACTTGGAAAATTCATCGCCCGTCTTCCAGTAAGTTTTATTCAGCGCCTTCTGCTCAATCAGCTTTGCCTTGATTGCATCCAGATCAGATGGATTGTTGGGGTCCTGACCTAATACGATTGCAGCAGACATAACGGCATCGTTGTAATCATCCCGGAACGCAATCTTTCCTGCATAGGCTTTGTCAAACAGTGCAGACATAGATTTAGGGGCTTCCTTAATCACCTCTGTGTTGTAAGCAATTGCCGTAGAGCCCCATACGAATGGTACTGCGTACATTTTATCGTCCTTGAAGCATTCCTTCTGCGTCTTGAAGCGCTCAAACATACTGTCAAAATTGGTTAGTTTTGACGTATCCACCTGCTCCAACAGCCCCTCGTTGATGGCTGCCGGGAGAATAGTGCAGTTTGGCAAGCAGACGTCAATGTCGCCTTCTTTTGAAGTCCTCAGTTTGGTCAACAATTCTTCCTCGCTGGACATATAGGTGTTGACAATCTCACAGTTGTACTCCTCTTCAAAAGCAGCGATAAAGTCTGCATCGTCCGAACCGTAGTCCTTCCAGTTCACAACATAAAGCTTCGTCTTTTCGCCGTCTTTAGCATCTTTCTCGCCGGAACTGCTGCCGCAGGCCGCCATGGACAGCACCATGGATAAGGCTAGGGCTCCCACCAATAGCTTCTTACATTTCATTTGATAATTCCTCCTTGTCTGGCTGTTAAAAAAGCAAGTGTCCCCTTTTCCACACCTGCTTCGCGCGCTCTTACGCTTCTATGGTTAAGGGTATCACTAATAAGTCCAAAAATCAACTAAACTTTTCCAGGTACGGCCTGGGGTCAGCCTCCCAAGGTCTGGTCTTGATGCTGATACCAAGCCAACCCACGGTAAAACTGTTCCTCCGTGAACTCCGGCCACAGTTCATCCAGCACATAAATGTCTGCATACACCGACTGAATGGGCAGAAATCCACTGAGTCGCCGCATACCGCCCCAACGCAGAATCAAGTCAATCCGGGAAATATCCTGAGAAGCCAGACCCTCCTCACAGGTCAGGTCCCAGTCCCAGCCGTAATTTACTAAAAAGTTCACCTTGATACCGCCCTTGCCAAAGCAGGTACGGCGGGTCAGTGGCTTTAATTCCTCCGGGAAACAAGGAGACTTATCATTGCCGATGACCAGTAGCTCTGCATCTCGTTCCGCCAGTTCCATAACGGCATCCACACAAGCTTGTTGAAAAGCCCACTTCTGCTCTGCGGGCCTTTTGGTGTTGTCTAAAGTAAAGCCATACAGCGTTAGTTCTTCTACCCCCAGATTGCGGCACAAGTCGTACAGTTGAAAGCCCGGTCCAATGCCATGCTGATAGCCATCCTTTTTCTCCAGGCCGCAGTTTACTGCCCAACGTCGGTTGCCATCTGGTATAACACCGATGTGCCGAGGTATCCGTTTAAAATGTTGCTTTTTTCCATTCGCCTCGCTATTCAATCCTTCCATCCCCCTATTCATATAGAAGGTATTATGTTCTATCCTTGGTAAACTTATTCATTTAACAAAAAAGTGTAAAGTCCTTAAACCTTACACTTTTTATGTAATATTGCTGCTCATGAAATTTTCTGTAATTTTTCGCTGTGTTCAGCAACGACACGTTTAACTATACCCATATCTTCTTTTAACGCCTCTGTCTGACTAATCCCATTTACATATCTTTCATAGGTAGAAGTATAGCAAGACTCGATATTCTGTAATCTCGGGACTACATCATTTTCCAACAGTATCTCCGTTTTTTTCGTTCGGTCTTCAATATTTAGAACCCTATTTTCTATTCCGTCTACCTGCTCTTTCAGAGTTGTCATCTGACCTTCAATGTTTGCCACCCGGCCTTCGATGTTCGTCATCCTGTCTTCAATTCTTGTTATTTGTCCTTCCAGTGGCTTTAACTTCACATCCAACATCCCAGATATAGCTAATAACAGCCCATTATCGGTCATTGCTTCATCCCTCTTTCTCGGCTGTACGATAATCCTTCTACCTTTATTATACTATTTTTGAAGATAGAAAGTCCATCCTTTTCCGGTTTTATACGCTTGCTTAAAAAAGCTATCTAGCTTTACCAATCCAAAGAATTACGCCCAGCCCCACTAGGAACATAACCGTTGACTGCACCAGTGCTGCTCCTTGGGGCACCCCTGGAAAGACCTCCATCAAGGAACCCACCATGAAGCCCATAATCAACATATACGTAAACTGGGGATGGCGGTCCATCTCCATTTCAATAATACCTGCGGTGAGAAAGGTTCCTCCTAGCACGCCCACCACCAACGGCGTCAAATAAGCCAAATCTACATCTCGGATGGCCATTAATGTCAGGTCATACATCCCCAGCATTAACAGCACATAAGATGCGCTGATGCCCGGCAGGATTAAAGCCACGGCGATGACTACCCCTGCCGCCAGCAGCATAAAAAAGCTGGATAGGTGAAAGCCTGGCTCCACCGCTAGCAACCCCTTAGGGAACAGAGTAATCAGATAGGCAATAGCCGCCCCCAGCACGACTGCCACCTTGTTGATATTCTTTACCTTGCTAGCTGTAGCCTTGCGGTACAACGGCGGGAAACTTCCCAAAATCGCTCCCAGAAAAAGAAACATCATTGGCTTTTCCCACAGGGTCACCGCTTTCAGCATAGGCCCCGACAGCAGGATAATACCTGCCACCCCAGCTCCTCCATATTGAACCAGCAGAAGTCCATATTTTCTTAAATCTCGTTTTAAGGCGTTGACCGCATGAATCAAATCATCATAAATTCCTAAAATGATAGCCATGGTTCCGCCACTGACTCCCGGTATCAGCATGGAGGCCCCTACAATAAAGCCCTTGACCAGCCGTACCAAAAGATGTTCATCCCGTATTTTTCCCCTTTTTTTCATCTGTCTCTCGTCATCCTTGTCTCGTATTTGGTGTCCTTGCCACCCATGAATTCCATTTTACCACATTTTATGCCAAATCTCATCTTAAATATTGTTCATATTTGCTGACAGCTTCTGATTCTAGTGGTTTCCGGTTTTTCTTTTCCGTGCTTTTGTCTGTAGCTGGCTCATCCGACAAAATAAATATAGAAGGACTCCACTGACACTTCCCCCTAAGTCAATCAAGCAATCCTTCACCGATGAGTTCCGACCATTTATAAAGCCTTGATAAAATTCGTCTAGATTGGCCAGTAGTAAGCACAAAAAAAGAACATATATAATCGCATCTTTTGTTTTTATTTTATAAATGATTGCAGCATTTAATAACAATATGCTCAATACCACATATTCTATAAAATGACTGCTTTTTCTCATCATGAAGTCTATTTTTTTTATATCTATGCTGCGATCCACTAATGCTTCTTGTACTTGCACAGGCATCAACTCATAGGCCACCTGTGATATTTTTAAACTTTTTACATCAGAATAGGAATCCGACGACATAAAAAATATGAAGCAGATTACCCCAATGCAAATCATTGGCATCACAATCTTAAAAAACTTATTTAACACAATCCCCTCATCCCTTACTCTTTCCCTTGCTGAATCATCAATCATCACAACGACTCATATCCCGGTTTTCCTAATATATGAAACATATTTCTTTTGTACGCTTCTACTCCCGGCTGATTGAACGGATTTACCCCCAGTAAATACCCGCTCATAGCACAAGCTTTCTCAAAGAAATAGATTAAGCTTCCAACGTAATACGGTGAAATGCGTGGAATGCAGAGCATCAAATTCGGTACCCCGCCGTCACAATGTGCCCTCATAACCCCTTCCATCGCTTTCTTATTGATATAATCAAGAGTCTTTCCTTGCAGATAGTTTAATCCATCTGAATCATCTTCTGCTCTTTTAATGATGATTTTATCCTCCGATTCTTCGATATTCAGTGTTGTTTCAAATATATCTTTTCTGCCCTCCTGTATGTACTGTCCCATGGCATGTAAATCCGTGGTAAAGTTCAAGGAAGCAGGAAAGATACCCTTTCCATCCTTGCCTTCACTTTCACCAAACAACTGCTTGTACCATTCCCCAAAGTAAAACAAGTTTGGCTCATAATACGCCAAGACCTCTATGGTCTTTCCTTTCACATATAATAGATTTCGAATCGTGGCATATTGATAGGCAGGGTTCCTCTCTAACGAGTCATCGGATAAGTCCCTGCAAGCGGCCTGCCCGCCTGCCATGACCTGTTCAATGTCGATACCTGCTACAGCCATAGGTAAGAGCCCAACAGCTGTTAAGGCAGAGTATCGCCCGCCGATATTCTCCGGTATGCCAAAGGTTTCATATCCTTGTCTACCTGCCAGTGTTTTTAATGCTCCTTTGCACTTGTTTGTGGTGACAAATATCCTTTTCCCGGCTTCTTTTCGACCATACCTTTTTTCCATATATTCTTTTAGCAAACGAAACACTATAGCCGTCTCAGTGGTCGTTCCAGATTTTGATATGACGTTAATAGATACATCTTTTCCTTCTATATTATTATATAAATTTTTTAAATAGATTGAACTCATATTGTGACCGGCAAAATAAATTGCTGGCGCTCCCGTCTGTTCTTCATGCTTGCACGTACAAGCGAGCATATTTAACATCTCTATAGCAGCTCTGGCACCCAGATATGATCCGCCTATGCCGACTACAATAAAGACCTCGGACTGTTTTCGAATCTTCTCTGCCGCTTCTTGTATCTTCAAAAACTCCTCCTGATCATACTGCTCCGGCCAATCTAACCACCCCAAGCACTGATGGCCTTCCCCTGTTTTGCTATGTAATAGTTCATGGCACTGGCTAACTTTTTCCTGTAAAAAATCCAACTCTTTCTGGTCAATCAGATGAAGTGATTGAGAATAGTCCAACGTTATTTTTTTCATGTTCAAAACCTCTTATTGTCCAAGCGCTATCCATTATTTGAAATCCTTCTCAAACCGCCATGCATCCTTGCACATTTCAAGGATACTTCTCTTAGCTGTAAACCCTAGCTCACGCTTTGCTTTTGATGTGTCGGCATAAAACTCTGCAATGTCTCCAGATCGCCGCTCTGCCATCACAAAGGGAACTTTTATGTTATTTGCTTCTTCAAAAGCCCTAATCAACTGCAATACACTAGTGCCTTGACCTGTCCCCAGATTGTATACTTGTACACCTTCCGTCAGATTCTCTAAAGCTAGTACATGACCTTCCGCCAAATCCATCACATGAACATAATCCCGAACACCCGTCCCGTCAATTGTCGGATAATCATTGCCAAATACCCTTAGCTTTTCCAGCTTGCCTTTTGCCACCTGGGTTATATATGGCATCAGGTTGTTTGGTATACCATTGGGCGATTCCCCTATTAATCCGCTCTCATGAGCTCCGATGGGGTTAAAATAACGCAGGAGAGATACGGCAAATTCAGGATTTGCTTTCTGCATATCCATTAAAATTCGTTCACTGATCACTTTTGTTTCACCATATGGATTGGTCGTGGGCAATAGCTTCATCGTCTCTATAAAAGGAATTTCATTTTCTCCATATACCGTAGCCGAAGAACTAAATACAAATCGATTCACTTTATATCTTTGACACATTTTAGCTAAAACAATAGTACTTACCACATTATTATAATAATATTCCAGCGGCTTCTTTTTCGACTCGCCCACCGCCTTGAGGCCTGCAAAATGAATTGCCCCATCCAAGTGATGCTTGGCGAAAACCGAATCTAAATCCTTTTCTCTTGTTACATCTATCTCGTAAAATGTAACCACTTTGCCCGTAATCTGCTCTATTTTATCTATTGTTTCGGCTTTACTGTTGCATAAATTATCAGCCACGACTACCTTGTGCCCTTCTTTAAGTAGCGCAACACAAGTATGCGAGCCAATATATCCTGCCCCGCCAGTAACTAAGATTTCCATACCAAGTCCCCCTTTAATCAAATAATTTTTCTTTATATATTCCGCTGTCAATAAGCTTCCTAAAGGACTTAACGACCACTTCCTTATCTTCTTTGTATGTAACACCGAACCATTTATCATGGGTTTCAAGAAGCTTCACCTCTGCTCTGCCACTTTTGATTAACTCATCCACGATGGTTGGCAAAAGATACTCCGATTTTATGTCTTCCGGTTTCAGGGCCGATAGGAATTCACTAAATCCAGCCTGAAGGACCTCCAGAAAATCAGGAGTAAGCCCCCACATATTCATGGAAACATAGGACTCTTCATCAATGGATTTAAAACCACCTTTCTCGCCTTGTATCACTGCACCGACTTTTCCAGCCTCCATGGTCTTGACAATATTGTGGGTTTCCACCACATTGATTAAATTTACATTTTCATCAATTTGGCAAATCCCCCTTGTCACTCCCCCATGATCACTCAATGTGTTCTTCAAGATAAACCCCGCCATGCAATAGCTTGGAATCTCAGAGCCTGGCTGAGAAGACCTTACTAAATAATCATGCACCTTCACAAAAGCTTCTTTGCCATAATAATCATCCGCATTAATTACAGCAAAAGGTTCCCTGAGGATTCCTTTACAGCTTAATACAGCCTGTCCGGTCCCCCAAGGTTTTGTTCTTTCTTCTGGCTTTGTAAATCCACTTGGAATATCTGTCAGTTCCTGATATGCATATGCTACATCACAAATCTTCTCTATACGATTTCCAATCACTTCTTTGAAATCTTTTTCCAAATCTTTTCGTATGATAAAGATGATTTTATTGAATCCGGCCTCAAGCGCATCATAGATGGAATAATCCATAATGATTTCACCATTTGGTCCTACCGGTTCTAATTGTTTTATACCGCCGCCGAAGCGGGAGCCGATGCCGGCTGCCATGATTAGTAAAGTTGTGTTCATGATACTATATCCCTCCTTTAATAGACCTATTCTATTGCAATATGTAAAACTTCTTTCCTTCACGTTATGTGGTGTTTTATCATTTTAAGTCCAGCTTAATTACTAAAGGCTTATTTGTTCATTTTCAACAAATCTATCTATTTTGTTTTACATTGCCTTAGAAATTTCTTCACCTGTAACTTTACCTTTTTAGGTACTCTTTCTTTGACTATATCTACAATAGTTCTTCGCTTCAAATATTTGTTTCCAAGCTCAGAAATAGATATCTTATCTATTTCACTCATAAAGACATTTCTGTATAACGGTTTTGGACACGATTTAATCATTGATTGATTACTGTTAATAGCTTCCTCTACGCTCACTTCTCGGATTACTAATCGATCTTTAATTTGATTAAACAAATTATTTCCATACTTATTATGAACTAACACAAGAGATAGTCCCTTATTGTCATTTAAATCCGCACAGATATCATTGCAACCCCAAAAATCAGCCAAAGTAATATCACTAACTCTATTCTTCTTTTTAAACACACATTGATAACACGATGGCCTTAAGCATAAATCTTGTAAAAACATCTGAAAGAATAAATCTTTGGAAAAAATCTGCTCGTATGTCGTATTGTTTTTAAACTCAAACAATACGACAAATTTTTCCCAACCATATTTCTTATGTCTGAAAAATACGCGCCGTACAGAAGCGCCTGCACGTTTTTCGTGATAACCAATGTATTTTCCCCATAACTTAGGGCTAGGGGTACCATGGCATATAAAATCGACACATAGTAAATTCTCATAATCTTTCCGTAGAAAAGACTTTAGGCCCTCAATTTCACATGGTGTACCAGAAAACAATACTTTTTCTCCGCGATCTAATAAAAATTTTACCCTTACAAAATTATTACCAATTTGGCTTTGTAAATACTTGCTGCCTCGCAATTGCCATAGTTCGTCAGCATTTTCAACCGCAATATGATTCACCATTCGACAATCTTTAGATATTGCTGCGCCAAAAATTATTCCATTTTGATTAATAATTTTCTCAGCCAATACGGTAAAAATACCTCCTGATGAACTATCAAGCCGCTGTCTCTCATCTTTATTATATGCTGCAAATGCAATTACTTTTTCCCCTTCATCTGAATGAACATTAATCACTGGGCATACTTTTTCACATATCTGACAATGAATACATAAATCTATATCCACTGCCGGATATAGAAAACCCTCGTGATCTTCGTGCATCTCAATACATGCTTGAGGGCATATCTGTGAACAAGCTGAACATCCACAACAGTTCTCTTTTGTTTTTATATTAATCAAATAAATCCTTTTCCTTTTCCTTTATTTGCATTATAGTGTCAAATATTTATTAACGATACTTTTTCTTTATTCTTTCTATCGGCTGTAGCACTAAATGTCTTTCCTCATCATTCATGCCCAGAAACCACATGGATAGGCAATATATAGTAGTGTATAGTACAACTAGGAAAAGATAAGACATTGTATTTGTAAATTCCACAAAAATCATTAAAAAACATCCAAATGCAACAGGAATAACCATACCTCTGAAAAGTTGAAATATATTTTTCCAAAAATCAATAATATTAATGCATATAGCCTTATGATAATAAATATTCATAACAATTCCATTTGCAATAATTAAAGCAATTGCTGTACCTATTGCGGAACCCACCGGTCCGAATGTCCGTGCCAACGGAATACTAATTAATATATTAATAATTGCCATAACAAAATAAATAACCGAACGTGCTTGTTGCTTATTTACAGCACGCTGTATCTCAATCCCCAAATTTTGTGTTAATGGTACCATGACCGATATAATTAAGAGGATTGCTACAAAATAGGCCTGTACATATTCTTGTGTAGCATAAATCTCTGTAACAAAGTATTGTCCAAATACAACAAATCCTGATGCAACCAATGCCAAGATTAAGAATTGTATACGGCCTACCTTAATAAAAAGTTTGGTAAATTGATTATTCATGTCTTTCTTATTTTCTGCAGCAATGCGATTCACTCTCGGTGCAAAAACAGAAGAAATAGCAACTGAAAAATTTAAAAATAATGAATTAATTTGGGCTCCCACGCCATATATTGCAACCGCACCAGTACCAGATACCCACCCTAATATAAATTTATCTATTGACCAGTTAATTTGATCAATAATCATATTTAAAAATAAAAAAAAGCTAAATGCTGAAATTTGCCTTAATACAGAAAGCTCTAGCTTACTAAATATAAAATGGGTATGTAGCTTTTTCAAACAATACCATAAGCTAACAAACAACTTGAGTACTGTAATAAAAGTGGTAACACAGACAATTGCAACCGAGCCATAGCCTAAAAGCAACAAGGGGAAACAAATCATAGGATTAAATATAATGCCAGTCAAACTGAGTAGTTTTTGAAACAAAAATTTTTCATGAGCACTAATCATCGAATCCATAAGCCCTGAGGGAAAGGTAAGAGCAATATTAATTACCAAAATTGTCATTAACATCTGTGCTATCCGTATTTCTTCCATAGTCAACTTATTTCCAAAAATTTGTCTGGGATATTGTACTAGTATCATGCCACAAATTAAAGCAGCTAAAGACATTACGGAAAATAGGAGTAAAAACATTCCATTTAAACGTGCTATACCTTTATAATCTTTTTCCACATGATACCTAGCATAAAACCGTAAATACGCTCCAGTAAACCCTAAGCTGAACAAGCTCAAATAGCTAACAACACTTCCCACTAATGTGTAAAGTCCATACTCACTTTTACCAAGCAAATGAATCATAATTGGTGTATACACCAACTGAATTCCCATATTTAATCCTGTAGATATATATGATAAAACGACTCCCATTTTTAGTTCATTCTTTTTCAAATCCATATTCCTTCCGTCCTTGATCCTCCTCATAATCAAGTGATTCCCTCAGCCAATTAAGTGAATCTTCTCTAAAAACACTCATAAGTGCTTCGACTTGTTTGTAATCAAAACCTTGTTGTAGGAAAAAAAGAATTGATTCAATGTTATCATTTAGTCTATCACTCAAGGAAAACTGTTCTAATAAACCTATAATTCTATTGTTTGCCATACTCTTCGGCTTTTCACTATATCTAGGTAAAGCACAAAAATTTTTTCCAAATATTAATGAAAACGCTGTAGCATGAAAAGAGTCCGTGATAACAGCTTGTGCATTACTGAGCAATCCTATAAATTCACGGGGCCCAGATGAAAAATCACGAATATCACCAAAATGCCAATCTAAAAAGCTAAATTCCCCCGTTGTAATATACGGAAATGTTAAAAGTTTGCACCCCTTCTTATTAGCTATTTCCTGTGCTATTGTTCGCTGTTTCTTATTCCTCCCTAACATATAACAAAGAATGTACGGCTCTGTTATCATTGGCTTAATACAAATCTCTTCCCATTGCTTTCTGCTCAATAGAAATACAGGATCAAGAACATTTGTAACACTATAACCAATACTTTTAGATAAAATATCTGATAAAGATTTTTCTCGAACAGAAATTGCCGAAAAATCCTGTAAATACCTCTTAAATTGCTCAAACTGCAATTTTCCGATGAAAGTCATACCTGCACTAGCTGCATACGCAATTTTTCTTTTATTATTATCTACAAAACTAAGACAATATACATCAAAATTTTCTCCGCCATTCCAGACTTGATCGCTACCAACAATAAATGTGCTATATTTTTTATTTGCAAATTTAATATCGTCTTTACCATAAACTATAGCACTGTGTGGTATACTTTCTTCAAAATTTTTAAATCTTTCTCTTCTTGCAGCGCATTGATTTCTAATTTTTTTCCCCAATATATAATATGATATTTTGGCACATATTTTTTCTTGTATTGTTTTGACTACTGTTTTTAATGGCTGATATTTGATAATATTAATAATTTTTTTAATAAAGGAAGCACTAGTCAATTGGTATGATATTTGCTCGCAATCTCCATTTATCTCATCAACGATGCATTGTAAGGCATAAGCCTGTAAAATACCGCCAAAATTATTATTTCTAAAATAATAGGTTAAAATGCCTATCCCTTCTGGTTCTTTTCTGTTTACCATATTTATTTCCTAACTTCTAATTTTTTACATATCTTTTCCAATAAAAGAAAATGGATGGAGCTAATGTTGCAATTGAGAGAAGTATAGATGGACTTTCTAAAAGAAATTTACTTTTATGTTTAGCAATTGAGAATGCATTATAGTTAATAATACATTTTATTCTGCTAATCATTTTTTTCTTCCATGGATAAGATTCGGAAGCTTTGTATCGAGAAAGTAGTAGTAAATATACTCCTTTTGGATTTTTAACCCACATCCTAAAGATTGATTTTGTTAATCCATCATCTCTATACTCTGCTAAATAAATTTTTTCTTTTTTTACCCATATTTTACCATTAATAGCCATTAAATTATATATTATTTCTTCACTCAAAAAATTTTCCCCTGGAAATTGTGGAATATCTATTTTTTTTAGATACTTTGTCTTTAACAATATTGCCGTTTCTGCTACATTAAATAACTCCTTTGCATCCATAATATGAATCATTGCAATATCTTCAGGAATCCATCCTCCCTGCCTAACTCCATTGTACCCATACCTTGGATAGATAAAGCCTATTCCCTCTTGATTTTTCTTTTCAACGATATTATCATACATCCTTTCAACAGCATCTGGTGTTAATAGATCATCGCTGTCAACGCAGATAAACCATTCTGTCTTACACTCTTGAATACCTGTACGCATAGCGATATGCTTACCTTGGTTCTTCTGTTGAATACATGTTATTGATAGTCTTGTATCATGTGACCATTTTTCAACATAGGTTCCTGTGTCATCTAAAGAGCCATCATCTACAATAAGCCACACGAAATTCATACAACTTTGTGCACATAAAGCCCTATATAATGGTTCAAGATTCTGTCTTCTATTATATGTCGGCGTAAATATGGTTAATGACATTTGACTTCTCCTTGCTTAATGCGAATGAAATGATAACGTCTAATTATTTCATATCCTACTAAAGCTAAAACTGCACCTGAATATGCAGACATTAATACATGACCACCAAATGCTGAAAATAGTATCATTACACTATATATACATAACAGTTGTGCATCCTCGATATCTTTTGAATAAGTATAATTGAAGATTGCGATAATCAAAGGCCTAATAAAAAAAATAAGTATAAATAGTAACATGCCTATTCCAAATCGAAAAAAAATATCGAAAAAATCCATTTCTGAATTGAGAAACTGCTTCTCTGGTAATCCAACTAGGCACTTTAAATATCCGCTTAATTTATCAAAATCATATACGTATTGAATCTGGGATAAACGAGAACTTCTTGTAGTCGTTAAAAACTCAAAAAAAGAGTATCCTTGTTTTGTCATATATACATACATCTCATTTAATCTAGCAAAATACCCTATTATTTGATCTTGAAATTTTGTTGAAATAACACTTATAATTAAAATCATTACCATTATTTGAATCACTAATTTAATAAGCCTATTTCTACCTTTAGTATATTGCAAACCACTAACAAGTAAGCTAAGAGCTACTATAATAATACTAGTTTTAGTTTGCATATATAAAAGGCAAAATACATTTAACAGTGTTAAAGTTGCATATTTTATGTGCTTTGTTTTTATAAATAAATAAAGCAAAAATAGACTCGTACAGCCAAAGATAATATTAATATCGTTAATTTGATAATTTAAACCTTTATACCCTATATGATTTGAATACTGATAATACCCCATTTTCAATATTAAAGGTAAAATGTAGGTGAATGGTAAGATAATACTATACTTATACATGACAGAATAAAAAAAATCATTTTTTAATTTATTTTTATTGTTCAGTTCCTCTAATACTATAAAAGTCATGACAGGTAATAAATACTTGCTCCCTATAAAAAATGTTTCTATAAAATTAGTATTAAAACAGATGCCCTTAATCGTTGCAGAAAATGTAATTATACTTATAAATACAATTATTTTATTCAACGACTTTTTTCGGAATCTATCTTTGAATAATATTACAAACATTGCCAATATATAAAAAAAACGATAAATTTTTCCCAGAACTGAATCTCCACCAAAGTTCATTAATAAATTTGAATTTAATATTTCTATCAATGGTGTCAATAGGAAAAAAAGCATAATCACCAATTCACTATTAAATTTACCCCTACATGGTTTCATCTTAAATACCCTTAATTTTCTTCCTTATAATCTCGTATTTGTGAGAACCAATCATTTTTTTTATTAGAATAATAACTTTATGTTTAACCCACACAGAACCTGATACCCAACTACCATCACACCAATGTATGGTGTAAGAAGAGCTAAAACTTTGATTTCTCGATTCACCAATTGCATATGGGCAAAAGGTTTCCTTTTCACATACCAACAAATTCAGACTAGAAATTTCTTGTCTATTCCCATTTAGTATAATTCCTAGAGTTTTCAATAGGTCTGTAAGCTCTTTAACATTTGGTGTCATATCAATTACACCTTGGCTTGAAATAAAGTGTCTTATATCGTAAGTATCTTTCCATTGCTTAATTAATTTATTTCCTTGTTCTGCCAACATTACAGCCGTTGCCACTCGATTATCACTTTCAAAGCAAAACACTACGCTATACTTCAGAAATGAATCCAAAGTTTTTTTTACTTCCACATCTGTATCCAGGTATATTCCTCCATATTTCTCCAACGCATACAGTCGCACATAATCAGAAACAAAAGCATATTTCTTTCTTTCATATGCCTCTTTAACATATGGCAATGCATTTTCAATATTAAAATTTTCCTCATTCCACTCTATTATCCTATAATTTGGCAAAAATTCTCTCCAGCTTGCTATGCAATTTTGAAGAAGTTTTGATTTCTCACCTTTTCCAAACCAACAATAATGTATAATCTTGGGTATCATTTTATTTCCTCCAAATGTTTGCGATCTGAAAGTCTTATGATATATAATTGTATATAGATTTTTGAACTTTTTCTAAGAATATATATCCTAACAGTTCTGTTATGCCTTTACCATTTCTTCATATAACTTAATCGTTTTATCTACCACATCGCCCCAGTTATATTTATTACAAATATAATCTACATTTTTTGTTTTGTATCTTTTTACCATATTTTTATCATCACAAGCCTGTTGCAATTTATCTCTTAAGTCTTCTATATTAGCCTTTTTAAAGACAATTGCTTTATTTTCTACAACATCAATACATTCTGGAATATCTGAAACAATACAACAATTTCCATAACTCATAGCTTCTAGTAGACTTAACGGCATTCCCTCAAGATTAGACGGTAACGTATACAAGTAAGCATTACTATACAACTCGTCTAAAATCACTCCCTGAACAAAATCAGTAAAAATAATCCGCTCGTCACCAGTAGCAATCCGTTTCAATTCACTCATAAACGTATCTGTATCAGATGCCCCACCTGCTATTACTAGTTTTTTATCTGTTTTTGTTTGTTTATACGCTTCTAGCAAATAGCGTATACCTTTTTCTGGAACAATACGACCAAGAAAAAGAATATAACTATCCTTCTCTAATCCAAACATTTCCTTAATTAAGTTTGCTTCCCGTAAGACAGGGGGCCTCACACCATTAGGAATAAATTTAGTCTCACGTTCATAAGTCTCTTTAAAATATTGCTGTACTCCTTTACTGAGAACAATAATCTCATCAGCATATTTAGCTGCACATTTTTCTCCCATCATGATATATGCACTTGCTAACTTTCCCCATTTATCTCTTTGATGATCTAAACCATGTATAGTAGCAACACAATGCTTACCAAACAGCTTCGGCAACCAAAGCATGGCACACGGGCCCTCCGCATGAAAATGTACAACATCATATTTACTAAAAGCCACATTTATGGCGGCAAAGACCGAAGAACTCATTGCCGCCATACCTTTTTTATCTATAGTAAATACCGATTTTAATTTAATATCTTTGTAAACAGTGCTGTTTGAAAATGTATCAAATTCTTTCCCTGCTATATGATGACCCTTGCGGTTATAACAAGTAACATCATAACCAAGAGAAGCCATTCTAGTAGCTAATTCTTCTACAACAATTTCAACTCCACCTTCACGAGATGGAATTCGTTTATGTCCAAGCATTGCAATTTGCAATTTTTTATCTTGCCTGTTTAATTTAACTTTTTTTTTCATCACTATTTTAAGCTACTCCTGAATCCACCCACATCCAATAATAAACCTAAATATAAGCTTAAATTTATAAGCTTATATTGTATTAACTAACTGTCTAATTACATGACTAGTAAGGCAAATACACAAATCTTAAATACAGTACACCTACCTCGCCCCTACTCTAAACACCACAACCCCCACCGTCTTCAGCAAAAGTTTCATGTCCAGCAATATGGACCAATTATCTATGTATTCCAAATCTAACTTAACCACATCTTCAAAATTATCGATGTCACTTCGTCCGCTGACTTGCCACAGGCCAGTTATACCAGGCTTCAAAGCTAGGCGGCGTTTATGTCTTCCTTCGTACTGCAAGAACTCATCTTCTGTGGGAGGTCTTGTCCCAACCAGGCTCATATCCCCTTTCAATACATTGAAAAACTGGGGCAGTTCATCCAGACTAGTCTTTCGTATAAAGGCCCCTACTTTCGTAATCCGGGGATCTTTTGTTATTTTAAACATCAATCCCTGCATTTCATTTTGAGCCATCAGTTCTTTTTTTCGTTTCTCCGCATCTGCATACATAGAGCGGAACTTATAAATCTTAAAGCGTCTACCATTTTTACCGATTCGAGTCTGAGAAAAAATAATCGGTCCTGGAGATTCAATCAAGATAGCTGGGACAATCAAAAGGCTGATAAAAAAAGTAAGAGTCAATCCTACCAACGCACCGACAATATCCAGAAATCTTTTTATCAGCATAGAACTGGTATTGTACACCCTTGTCGTAAAGGTGAGTACATTGTATCCACCAAAGTTTTTCAAGGTCTTTTCATGGACCCGTAGGTTAAAGGTAGCAATGCTTACATTTACCGTTAACCCAATATTTTCAAATTCTAATATGGCCTCATCTAACTGAAGGTGCCTTGCATTCGGCACATTGATTAATACTTCATCTACCACTTCCTTGGTAACCACATCGAAAAGATTTTCCCGATGAGCCACTACTGGAACGCCATTGATTTCTTTACCAGCCATATTTTTATCTACGATGGCCACACCGGTTATTTGAAATCCCCACTCTCTTTCTTTTTTTATGTTGCTCAGGATGCTCTCTGCACTAGTTGAAGTGGTCACTAGCATCACTTTATTGCTCAATTTACTTTGTTTAAAATAGCCTAAAAGAATGATTTTAAAATATTGCCTCAGTAGATAGCTGATTGCCATATTAAACAAGAAAAAAGTCACAAAAAAAACTCTTGAATACACAGCTCCGATTTTAAAGAAAAAAAATACGCCACTGATAAATAGTGCTAAAATTAAATTGAGGCGGCCAACTCGAATAAGTTCTTCAAAGAACCCTCTCTTAAAAAAATCTTGGTAGGATTCAAACAGCGCAAAAATGCAAATATAGCTGATACACAAAACCATCAATATAGTGCCATATATAATCCGAATCCACTCATCAAACATCACGCCGTAACGAACCCATACTGCAGCAGCAAAGGCAATAGTCATAGAAAACAAATCAAGTACGATAAGTTTCCAGGAGCCTTGTTTTGTATTTTTCACTGATTGACTCCTTGTAAACTATAGGTTGATTCTGTCTGCTTCTTTTTCTTGGTTTGGACCAAAAATAAATGATTTTTTACAGCAAGATGTATACAAAATAGATAAGCAAGAACGAGCACAATTGCGATGCTGATGAAGCGGCTGATATGTAAGGACTTTTCTTGCAAGGAACGATCCATATACTGATCCGTATTATTTACAAGTTGTGTAAAACTGGCTTCTACTTGTTTTATGTGCTCTTGTGGAATCTTACTGTCTAAAGCTTCGGTCTCATTTGGTATAGCCATGTTTACTGACAGTATCATAGTAATTAAAGCTATGACTAAATACAAATTTTTTCGTTTCTTCATATTCCTATCCTTACTCTATCTTTTGCTTTCTACACACATTCATCTTTTTAGTTTCTTTTGGACGACATCATTTATAATCTGATATTTGTTTGCCAAAGCCTCTCTGAAATAATCCTTTTCCTTCCCTTTGTAATAGAGATATAAGCTATGAATCAGCTTGACTAAAATTAAAAAAAGGATAAAGTTCACCAATAAATTTCCCCATGTATGGACATGGTATGAAGCTTTAGAGATTGAAATCTTACTGCCTATATTTAAGTCGTAATTCTCTTCTGCTAAGGCTTTGACCTGGCTTTTTAGCTCCTCCATTCTCTCAAAAGACACCTTGGCATCTTTTGATACACTTTTTGTCATCGCTTCTACCGTCTCTGGGTTTTGAGGATGAGATAGCTTATCTAAATGCTGCTGAATTTTTGTTACATCATATTTAGCACTTATTGTGGCATGTTTACTGTTCACCAATTGATCCATTAACATGCCGTAAAACTCATTTTCTTGGCTTGTTGCCAAATCTGCCGCATCTTCCGAAGCGATAATATAATTCGAAGTATTGTCGTAAGCCTGCAAGATATAGTTAATGCCGCCTTCTATACCCTGATCTTTGGTCAGTATCAAATTAGCCCTTTTCAGTTTAACATTCTCATAAGCTGAGCGATTGTCATCTTTGCTTAGGATGTAATAGTCTACAATATCTGCTGTATTTCCTACTTCTTTGTCCCGTACTGTTTCTGCCTGAGAACGAAGATCTGCAAACGTAAGTCCAGTTTTCTGCGAGACAAACTCCGGCGAATTCTTTTCAAATGTCGCAATATATCGGACCAGAGCATCAGCCTCCTGTGCCATTACCAGCATCATTTCCGGATAATCCAACGAAAACATATCGTCTTTCTTATAGGCTAACGAAACACTAGAGTCTTTCAGATAAGCTGTCTTTAAATGATTCTGGTATTCGGTTACAAGGGCTTTTGACAATTTAAGATTGGCAAAAGGATTAGGCAATAAACCGATTTCTTTAACGGTAATTTCATAATCTCCTGTATGAATCGCCTTTTCTGCAACCGATTCTGTTTTATCAACCCGTATATTCATTTTAGTCAATTCGTTCAATGCGCTCTTGCCTGCCAAAGGTGTTATGACGATTCGCTGTTTTAATTCTTGCGGTGTGTACTTTTTTTCCAGTCCAGTATTCTTCAGGACCTTTTTTAGAATCTCTTCATTTTTTATTTCGTTGATATCAAAATGATTTCCCTTTGAATCAAGCCCTTCTCCTATTCCATCAAAAGCTAGGGATATATACGTCGTAGCGGATCCGGTTCTACCTTCTGCCAACCAAGGACATGCGAAGGTAATCAGTAAGGCAAGAATTAAGCTGACAGCCATTAGTTTTTGAGTCCGTATTGATAGTCTACGCTTCATCTCCTCCTCCTTCCTGTTCATCGTTCTTTAGATACTCCCTGAACAATACAATTGAGGAGCCCAGTATAATGCCTGCTACAAACGCAATCGCCGCATTTAGGAGAAGGTTGATGTCATTATCTTTCTCATAGCTTTGAGTCGGAATAAGCTGTTCTGCATACTTTTTATAAGCCTTATCGTTATAGTAATCCTTCACTGTCGTATTTACTATTTTCATATTCTGAGAGATATTTCCCTTGGTTATTGCAAGTAACTTGACAATGTCTTTTGCTGATTGACTATCAGGGCCTGAAAATGTATTCGAATCACTAAACCTTGCGGCTTCAGCCAGATAGTAATTTGAATCGGCTAAAGCCATAGTAGCCTTATTTTCTGCTGTAACATACCTCGCTACCATACTGTCATATTGAGTGTTTTGTCCTTTTAATGCCAACGTCCCCCCTGTGCTGCCGCTGATAACCATCGTCTGCTCAGGCACTTTAAAGTTGGTAATCAGCAGATACAAGGAGCTGGCTTCTTCACTGCGCTTACTGTATTCTCGCTGTTTATCTTCTGCCAGCTTTTCATATACGGCTACGCTTTTATCTGCATTTTTGGTTGCATAAGAGACGGCGATTTTAGTATAAAGCATTTCGATATGTACATCTCTCACGGCCTCCAGGGCATCTAAAATATTTGCTTTTGACATACCTGTGTTCTGTGACGTAAAACTGTCATCCGTCATATAGTTCTTCGTATACTGTTCCATGCTTTGGATCTGTTCGTTCATTAAATCCGTCGCCTGTATGTAATCGTATTTATCTACTGAGAAATCCCCCGCAAAGGTGTCTGCCAAGACACTATAGTCCGAATATTTTTTCATCAGCTGATTTTTATATTCAATAAGCACATTATCCAACAGCTCTTGTCCTTCTTCTAGGGATAGACCTAATTTATTTTTTACATCAAATGACAAGACATAAGTATCTGGATGAATTTCAAGGCTTTCCAGTTTCTCCAGCTTTAAATCTTCTGTTTTTAAATCCTCGATGTTTTGAAGGGTCTCTGCCGCCTCATCAGGGATGACAGCGGTCAAAGCAATGCAGGCAGCCACCTCTGAGGCTGTAGGTTGGTTCTTTAAAGCCATGTTGGACATAGCCTTATCCAAGACTTCTGCTGCTTTGATCTCATTGGGATCATAAGGCAGGCCATCTGGACTCAATCCCTTATCAATGCCGCCAAAATATAATTTTACTGCAGTCTGCACTTCACCTTTTGTTCCTATGCTAATATTCGGTATTACGAGAGAACCAATCAGCGTGACAACCACGACTAGTGCAGTAACGACAGAAATCAGCTTTTTACCTTTGATTAACACCAGCAAAAGTTCTCTTAAATCAATTTCATCTTCCTCCTCATAGGAATGAGGATACGGAATCTTCACATTTTCCGGCTCTACCTTTGTGAAATTTCGTTTCATGTGTTCCTCCGTTTACATAAACTCTTGTGCCTTGTTTGTGACAGCATTTCGTCTTGTTTCTTTCTGTATTTCATATTCTGCTTCATAGGCTTGCTTGTACGCCTTTATTTTATCGCTGCTTATCCCTTGACTGGTCATATCCGTTTCCATCTTGCTCAATATGGTATTTACAGAAGAATCCACTTGGCTTTCCAAGGCATTTGCTCTTTTGCTATAAGAAGCACCTAGCATCATCACTTTATCCAAGGAGGCTTCGTTGTTGTCTTTTAGTACGGTATAGTCGCTTTTTATGCCTGTCAGTAATCCATCTACGATACCGTTTGCCGAAGCCTGAAGCTCGTAAAATGCCGCATCATAAATGCTTAATATTTGCTTTTCTTTAGCCGTTATATTGGGGCCCTGCTTTTGTGCGATTCCGCCTTTATCGTCCTTCTCACTCATCTCAATTCCTTGTGAAGTAATATCTTTATCGGTGCTGTTCTCATTTGAATCAGCCATCAGATTGTCGTCATCTAACTTGGAGGCAATTTCCTGAAGAATAGCATTGGTCATGCCCTCCACTTCTTTCTTAGTTGCCTTTGTATCTGCATTTTCCCCTACAAAAATATAAAAGAGCACTCCGAGCACAAAAATAATCAGGATACTTATTATAATCAATATTGCCCACTTTACTTTTTTCACTATCTTTCTCCCCTATGTGGTGTTTTCCTTAGTGCTTTATCCCTTTATCTTATTGATATCTACACCAAAAAATTTAGCCGCTTCCTGCAGTGCCTTATACTCTTCCTCATTGCTTATATCGAAGCTCACGCTTATAGCACTTTTCAATATTTTTTGATCCGCTTCTGGTCTGTTTTTGAAATCCTTTTTACTTGAGCTGGCGGCTGTCTTTAAGTCATAGCTCGAATCGCTGATGTATTTATCTAACTCCCTACTGATATTTTGCAGAAAAGGCACTAAATCCGATCTATTCTGATTCGTCGTTAAATATTTTACGCCGGTTGTATTTATATTGGTTGAAGCCAGCTTCATGGTCTGGATGATTTCAGCACTAGGCTTTTCACTTTCGGGTTTATCTGGTTTAGAAGCCCCTCCGCCACTAGTTCCATTATTCCCTGTCTGGCCCACCTCTTTCGTATCATTTTGGGCAAGTACCACCAACTTTTTTTGTATAATTTTATCGTAACCCAAAACCACCGTGCCTCGGCTGGCCGGCTGGGTTGCTTTAAAATTTCCATCTCTGTCCAAATTTATAATGCCGCTGCTGATAACTCTGTTTACCGAGTCCGCTGCCCATCCGGACACTTTATCTTGAATAACTAAATCTTTTTTAGCTACAGTTTTTTCTAAATTTAAAATTCGATCTAAAATAACACAAATCTGCTCTGTTGTAACGGTATCATTTGGTTTAAAGGTACTATCTGCATAACCTAATATGTACCCTTCATTTACAGCTTTTAAGATATCTTCATAAAACCAGTCTGTTTTATTGACATCATTAAAGCTCTCCGATACAGCTTTTTCTTTGTAGGAGAAGAGCTTATTTGTCATTTTTACAAACTCTGCTCGAGTAACTTCTTTTTGCGGCTTAAACGAGCCGTCTTCATAGCCATTTACGATTTTATAATCTGCCATTAACTTTACAGCCTTTGACAATTCACTATCTGCTGTGATATCTGTAAAGGCAAACACGTTAGTCGTACCGAATACGGTTAATGCCAACCCCATTGCTATCATTTTACTTATCTTCATACTTGCCTCCACATGCTTTCCCTTTTTAATATATTTATTTTATTTTTTACCCAAAACATATGCAGCCAGGGCTTAAAACCTGCCTGCATATGTATCTGAGTGTTCTCTGTGCTTGAGCACGTTGGGTTATGTCTCTGATTTTAAATCTTTTCTATTGTAGCAGTGTAAGTTTTAGTTTTTTCTTCTACTTTTACCTCTACTTTAATCTCTGCCTTATTGCCAATAACCTCAGTTAATTTCTTGCCATATACAGCATTAACAAAACCATCTTCTTTTGCGCCGCCATCTTTAGCATATAGGTTGTAAGATTTGCTGCCTGTTGTAACAGTAATCTTGTTTAAAGTTCCAGTCTTGCCATTATAGCTTGTTATAAAGGCCTTACCTTCCAGGGCTGCCACAAGTTCTGCATACTCTGTTGTGATTTTCTCCTTGTCAGAAGTTGGCTGATCCAATACAGCAGCCGTAGCTAGTAACAGCGCTTGTAACTCATCAATTTTCTTAGTCTCTGCAAACTTCTTATAAGCATTTTTTAGGCTTACATTGTCCACTGTCTCAAAAGCAAATTTTTCTGTATTTGATTCTGACAGCATGGCTTCTAGCTTAGCCTTCTGTGAAGGCAAATCCTTCGAATTGGCAAAAGTAATCAGGGCCTTTGTAAAGTTTACATAATTTCCGGTTGCCAATTGAGCATCTGAACGAGTAACCAAGTCTGTAATCTGTGTCGTAACCTGTGTCTTTTCATTACCTATGGTCAGACTGTACTTAGCTGGGGTAGGGGTAGGTGTCGGTGTGGATCCGCCACCGCCACCACCACCACCGCCGGTGCTAGGCGTTGCTGGTGTGATTTTACCGTTATCTGTTGTTACCGTGCCGGTTCCTGTTGTGTTTTCAGGTTTTCCTTCACCGCTTGTAGTTACGTTTGCATTTGCTTCTAAAGTATTTACTTTAGCCTCTTTTGCAATGGTGATCTTCGCACCAGTTGCATCTTTGGCAACGGATACTGTGCTGACTGTACCCTTGATGTTTAAAGCTGCTTTTGCTGCTTCGACTTTCAGGTTTGTAACCGTTGCATCTTTATCAACCGTTACTGTTGCATTTGCTGCTGTCAATCGAACTGTTGCAACGTCTGCTTTTTGGATAACTACCGGCGTCTCTGCCTCAACCTTTAATGTGCCGACTTTACCTTCGATTTTTACGTCATCCTTACCATCAGCAACAACGATTACGCTGACCTTAGCATCTCCTTCAACAGCCACTCTTACGTTGCCAGTGACTTTAGCGACAACGACAGTTCCCAGACTGCTGCCACCCTTGATGATGATGGAATTCACACCACCGCCTCTGACAATCGTTTCACCAGTGACCTTTACACCATCTAACGTACAATCACCGCTGCCTACGCCGTCACCGATGATTAAGTTGCCGTTTATCGTTACATTTTTCAGTGTAACACCAGGTACATTGACCATTACGTTTCCAGCAGCAGCTACGGTTTCAACTGTTCCAGCAGATGTGATGTACTGTTTAACCATGTTGTCCATGATTTTAGCAAACTCTGCTCTGGTCATGTTTGTAGCAGGATTTAATGCACCGTTTGCTCCGGATACATATCCCTTTTCAGCCAGTACAGACATGCTGTCCTGTGCCCATGCTGCCACACTGTTCTTGTCAGAAAAACCGTTTAAAGCAGCATATGTAGAATCAGAACTTTGCATTTTAAAAGCTCTTGCTAAGATAGTGCAGGCTTCTTGTCTGGTAATATTTGCATTTGGTCTCATCTGACCGTCTTTCTTCATGGTACCCATCTGAACAGCCTTGGCCATTTCAGCTTCATACCATGCGCCTGAGACGATGTCATTGGCTCCGCTTAAAGAAGCCTTTTCCTGAGCCCCAAAAGCTCTGTTTACTACAGTAGCCATTTCAGCCCTTGTCAGTGTACCGTTTGGCTTGATATACAAGCCATCTGCTCCTTCATACCCTTTGATTAATCCGTTTGCTACTGCATTCTCAATCGCTGCTGCAGACCAATCACTTGGCATGTCCACAAATTTTGTATCTGGGGCTTTGGTTGCCATCTCATTTGTTTCAGCAAAAGCCATAGCGGGCATATAGCAACATGTCATCATTACAGCCATGAGAAGCGCAAATACTTTTCTTGTCATTTCTTAATCTCCTCCTTTTAAAATAAAAACAATTTTCTCATTGTATGTTTAAATATATAAAACATATATTTAACCGAAAGAATAACCACTCATTTCATCCGGTTTTTTATTTGAGTGGATAGTAATCGCTAAACTTTTTATTTCTTTTACATGAGCTCTGCTCACTGGTACACATATCCCATTGTTCATTTGAATCGTTTTAGAATCAATAGCAGCAATTTCATGTAAGTTTACAATGTAGCTATTGTGGCATCTGTAAAAATTAGCATTTAACTGATTTTCAATCTCTTCAAAACTGCTATAGAAAGATACGTTTATTCCATTTTTATCCAACACATGAACCTTCCTCTTCTCCTTTTCTATAAGAATGATTTCTTTTATTGGTATCATTACTACTTCTGTTTTTGTGATAGCTGTAAGGAATTTCTTGCTATTTTTTTCAATATAATCCGCTGCTTTAACAAGTGCATTTTTTACGCTTTTACCATCTAAAGGCTTTTTTATAAAATAAATATGTTCAACATTATAAATATTTGAATCATACCTCTTTTCATCTGACATAAAAATAATAGCAGAACTCTTTTGTATTTGCTTTATTTTCCCGGCTATCTGAATCCCATTATTTAAACTAAAAGTAATATCTATGAAGATAATATTTTTTTGCTCTTTGTTATCTTCTATATAGCTCAAAATTTGTTCTTCCTTATCAAATACCTTAATGAACTTTATATTTTGTTTACACCACTGTATTGCTTTTTGCTTAATCAACCAAGCTGTATCTTTGTTTATATCGCAGACAAGCACCGCAAACATCATGTATCTCCTTCTATGTATCTATTTCGCTGACTCTTAGATAATAAAAGTCTAACAGATAATATATTTATGTTGTGACATTATGTAATAGATTGTTGTTTAAATGTAATATTTGGTAAATTATTATCAGATTTTAATTAAATTTGCACATATATTACATTTCCAACAAAGTATAACAGCATAAATTTGGTATTATTCTCCTTTCAAGCGAACAAAAAGATCTCCATTTGATTGGAGATCTTTTTGTTTCGATTACTATTGGTTTAGATTAAAAGGACCGAATCCTACATTACATAGAATTCAGTCCTTTTGTAGACTTACGTGCTGGCCCTTATCTGCCGGACCGGCGCCGATCTAATTCTTTTAACAGCTTTTTCCGCAGCCGGACATCATCCGGTACGACCTCTACCAATTCGTCATCATTGACAAATTCCAGTGCTTCTTCCAGGGTGAAGGTTCTCGGCGGAGAAAGCTTTACCGCATCATCACTGCCGGCAGCCCGCATATTAGTGGCCTTCTTGGCCTTACACGGATTTACAATCATATCTTCATTTCTGCTGTTCATGCCGACAATCATGCCTTCATACACCTTGGTGCCCGGTTCCACGAACATCTGCACCCGCTCCTGAATGTTGAACAGGGCATATCCCGTACAAGTTCCTTCTTCCTGAGCGACAGCCACGCCGTTAGTCCGCTGAGGTATTTCCCCCTTGTATTCATCAAAGCTGTGGAAACGTCTTACCATGGTGCCTTCGCCATGAGTATCATTGATAAACTCACTCCGATAGCCAAGCAAACCTCTGGTAGGTACCAGATATACCAGCTTGGAGTACCCGTTATCCCCGGACATTTCCGTCATGATGCCTTTTCGCACGTTCAGCTTGGAAATAACACTGCCGGAATATTCATCCGGCACGGAGAGAACCACTTCCTCTACCGGCTCCTGCTTCTTGCCCCGCTCGTCCCGATGCATGATAACCTCCGGCTTAGACACAGCCAGTTCATAGCCTTCTCGTCTCATATTTTCAATGAGAATGGACAGATGCAGCTCGCCTCTGCCCGACACCTTGAACACGTCAGTGGAATCCGTAGGTTCCACTAATAGCCCAACGTTGACTTCCAGCTCTTTTTCTAATCTTTCCTTAATATGTCTTGAAGTGACGAACTTCCCAACCTTTCCGGCAAAAGGCGACTTGTTGACCATGAAGTTCATGGACAAGGTAGGTTCTTCAATATGAATCATCTCCATCGGCTGTGGGTTGCTGCTGTCGCAGATGGTCTCACCGATAGAAATGTCAGCAATACCGGACACCACGACGATATCGCCGCATTCCGCTTCATCTACTGGCATCCGCTTCAAGCCACGGTATACGAAAGCCTGATTCACCTTGCGGGATACGATGCTCCCGTCAGCTTTCGCTACAGCTACCGTCTGTCCCGTGCGAATCTTTCCCTTTGTTACGCGGCCGATACCCAACCGACCGATGTAATCGTCATACCCCAAGGAAGAAATCTGCATCTGCAATGGTTCCTCCCGCAGGTCTGGGTAGAGCGCCACGTGCTTGACGATGGTCTCAAATAATGGGGTAATATCCTTGCCCGTCATACCCTGGGTGTTCTTGTCCACCTTTTTCTCAGCTACTTCCACCTCTACGTCAGCCACATCAGATGGGTCGTAAACCACGATACCCTGTCTGGCAATACCGTAAAGAATAGGGAAATCCAACTGGGTGTCATTGGCATTTAAATCCATGAACAACTCATAAACCTCATCCACGACCTCTTCAATACGGGCATCTCGCTTGTCGATTTTGTTAATCAACAAAATCGGGTTTAAGCCCTGCTCCAGAGACTTGTTGAGCACAAAACGAGTCTGAGGCATCGGACCTTCACTGGAATCCACCAGCAGAATTACCGTATCCACGGTTTTCATAATCCGCTCTACCTCTGAGGAAAAGTCTGCATGGCCCGGTGTGTCCACAATATTGATTTTCACATCTCCGTGCATAACAGAACAGTTCTTGGAATAAATGGTAATTCCCCGTTCCCGTTCAATGTCGTCACTATCCATAACACAGTCTACGACCTCTTCATTTGCTCGAAAAACACCACTCTGATTTAAAAACGCATCTACCAGAGTAGATTTTCCGGCATCGACGTGGGCGATAACCGCTATGTTGATAATTTTTTGTTTGTCTGCCATAATTGATCCTACTTTCTTTTCTTTCCTATACCGCTTTATTCGAACGCCAAATAAAAAACAGTTTTAATTCGGTATTCCTTCAATACTATTTTCCTTCCAGCAACGTCACCAAGTCTAAAGGTATTTAACCTTATTTAAATAAGAAAACAGATTGATCTATAATGAAAGGAACTCATGAATTAAGTTCCACATTTTACATAAAATGTAACCTCTCATATCTCGAACCTTAATATTATACCATAATAATAGAGAATTTCAACAATTATATGCAAAAAATCGCAGAATTTGAAGAAAGCAGGCAGCAGCCCTCACTGTCCACGAATTGAGGGTTGATTTTTATCCTTTCATACTGTCAATGGCGGGGTCCACCTGGTAATACCCTTTTAAGGCTTCATATTCAACCTGGGCCTTTTCCATCACGCCCGCCTTTGCAGCTTTTTCACTTTTCACCGCTCGAATCATGATATTTTTAGCGGTGTGTTCCAGACTGGTAAACTCAATCATGGCCACCTGATAGCCACAGGCCTCCAGCTTCAGCCCCCGCAGTCCGTCGGTCAGCAGCTCTGTAAACCGGTCTTTGAGAATTCCATGCTTGTACATCGGTTGGTGCAAGGGGCTCTTAATCTGGTTGAACAGTTGGTGCTGGCAGCAGGGAACAGAAAGGATGACCTTAGCCTGCCACGCCACCGCATTGATCAGCGCGAAATCCGTAGCCGTGTCGCAGGCGTGAAGGGTCACCACCATGTCCGCATGATCGCTGGTATAGTCGGCGATATCCCCTTTCAAAAACGTCAGCTCCCGGTAGCCTAATTCTCTGGCAGTTTTATTGCAGAAGTCAATGACGTCTTCCTTTAAATCCAGCCCGATGATCTCCACCTCTCTCCCTTCCATAATCTTCAGATAATGATACAGAGCAAAGGTTAAATAAGATTTTCCGCAGCCAAAGTCAATAATCTTCAAGGGCTTTCCTGCTTTTTCAGGCAGATGCTCCATCACATCCGCTACGATTTCCAAGTAGCGGTTAATTTGCCGAAACTTAGCGTAATGCTTCTGAAAAACTTCACCGTCAGGCCCCATAACCCCTAATTTAATCAAAAATTCACAAGGGGTTTTCTCAGGAATAATATACTTTTTTTCTTTGTTGTGAGATAAATTTTTCACCTGCCGCTTTTCTGTGTTTCTGCGAATGACTTTAGGATTTTCCGGCTTGGCCGCCAGTACCTGGATATCCTGATCCGCCGTTTGGATGTTCAGCTGCTTAAAGCTCTCGCTCATCAACCGCCCACACAGCAGCAAGGCTTCTTCTAGCGGCAGATTCTCGTGAGTAACCTTCTTTTCAAAGTGATACTCTGCCTGATAAACCTGCTGGCCTTGAAGTAAAAGCGGCCGCAGGGTAACTTTCTTGCAGGGGTCGGACTTTTTTCTGCTGTTCCCCACTGTTATCTTAACGATTGTTTCTTTATAAAAAACTTGCCGAAGCAAATCCATAAGCTTGTCCATCTTCCATCCCTTTCTTTTCTATAATAATAAGGTTCTTTTGCTTAGTATATCAAAAAAGTAGATAACCGCCAATATGTTTGACGGTTATTGCTTCCTAGAGGGGATCTACAAATGGAATACCAAAATATTCAGCTAAAGAAAATACCAAATTTTCTGCAATGGCTTCGATGTTATTGGCCACCCAGTTGGCGTCATCATAGTTGTCGTGGTAGGCCAGTTCTATGAGTACTGACGTGGCTCGGGTTCTTCGCAGCTCTGCCAAAGTCGTGTTTGGAATAACAGTTACCAAATCAGGGTTTGGATAAATGCCAGCCAGATTCTTTGCAAACATATTGGCGGCTTTTTCTCCATCCTGGCTAAAAGCGTAATAATATACATCCGGTCCCTGGAGCATTCCCGATAAATTTTCCGGGGCTTCATTGGTATGAAGGGCCAGATGCAAGTCATAATCTCCTGCATTGGACTGTTCGATGACCTGGGCTAAAGAATCATTTGGATTGTTGCGGTTAAAGGAAATATTGCTGGCTCTCAGATAAGGGACCATGGCATCAACAATGAGGTTCATGTAATACTCTTCACTTCCACCGATGACATATTCGTTGTAATCCTGCACGGATGGGCTCAAATAAACACTAGGGGATGTAATCTCCATATATACTCCTAACCTATGCCCTCCTGCATCACAAACAGGGCATACTAATCAACATATATCATATATATGCCGTCGGTTTCCGCATGTGACCTGTTGCCTGCAATTATTTACCTGGTTCTAGTCCCCTTCTATTTTACTTATAGCGCCTCAATCTGCCAGTCCACTGGCGAAACACCGTTAGCGGTGAGAAAATCGTTCGCCTTGCTGAAATGCTTACAGCCGAAAAATCCCCGGTAAGCGGAAAGGGGGCTCGGATGAGGTGCTTCCAAGATAAGGTGTTTAGGGTTATTCAACATCCGCTTCTTGGATTGGGCAGGCCGTCCCCAGAGAAAGTATACCACTGGCCTATCCTGCCGATTAACAGCCTGAATAACTGCATCGGTGAACTGCTCCCAGCCTTGACCCTGATGGGAATTAGCCTGATGGGCCCGGACGGTGAGCACCGTGTTCAGCAGCAAAACGCCTTGATCTGCCCACTTTTTTAAGTAACCGTGGTTGGGGATTGAACAGCCCAGATCCTCATGAAGTTCTTGGTAAATGTTTACCAGTGACGGCGGAATATCTTTCTGGCTGGGGGGCACAGCAAAACTGGCCCCGATAGCCTGATTTTCATTATGATAAGGATCTTGGCCGATCAGCAGCACTTTAACCTCTTTTAGCGGGGTAAAGTGAAGCGCGTTAAAAATATCGTCTGCCGCCGGATAAATCCGCCGGGTCTTATATTCGTTTATTAAAAACTGGCGCAATTCTAGATAATACGGTTTTTGAAATTCCTCTCCGACGGCATCCAGCCAGTCGTTGCTGATTTTTGGCATAACGTGTTCTCCTGTTCTATCCTTGGTATAACGGTCCACCCTCCCAAAATGCGGCGGGGAACCAATAGAAATTATAGCATTATCATACCACACCCGCTTCTGGTTGTGGTATGATAATAACAGTTATAGACAAAAATACATGAAATCTGTCGAAAGGGATGAATACTATGAGCATCATCTATCTGTCAGAAAAGGCCCATCCCCTGCTGCAAGACTATTTGACAAGTCAAGGTCATCAGCTGATACGGATAGCCGACCGCGGCCTGACTTATCCAGCAGTTGCGACCCACGCCGACCTATATATGTGCAAGCTGGGAACAGCCGCCCATTCACCTGTTTTCCACATGGGGACTGCCGATTCGGATCAGCTGGGTCACAACTACCCGGAGAATATCAAGTACAATGCCGTCTGTATGGGCTCCTATTTCATTCATCATTTAAAATATACGGCACCTTCCTTGCTGGAAAAAGTCCGGCAGTTAGGACTGAACACCATTCAAGTCCCCCAAGGCTACAGCAAATGCAGCATGACGGTGTTAAGCGATACCGCTGCCATCACGGCTGATGAGGGTATCTACCACAGCATACACCGATATTTTGAGGAAAACAGGCCAACTGGAAGCCCCATTCGCTTGCTGCTCATCCGACCGGGCCATGTGAAGCTGGACAGCTTCCCCTATGGATTTTTGGGCGGAGCCTCCGGCCTGGTAGGCGGCCAGCTGATTTTTAACGGTGATTTAAGTGCCCATCCAGACTTTCAGCAAATTTCAGACTTTATTTCTGCTCAGGGTCTGACTTTTAAATATTTTCCCGACTATCCCTTAGCGGATATTGGATCCATTATCGAGTGGAGGGACATGAATACCTTTCCCAGAAAGGCGGATTTATAGAGATGAAAAAGCATGCGATTATTCCAGTCTTCATTCCCCACGAAGGCTGCCCTAATGACTGTGTCTTCTGCAATCAAAAAAAAATTACTGCCCGCCAGCAGCCCATGCGCCCAGCGGACGTGACGAGCTTGGTAGAAAGCTATCTGCCTACCCTTACCGGACGGGGGCTGGAAACGGTGGAAATCGCCTTTTTCGGCGGCAGTTTCACGGGCTTACCCCTTGACCAGCAACAGGCTTATTTAGCTGTAGCCAAGGAATACAAAGACAAAGGTCTGGTCCACAAGATTCATCTATCTACCCGCCCGGACTATATCAATGAAGAGATCTTAGACAATCTGAACGCTTATGGGGTAGACATCATCGAACTGGGTGTCCAGTCCTTTGACGATCAAGTGCTAAAGGCCTCCAATCGAGGTCATGACAGCCAAATCGTCTATAAAAGCTGTCGGCTAATCCAGTCTTACGGCTTTCAGCTGGGTATCCAGCTGATGATTGGCCTCCCTAAAGACACCCACCAGACTTCCATCTATTCCGCTAAAGAGACCGTAAAAATCGGGCCCAGCCTAGCCCGGCTCTACCCGACCATTCTCATTGAGGACACAGAATTGCTGCAAATGCACCAGCGGGGCGAATACCAGCCACTTTCCCAAGAGCAGGCCCTAGCCACCGTCAAGGAAATGTACAAAATTCTCGATCAAGCAGGCATCCGCATTCTGCGGGTGGGATTGAAAAGTACCGATGTCATTCAAGAAGGTGGCGCTATTACCGGAAACACCTACCACCCGGCCTTCCGGCAGCTGGTAGAAGGAGAAATCGCCCGGGATATTTTAGAAGAAAAGCTACAAGCTTTGCTGGCTTGTCCCTCAAAGACTGCCCTTCTCCCCCCTGGCCAGAAAAGACAAGTCCGCTTTGAAAGCAATCCCCGATGTTTTTCGAATATGATTGGTAACCGACGCAGCAACCGGGATTACTTCACCGAAAAATATTCTCAAGTAGAAATTGCCTACACGGAAAATACTATTCTTGCAGACAACCAGTACAATGTGGTAGAATAACATAATATTATTGTAATTTTTTGTTTTTAATCACAAAAGGAGGATTTTATATATGAAAGCAGTTGTAACTGTCATCGGAAAAGATATGGTGGGTATTCTGGCTAAAGTCAGCACCACCTGTGCTAATGCTAACGCCAATGTAGTGGAGGTTACTCAATCCGTCTTACAGGAATACTTTGCCATGGTCATGCTCATCGACATCTCCAAGATGAACTGTGAACTGGATACCTTGCGGGAAGACCTGCAAAAGAACGTAGAGGGCATGACAATCCACGTGATGCACGAAGATATTTTTAACTCGATGCACCGCATCTAGAGAATGGGGAGGTACATGTAATGCTAAATATGACAGACATCATGGAAACCATCACCATGATACAGGATGAGAACCTGGACATACGGACTATCACTATGGGTATATCTCTGCTGGACTGCTGTGACAGCGACATCCAGCGTTCTTGCGAAAAAGTCTACGATAAAATTTATCGCTATGCCAAAGATCTGGTGAAGACTGGAAAAGACATCGAAAAGAAATATGATATTCCCATCGTCAACAAACGCATATCCGTTACGCCTATCGCCATGCTGGTAGGTGCTTCCGGCGGCGATCCGGTTCAGTACGCTAAGACCTTAGACCGAGTGGCCAAGGATGTGGGTGTTAACTTTATCGGCGGATTTTCCGCTCTGGTCCACAAGGGCTTTTCCCCTGGGGATAAGGCTTTGATTGAGTCCATTCCCCGTGCCCTGGCAGAAACAGACTTTGTCTGCTCCTCTGTCAACGTAGGCACCACCAAGGCTGGTATCAACATGGATGCCGTCAAGCTCATGGGCCGCATCGTTAAAGAAGCCGCCGAGGCCACCAAGGAAAATCAGTGCATCGGCGCGGCCAAGCTGGTAGTCTTCTGCAATGCACCTGAGGACAATCCATTTATGGCGGGCGCTTTTCACGGGCCCGGAGAACCAGATTGCGTCCTGAATGTAGGTGTTTCTGGACCAGGGGTAGTTCGAGCGGCCTTAGCTAAAATGCCGGATCATGCGGACCTGACTGAAGTAGCTGACATGATTAAAAAGACAGCTTTTAAGATTACAAGAATGGGCCAGCTGGTAGGTACCGAAGCCTCCAAACAGCTGGGAGTTCCTTTCGGTATCATTGACCTGTCTCTGGCCCCTACTCCGGCTATCGGAGATTCCGTGGCCTATATCCTAGAGGAAATCGGGTTGGAGCAGTGCGGTACTCACGGTACCACCGCCGCCTTGGCTATGCTTAACGACGCAGTAAAGAAGGGCGGCGTTATGGCCTCCTCCAACGTAGGCGGTCTATCCGGTGCCTTTATTCCCGTGACCGAAGATGCAGGCATGATTGCCGCAGCTAGAGACGGCAGCCTATCCATTGAAAAACTGGAGGCCATGACGGCGGTCTGCTCCGTAGGCCTGGATATGATTGTTATTCCGGGAGATACCCCGCCGGAAACCATTTCTGCAATCATCGCTGATGAAGCGGCTATCGGTATGGTCAACTCCAAGACTACGGCTGTGCGTGTAATCCCTGCCGTTGGCCTCAACGAGGGAGAAGAACTGGATTTCGGCGGACTGCTTGGCAACGGCCCGGTCATGAAGCTTCATAACAAATCTTCTGCAAAGATGATTAACCGTGGAGGCCGGATTCCTGCTCCTCTGCAAAGCTTAAAAAATTAAAAATACAGAGAACAGTCAAAAGGAGCCAATCTCCTGGGATATCACCCCAAAAAGATTGGCTCCTTTCTATTATGCAGAAAATATCCCTTTGTCCACAAGAAGAATAATTATACACCAATTATTTTTCGCACATTATGTCAACTATCGCATCTGTTCTGGGTCCTTTTTCCACAAGCCATAATTCCTTGTTTTTTCGCCCTTTCGCCACTTTTCCACATGATTCGCAAAAATTGTATACAATTTTATCCCAATGGGTCTGTGAATAAGTGTAATCCGTATACCCCTTTATTTTACTTTATCTCAGCTTTTTCTACATTTGTCAACAGCAAGTTATCCACAGGTTTACACCACTTGTTCACAAGAAGTTTTTTCAAAAAAACTTGACAAAAATCGCCTCTATTCTGCCTTAATTTTCTGTCTATTTTACCAACTTTTTTCCAGGCTGTCGGAAGACCTCACCCCAATTTGCCGGCCATTTCTTCAATCTTTTTTAAACGATGATTGATACCAGACTTCTTTAAAGGCGGATCCATCATTTCGGCCAACTCCTGTAGGGTAGACTCCGGGTGTTCCAACCGAAGCTGAGCTACCTCCCGCAGTTTGTCATTTAAAAAACCCAGCCCCTTTTTCTTCTCAATAAGGCGGATAGCCTCCACCTGCTTCTCCGAAGCATTCAGCGTCTTATCCAAGTTAGCATTGTCACAGTTATTGATTCGATTGGTCTTGTTGCGCATCTCTTTTAGTATGCGGATATCCTCCAGCTTTAATAACTGGCCATGGGCTTTGAGAATATTTAAAATATCGGCAATCTGCTCTGACTCCTTCACGTACACCACGTAATTCTTCTTTCGCTGAACCTGCTTGGCGTGAAGGTCTACAAAGCTGTTAATAAGCTTTTTCACATCTCCGGCTAGGGTTTGCGTACTGCACACAAATTCCATGTGGTACCCCTTTTCCGGGTCGCTGATGGTTCCAGCCCCTAAAAAGATTCCCCGCAAATAAGATTTTCGGCAGCACTTCGTTTTAATCAGCCCTTCATAGATGCCGTCGCTGATGACATTCATCCCTTCTCTGACCATGAGGATGCCGGTTTCCCGCAGGATCTGCTCGCTTCGTTCCTCCGGTCCGATGTTCAGCAGATAGGCATAGCCCTTTTTCAACGCTGTACCTTGGCTGATTTCCAGGTTGGCGTCCACATCGAAGTAATCTTTGATAATTTTTTTAAAATGCCGGGCAACCGCCGGATTTTCGGTGGTGAGAATTACATGAAACTTTCCACCTCCAGCCAGACGGATGCTTCCGCACATGCGAATAAAGCCTGCTATTTCCGCAAGCATACAGCATTTCTTCTCTGGCTCCAATCGAGCCAGCTCATTTTTTGTATCTACTGAAAACGACATATAAACAACATTCCCTCTTATATGAATTGCAAGTGCCATTCCTCTATGGATAGGCTGAAACAAAAAAGCGCCTCAACCTGATTTCCAGCTTGAAGCGCTCTCTTTTATACCTTGTTTATGCTTCTCTCTTCTTCAAGCTCAAGATTTCTCTAGCTTCGTCCGGAGTAGCAATTTCTCTTCCCAGAAGCTTAGCCAGTTCTACAACCTTGGCAACCATTTCGCCATTGCTCTTAGCCAGCACGCCTCTTTCCATGTACAGGTTATCTTCAAATCCAACTCGTACATGTCCGCCCAGGGAGATAGTCGCTGCTGCAATATGCCAAGCGTTCTTGCCCAGGCCAGTAGCCGTCCAAGTGGAACCAGCCGGAAGGCTTTCAACCATAAACAGTAAGTCTCTGATTGTAGCAGACATCTGTACGCCCAGTACGAAATCGAAGTGCATCGGGTGTACCAGCAGACCCTTCTTGTCTGCCTTTAAAGCTGTGTCGATCATGCCCTTATCGAAAACTTCCAGCTCTGGCTTGATGCCTCTTTCCTTCATAATCTTAGCAAAGTTAAAAATCGTGTTGTCGGTATTGATAAAGATGTCATCGCCGCCGAAGTTGCAAGTACCGCAGTCTAACGTAGCGAACTCTGGAGTTGGTTCAATCTCAGTGGACTGCAGACGCTCTAAGTCCGTCATACCAACTGCGCCCCCTGTAGATGGCTGAATGATAGCATCTGGGCACTCCTTGCGGATTGCATCTACGCACACCTGAAAACGATCCTTATCCTGTGTCGGTGTACCATCGTCTTCTCTAACGTGCAGGTGGATAACAGATGCGCCTGCATCATAAGCAGACTTGGCTTCTCTTACCACTTCCTCTACCGTATATGGAACAGCTGGATTCTGTTCCTTCGTTACTTCTGCTCCGCATATAGCAGCTGCAATAATTAATTTTTCCATAAGTAATTCCCTCCTAAATGGTTTTATAAAAATTCAGCATGGCCGATTTACAGGCGTAAACCCAGCCAGATTATAGTATACCATCACAAGTCCCGGTGCTCAATAGTTATTCGCAAACCTTGTTCCTTAAATTTTTTTGCGAAGACGTTGGCCATAGTCACGGAACGGTGCTGACCGCCGGTACAGCCAAAAGCCAGGTTCAAATGATACTTGCCTTCCCGCACGTAGCAGGGAATCATCTCGTTAAGCATCTGCTCCGCATGTTTGATAAAGGTCTGAGTTTCAGGGAACTTCAACACATAGTCTTGAATCTTCCTGCTGTTTCCCGTCAGTTTTTTCAGGCTGGGTACATAATAAGGGTTGGGAATAAAGCGCATATCAAAGACCATATCCGCCTCCAGGGGAATGCCGTGCTTATAACCAAAGGAGGAGATATTCAAAACAAATCCCGCTTCCTCCCCTTTAGCAAAGATATCTTTGATTTCCTCCCGCAGCCTGGCCGCCTTCATGTTGGAGGTGTCAATCACAAAATCTGAAATGGCCCGTATTTCTTTTAAGGCTTCCCGCTCCCGCTTTAAGCCCGACAGGGTCTCGCCGCCTTCTGCCAGCGGATGCTGCCGCCTAGTCTCGTTGAACCGCCGAATCAGGACCTCGTCCGAGGCCTCTAAAAATAAGACTTTGAAAGGAAGCCCCATGAGTTTTAAATCTTGCAGGCAAGGTTTCATTTCCTCGAAGAATTCTCCGCCTCGAATATCGGTTACAAAAGCAGCCTTTTCAATCGAACTCTTTTCACTCATAGCTAAGGTAATGAAATTTTTAATCAGAGCCGGGGGCATGTTATCAATGCAGTAAAAGCCTAAGTCTTCCAGACAGTTGGCTGCCTGAGATTTGCCCGCACCAGATAAACCTGTTATAATTACTGCTTCCATAATATGTTCAACCTTTCGCCTATATTTACAATTAATTCAATCATCTTCCAATTACTGCTTTATGGTAATTTTGTTGTAAATCTTTATACAATTATTATACCATAAATGAAGCATTAAAAACTATTGATATCTTTTTATTTTCAACGGGCTGATGTACAATCTACTTAGTTATTTACATTCAGTCCATTGCTGTCTCAAATTCGGTAAAGGAAACACGGCTGAGTGTCTTGTCTGGCCCATAATTTATTTTGTAGGAGGTTAAAAGATGGAAACCTATTCGAATTATCCAGTATTGGAGATTAATCTGGACGGCATCTACCACAATGCCAAAGCTGTAGTGGACATGTGCCGTGAAAAATCCATTCAGGTCACCGGCGTTGTAAAAGGAACCGATTCCTATGAAAACTCATACGCGCAGATTGCTGCACAAATGCTTCATGCAGGCTGTACCTCTATTGGGGATTCCAGAATCAATACTATCAAACGCATGCGACAGGAAAAAATAGACGCGCCTATTTTCTTGATTCGAGTCCCCATGGCCTGTGAGCTGAAAGATGTTATAACCTATACCGATATAAGCCTTAATTCAGAAATAGCAACGATTAAAGCACTCAATCAGATTGCCTATCAACAAAATAAAAATCATAAAGTCATACTTATGATGGATTTAGGCGATCTTCGCGAAGGCTATATCCAAGAGGAAGAACTGATAAAAGATGCTCTTTTTATTGAAAATCAGCTAAAGGATATCACCCTATATGGTGTCGGTACAAACTTAGGCTGTTTCGGATCGATTAAGCCTAACAACACCAACCTGAGCACGCTGGTTTCGATTGCCGATAAGATATCTGCTGCGATTGGACGAAAGCTTGATATCGTATCCGGAGGAGCAACCTCCACGTTGCCCCTGGTTTTGGATGGAACCATTCCAAAAGGGATTAATCACCTGCGGGTGGGCGAAGGCATTGTCAATGCCAGAGATCTACAAGACATTTGGGGATTGAAGCTTCCCATGCTCCGCCGAGATAATTATATGATTAAAGCGCAGGTCGTGGAAATAAAAGAAAAACCTTCCTACCCTATCGGCGAAATTTTTGTTGATGCCTTCGGCAATACGCCCGAATACTTCGATAAAGGTATCAGAAAAAGGGCCTTAATCGCTTTAGGGAAGCGGGATGTGGGTGATATTTTCAGTGTTCTTCCCAAATTAAAAGGTGCCACAGTGGAAGGTGGGAGCAGCGATCACTTAATCCTTGATGTCACGGACTGCGAATCCGAGATTTCCCTAGGCGACATTATCCCCTTTGAAGCTTGCTACGGTGCCATGATTCATGCCACCTATTCCAGCTCTGTAACTAAACAGTATATTTCCGTATAAGAAATAAATATCAATTGAAAAAATAAGGAGATCACAATCTGTGTCTCCTTATTTTTTATAGGTTCTCTCTTTTTATGAAATTATCTGTCTGAAACGAGCTCACTCCGCTGTCTTATACCCGCTGAATATTTACAATCCGCTCCAGATCCAGTCCAGCCTCTAAAGCCCGGTCTAACCCGCCTTCAAAGTCACCAATCCGGCTGGGGTGGTGCGCATCACTGCTGATGATAAAGCCTGCGTCAGTCAGGGCCGCTGTGCGAATTTCTTCCACAGTCAAGTGGTCGTGCCAGGTGCTGATTTCCATGAGGGTGCCACGCTTATCACAGGCCTTGGCTACCTCTAAAATATCGAAAGGTCCCTTATCACCTGGATGAGTTAATATCTTCAAATGGTTTTCATAAATGGACTGTACTGTCATTTCCGTATTCTTTTTTCTCAGCCGTTTCATGGCACGGCTGTCTCCCTGTCCCTGTTGCTCTTTGTGACGGTTCAGATAATTGCTGATGCAATAGCCATTAAAGACTCCATAATGGTAGCCCCCAATGACGAAATCATACTGGGCAAATTCATCTGGCTTCACGTCTAAATACCGCCACTTGTTGATGATATTCGCCTCCACACTGAGACAAATTTGGATTTGAGGAAATTCTTTCTTTAAGGCCTCAATCTCTTCTCTCATTTGGGGCACAGCATTGCGCTTCATACCATAAGTCAGGTGCCCTGGTCCGTGGTCTGTGATGGCAATCTTGCTCAGGCCTCTGTCCAAAGCGGCCAATACATTGTCTCGGATGGTGCCCTTCCCATGAGAATAGATGGTATGAGTATGCAGATCGTAAGTCATACGATAGCCTTTATATATACGAATGTCTGTTGGGTCTGCCATGGGTGTACTCCTTTCCCTTTTCTTTTCTGTGTATTTCTATCTTTGCTCTTTATAATCGCTTACATTCAATCTTCTCCTAGAATTCGCACCTCCGGCTCCAAATGGACGCCGAACTGATCATAAACCGTGTTCTGAATCAGTCTCATAAGCTGCAGAATATCTGCGGTGGTGGCCTCTCCGTTGTTGACAATGAATCCGGCGTGAAGCGGCGACACCTGAGCCCCCCCTACGCTGAGTCCCTTCAACCCCGCATCCTCTATCAGCTTTCCAGCATAATACCCTTCGGGCCTTTTGAAGAAGCTTCCGGCACTGGGAAGTTGAACTGGCTGCTTCGCATTCCGTCTATCCAGCAACTCTTTCATCCTGGCAAAAATGTCAGCCTTGTCCGCCGGCTGTAGTTGGAAACTGCCTCGAAGGATGATATCTCCACTCTTCTGAAAGGCACTGCGGCGGTAGCCAAGCTCTAAATCTGAACCAGACAGCTGGTAAGTTCGGCTGCCGTCTTTGGCCATAGCCGTGGCCGAAACCAAAATCTCCTTTACTTCGCTCCCATAGGCTCCTGCATTCATGAAAATGCCGCCGCCTATACTTCCGGGAATACCGCTGGCAAACTCCAGTCCGCTGAGCCCTTCCTCCATAGCGGCTTTCGCCGCAGCAGAAATTTTAGTTGCCGATCCTGCGGTCAGCTGAGTTCCTTCTGTCTCAATCTCCTGGAATCGGCTGCCCAGCTTAATGACCACGCCCCTATACCCACCGTCCTTTATCAGCACGTTAGAGCCGCTTCCCAATACCAGATGGGGAATCTGCTCTCTGTGAAGCACCGCCAAGGTCTGGGCCAGATGTGATTCATTCTCAGCGGTAACTAAAGCCTCCGCTCTTCCTCCTGTGCGAAAGGAGGTATGCAGGCTCATGGGAACCTGCGGCTCCACGGATCCTGTTGGTGAAAATTCGTTTATCTCTATTAATAGCGATTTCATATCCGGCTGTTTTTCAGCTCTCATTCAGTCTGTCCTCCCTGATTTCGCATTTCTATCAGTATATCATATTTTTTCTCTTTCTACACCGTTTTCTCTCATATCCAGCCTCTTTTTCCTGCAACCTATGCAAAAGTATTCACCCATTTTTTGGATATGTTTGCGAAGTATTTTCCTTATTTCTTAAAAATTTTTAAGTTTTTAGTTATTTTTCACAAAATTTATATTGATTTTTGTGTTTTGTCAAGGTATAATCATTTTTAAGTTTTGAATAAATAATGTTTTTTATGTATAAATTTTAGGAGGCACCCAAATGCAAAAAGAAAAAATTATCCTAGCCTATTCCGGGGGATTGGATACATCCATCATCCTGAGTTGGCTGAAAGAAAATTATAACTGTGATGTGATTGCCGTCTGCTGCAATGCCGGACAAAGAGAAGATTATGAAGCGATTGAGAAAAAGGCTTATGCTACAGGCGCATCAAAGGCTTACATACTAGATATCCAGGAAGAGTTCGTCAAAGACTTTATCTGGCCTACGTTAAAAGCCGGCGCCATCTACGAAAATGATTATCTGCTGGGTACCTCCATGGCCAGACCATTGATGGCCAAAAAGCTAGTAGAAATCGCTGAGGCCGAAGATGCCTACATCATCGCTCACGGCTGTACCGGAAAAGGCAACGACCAAGTGCGCTTTGAGAGCACCATCAAAGCCCTTAATCCAGCTATTCGCATCATCGCTCCATGGCGTACCTGGAATATGGAATCCCGTGAAGACCTGATCGAATATGCCACCTCTCACAACATTCCTATCGCTCAGACCGCGGAAAAGATTTATTCCCGGGACGAAAATATCTGGCACATCAGCCACGAAGGCGGTAATTTGGAAAATCCTTGGAACGAGCACAAGGATGACATTCATATTCTCAGCGTGCCAGTTGAGCAGGCACCGGACACCCCAACCCTTGTGGAAATTGGCTTTGAACAAGGGATTCCAGTGACGGTAAATGGAGAAAAGCTCAGCGATGTACAGATCTTGGAATCCCTCAACACCATGGGCAGTGCCAACGGTGTTGGCACCATCGACATCATTGAAAACCGGCTGGTAGGGATGAAATCCAGAGGGGTTTATGAGACGCCGGGAGGCACCATTTTATACAAGGCCCATTCCGCCCTGGAAAAGCTGATTTTAGATCGGGACACTATGCAGTATAAAAACATCGTGGCGCAAAAATATGCTCAACTGGTATATGACGGCCTGTGGTATACGCCAGTTCGTGAGGCCATCGCTGCCTTTGTAAACACCACACAACAAGATGTCACCGGAACAGTGAAGATGAAACTATATAAAGGAAGTGCTATTCCCGTAGCTTCCAAATCCCCTTATTCCCTATACAGTGAAGAATACGCAACCTTCAGCAAAGATGAAGTATACAATCAGAGCGATGCAGAAGGCTTTATTAACCTCTTCTCCTTGCCGCTGAAAATCCGTGCCATGCAGAAGCAGCAGCAATCTGGGGAGCAGAAAGGCAGCCACACATTAGAGAAAAAAATCCTTAAAGGCGGAGATTTCATTCGCTAATATAAAAAGAACGGACTTCCATCCGTTCTTTTTGTTATTCCTCGGTCATCTGCAGAAGCACGTCCAACTGATTAAAAACACTCCTCTCCAGGGCCTGATAGAAAGGATCCACATTTTGATGCTTTAAATAGTCCACGATAGACTGATTATATTCCCTCTCGCTTAGCCGTAACTGGAAGAGGGGGTACCCTTCTCTCAAGAGGCTGTAATACATCAGGATTCGCGCTGTTCCTTCGCAGTTCTGCTCAAAGGGATAAATTTCCAAAAATTTATGATGGAGATAAGCCGCCTTCAGAATAGCATTGCCCTTAGCCTCCTCTGCCCCATAACTCCAGCGGATAAAAAACTCCATCCGTTCGTCAACCTCCTGCCAGGGTGGCGGATTGTAGTCTAAGGTATAGACCAGCGGATTGCACCTACGCCAGCTAACAGGCTCTACCTCACTGTTAAAGCCGTGGAGTTCCTTTATGACCTGGAGGCTTAAATCACTTTGCAGCTCCAGTAACGACTCCATGTGGACCGCCAACTCCCGATACTGCTGAATGGCCATATGGTCCGCCAAGATTACCTCTGGCACAAACTCTTCTCGCAAAATCTGCTGAACCTGTTCTTTTTTTATGCAGCTCCCCTCCAGATGCAGGGACGTAAAGATGAGGTCTCTCAGCCCCGCTTCTTTTATTTCTATTCTTTTTTCCGTGCTATAGGGCTTTCTGTCGTTTAACATGGATCGCTTTTTCAAAATTTCCTGATACATGGTCCACCTCCCCATATGAGAATTTTTACATTCTTTCTTTTGTATATATTAACACATTATGATACAATTACATATACTTAAATACTATACCATGCAAGACTATACAAGCTGCGCCAAAGCATGGTCCAATGAACACTTCTGATGGCAACGCCTTTACGTGCAGAGGTTCATTATCTTCTAACAAAAAGGAGCTGTCTTTATGGCTGAATTTCAATTACCATTCTACTTGTACGACGTAAACCTGCTGTCCATAACCCTCCGGCTGCTGCTGGCTTTCCTTCTGGGAGGCATCATCGGGCTGGAGCGAGGCACTAACAATCATCCGGCAGGCTTTCGTACCCATATTCTGGTCTGTGTAGGAGCCACCTTAGCCATGCTGACCAATCAGTACATCTGCCAAAACCTAGCTCCCGGCTCTGATCCGGCTCGCCTGGGCGCCCAAGTTATCACCGGAGTGGGCTTTCTGGGCGTAGGCACCATATTTGTCACAGGGAAACACCGCATCAAAGGGCTGACCACCGCTGCTGGTTTATGGGCTTCTGCCTGTTTAGGGCTGGCTCTGGGTATTGGCTTTTATTCCGGAGCCTTAATCTCCGGACTGCTGATTTTTATCAGCCTGGCGGTACTGCCTAAAGTAGAAAACTATTTTTATCAACACGCTCGCGTAGTCAACCTATACGTGGAGATGGATTCTCTCCAAAACTTCAAGGATTTGGTGGCAACGGTGAAAGAGATGGATATTACCATCTTAGAAAACCACGTCAGCAGCTCAGGTCCTTTAGCTGGCAGCGGTGGTGCCGGCTTTCACCTGTCCATCAAGCTGCCAAAAAATCTTCATTTTGATGAAATAAGCGCTATGATGAACGAGTTTCAGGGAATGCTGTTATTAGAGCAGCTTTAAAATTACAGATAAGAGGGGTGATACATTGAATATGAACGATGCTACATTAAAAAAAATCATTGCTTTTGGGCTCAGGAACAAAGCGGAAATCCTGGCCTTGGCCGATTACTTTGAGCCGGAGGATATCGAAGACGGGTGCTTAAAGGTCCCGGATTACCTGGTCAATGTGGGGCTGAAAGAACGAATCATGTCTATACAGGCCTTACAGGAATACTTGAAAGATTATACTATGCTCTTCCAGAACGGCTGCATCATGTTAGACCTGCGGCTGAATTTGAAACAGCTGGGACCAGTGGCGGCTAAATACTTGTTTTCCATTAAGGATCTCCGCTTCTCAGAAGAAGGCACCAGAATTTACGCTTCATTTCAGGAGGATGTATCCTCCTTGGGCAATGTCATGCAATCTATGGCCTTGAAAGCAGCGATTTCCGGCGGTTCAGCCCTCCAACGGGCAATAAAATTGACCAAGGCTGATTTTATCTTTGTCGATCAACATCAATTGATGATTGATCTGAGCCGCATTGAACCAGTACAAAAAGCAGCTGAATTCTTTGAACTGCTCTATCTGGACAGCGCCGAAGGCTATCTAAAGTTTAAATTCTATTATGCGGGAGGCGAAAAAGGTTGAAGCTATTAGTAATCAGCGATACCCACGGCAATCTGGAGAAGGCCTTTCAGGTCTACGAACAACTTTCCGGCGTGGACGTGCTCATCCATCTGGGGGACTGCCAGCGGGATGCTCAAGAGTTGAAACGCCGATTGGGGGTGGACATCATCTCTGTTCGAGGCAATATGGATAGAGCTTACGGTCCCAACGAGTTTACCGTTTTTCCAACAGAATGCGGCAAACTCTACCTGTCTCATGGCCACATGGAAAATGTGAAGATGTCCTATCAAAACATCCTTTACCGAGCCGAAGAGGAAGGCTGCGTAGCAGCCCTCTTTGGCCACACACATAAGCCGCTGTTTGCAGAAGTGGAGGGCCTCTATCTGGTTAACCCCGGAAGCCTATCTTTACCTGCGACGGGCGGTCCAGGCACCTATGCCTTGTTGACTACATCCCCAGAAGGGCTGGAAGGCGCCATATGGCCGCTGGATTCGGACAGGCCCTTATTCGGCTCCAGCAGAAGCGGACAACCTGCCAACACTAGAGAAGCTTCGGAGAGAACCACCACTCCATCCGAAGTCAATCAAGCCCCGGTGCTAGAATCTCCGGGGAAAAAATCCTCTTCAAAAGCAAGCAGGGTTCAGGGCGGATACCTGCGGAAACTTTTAAACTACAGTGACCGATTTTAAGAGAAGACAGTCGTCCCCCATTTATAATTTTTAAGAATAAACGGCAACAGGACCGAAAAATAACGTATGCTATTTTTTCCGGTCCTGTTTTTATCTCTTCTCTTGATTCCAATCTGCATACCGCCTTTATAACGGGCAATTACTATGCAAGATTGCCTCAATTTCCTCCCGTAATTCAATGAACACCGCAGCAATCTCTGGGTCAAAATGCGTGCCGCTGCCTTCAGCGATGATCGCAAAGGCCTCCTGACTATCCATGGGCTCTTTGTAACAACGCCGGGATACCAAAGCATCAAATACGTCAGCTACTGCCATGATTCTGGCACTTAACGGAATATCCTGTCCCTTTATCCCTTTCGGATAGCCGCTGCCATCCCATTTTTCGTGGTGGCTGGTAGCAATGTCATAGGCAATGTCGATAAACTCCTGCTTCTCAATCTTTGCCATCGTGGAGTTTATGACCCGCCCTCCCTGCTCAGCGTGCTTCTTCATCACCTCAAACTCTTTATTGGTCAGCTTGCCAGGCTTTTTCAAGATGACATCAGGAATATAAATCTTTCCTACATCGTGCATAGGTGCCGCCTTGTAAAGAGTCTCTATGTATTCCTTATCTAAAATATATTCAAACCTTCCCTTCTCTCTCAAGGCTCTGGCAATCAACTCCACATATTCACTGGTCCGCTTAATATGGCCTCCGGTGCTGTCATCCCGCTCCTCAATGAGATTGGCCATGCCGATGATTACTTCTTGTTGGATAGCCATCAGTTCTTGCTGCTTCCGAGCAAGTTCTTCCGCCTGCTGTAAAATTTTCATGGACTGATCGCGAACAGCCTTCTCCAGGTTCTTCTTGTATAGCTGCAATTCCAAAGTCCGATTGATGCGGTTTTGAATGACCTCTGGGACAAATGGCTTCGAGATAAAATCCACGGCGCCCATATTAAAGCATTTAGCCTCCGTGTGAGGGTTTCCGTCAGCCGTCAAAAAAATTACAGGAATTTCTCGCCATTCCGGATTCTTTTTTAATTCCTCCATGACTGCAAACCCATCCATATCCGGCATATTAATATCCAGCAGAATTAAATCCGGTATCGCTAGGGATAGAAACTGCAATGCCTTTCCCCCTGACAAGGCCGCACCTACCCGATACTCTTTTTCCAAAATCGTCTGAGCGATTTTGATATTTGACCGATTATCGTCCACAATAAGAATCATTTGCCGCATTCTGCCTTACCTCCAGACATAACTCACATCAAGCATATTTCAACTGCCTCATCTCTGTTTCGCGCCCCGGCATCAACCGGGAGTTCTCTTTCGGGGCTAAAACCGCCCCAGCAAAAGGTGGATTGTCTTTTTTGCTTCTTCATATTCGAAATTTTCTAGCTTATGACTGATATCCTGCATATCATCAGCCAGCAGCAAGCCCTGACAGGACTTTTCCCAAAGTTCTTCCAAAATCCTCTGAGCTTCCATTCGCTCAAAGGTACTGATGGACTCATCCAAAGCCAGCAGCCGCTCTTTCAGCAACGGCACCGGGATTGCCTGCTCAGCCCTTTCCGCATCCATCTTTACGCCTTCCCCTTGAACAGCACACTTTTTTTCAATCCTGTGTAAATAGGAGCGAATCTGTTCTAGTACCTTCTCATACATTTCACACAGTTTCCCATGATGCTGGAAAATATAGTCCACTTCCCCTGACTTCGCTGCCGTCTCTAAGCGCTCTGCCCCTTTCGACAGCTCTTCTGCACCGACCCCCAGGGAAGTACTCTTCAAACCATGCACTAAAATAGCATACAACTTCCAATCTGCCGCCTTGTACGCGGCCTCTATATTCTGGAGAAATTCTGGCCCCATCTGCGCATAGATGTGCAAAATCTCCAAATACTTTTCCGGCTGGCCTCCCGAGTAGGCTAATCCAATCTCTCTATTGATATAGTCTTCTAGGCCTGTTTCTTCCTCCTTGCCGCTACCCTCCTGCTGGATAATTTTTTCCGGCACCTCCACGAGATGGACCAACTCTGGCGGTAAATATTCCAACAGAATCCGCTCCAGTTTGCTGCCCTCTATAGGCTTGGACAGGTAATCAGTAAAACCATAGTCCAAATACATCTTTTTGGCATTTGAAATAGCATTAGCAGTCAAGGCAATAACCGGAGCTGCCTTACTGAGGTTGCCGCTGAGGGTCTTCATTCGCTCAAACGTCTCCAGTCCATCTAACTCAGGCATCATATGGTCCATAAAGATTACGTGATACGTGTTCTTGGTGACTTTTTCCAGACATTCTCGTCCGCTGCTGGCTGTATGAATCTGCAATTTTGTGTTCTTAAGCAGTCCCGTCACCACCGCCAGATTCATGGCGTTATCATCTACGATAAGGATTTTTCCCTCTGGCGCAGTAAAACTTTCCTTATAATGGCGGCGCTGCTTTACGCTGTTTTCATATTTTTCCTGAAAGTCGCCGACTCCCTCATAGCTGATTACCTTCTGGGGGATGACCGCGGAAAATATGGATCCTCTCCCATAGACGCTTCGAACGCTCAGTTGGCCTGCCATCATGTCCAACAAGCTCTTTGTAATGTTCAGTCCCAGTCCAGTGCCCTCAATACTGCCGTTGCGCCCCTCATCTAACCGAGTAAAAGATATAAACAGCAAATTCAGTTCTTCCGGCCGGATACCGATGCCCGTATCCTCTACTTCTACCAGCAGCTCGATCTGCTGTTCATCCAGCTTTCTCCAGCCAACATGAAGAATGACTGTGCCTTCCTTGGTATATTTTACTGCATTAATCAAGAGATTTCCTATGATCTGGGTGATTCGCCGCTCATCTCCCCATAGCCTGTGAGGAATATCTGGGACGATATCCAGTTTCAACTCCAACCCTTTTTCCTCCAGCCTGCCAGCAATCATGTTAATCAGATCACTGAGCATGGAGCAGAGTTCATATTCCACAGGCATGATCTCCATCTTGCCCGATTCAATTTTAGAAAAATCCAGAATGTCGTTGACCAAGGATAGCAACATCTTTCCGGCATTGCGAATGTTCACCGCATATCTGGAGATATTTTCGCCTTCGGCCTCCCGTAGAATCAATTCATTCATCCCCAACATGGCGTGAATAGGCGTGCGAATCTCGTGGGACATGTTGGCCAGGAAATCCGACTTAGCTTTCGATGCAGATTCAGCAAGGCTCACTGGTTTCAGCAAGGCTCGTACCACTACAGATACGCTCAAAAAGCTGATGATAAAGCTCAAGACCACCATAATCAACGCAAATTCTACCAACAGGCTTCGCACCGCTTTAGCCCAGACACTTTCTGCGATAGCAATGCCCACGTACCAGCCACAGCTCTCTACCTGACTGACAAAAAAGGCCCTGGTTTCACCGTCGTAGTCCTCAATCCAAAGCAACTGCCGCGGCTCAGCTCCATTGTCAATAGCCGTGATTAGCTCCTCATAGGGATTTCCCTCCAGCTGAGCTAAGGACAAAGGGGCAGCATTCACATAACCAAAATCTTCGTTGGGGTGAACCACCAAACCGTAGTCACTATCCAGCAGAAAGCCATAAGAATCCTCTGGAACCTCCATGGCATTGATGGTGTCTACCATCTGATCCACAAAAATATCCACCGCTAATACGCCTTTCAGCTCCCCGTCAATCACCACCTCTCTGGAAATAGTGATAATTTCCCGCTTAGTATCAGTATCCATATAAGCCGTTTGTACCGATAGCTTGTGGGTGGTGGTAGGCGCCGTATACCATTTTCGTTTGGTGTAATCCATAGTACCGTCCGGCACAAAATCCGTGGCACAAACCATATAGCTGTCAGGATATTGAAAAAATACGTCATAGATGGCGTCGTCCGGATTATTGTGCTTTAGCATGTCCTGAAAATACGTATGCAAATATTCCCGATCTAAATTGTTCACCAAAATGACGGATTCTGTTAAAGTATTTAAAAAAACAGCCTTTTCCCAAATCCAGTTGTTAATTTGGTTCGCGTAATTAGAGGCCAAAATTTCAGCATTCTCCGTGCTCTTAGCCTTCAGTTCGTTAGAGGCCGCGTAATAGCCTATAAAGGCGGTTAAGGTGATACAAGTCAAACAAATGAAACATACAATAATCGTAAACTTCTTTTGTACATTCATGGGCGGTACCTCTTTTGTTTTTTCACACACGATAGAGCCGTAACGTTCATTTTCCCTTCAGGTCTATTCTACCATTAAATTACAATTAGGGCTAGCCTTTATTCAGATTTTTCTCTCAAACTTTCTCCATAAAAAAACAGCCTGCACCAAAATTTTGAAGAATTCTTCTTTTTTGATGCAAGCTGCTTTATCAGCAGGGAGATATACCGCGCATGTAATATTGTCCAATCCGACTCCAGTTCACCACATTGAACCAGTCGTCGATATAATCAGCCCGTTTATTGTAATGTTTCAAGTAATACGCGTGTTCCCATACGTCAATATTTAAAATAGGGGTGTAGTGACAGGGAAGCGGCACATCCTGATTAGCCGTCGTGACGATTTTCAGTTCTTTTTCGGGAGTCAAGACCAGCCAGGCATAGCCTGATCCAAACACAGACAGAGCGGCCTCTTTGAACTGCTGTTTAAATTCTTCAAAGCTGCCAAACGTGTTTATAATGGCAATCCCTAAATGATCGGCAGGCCTGCCATCGTTCACCTTTCCCAACTGACTGAAGTAAAATTGATGGTTGAATACGCCTCCTGCATTATTAATAATGGGCTGGCGAATTTCCTCTGGGAAAAGATCTGCATTGCAGATAAGCTGGACTAGCGTCATATCCTGCAATTCAGGATAGTCTTTTAGAATATTATTCAGATTATCCACATAAGTCTGCAAATGCCGATTGTGGTGCAGTTCCATGGTCTTCGCATCAATATAAGGCTCTAGTGCATCGTAGGCATAAGGTAAAGGGGTATTAACAAATTTGTAATGCTGGTTATTTTGAAGCATGCTTTCACCTCGCTTTTATTTCAAATTTGATATTTTGTCCATATCGCTTGCCAGTGATATTTTCTCCATAATAGAATCTATGGCAGTCTGCCCCTATTTATGCCTGTGTTGTTTTGAACTCTTCTTGGAGCCGCTTAAGAATAGCTTCATCTGCCGGACAAAATTCATACTGAGGAATGTCCTGAGGATGAATCCAGCAGAGTGCTTCGTGCTCCAATCGCTGTAAAACACCACTCTGGACAGTGCCGTTAAAAAGAACCAGATGAACGGTTATATCTGCATATTCGTGAACAACTTCCATAAACACATGCCCAAGTGAAACAGTCACACCTAATTCTTCCCTACATTCCCGAATTAAAGCCTGCTCCCTCGTCTCCCCGACCTCCACCTTACCGCCTGCAAACTCCCAAAGGAGGCCCCGGGCTTTGTGAGCAGGACGCTGGCATATTAAAAATTTATCTCCCTCCCACAAGAGAGCGGCTACAACTTCTACCATCGGATAATCCCTTCCAATTAAAATATTGTTATAACGTCTTCCAAGCCCTATAAGGCCTTTCCGGCCAAAACTTCTTTATAATCCTGTAAATTCCTGGCCAGCAGCTCTGGCGTATCTAAGTGGTAGGGACATTTTTTTACACATTGTCCGCAGTGAATACAGTTTTCAATCTTGCTCATTTTCTCTTGAACAGCCTCCGTCAGTTGAAGTTCAGAAGGGGAACGCCGAAGAAGCAGGGACATTCTGGCGCAATTATTGATTTCAATCCCCACGGGACAGGGCAGGCAATATCCACAGCCCCGGCAAAAATTTCCCGCCAGGGAATCTCGGTCCTCATCGATGATGGTCTGTAACGCTTTCGTCATCATCGGCGGATTTTCTATGTAAGATAAAAATTCCTCCAATTCCGCTGCCTGCTGGACACCCCAAATAGGCAGTACATTTTCATATTGTGCCACAAAAGCATAAGCTGCCGCCGAATTTGTAATCAGCCCTCCCGATAGAGCTTTCATCGCGATAAAACCCATGTCCGCCTCCTGACAACGGCTGACCATCCTTATTTCTTCTGGCGTGGCTAAGTAACAAAAAGGAAATTGAAGTGTCTCATATAAGCCAGATTCTATCGCTTCCTCCGCAATGCCCAACCGGTGATTGGTTATACCAATATGTCTGATTTTTCCCTGCTCTTTCGCTTCCAGCATGCACTCATAAACCCCGCTTTCATCCCCAGGCTTTGGACAAAATTCTGGATTGTGGAATTGATAGATATCCAAGTAATCCGTCTGTAGATTCCCAAGGGTGGTTTCTAAATCCTGCCAAAATGCCGCCCTAGTTACTGCCGCTGTTTTCGAGGCAATAAATACCTTGTCTCGAACCTTTTTCAAGGCCAGGCCCAGTTTATGCTCACTATCTGTATAAAATCTTGCCGTGTCAAAAAAGGTCATGCCCTGGTCGTAGGCTCTGCAAATAAGGCTTACCGCTTCTTCATCGCTGATTCGCTGAATCGGAAGCGCACCAAAGCCATTCCTATTTGTCACAATCTCCGTTTTTCCTAATCTAACTGTCTCCATATCTGTATTCTCCTTATCGGTTCAATGATTTAAAATTCGCTTCCTCTCTTATGCAGAAAAGAAAAAATATGGAGGGCCATAAAAGCCATCCATATTTGTTGGTGGAGAATAGGGGGATCGAACCCCTGACCTCCGCATTGCGAACGCGGCGCGCTCCCAGCTGCGCTAATTCCCCAGATTGTTTAACTTATGTTGAAATTTTATATTCCGAGGTTTATTGTAGCACAAAAAATTTTAGGGAGCAATATTATTCAAAGAAAATTCCCACAATTACCGTCTTCGCGAAGGAAAATCAGGTTTGCGTTTGTTATAAAAGGCATCCAGGCCTTCCTTGGCATCCGGGTTCATAAATACCTTGTATCCCAATAAAGCTTCTGTATCAAAGGCCTGATCCATAGGCAGGCTTAAAAGCTTGATAACAGCTTCCTTAGCCCCTTGTACAGCCACCGGGCTCCGTTCCGTTATTCGCTCTGCCAGCTTGAAAGCTTGGCTTAGTAACTCTTTCGGCTTCACAACGTAATTCAGTATCCCGTATTCTAAAGCTTCCTGGGCAGTAATGCTCTTTCCTGTCAAAATCAGTTCCATCGCTTTGGCATATGGAATCTGCCTGGCCAGTCTGACTAAAGTTCCGCCGGCAGGTACTACGCCGAGGCCCACCTCCGGCAATGAAAATAGCGCCTCTTCAGAAGCTAAGCGGATATCGGTTGAAAAAAGGATTTCAAAGCCGCCTCCCATACAAAATCCGTTGACCGCGGCAATAATCGGTTTATACATAGGCGTATGCTTCAAATGGGCATCATCCCATTCGCTGATGTAATGGCCGGCCGCCAAGTGGGGAATGGATTCTGTCAAATCAGCGCCGACACAGAAAGCTTTTTCGCCAGCTCCCGTTAAAATACATACGGAAACCTCTGGACTATTTCCCGCCTCTTTAAAAGCGTTTGCCAGCTCTTCATACATCTGAAGAGTCAGTGCGTTTAATTTTTCAGGCCGATTGATTGTTATTAAAGCCACGCCATGTTGAACATCATACTGAATGGACATATTAAATGACCCCCTTTTCATGTAATTCTTTCAGTTCTTCTTCTGAAAAGCCTAAAAACTCCTGATAGATTTCCTTATTGTGCTGCCCTAATCTTGGTGCTGGTCCTATTGGGTCTGCTGGGGTTTCGCTCAGCTTAATCGGCGTTCCAAATAACCTGGCAACCTGGTTGCCGTGGGGGTAATCTATAATCATATCCCTGGCGTTTAGCTGCGGATTGGCCATGGCTTCAGCTATGCTGTTTATCGGCGTTAAAGGAACAACCTCTGACAACCCCGCTACCAGTTCTTCTGTAGTATATCTGGAAAACCACTCTTCATATTTCGGCTTGAGCTTATTAAACCACACATCATCTTGAAACCGTTTATCCATGGAATCCAATTCCGGGTCAGCGGCCAACTCCGGCTCTCCAAAAAATGCACAAGTCGCTTTAAAAAATTTATCGGTATAACCTCCGAAGAAAATATAGCCGGTACGGGATTGAAACATGCCATAGGGCCGGATAAACGGATGGTCATTTCCTAAGGGGCCCTGGACCTTTCCTGCAATCGAGCAATTGGGTACAGCAACCTCCGTTAAACAAAAGGTGGAATCAAGCTGCGCCACGTCCACCATCTGCCCCTGCCCTGTTTTTTGAGCATGGATATATGCAGCAAGCAAACCGATGGTGCCAAAAAAAGTCGTGGACTCATCCCCGATAATCGTTCCGACTCTAACCGGAGGTCTATCGGAAAATCCATTTATGGACCACAACCCGCTCAAGGCCTGCCCACTGTTGTCGTAGGAGGGCCACTTGACATAAGGGCCATCCTGTCCGAATCCAGAAAGTGCTACATAAATCAATTTGGGATTGATTTCTTTCAAGACCTGGTAATCCAAAGCAAATTTCTTCATTACCCCGGGCCGATAATTCTCAATGACGACATCCACCTTTTTCACCATCTCCTTAAACATTGCCTGGGCTTCTTCTTTTTTCAAGCTCAGGGTAATGCCTAATTTGTGTCTGTTATATTGTGCAAAAAATCCGCTGAATTTGTTGTCCCCTTCTCCCAAGAATGGTTCAAAGGTTCTGATATAATCCGGATCGTCTGGATTTTCTACTTTGATTACCCTTGCTCCTAGGTCTGCTAAAATCATAGTAGAATAAGGTCCCGCAACGACTCTTGTCAGGTCGAGCACGGTCATATCTTGTAATGGCTTCATATGGAACGCTCCTCTCCTTTTCTGCTTATAAGTAGTCTTCTTATAAATTTGTAATTATCCAACTACATAGTGCAACCTTCATGCCAAAACAAACATCTGCTCTATCCCCCGGCAAAGGCCTTCCCTCTTCATCAAACCTGCTTGTCCCCAACGCAATTGAGGAAAAAAATTTTTACTTTTGAGGGGGAAAATTTTTTCCCCCTCCATTACTTTTACCGAGAAGAAAAGCATACATCAAAAGATTAACCAGTACAAAATTGAATCAACCCCCTGCTGAAATGCCAATTCAACAACAAGAATGGCGAAGGTAAAACGTTACTGCTGATAAGCTGGCATGGGAATTGCGTTAGTATCTTACCAAATACAAGCTAGATTGGAGGAATCAATATGAACAAATCATTTTCTGAAAAGTTGATGGAAACCATGCTCGATATTGTCTCAGCGCCCAGCATTACGGGAACCCCAGAGGAAAACCTCGCTGCAGACAAAATATATGCCATCCTTGCGACAATCCCCTATTTTATAAAGAATCCGCAAAACCTGAAAAAAATCCAGGTTGAGGATGATCCTCTGGGAAGAACCTACATTACCGCGATGTACCGCAGTCCTATCAACACCAATCAGACTCTTCTTCTGGCCGGACATCACGATGTGGTGGATATAGAGCCCTATGGCCATTTAAAGGATCTGGCGTTTTCCCCTACAGAGCTGACAAAACGCATCTCTGAGTTGTCCCTTTCCGAGGAAGCCCTCCGGGATTTAAACTCCGGGGAATGGCTTTTCGGCAGAGGCGTCAATGACATGAAATACGGCCTGGCCTTAGCCATTGAACTGCTCCGAGAGCTATCAGAAAAAGATGATCTTGCCGGCAACCTCCTCTTCCTGTCCGTCCCTGCGGAAGAATACAATTCCGAGGGGATGCTCAGCGCCGTGGAGGAACTGGTCACCTTGCAGCAGGAGGGCTGCGAATACATCAGCCTGCTGCTTCTGGAGCCTTCCAGCCTTGGTTCCGCCGAAGAACCCAAGACCTTTCATATGGGCGCGATTGGAAAATTAAATCCCCTGTTTTTCTTCGTTGGCAAGGAAACACATGTTTCAGAGTCCCTTAATGGGATTAACGTAAACTCCCTGGCTTCGGAGCTAAATCGGCTGCTGGATCAAAATCTGGATTTGTGTGAAGAATTTGACGGCGAGTTCACTGTACCGCCTACCTGCCTGAAGCAGACAGACTTAAAAGAGCTGTACAATGTAACCACCCCCTTATATGCGGCTTCTTATTATAGTATGGAAACACTGAACGTAAAGACCGAAGACCTGATGAGAAAGCTGCGGGAGCTGGCACTAGAGGCCTTTGAGAAGGTGCTGTCCGATTACAGCGCAAGGTGCAAAAAATTTCAGCAGGTGCAAAAGCGAACCATCAAACCAATTGAAGCAAGTCCTTTCGTCATCACTTACAGCGAACTATATCAGGAAGTGAAAAAAAATTATGGTGATGAATTTGACCGCCATCTGGACTCCAAGGTTACCGAGTGGAAGGAGGCCGGCTGTGACAAACAAACTATCGCCATCTATATCGTCCGGGAAACCTGCGCCTGGTACCCCAATAAAATACCGATGATTGTCATCGGATTTGCTCCACCTTACTACCCAAACAGATATCCGGAGCTGGAGCGGCCCGACTACAAGGCTTTATACCGAAATGTAGCGGCCATGATTCGTCAGGCCCGAGAGCAGTTTCAGCTGGAGCTCCAGAAAAATAACTTTTGCGGTGTATCGGATTTCAGCTATTTTGAGCTTGGAGATAAGGCCGGAATCCAGGAGATATCCTCAAATCTCCTGGGCATGGGCAAGACCTACCAATTTCCGGCGAAAAGTCTTGAAAAACTATCGATTCCAGGCATCGTATTCGGTCCGTTGGGAAGGGACCCTCATAAGGCTACAGAAAGGCTCCACATCCCTTACGCCTTTGAGATACTGCCCGTGCTGGTAAGAGATTTTATCTACCGCACCTTTCAACCTGAGCAGTAATTTTATTGCTATATGAGCAACAATTTAAGGAGGTAAACAATGGAAAGTAATGAATTAAAAAGATCCCTAAAACAACGCCATCTTACGATGATTTCCATCGGGGGCACAATCGGAGGCGGGTTATTTCTCGCTTCAGGAAACGTCGTCCATAACGCCGGAGCTCTTGGGGGACCCCTGGCCTATCTCATAATCGGTATTCTTGTTTACATATTAATGAAAGGTCTGGGAGAAATGGCTACCTTTATGCCTGTATCCGGAGGCTATACGACCTTTGCAGGCTTGTTTGTCCACCCAGTTTTGGGCTTCATGGTGGGCTGGAACGTCAGCATTAATGGTTTCCTGGGGCTGGGCGCTGAAATCGTCGGCGGAGCGATGATTCTCAATCAGTTCTTTCCCGGCGTGCCGCCAGTAGCATGGTGTATCATGATTTCCCTGCTCATATTGGGATTAAATCTAATTGATGTAAAAGCTTATGGAGAAGCAGAGTTCTGGTTTGCCGGCATAAAAGTCGTGGCTATCATCATCTTTCTTATCATCGGCATCCTGATGATTTTCGGCGTTGTGGGAGATCAGGGCTTCATCGGCTTGTCCAATTGGAACAGCCACTCCCTCTTTCCCAGCGGCTTTGGTGCAGTGGTTCTAATGATGACTGGTGTCATTTGGTCCTATCTAGGGGTTGAAACGGTGGCAATTGTTGCCGGAGAAACAGAAAATCCTTCCATCGCCGTACCGAAGGCCATCAATACCATCTTCTATCGAATCGTTCTTTTCTATGTGGGTTCTATCACCATCATGGGCCTTGTGGTTCCTTACGAAAACGTCAGCGTCCTGAGCAATGGCTATGCTGGTTTGTTCACCTTGGCCGGAGTTCCTGCAGCAGCTGTCATTATGAACCTGGTTATTCTGACCTCACTGACCTCCGCTGCAAATTCCACCTTATATGCGCTCAGTCGAATCCTGACGGGGATGTCCCGGGAAGGTAAGGCGCCTAAAGCATTAGCTAAAATTAATAAGCGAGGCATTCCGATGACGTCCGTAGTCCTCTGCATATTGCTGTCACAAGTTTCTTTGCTCACAAACTTCATCTCTCCAGACAAAGTATTTATCTGGCTGACCTCCATCGCCGGCTTTAACACCCTCCTGGGATGGTTCTCCATCCTGCTGTCCCATTTTAAATTTAGAACATGGCTGGCTCAGCGAGGTGGATCTGTTGGCAAGCTGAAATTTAAAATGGGGGTTTATCCATTGCCTACTCTGGTCTGTTTAGTCGTCTTGATTGCCATTGGGATTTATACAGCTTACAGCCCAGACACCAGATTAACCTTCTTTATTGGCGTACCGATGCTCATTCTATACGCAATAATCGGTACCATCGTGTACAAGAAAGGCAAAATGGTCTACCCGGAATATGAAAAATATCTGGATGCCCATAACAAGGAAGAGCAGATTTGCTCCTAATGAACCAATGTCTACATCAAGAAAGCATCTCCTTCTGGAGATGCTTTCTTGATGTATTGTGTATACATAAATGATATCAATTTAAGTCATAACTAGGTACTAAGCTTCTTCTTCTACCTGCGCAACTGTGCGCGTTTTGTCATTGATTCGCAAAACAATGCTATCTGTGTCAACCTGCAAATCAATTTTCTCGTTTTGAAACTCAGGAATGTCCCCGACAGTTAAGACACTGCCAACCTGCATACCTTCCAAATCAATGGTTATGGTGTCAATCATGTCAGCCGGAAGCGATGCGTAAGGGATTTCAGGTAGAATTCGTTCTACGATTCCCGCTACCTTATCCATATTTTTCAGTAAAATATGAATAACACTGTTGACTTTTTGATCCTCTTTTAGTGCCTGAAAGCTAATATGAACGATTTCGTTACTTAAAGTATTCTGCATTTTTTCTTTAATTTGTACTGGGATGACCTGGTCACCAAGAGCCAATCGCAGTTTGCTGCCTTCTCTCTTAACCCGAAGCAGCTTGCGCGCAATGACTTCATCCATTTGGATAGAAATTGACTCCTGAAGCATTCCACCAAAAATGTTGCCCGGTACAAGCCCTGAGCGCCTTAAATGCTTGGCTTTTGTCGCAGTATCACGTTTTTGTACGGTAATGATATCCATGTTTTTCCCTCCTAAATTGGTTGAGTATTTTATGTTTCAATCTACATATTACCTGGTGCAGATTGAATCCATAGATTCCCTATACAGCCAATGTGGCAGCATAGATGATAATATAAAAGAAGGGCCTTTCAGACAACACCATATGGTGGATACCTAAAGCCCTTCTTAAATAGACGGTTCTTTTTTATTTAATAAGGAGAGACGGTGACCCAGTTCCTCCTAAGTTAGCCTATAACAAATCTTTGTCACGGTCTGTCCCAAACATACTTGTGGGCTTTATTTAGAATTTATTGTTATTATAACATAACTATACCTCAAAAGCAAATCTGATCCAGCATACAAATTAATCAACTAATCTGTTTTAAATTCAACAGATTACTATCGCAAATGATATTTTTCCATCTTATATTTAAGCAACTGTTTGGATAAGCCCAGCTTTCTGGCTGTTTCGGCAATTCGATATCCGCTGATTAGAAGTTCTTCTTGAAGAATCCTCTGTTCATATTCTTCCATCGTCCCCTTTAAAGATTTTGCCATATGTTCTGAAGGGGAAAACGAAACAGCAGGGACATAGCCACGAATTTTTTCAGGAATATCCTTTAGGTTAATCTGTGAACCGGACGCATTATTGAAGGCCGCTTCAATGGCATTTCGAAGCTCTCGTATATTTCCCGGCCATCGGTATCGGTAAAAATACGCCAGTACCTCCGGATGAACGCCTTCAATCCGCATATTCATCGTGCTGTTAAAATGGCTGACATAAAACTCCAGTAAGCTGGGGATGTCTTCTTTTCTTTCTATCAGATCGGGAAGATTTAACTGGACAACCCCCAGCCGATAGTAGAGATCATCTCGCAGCTTCTTTTCCGCTACAATTTTGTCCGGCGATTCGTTGGTGGCCGATATAATCCGAATATCCAGAGGAATCGTTTTGCTGCCTCCAATTCTTTTTACCGCCTTTTCTTCAATTGCTTTTAAGATCTTTACCTGCAAATGATAATCCAAGGAATTAATCTCATCCAGAAAAAGCGTGCCGCCATCTGCCTGTTCAAAAATCCCTTTTGCATCCACAGATCCGGTAAAACTACCTTTTTCAGTCCCGAATAACAAGCTTTCCAAGAGCGTTGACGGAATCGCCCCACAGTTGACAGAAATAAACGGCTCACTATACCGCTGGCTTAAGTTGTGAATAGATTGTGCCACAACCTCTTTCCCCGTACCAGTCTTGCCATAAATCAAAACGGAAGTATTCGTATTTGCCAGCTTTGCTATTTTAGCTTTAATTTCTAACATGGACGGATTTACTGTTACCAGATCTTCTATGGTATATCTGGTGTTATTCTTTCTGAAGATTTTATGCTTGGAATACTGCTCCAGCATGCTAGAGTTTTCTTTGGTGTAAACATATGTGGAAAATTCAACTGCACCAATAATCTTTCCCTTCTCCATAATGGGATAAGTAGAATTATAAGAGCGAAGCTGCTTTCCTTTTTTGGAAATTAGAGACTGCGTATTATGTATGATTGGTATCCCTGTTTTTAAAACCGTCATAATCGTACTTGTTTCTTCGTCGATGTTGGCATATAGTGACGTGATTTTATGCCCGATTATTTCATTGGGATTGAGGTTCAGCACTTTCAGAACCCCCAAGTCAGGTGTATCATAGAACAGCGCAACGCCATGTTCATCCGTAATCATCACATTAGTATGATCTTTAATTTTTCTATAATCGTAATTCATATCCATAACAACCCCCGATTAGACAAATATCACATACCTTTTTTCAGCTATTCACCGTCTGCCATTTATATCTTATTGACAATTCTGAATATAGTATATCATAAATCGAAGGTACTGAAAAACGTTTACTTTTTTACCTTCAACAGGAGCTTAAAAACGCTCCGTCCCAGGATATCCTGAAGGACAGAGCGTTGATGAAGCCACATAAAGCTTTCAGTAACTTTCTAAAGATGTTTAAGCCGCCTCATCTACCGCCGATGACTGAATGGAATCATCCACATGTTCCAAGGATACGGTTGCTTCTGCATCGGTTGCACCCACCTGACTTGATCACCAGAGATGCTTCCGCTGGCAGAGCAATTCACAATCTGTAAAGCCGCAGGAACAGTGTAGTAGGCTTGATAAATCTTACCTAAATATCGCAACTTCACAAGACTCTTCCCGTGTTTGTGGGAACACGTGGCTTTGCATGCCTCCGAGCAGCACTTTTGGGGATTACCCTCGCATCTGCGGGGAACATATAGCATTTGGAACGGCCGGTGGGGTAAAGGGCGAATCACCCCCGCACATGCGGGGAACACACAGGGGCAGAGTCCCCATGGGCGGCAATTGTAGGATCACCCCCGCGCTTGCGGGGAACACAGAAATGCAGCTAAACGAGAACAAGGAAACCAAGGATCACCCCCGCGCTTGCGGGGAACACTTAGCGAGCAACTTGTTTGTAGAAACCCCAACAGGATCACCCCCGCGCTTGCGGGGAACACATGATTTTCTCGAATGCTTTGTCCACATTGGCAGGATCACCCCCGCGCTTGCGGGGAACACGCATCTTCGTGGAAGGACAAGACTACTTCTTTAGGATCACCCCCGCGCTTGCGGGGAACACCACAGTTAAGAGATATAGCCGTAAATGATGATAGGATCACCCCCGCGCTTGCGGGGAACACGAATAATATGCAGACATCATAGCAAGGAGCTGAGGATCACCCCCGCGCTTGCGGGGAACACTTTCTTTCTTTGGTCTGCCTGTCTCACTTCACGGGATCACCCCCGCGCTTGCGGGGAACACCGGGATATTATCGACACTCAAAAGCTTACTGAGGGATCACCCCCGCGCTTGCGGGGAACACTTGTAATTCCCTGAGACTGCGGGGTCTGTGGAAGGATCACCCCCGCGCTTGCGGGGAACACATGAACGGTCTTGGAATGATAGGGCGGGCGATGGGATCACCCCCGCGCTTGCGGGGAACACCATTCAGCCACATCTTGCGTCTTATACAACAAGGGATCACCCCCGCGCTTGCGGGGAACACTTTGATGGGATTTTATTAGATGAACTGGTCATAGGATCACCCCCGCGCTTGCGGGGAACACGCCCACCCCCACCCAAAACCCGCCAGCCAAGCAGGATCACCCCCGCGCTTGCGGGGAACACCATAAGTACAACCGCAGTCTGCTGGGTATTGAGGGATCACCCCCGCGCTTGCGGGGAACACGAAGTGATATCGTCGTTAGTCATTGGCACACCGGGATCACCCCCGCGCTTGCGGGGAACACTCCCTGACAAGCTTGATTGTAGTAACCTTGTTGGGATCACCCCCGCGCTTGCGGGGAACACCAGTTTTGATTGTCACAACGTTTGAGTTTATGAGGATCACCCCCGCGCTTGCGGGGAACACTCAATGTTGTAAACCCACAAACAACAGACCCTAGGATCACCCCCGCGCTTGCGGGGAACACAGGTGAGCCGGGTTATTTTCCTTGTTATGCTGAGGATCACCCCCGCGCTTGCGGGGAACACCTTTGGGGGCTGTCCTTTTTCCAAAAGGTGAGGGGATCACCCCCGCGCTTGCGGGGAACACACTTAAAAAACCCCATAATTCCTGGCTTTTATTTTCAAATTCAATAAAATACATTTACTTTTTTAAAAGTTCTATCGAATCAATTGCCTTGGCAAAGCTTGCAATTTAAGTACCATTTTCTTCTTAAATTCTTTTACTTTCTCAAATACCTGCATCGTTACTGCGCATCATCAATACTGCAATGAAATTCACCTTCATCAAGTTCGAGATATTCAGAATAAATTTCTTCGGCATGACCAACGTGTCAAACTGTCTATTAGAAAAAGTTTCACCACTTCATGAATAATTTGCTATATATTGGCATTATATAAAATGTTTTGTCTCAAATCAACTGAAAAATCCATATTTACCTATAATTTGCAATGTTGATCTTGCGCTTGCATTTATAAAATTGCAAAGAGAAAGATACTTTTGAAAAGGTTTATAATCACAAAAAAGACAAGTTTCCTTATTGAAAACTTGTCTTTAACTATTGGTACACCCGGCAGGAGTCGAACCTGTGGCCTTCAGAGTCGGAGTCTGACGCTCTATCCAGCTGAGCTACGAGTGCACATTAGTGTACTTTTATTTAATATCGGCGTTTATAATAAACATTTTAAACTGTCGAATCAAAAGCACTTTATTTATAATACATCATTTTGGCAATTTAGTAAAGGTAAATTCGAAAGTTTTTAATTTTTTTATGTGTAGGATTGCAATACAGGTATTACACTTAATCAAAATAAATGACGTTAGACCAGCCGTCTTTTTCATAAACTTTATTTGTTGAATCCCAGCACCCCTAGATTGTCGTTTCTACAATTAAATCATTTAGTCTTATTCTTTCATTTTCCAGTTCTTTATCTGTAGAATGCAACATAATATTCAAGCGATTTACTACCCTTTCAATCTGATATTTAGTATTTTGCACCTGGGTTTGGGACTGATTAATTTTATCTAACACCGCCCAATCTGCAAATAATCCATCAAAAAAATAGTCTGCAAAGGATAGAAAGCCATCAATACTAATCTGAATATCAGCGTTTACTGTCACGTCAGTCAATTCTGTTTTAAAGCGGCGCAATTGAACCTGTAAATACTCCACTTGCTTTTGAGCTTCATCCAAATGGCCATGCTTGGCCAGATCCGAAATCAACCCTCCTCCGAATAAATCCCAGGTTCCCCACCCTTCAGCACCATCCAGGCTGGACAGAATACTATTAGTGATATTTAACGCTGTTTCTCCAGCTTGAAGAGCCTCCTGTATTTCTTTCACTTGGCTCGTTAAATATGCCATACGTTCCTCACTCTGAAATATTTCTATACCTGCCTGATGACCCAGAGCTTTAATAGACTCCGCCTTATCCTTTAATAATTTTTCATATTGCTGTTCACACCCACTTAGTTTATTTAGTTCGGCCTCACTCTGCTGAATATCCTGCTCAACTGCAGAAAGTTCCCGGAGGGCGACGTCATACTTCACTCTGGCAGCATAAGCTTCCTCTCGTTCTTTATCTAATTTTTCATCCTTCTTGCCGACCACAGCATAGAAAAAAGCGGTTAAACTGCGGCCCTCCAGCTGGTCAACATCAGCCTGTTCGTCCAACTTATTCTTCCTAAATTCTTGTACTCTGGTACTTAACTCTTCACGTTGAGCGTATAATTCTTTCAGCTTAGATTCCGTTCGTTGTTTTTGTGCTGATTGTTGCTGAAGAAGTTGTAATTGTTGATCATAATGTATCATAAGTGGTTTCCCTTCTGTAATCCTAAATTATGAATTTACTGGAGCAATAGATAAAAATTTTTTCTTACTGAAGCAGCAAAATACAACTTTCTTTTGTTAATTATTTTAACCAAGCCCGTTTACTGCTAAAATTAATGATATCATATTTTTTACTGTTTGCATATCTCTCCATTTATAAGGCTCTATGAAAAAATTCTGACATTCATATAGACCATACAACTAGGCTGACAAACAGAAGCACCAGTACGATTTAAACCGGCGCCTCCTCTTTCAACCTTTAACCAATTTGATGATTTTTAAAAGATTGATAAGCCAATGGGGTCAACAAGACACTGACTATAATCGCAAATAGGGGAAGGAACACATAGGGACCAACCACCATACCCGCGAATTCATATTGAATCACAGCCACTACTGACGCAAGGGAGGTCATTTGTGTAGGGAAAAGATGATACAGATTATAGAGCAGTATGTTATTTTCTGAAACACTGCCCAACATAGGAGCAATCAGTAAGAGGCTCACCCAAATAATTACACCAAAGGACGATTTCAGCTTCGCCGAAAGCAGCATAGTAATCGCCGCCGTCATCAGGTAGGCAAACGAACTAACAATCGTCAGCAACAGTGCGGTCTGACCCATGGTCAACGGATACGGAGATAGAATTAAATGAAGCTGCAAAGGCGCATTCCCTCCCTCTGTGCCAAATACAGCCAGCGACAGACAAAAGGCAAACGCAAGCAGAACAAGACCAATGATTACTGCTAGAGAAAAGCCTGTAAAAAGCTTTGCGTAAATGAGTCGGTTCTTCCCGCGTTTGGAGGACAAAATGAGCTGATCTGCACCGGAACTATATTCTCCAGAAAACAGCGGAGCTATACAAACCGCCATAACAAACGCTGAAAACAGCCCCAGCGTATTGACCATTACAAAAAAACGTGTAAACCCATCCGTATAAGAAAAGATAAGTGGTGTTTTAACTTGTTCATCCAGAACCAGCATTTGCATCTTCGCTTTGTCTCCCATCTGGGTTTGCTGGATGGATTGTTGCAACTTCTCACTTCTGGCACTGTAATAATCTTTTGCCTGTGCTTTGGTAAGGACTTGAAAATCCTCCATATTAAAGCGTTTGGATGCCGTATTGAAAACACTTCGAATCGTTCCGTAAATTGGGCTGTAGGGGCGTGCAATGTTTTGATATTCCTGCGTAGACTGGTAGACCTCTGACTCAGGAATCTGCGCATAGGCATTGACTGTCTTCATAATCAACTCGGTATCCAGCGATTGACCTGAAAGCGCGCGGGCATAGGCTCTATCTTTAATCATTGCGTCATAATTGGATTCATAAGGTTTGCCATCCACATAGTAACTGCCAAGAAGGGTCCCAATAACAGTGAATGCTGTAAGAAGAACAGCAAGCATCAAAGCAATTTGTATGCTTCTCTTACATAAAATTTTTTTATATTCAAATCCAACTAGATTCCAGAATTCACTCATTGTTCATTCACCTCACTGAAATAATACAAATACAGATCTTCTAATGTCGCTTGTACACTTAATGCCGACGGACACGGTTTTTCATCGGATACCAAACGCAAGAAGGTTGTCTCCGGACCTTCCTGACGAAAATTAATAACTGGATACTTTCTACACAGTTTATCTGCTTCGGCTGGGGAAAGAATACACTCCCAAACTTTACCCTCAATAGCTGCTATAATTTCAGCTCTTGTTCCTTGATGAAGAATCAGCCCATCTTTCATTACCAGGATTGTGTTTGCAATATGCTCCACATCTGAAACAATATGTGTAGAAAGCAATATAATGCGATCTGTTCCGAGGCGCGAAATCAAATTACGAAAACGAATGCGTTCCTTCGGATCAAGACCCGCGGTAGGCTCGTCCAAAATTAATATTTGTGGATTGTTCAGCAGGGATTGAGCAATACCCAGTCGCTGTTTCATCCCCCCAGAAAAAGTCTTAATCTTCTTCCTTGCTTCTCTTTCAAGGGATACCTGCTCCAAAAGCTCCCATGCTTTTTCCTTGGCCTTTGGTTTTGGCAGACCTTTTAAAGCGGCAATGTATAGCAAGAAATCCAGCGCAGAAAATTCAGGATAATACCCAAAACCCTGTGGCAAGTAACCCAGTGCATCACGGTAATCTTCATGGCTGACATCAATACGATTAAAGCTAATAGTTCCGGAAGTTGGCGCCAATACACCGCACATCATACGCATCAAAGTCGTTTTTCCTGCTCCATTTGCCCCAAGGAGACCATATACACCTGGTGTAAAAGAAATTGAAATGCGGTCACAAGCTAGTTTACTTCCATACTGCTTTGTTACTCGGCTAAGTTTAAGTTCCATTGTTTTTCCTCCAATTGTCCGACTAATTTACGTATCTGAAATCCAATTAACACCACGCTGCCTGCAAAAATTGTCAGCCAACCGTTTAAGTACGTATCTGAATAAAGACTTACCGCTGAGATTTGAATAAGAATATTACTTACACTAACAAACCCGGTTGCTGCTCCACAGGCATACATGCCATCTGAACCATGCATTCGATTTAACAGCCATAAACAAATAGCACACACCAAAAGATAGGGTGTCATGGAATAAGAAATGATTTGCAACAGCCTCCATGAAGATACTTGATTCATAAAAATCAAGAGTAATATCAAAATAACAAAATTAACGCCTCCAAGAATGCTCATCCGTGCCATAATAATCTGCGATAGACTAAAGCGACAGCTTTCCTCTAGCTCTGCCATATTATAAGCAACAGAACGATAAATCTCCGTAATTGTTATCATCGCCAGAAATGGAAGAATAGCAGAAATATTCCAGATTTTTATTCCATCTGCACGCCAATATTGGAATGCAGGCAAACGAAAAGTAATTATCCAGCCAAACAAGATAATCAAAACAGAAGCCATCCATATGCGTTTGCGGATATAGCGAAGCTGCTCAAATAGAAATTCTTGATAGGTGATTTTAGGATATCTCAATTGTTCCAAAAACCGCTCCTTATCACTTGGATAAGAGATATCAAAAGCAGTCTGCAATTCTTTTCTAAATTTTCCGTTCATAAGAAATCCTCCTTTCTGAAGGACTTTTTTAAGGTTGCTATTGCAGCATTTGTCCTTCGGTAAACAGCAAAGCGAGAAATTCCAAGGATAGAAGAAATCTCTCCCACAGAAAGCTCATTAGCATATCGGAGCAGCAACAATTCCTGTTCTTGTTCAGACAAGGTTTTAAGGGCTTCCCGGAGCATAATATTAAGTTCTATCTGTTCAAAGCAATCTGCCCCCGGTATCTCTTCCGTCAATAGTTCAGGCTGTATTTTACGAAAGGTATCTATGCAAAGGTTTCGTGCTATGGTATAGAGGTAAGCAAGCCTTTTGCCGCGCTCGATGTAGACGTTTTGCGCAAAGTATCGGAGGAAGGTTTCTTGCGTAATGTCTTCTGCTAAAAGGGGATTTCTTACTTTATAATAGCAATAACGATAGATTTTATCATACTGCTCCTGCATGTTGATTGACATTCAAAACCTCCTCTCAAAATGTTTAACGGTTTAATACGCTTAAATGTGCGGATGAAATAATAAATTTTATTTAACGAATTTCATTCGATAGATTTATTTTACTATCTAACTTCGTACATTTCTATCTTTGAAGCATACGTGTTGAAGGATAGGCTTTTCCAATCTAAAAGACCGTTGTCATGAACCCACTTAAGGATATTCATAACTACGGTCTTTTTTTAGTTACCAATTAATTAAATACAGCGATATTCCTAGCTCATTCTCCAGAGCGATTAAAAGAACTAAAATCTCAGTTTGCTAAAGTGTAAACACCACCGTGATAACAATAGTAAGCGTTGACTTTCATAGACAATAATTTCTCCATAGATTTAGTTGCCTGTTCAAGGTCTAACGTAAATTGAGGATTGGCAAGGACTGGCTGATCCCTTTCCAAGGCAATAGCGTCACCAGCTACGATAATGGAAGCGTTTTATGCCAGCTATAAGCGATTCAAATCCCTGACTCCCACACTGCAGAGTGTGTACGCTCCCAGCTGTGCTAATGTCCCAAAAAGATTAAAAGATGGCTGTTACTGGAAGAAGAACAGGCGGATTGGCCGAATGTTCATTCAACATCTTTTCCATCCAGATCATATCGTACCAAGTATCAAACTTATAGCCACATTTAGTAAAATAACCTACTTGTGTATATCCTAAGTGTTCATGAAAAATAGCACTGGCATTGGACAGATGAGCATCAGATGATGACGCATAGGCGATACAGGCATACAAATTGATAATGTTTTGCTTTTTCAGAGCATCTTCTAAAGCAAGGTACAACTGTTTACCAAACCCTTTACCGCGAACATTTACATCTAAATAAACAGTGGTTTCCACTGCCCAATCGTAGGCAGCCCGCGATTTGAAAGGGGACGCATACGCATAACCAATAATCTGACCTGCTTCCACAGCAACCAAATAAGGATACCGCTTCAAGGTATTACTGATTCGATCTGCAAACTCTGAAACAGACGGTACCTCATACTCAAAAGTGATGGCCGTACCAGTTACATAGGGTTCGTAGATTTTCAGCAAGTCTTTCGCATCGGCTCTTTGTGCTAAACGAATAGACAAGGTTGCACTCATTTTCATCGCCTTCTTTCAAAGCTGATTTTTTATAGGAACCAGCCTTATTTTTGATATTGTACTATAAAATATTGGGGAATTCTAGTTCTATTTCCTCGAACGATTACAAAAATTCATTTGAATTTGATATAATTATAATAAATACAAAGTCAGATTAATCAAGAGAATAAAAAAGAACTGCTGCAAAGCAACAGTCCCCATTATGGTGCGCGATGAGGGACTTGAACCCCCACGGTCGCCCGCTAGAACCTAAATCTAGTGCGTCTGCCAATTCCGCCAATCGCGCATATAGACAAAATGATTTCTATACCCTTGCAGCATAGAAATCATTTCTTCTCTTTTGGTGACTCCACCGGGAATCGAACCCGGGTTACCGCCGTGAAAGGGCGGTGTCTTGACCGCTTGACCATGGAGCCATTTTAAACCGGCGACGTCCTACTTTCCCAGGCAGCTGCCCGCCAAGTATCATCGGCGCTAAGGAGCTTAACTACTGTGTTCGAGATGGGAACAGGTGGAGCCTCCTCGCTATTGTCACCGGATATGAGTTTGAGAGCGTACTCTCAAAACTGAATAATATACATGCTCTATCAGATTTTTTCCTTGAAACCATTTTGGTCAAGCGCTCGACCTATTAGTATCGGTCAGCTCCATGCATTACTGCACTTCCACCTCCGACCTATCAACGTGATAGTCTCTCACGGGTCTTACCATTTCTGGAGGAAATCTTTTCTTGTGGGGGGCTTCGCACTTAGATGCTTTCAGCGCTTATCCCTTCCATACGTAGCTACCCAGCTATGCCTTTGGCAAGACAACTGGTGCACCAGAGGTATGTCCATCCCGGTCCTCTCGTACTAAGGACAGCTCCACTCAAATTTCTTACGCCCACAGCGGATAGGGACCGAACTGTCTCACGACGTTCTGAACCCAGCTCGCGTACCTCTTTAATGGGCGAACAGCCCAACCCTTGGGACCTACTTCAGCCCCAGGATGAGACGAGCCGACATCGAGGTGCCAAACACCGCCGTCGATGTGGACTCTTGGGCGGTATCAGCCTGTTATCCCCAGGGTAGCTTTTATCCGTTGAGCGATGGCCCTTCCACTCGGTACCACCGGATCACTAAGCCCGACTTTCGTCCCTGCTCGACTTGTTGGTCTCGCAGTCAAGCTCCCTTCTGCCTTTACACTCTTCGCGCGATTTCCGTCCGCGCTGAGGGAACCTTTGGGCGCCTCCGTTACTCTTTAGGAGGCGACCGCCCCAGTCAAACTGCCCGCCTGACACTGTCCCAGTACCGGTTCACGGTACATGGTTAGAACTTCAACGTTACAAGAGTGGTATCCCAACGGTGGCTCCGCTAAAACTGGCGTCCTAGCTTCGTAGCCTCCCACCTATCCTGTACATGCAACGCCGAAATCCAATATCAAGCTGCAGTAAAGCTCCATGGGGTCTTTCCGTCCTGCTGCGGGTAACCGGCATCTTTACCGGTACTACAATTTCACCGAGTCTATTGTTGAGACAGTGCCCAGATCGTTACGCCTTTCGTGCGGGTCGGAACTTACCCGACAAGGAATTTCGCTACCTTAGGACCGTTATAGTTACGGCCGCCGTTTACTGGGGCTTAAGTTCATGCCTTCGGTTACCCTAAGCAGTCCCCTTAACCTTCCAGCACCGGGCAGGCGTCAGCCCCTATACTTCAGCTTTCGCTTTTGCAGAGACCTGTGTTTTTGGTAAACAGTCGCCTGGGCCTTTTCACTGCGGCCTGCTTTCGCAGGCACCCCTTCTCCCGAAGTTACGGGGTTATTTTGCCGAGTTCCTTAACAATAGTTCTCTCGCTCACCTTAGGATTCTCTCCTCATCTACCTGTGTCGGTTTACGGTACGGGCACCTACATTCTCGCTAGCGGCTTTTCTTGACAGTGTGAAATCAGCTGCTTCGGTACTTTATTTCCCTCCCCATCACGCCTCAGAATTGAACAAGCGGATTTGCCTACCTGTTCTCCCTTGACGCTTAGACGCACTCTACCAACGGTGCGCTCAGCTTATCCTTCTGTGTCCCCACTTCGCTCAAACGAATTTCGGTGGTACTGGAATCTCAACCAGTTGTCCATCGCCTACAGCGTTCGCTCTCGGCTTAGGCCCCGACTAACCCTGAGTGGACGAACCTTCCTCAGGAAACCTTAGATTTTCGGTGGACAGGATTCTCACCTGCCTTACGCTACTCATGCCAACATTCTCTCTCGTATGCAGTCCACCAAGCCTTCCGGCTTCGCTTCTGCCCGCATACGATGCTCCTCTACCAATTATCTTACGATAATTCCAAAGCTTCGGTAGTAAGTTTTAGCCCCGTTTATCTTCGGCGCAGAGCCACTCGACTAGTGAGCTATTACGCACTCTTTAAATGAGTGGCTGCTTCTAAGCCAACATCCTAGCTGTTTATGCAGCTCCACATCCTTTTCCACTTAACTTACATTTTGGGACCTTAGCTGTTGGTCTGGGCTGTTTCCCTTTCGACTATGAAACTTATCTCACATAGTCTGACTCCCAAGTTTAATACTTCGGCATTCGGAGTTTGATAGTTTTCGGTAACCGGTGAAGGCCCCTAGAACATTCAGTGCTCTACCTCCGAGTATCATTTTCCTTGAGGCTAGCCCTAAAGCTATTTCGAGGAGAACCAGCTATATCCGGGTTCGATTGGAATTTCACCGCTATCCACACGTCATCCCAGCCTTTTTCAACAGACATGAGTTCGGTCCTCCACGAGATTTTACTCTCGCTTCAACCTGCACATGGATAGGTCACCCGGTTTCGGGTCTACAGCATGCAACTAACCGCCCTATTCAGACTCGCTTTCGCTACGGCTCCAGTGCTCCAGCACCTTAACCTTGCTACATACCATAACTCGTTGGCCCGTTCTACAAAAAGTACAAGGTCACTTGCGCTCCCTTTGCTTGTAAGCATAAGGTTTCAGGTTCTATTTCACTCCCCTCCCGGGGTTCTTTTCACCTTTCCCTCACGGTACTGTTCACTATCGGTCACTAGGTAGTATTTAGGCTTGGGGGGTGGGCCCCCCGGCTTCCCACCGGGTTTCACGTGTCCGGTGGTACTCTGGATTCACTCTGCATCTTGTGCATTTCGTCTACGGGACTTTTACCCTCTTCGGTTTGCCTTTCCAGACAACTTTGACTATACACGCCATACGTGATGAGTGTCCACAACCCCAGTGCAAGCACTGGTTTGGCCTCTTTCCCTTTCGCTCGCCGCTACTTAGGAAATCGATGTTTCTTTCTCTTCCTCCGGGTACTTAGATGTTTCAGTTCCCCGGGTTACCTTCTCTATGACTATTTTATTCATCATAGGATACCTACGCATTACCATAGGTGGGTTCCCCCATTCGGACATCTGCGGGTTGACGGATGTTTGCTCCTCACCGCAGCTTTTCGCAGCTTGCCACGTCCTTCATCGGCTCCTAGTGCCAAGGCATTCACCTTATGCTCTTATTTGCTTGACCAGCAATTTACCTGTTTAGCGTTAAACAGGATTTAGTTTGTTAAGAAACTTCGTCATTCACACTTGTGTAAAGACTTGCATTTCTTCTGGTTTCTCGGTTGAAATCGTAGTTTCCCCTTAACAATTCTAAAAAGACTTGTCTTAGTTTAACTGTTCTTTTGTTATCTTTCGATAACCTCGATTTCGTATCTATTTTTGTGTGTTATTAACACTTCTGATATTTATTTGCATATTATTCAGTTTTCAAAGTACGTTTAGAACTTTTTAAAGTTCTGGTGGGCTTGGGAGGACTCGAACCTCCGACCTCACGCTTATCAGGCGTGCGCTCTAACCACCTGAGCTACAAGCCCATGAAAAAAACTCATAGTGTAAAAGTTAGTCTCCTTAGAAAGGAGGTGATCCAGCCGCACCTTCCGATACGGCTACCTTGTTACGACTTCACCCTAGTCATTGATTTTGCCTTAGGCAGCCTATTTACTGGCCGACTTTGGGCACCCCCAACTTCCATGGTGTGACGGGCGGTGTGTACAAGACCCGGGAACGCATTCACCGCAGCATTCTGATCTGCGATTACTAGCAACTCCAACTTCATGTAGGCGAGTTGCAGCCTACAATCCGAACTGGGACTGGTTTTGGAGATTTGCTCCACCTCACGGTCTTGCGTCTCTCTGTACCAGCCATTGTAGCACGTGTGTAGCCCAGAACATAAGGGGCATGATGATTTGACGTCATCCCCACCTTCCTCCGTGTTATCCACGGCAGTCTCAATAGAGTGCCCATCTTACTGCTGGCAACTATTGACAAGGGTTGCGCTCGTTGCGGGACTTAACCCAACATCTCACGACACGAGCTGACGACAACCATGCACCACCTGTCTCCTCTGTCCCGAAGGAAGATCCCGGTTAAGGGACTGTCAGAGGGATGTCAAGTCCTGGTAAGGTTCTTCGCGTTGCTTCGAATTAAACCACATGCTCCGCTGCTTGTGCGGGTCCCCGTCAATTCCTTTGAGTTTCACACTTGCGTGCGTACTCCCCAGGCGGAGCACTTAATGCGTTAACTGCGGCACCGAAGTCTTGCGACCCCGACACCTAGTGCTCATCGTTTACGGCGTGGACTACCAGGGTATCTAATCCTGTTTGCTCCCCACGCTTTCGTGCCTCAGTGTCAGTTACAGTCCAGAAAGCCGCCTTCGCCACTGGTGTTCCTCCTAATATCTACGCATTTCACCGCTACACTAGGAATTCCGCTTTCCTCTCCTGCACTCAAGTCTCACAGTTCGCAGGGCTTACAATGGTTAAGCCACTGCCTTTCACCCCACGCTTACAAGACCACCTACGCACTCTTTACGCCCAATAATTCCGGATAACGCTCGCCCCCTACGTATTACCGCGGCTGCTGGCACGTAGTTAGCCGGGGCTTCCTCCTTGGGTACCGTCATTTGTTTCTTCCCCAAGGACAGAGCTTTACGACCCAAAGGCCTTCTTCGCTCACGCGGCGTTGCTGCATCAGGCTTTCGCCCATTGTGCAATATTCCCCACTGCTGCCTCCCGTAGGAGTTTGGACCGTGTCTCAGTTCCAATGTGGCCGATTACCCTCTCAGGTCGGCTACTGATCGTTGCCTTGGTAGGCCGTTACCCTACCAACTAGCTAATCAGACGCAGGCCCATCTCATGCCGATAAATCTTTGACAAGAAAAACATGTGTTTCCCTTGCATCATGAGGTTTTAATCCCGGTTTCCCGAGGCTATCCCTCTGCATGAGGCAGGTTGCCTACGCGTTACTCACCCGTCCGCCGCTTTCCATTTACGCACTCTTCCGAAGATTTGTTTGTAAATTTCTCGCTCGACTTGCATGTGTTAGGCACGCCGCCAGCGTTCATCCTGAGCCAGGATCAAACTCTTTGTAAATGGTATTTAAGTCAGATTGCTCTGATTCAAATCAAGTTTGTCTTTCGACTCAAGCTAAACACATTTGCGTTTGCTTGTTCTATTCTTCACGTTTCCGTAAATCCTAGAATTATTGTTTTTAAGAAATTGTACGTTGACTTCCAAAACAAGTTTGGTTATCTTACCAATCATGCTGATTGATTGTACTTAGTTTGGAGAATAACTTAATATTCTCTTGACTAATTCTTTTACACTATGAAGTTTTCAAGGTTCATGCGCTTCTATAGCCGAAGCTATCAGCGCCGTTCCGCTAAGGAACTTTTATATCTTACTACCATCTCGCAAATTTGTCAACATCTTTTTTCCTTTTTTGCAAATTTATTCATAAATTCGATTTCATTGTGTATAAAACAATATACTGAATGATTTAGGTGTCGTTTTCAAGAAAACAACAAGATGTAGTGCTCAGCTTTTCAGTTGAGCAGGCACTGTTTCACGAGACAGCTTTAATAGATTACCAAAATCCGTCGCCTATGTCAACTACTTTTTTCTAATTTTCTACTCTTTTTTAGCAGGAACAATAGCTACCTCATTTTTTGCTGACTTTGACATATCTATAGCGGCCTGAACAAGCTGCTGGAAAGACACCCCTGAAGTGGAAGCTCCACTGACCGCGTCTACCCCCTCTGCCGATTGCTTTTCAAGAACCTGTTTTCCATATTGCCTAGTGTACCGGTTGGGATAGGTATGCTGAATGGCATTCATCTGCCTCATGTAGGCCATGTCCCAGGATTTGATAAAGCCGCTGGCATTTTTAGCGTTATATTCTACCGACACAATCTCTTGATCCTTTACATAAATAGTGACAAATTCTTTCCATCCATGGGAATAATCCGACATTTCTGCCGTAAAATATCCATCTTGTAGCGTGCCTTCTTTTGCTCCACAGCCAGCCAGCAATGAAATAAGAAGAACTAGCGCAAGGATCAACTGCAACCACTTTTTATTATGCAGGAAATATCGTTTGCTATTCATATTCCCCCTCCTTTTCTTCCTTCCCTCTCAGACTAAACCGGGCTACCAGCTTTTGCAGGGTATCCGACTGCTGGGTTAGGGTCTGGCTGGCTTCTGCGCTCTTCTCACTGGAAACCAAATTATTGCGCGACAACAAATTAATCTCGCCGATTTGATTATTAATATTCTCTAAGGCCACCTTTTCTTTGGCCACGGAGTCGGACAACAAGGTTGCAATCTGTCCCAACCGATCCGAAACAGCGGTTATCTGCTCTAGCGAGGACGCAGTCTGCTCTGCCCGCTGAACTCCTTCACCGATGGCTAGCTGAGAATGATCCAGCATAACAGCCGTCTGCTTGGAAGCCTGCCCGCTCTTCTCCGCCAAATCGCCAATTTCTTTAGCCACCACAGAAAAGCCCTTACCGGCTTCTCCTGCGTGGGCCGCTTCTATGGCTGCATTCAAAGCCAACAGATTCGTCTGCATAGCGATATCTTCTAAAAAGGCATTAATCTTTTTAATCTCCTCTGAATTGCTGTGTATACGGTCCATGGCGGCGACCATATTGTCCATATGCTCTTTCCCTGTAGACAGGTCGACCGTCATCCCTTCCATCAGTTGGCGCATTTCTGCCGACTGCCTGTTAATCTCCTCTACATTTTCTTCAATAATAATGGTCTCGCCGCTCAGATGGTGCAAGGCCTCTGCCTGTCCACTGGACCCTTGTTCAATCTGCACGGCATTTTCCTGAATATCATAAGAAGTCTGAGATACCTCTACCGCAGCTTGTTGAATGGCATACATCACCTGATTCAGAAATTCTACAATCTGATCCAGCGATTCTTTCATAATTACAAAATCGCCATCAAACTGACCTTGAACGCCCACGTTTAAATTACTGTTGGAAAGTTCCGACAGCACTCTGGAGAGTTCTGTAGTATATGTATTCATCCGCTGAACTGTATCCGCTAGGGCCTGAGAGAGAACCTCCGTTTCATCCTTCGTCCGCTCTACCTCAATGGTGGTGTGCAAATCGCCTTCTGCCAACGTCGCAATCCGCTGAGTTACCCGCCCTAGCGGTCTTTGGAGCCGTTTAGATAATCGCAGCATCATCCAGGCCGCAACTAGCAGCAGCAAGACAGTAATTAATCCGCTGACTAAAATAGCCCGGTTCGCTGCCGTCATGAAATCTTCCTGCGGAGCTGTGATTACCAAACTCCAATGAGTTCCTCGCACTGGTGAATAGCTGAAATATCGCTTATCCCACCAGCTGCCTTCCTTGGAAATCCCGGTCTGTCCTTGGCTCATCTGCTTGACCATGGTCTGAATCGTCACCCCATCCCCATAATGGTCAAAAATTGACTTGCCGCCGCTGACTTGCTCCATGTCCTGGTGGGCCATAAACTTGCCGTCTTCATTGATGATAAAAGTCGTTCCCGTCTTTCCGATATGAATATTGCTCATGATGTCATTTATCACATCGTACGCGTAGCTGCCCAGCAGATAATAAGCCACCTGTCCATCGGGGCCCATAATAGGCGTTCCCATAATAATCTCCAAACCAGCATCGGTACTTTGGGTATCGTCTATAACCAGATTCTGCGTTTCCTGTAATTGCTGGAATTGGCTTCTTGCTGAAATGTCCGCCGGGCTGTCCTCACTTCCCGTGTACAAAGTACCATCCGGCAAATACAGGGCCAACCAAGCAAACTCAATACCAGATTTAGCCTTGTCCAGTAGCTCTTGTTTAGCCTGAACGCTCATGGCCGGATTTGTAAAGGCTTCCGTATCTCCAATCATAAAGACCCGGTCTGTCATCATATGTAAATTAGCTTCCACGCTTTGGGCCGCAGATTTTGACATAGGCTGCATGGTATCTATTAAAATATAGTCGGTCAAGGACCTCATGAAAAAAATCATGACCGCCATTAGTCCCAAAGCTATCGTAAGGGCTATAATTGCCGTATTTTTTAATATTTTCTTTTGAATACTCTCTTTAATGTGTAGATCCACGTGTTCCCTCCCTTTCTCTCTTCTGACAGGATTTCTTCTATATGTAAGTTCACCTTAGCGAACTTGATTTTCTTCAAGAATGGCTAATAATGTCTTCTTCTGTCAAATATATGTACATTATAGTATATAAAATTTCCCTTCAAATAACAAGGGGCGAAATTGCTGCTTAATCTTCTGAATACAGCTAAAAAAATAGTTCTTTTGATTAAAAAAACATGAAAAAAGAAAAAATTAAAAATAAATAAATTTAGGGCTGTACATTTCCAAAATATATGCTATAATAGACAACGTAGTCAAAAAAATGGCTCCATGGTCAAGCGGTCAAGACACCGCCCTCTCACGGCGGTAACCCGGGTTCGATTCCCGGTGGAGTCACCAAAAAACAAAAAGTGCGATTGTAATAATCGCACTTTTTTTAGACTGTAAACAAGGAAAAGCTTGTTTACAGTCTTTTTCTTTATTTTGATTTTAAACACAGCCCATTTTTGATAAAAAAATATCCTGGCACTAGACAGATTTTCGTCTTGCCAGGATATTTTGTTTACAGCTTGAACCCAGTGCATTTCATGCTCTCGGGGATGTATTAACACAGCTTTAATTTTTTACCGCTAAATTCGATTACTTCACAAGCCAGTACCCTCAAAGGATCTACATAAAAGTCGTCTAAAGCGAGTTCTTCCCTAATTACCGAGAGCTCTGTACAAGCTAAGATAGCTCGTTTACAGCCAGCTTCTCTGATAAATTCATCCAGTACAGCCCATTTTTCCTCATCACAGGGCTTTCCGTTTTTTATTCGCTCATAGATTTGGTACATGACCATTTTCTGCATATCTTCTGGCAGGATAACAGGCACAACGCCCGCCTGCTCCAGCCGATCCTGATACAGTCTGGTCCGAATCGTTCCATCTGTAGCCAGCAAAGCAACCTTCTGTTCTCGGGCCTCCTCTGCCACCTGCTGGGCGGTCTCCTGTATCATGTGGATAATAGGTATACCAATTTCGTCTTTTATCCGGTCTGCGAAAAAGTGAGCTGTATTACAGGTGATGCCAATGGCCTGGCACCCACTTCTCTCCAGTATTTGCGCATCCGCTAGCAGCTGTGCCTGGACGTTCTCATAATCGCCCTTCAAGATGGCTGCGGTTCGATCGGGCATGGAAGAATCGCTGTACAAGAGCAGGTTCACATGCTCCTGATCGCAACCGGCATCCGTCATGTCGGTCACCATCTTGTAGAACAGCTGAGAGGCCATGGGGCCCATGCCTCCCAGAATCCCTACAAGTTTACTCACTTCTTTCACCTTCTGCGAATGACTGTCCGCTATATTCCGAGCTCTCAACCTGCTGAGGAACAAAATCCCCCCGATGAATTTCGCTGCCCTGTACATCGATAACTTCTGGCTTTAAACGGCCGCTGGCCATCTCGTAAAAAGCTACACCTGCCACAGTTAAGTAAGGCGTCAGCCAAAAATAAGGGATACTCCCAATCAGTGTGACAAGGTCACTCCACTGTGGCGCATTTAATGCTGTCGGTGTTACCACAATCATCATCGGAATGGCGGCTAAGATGGCCCAGCCAATGAAGCTCAAGCTTAGAAGAAAGAACTTCATCTTATTGCCTTTCATGATCCGTTTACTTTCAGCTAAACACTCCATCGGACTGTATTCCGGATAATCTACCATAACCAAAAATGCCTGACTGTACCGATACGCAGCAATAATTCCCGGTACAATAAACAAAATCGTCCATAAGAGAATAAACAGGCACATGAGCAGATAAAGCCCCATCGCCTTAAAGAACCGCTCAAAGCCATAAAAGATTTGAGCTATTTCCAAAGCATTTCCCCGGAATAGGTTGATACAGAAAATGGTATAACCTACGGTAAATGGTGCTGTCACTAAAAAAGTGTAAAGATTAGATAAAACCTCTGCATTAGCTTTACCATAAAAGAGCATATTTAAAATGGCAGCGGGCACCATCAGCGCCACAAAATATATAGCTGTAGCAACAGCTGCAATTTTCCACTTTCCTCGAAGGGCCACTCTCGCCAAGGCCCGGATATTACGGCAACTTTCCCATACGATATTTTGATTCATGTTTTCTTTCCTTCCTATTTTCTTGTTCATTTTATGTTATTAATATTTAATTATACATTCCATCTTCCTTTTCTTCAAGGGTTTTCCATCTCCCCTCTTATTTGTTAAGGTTTTATTAATATTTACATCCGAATGTCTTCTCGGTCAAAGGAGAGCTGACGTATGCAAACACACCCTTTAAACCACAATCCCCCCTTATCTGCTCAACTGGTGTCTTTTCATCCAGCAGATAAGGGGGGTGATATACTTGTTATTTTAGAATGTCGTATTAAACCGCTTTTCGAACTCTTCTTTCAGCTCTTCCCTGAACTCTGGGTGAGCAATACCAATCAGCGCTCTGGCTCTGTCTTGCATGGTTTGGCCTTTCATGCGGGCGATACCGTATTCCGTAACGATGTAATCTACATCATGGCGGTTCGTAGTAACCACGGCACCCTTTTCGATGAAGGGAACAATTTTAGACATCATGCTGCCGTCTTTCTTCTTGACGATGGAAGGCATGGCAATAATCGCCTTCCCCTGCTCATCAAGAGACATGGCGGCACCTCGTACGAAGTCCACCTGGCCGCCTACACCGGAGAATTGGCGGGTTCCGATGGTATCGGACACCACCTGACCTAAGAAATCCACCTGCAAACAGGAATTGATGCAGACCATCTTAGAACACTGAGAAATGACCACAGGGTCATTTACGTAATCCACTGGCTTCATCTCCAAAGCTGGATTTCTGTCTGCAAAATCATACAGTTTCTTCGTCCCCATCAGGAAGGTTACCGTGATTTTACCTTTGTCAATGGATTTCTGAGAATTATCGATAACACCGGCCTCGTACAAATCCACTACCCCATCGGAAATCATCTCCGAATGAATGCCCAGGTGCTTCTTATCCTTCAGTTGGGACAGCACAGCGTCTGGAATGGCCCCGATACCTAACTGGAGAGTGGCTCCATCTTCAATCAAGGACGCACAGTTCTTGCCAATAGCCTTTTCTACCTCACAGATTTCCGGCAGCTTTAATTCAGGCAATGGCCTGGAAGTCTCCACGAAAGCGTCCACTTCACTGACATGGACAAAGGTCTCCCCATAAATTACTGGCGCTTGATCGTTAATCTCTGCCAAAACCACCTTGGCGGACTTGATGGCCTGCCAGGTGAAGTCACAGGAGGCACCAATGGAACAAAATCCGTTGCGGTCCGGCGTAGATAACGTTACCATAGCCACATCCACCGGGAAGATACCTGTCCTTATGTATCGAGGAACATCGTGGAAGTAAACTGGCACAAACTGACCATGTCCTTCTGCCAAACATTCTCTGGTACAGGCACTGGTAAACCACCCCTCATACCGGAAGTTGCCCTTATACTTAGCCTTTGTATATTCCCCTTTGCCCAAACTGACCATCTGGGATACGGTTACATTTTCATAGTTTTCTGCGTTGGCCACCATGGCATCTACCAGCTCATAGGGTTCAGATACACTATGGGCCAGTACAACTCTGTCATGGCTCTTAATCTTCTGCACGGCTTCCTCTGCTGTACACGTTCTGCTTTCGTAAAGCTCTTTCCAATCCATCTTAACTTCCTCCATCTGCTTGTTAATCTTCTTTTTCATTTTATACCTTTGATCTTTCCGGCGATCGCTTCCGTCTAGGCTTCTTCCCCAATTTTGAGAGATATTTTCCTCTGCCATGATAAATTTCACCTAGCCAGCGCACTTCTCCTCAAAAGTGCTCACGGCCTTTTCTCTATCATAACTGGCTTCCAGTTGCTGCAAAATACACGCACTTGTCACCATCTGTTCCTCCCTTAGGAAATAGACACTCACCTCTCCTCCATACAGCCATCCATGGACCGCCTGTTAAATTTTTCTCAATTTATATTGTATTATAGTATACCCTCTGCAAGAGCACTTTTCAAGTGAATTATCCGAGCAATAACCGTTTTATTTGTATTTTTTATGAAACACTTTTCGTCTAAAATATCCTCTTGATAATAAATATATCCATGTTCTTTTTCTCTGTGGTATACTGAGTAAAGAACTTTCCGTCACAAACCCAGGAAAGCTTTAGTTTGAATCATTTGCGAGGTAAACTATGAAGCGATGCATCATCATTACAGCTTTTATCACCGGAACCATCCGTCACAGCGTTTCCCTATCCGCCCAGGACTATATCATCTGCTCCGACGGCGGCTTTCAGCTGGCCAGAAAAGAAGACATCCTTCCTCAGCTGGTCATTGGAGATTTGGATTCTGTCACGGAAAAGCCAGACTCCCTTGTGGAGACTCAAATCTATCCGGTAGAAAAAGATGATACAGACACCATGCTCTGTATTAAATATGCCGCGGAGCGGGACTTTGATGAAATCTGCTTAATCGGAGGTATGGGTGGCCGGCTGGACCACACGCTAGGCAACCTGCAAGCTATGGCCTGGGCTGCGGAATACTGGCAGGCTCAAGGAAAAAACAGCCGCCGTATCCGCATGGTGGATAACCAAAACGATGTGCTTTTAATGACTCCGGGACAAATCCTGCTGGAGGGTGTCCCCGGTGAAAAGTTGTCCTTGATTAGCCATTCCGATTGCTGCCTAGGAGTCACCACCAGCCGGCTGAAATGGGAACTGGTAAATGCCCAACTGACCAACCGCTTTCCCCTGGGTATCAGCAACGAGTTTGCCGACATCAGCTGTCAAATTACGCTAGAAGAAGGTATGCTGCTGATTCTTCGTTGCCGGGACATGGAACAACATTAATTCTCTGTTTTAGAAGTTCAAGACAAGGCTAATAAATCAGCTATTTTATGTGATTTTTTTAACGATAAGGTTTATATAAAAAGGGTCCGCCCTTACAAAGAACGCACAGGCTGAATTTCAGCCTGTGCGTTCCTATTTTAATGACTTACTTCGTCTTTTCTTACGCCATTTGCGTCAACTTCATGCCCGTCTATTTTAGTGCTTCTGGCAAGAGATCCGTCAGTATTAAAGTAATACCATTTATCCTCGATTTGAAGCCATTTTCCAAGGATCAGCTTTCCGTTGGTGTCAAAGTAATAGCGGTTGTTCTTTCCGTCGGTATCTATATCCCACCAGCCGATAATTCCTCTGCTGCCGAAATAGAATCGCCAGTCTCCAGTGTCGTCCTTCACCCAGCCAGTTTTCAATATCCCCTTGCTATAAAAAAAATATGGTATGCCTTCTATAGTCTGTGTATCCGTGAGGGGTTTACCGTTCTTATAATACAAGTGCTGTCCGGCGTCATTTTCCACCCAGCCCTGGGCAGTGGCAGGATCAATAGTCAGTTTGATATAACGGTACAATATGGCACTGGCCTCTCCACGGGTGGTCCAGCCTGTAGGATTGAAATGGTCGTTTGATTTCCCCTCCATGAGTCCCGACTGCTGCACGGCCGAGACCGCTGTTTTGTAAAGGCTGCCGATATTGGATACATCCACAAAATTAACACCATTTCCTAGATTCGGCAGCTTATATCCGGTGACTGTGGCGTAGTTTTGCAAAATCACTGCTGCGTCCTGCCTGCTGATTGCCTGGTCCGGTGCGAAGTGCCTGTTATCAATGCCCTGAACGATACCATTCCTGTATGACCATTCGACATAGGGGAAATAGGAGGAATCGTTTTTCACATCGGTAAAGCTGCTCTTGGTGTACTCTTGGAGATCTACGGCAGCCAGCCTGCCGAGAGCGGTCACAAAATCGCCTCGTGTAATGGCTGTGTCTGCATTGAACTTGTTCTCCCCATTGCCGACAAACAGCCCCCGTCCAACGACATAGTCAATAAAGCCCTTGGCCCAATGACTCTCGATATCGCTGAATTTCTTGCTGGGAAGCGTATATCCTACGCCATACACCGAAAAATGGTTGGTGCGGAGCACCATGCTCCCACTGCTAGTGTCATAAGCCGATTCCGAGATGTAGCTGATTTTTCCATCACGATCTACGTATACAGCATCCAAATATCTGAGGGCTTCCCCTTTAGCGGGTGTATAAGGAATGGACAGGCTGACGGATCCGGCTCCCAAGCTGGTCACAGTTGCAGACTTGCCGTCTTTCATAAAGCCAATACGGATATCATAGGCGTGGCGAACATCCGGTACCGTCACAGGCGTCACCTGAATAGTTACATCACCTGTGCTCTGTTTTTGCAGCTCGCTCAGCGCCTGCCTATCAAAAGCAAGGGAAATCGGTGTTCCTGCAAGTTCAAAAGACTTTGAGCCCCCATTCACCAGATGCTCTAAAGCAGTACGCTCCAGTGTTACAGTCAGTTCTGCGGTAGAGGGGGTGTCCAGTTCAACCCTTGCACCCACGCCAAAATCAGTACGCTTTAGATTTTTTGCATCAGCCTGCGCTTTTTTAAGTGCTGTTTTCACGGTGCTGCCTGCCACGGTAAAGGTTGCCTGTTTATTTGTTCCGGCCACTTTTCCTCTGATGATTCCAAGGCTAGGTTGGTCAGGCTGCGCAACTGGAGCGACAATAATGGTTGTCTTGGCGCTATAATCTGAATTATTTCTGCCAGAATGACTTCCACCAGAAGCATATCCTGATCCAGAAAGGATTACGGTCACTGGGGATGCGCCGGAACTGGTAAATTCAATAACCCCCGCATAGCTCTTCTCCTGTGTGGGATGAAAGGTCACTTGCAAGGTTCCACCGCTTACCTCATTCCAGAGAGACGCGTCCAAGGAGAACCCATCACTGCTACCACTCACCGCATAAACCATATCTTTGGTCAAATTCAATCCGTCGATTGTCAAGAAGATGGAGTAGGTACTACCAGTCCGCACAGGTCCAAAGCTTAAAATTGTCGGTGCAACGGTGATAGTCGGTGATTCAGTCGGTGACCCAGGTCTAACGGTAATGATTAACACTGCCGTCGCCAGCTCCTGGTCGTGTTCCGCTTGTATCGTTACGGTGGTAGTAAGCCCCGGAACTAAATCTGCCGCTGCCGTAACGGTGATTTCCCCCGTAGAAGGATTTAAACCTAAACCAGAAGGAAGTGTCCCTTCGCTAATGCTGTAGCCAATAGGACTACCACTAAATCCCCCAACAGAGGCGGTAGCAACTGACTGACCGTCTTTTTCATCACCCGCTGTGAGAGTCGTCTTTATGTCAATCATGGTCAGCGTGGGGGTAACCGGAGGCTTTCCTCTTACCACCGTCACATCATAATATAGTATTGCACCGCTTTCCGCTGTTACTTTGATGTACAGATGGTTTTCGCTGCCCATATCTAAGCTCACCCCTTCTTCTGTCGTAAATCCACTGTCCGAGTAGAGGCTGAGGCGAGCTCCTTCTGCTGCAATAATATCTGAAGCAGAGATAGAAGAAACGCTTTTGACCACAGTAACGGTGGTTGTTCGAGGTGCAGATGACGTGCCTTCCTCGGCTCCTGCGGTAATGCTCTGCCCTGCTATGCTGACAAGTCCCGCATTGTCCGATAGTACCGTGCCGCCAAAGTCGTTGATCCTTCCGCTGGCATTGCTTACCATTATTTTCATTTCCACAGGGATGCTGGCAAAATCCGTAAAATTATCGCCGTTATTCTGCTCGCTGAATAGTTTCAGGGTATAAGTCCCGTCTGCAACCCCAGACAAAGGAATACTTAGCTTTCCACTGGCCGTACTACTGCTGTCGGCCAGTTTCCCATAGTATTTCACGACATCATCCTGGTCCGTCAGCACACAAGAAACATATTGATTCGTGCCAGTAGTGGCGTCCTCATAACTGAAATAAATATTCGACCCCGTCTGCGTAGCTTGAGCTTCGGTGGCAATCACGTTTAACGTCTGCTCATTATTTTTTACTGTCAGTTTCACTACTTCAGCAGAACTTCCTGCTGTTGTCAAGCTCCCTACAGTTGAAGGTTTGCCCTCTATAGCCCCAGAGGAAAAGATAACAGATGTTAAGTCCAACTTAAAAGCTGGGCGAATTCCTCTATCATAGGAAATATTTAATCCATTCCCGTCTACCCCTCCATTCTCGCTGACGACAGCCCCCCGGGTATCATTGCTGCCTGGAGATCTCAGCCACCAGTGCTTACTGCTACGGTAAGGATGTACTGTAGCATCCAACAAATAGGCTTCTCTCACGGATAAGGGCCAGAAACTGGCGTCGGCTACCGCCTCCCCTGAAACCCGCTCTGAGCCATCATTATATGTTGCACCGCCCTCAAGATCTCTGGCTATCACCAGTTCCTGCTCCTGAGATGATAAGCCATTATAGGCGGCAGTCATAGAGGTTTGCAGATTAGAGCCGCTGTAGTGGTTGCTGCTGCCATCCGCATCAAACTTTGTTGTATAAAAGGAATCTTTTGCCAACAGCGTCATGCTATCCTTTTCACTGGCCACGCCAGTACCATTATATCCAATCACATGCCACTGCTTGCCGCCAAATCCGACGATGCTTCCCTTTAATGCAACATCAAGCGGAGCTGCGGCATAAACGGAGATGGTGGCGCTGCTGAGTATCACCGCCGTAAACAGCAACGCGGCCAACACCCACTGAAAATTTTTGTTGTTTACTTGTATCAAGTTTGAATCCTCCTTGTTGTTTCCATGTTTTTTCTTTATGAGGTCAGCAAATTTTCGGGTTCAACTACCTTCACACTGATGGACGGAGCCTCAGAATTGCTCCCTCTTTCCCCTATCGGCCTTATCATACCAAACCACGTGCAACAAAAGCGCAACAAAAAAGGTACGATTTTAAAAAAATCATACCTTTAATAAAACTTTTATTTTAATGCTTTTCAAAAAGTGACACAGAGAACTCTGCCCAGCTATAAGCAGGCAGATAATTGTGTCGATAGCTATTGACAGCCTGGGAATCACCATCCAAAAAACGATAGCTGTCGCAGTACAGCTTTTCAGGATCTATAGCCAAGCTGTTATGCCGTTTAATTAAAATATCCGCCATCCCTGCTTGGTGCAGGGTTGCTTTCATTTCGGTAAGAATCGTGCGCAAATAGCTTTTCTGAGAGAATCCGGTCGGTTCACCTTCCCATAAAACTGCGCAGGCCTCTGCCATGGTCAAACTAGCACCGCGGCGGTCAATCAACAACGCCAGCAATTCCTTTGCTTTGCTGCGCCGAAATTGGAGCGGCTTATTGTCTGCAAAAATTTCAAACCCACCGAAAGTCTGCACCTTCACCTTCTTTTCAAGTGAAATATCGTCGCCATAAAGAAAGCTCAGTTCTCGCAAGATGTCCCCTGTCAATACGGGCTTCATCAGATAGCCGGTAGCGTGAATCTTAAACGCTTCTACTGCATACTGTGCATAGCTCGTTACAAAGATAATATACAAATCTGGCTGTAAATCTTTTAACTGCTTTGCCAGTACCAGACCATTGGTGCTGCCCATTTCTATATCCAAAAACGCTGCATGAAAAGATGCTTCCTTTATATGTTCCAGCGCCTCCGGCGGTGAGGAAAATGCTGCTATTTTACAAGCTGGCACGGCTGCTATCAAGGCTTCTTCCAAATCCCGCAAAGCCAACGGCTCATCATCGACAATCAGAAATCTCATGGTCTTTCCCTCCCTTTGGAATGGTCATAACAACGGTTGACCCCTTTTCCGGCGCACTAAAAAACTCCAGTGTGCCACCGCATAAGGTCAGCAACCGTTTTCGTACATTGGCGATTCCTATATGGCCTTGATCCGTTTCAGCCGGAATATGGGAAAATCCCACGCCATCATCCAACACAACGACGACATAAGATAGCTCTGTTTCTTCAGAACGAATAGTTACCGTACCGCCGTTTTCACGCCGAAGAATGCCGTGGCGAACGGCGTTTTCCGCAATAGGCTGAAGGGTTAGCGGTGGAATAAAGAAATCTCGTGCAGTGATTTCATATACCACATGAAGCCGCTGCCCAAATCGCCGCTGTTCCAGATTAAGATAATGCCGCACATGAGTCAGCTCTTGTTCAAAGGGGATAGGCGCCTTGTTGGTCAGCGAATCCATATTGGCACGCAGAAATCGTGAAAAATCGCTTATTGCGTCCTTGGCATCCCTGGGGTTGAGCTCGCAAAGCTGGCGGATGGTCGTCAGCGTGTTATATAGAAAATGTGGCTGTATCTGACTGAGCATAATGCCAATCTGTGCTTCCGTCAGCTCCTTTTTCTGCTGTTCCATGCGAAGCTCCCTCTGGGACTGAATGTTGATATATATAATCAAAATGGAAATCGCTGTACCCGTATTGATGAGAGCAATACCATAATTAAAAATCTGAATAAGCAGGGCCACTGCGGCAAGAAGAACATAACTGGAGATAATCAGCGCATCTCTTTTTCGAATCTCTTTCCAGCAGATTAAAATTAATGTAGTGTCCAAACCAAAAAAGAAAAACGAGATAAGCTGCGACAGCCAATACCAATCCCCCCTCTGGTATGTATTTCCGTCTCCAATGGTAAAAAACATACCATTCCAGTAAGATAAAATGCTGCATAGCAGATATACCGCGGCTAAAGTGCAAGCCACCCGCCAGAGAATTCTGCGGGGATTTCTCCAAATGGGCAGATACTCCAATATATACCCCGTAAGCATCAGCAGCAGTGGAGCCGAGCTGCTCCAAAAAACCGCCGAACCGATTTTAAGTGCAGCGGGGTACCACACCTGGGCATGGCCCTCAAAAGCCCAAGCAGGAATATCACCCAGTATCATACCTATATTGAACAGACACATCCCCATAAAGAATCGATCAGACTTTTCCTTCGTGCTGCCATTCAACCACATAGAAAAAAGTAAAATCAGACAAATCAAGGCACTATATAGGTTTATGGCAATATTGACTTGGTCCATGAACTGCCCCTTTCTTGGAATAAACTATGAAAATGTGCGTACTTAAGTCTCTAAAAGTAAACGGCTTAAAACATAAACTAATTGTATCATATATCAACAATTTTTGACATGCATGTTTACTCATACTTTAGACGGCCCCCTCTTCATGGTGTCTTTATACGTTTTAAAGGGTTTCGGTTCCAACTATTCACTTTCCCTCAGGCGTTCTACAATGGAGTGTCTGGATAAAGCCTGATATACCGCCAACGGTACAGCAACACCCAACAGAGAAAAAATCGGCGCCACCAAAAGAATAGGTAGAATCGTAAAACGGTACGTAAAGAACCAGAATATATCAGCCAATACATTGGATAGCAACGGGCCCACTGCAATACTGAGGAACAGGGACACAGCCACAGCTCCCAATGTATAATACAGTCCTTCCCAAATCAGCATAGCTTTGAGCTGCTTGCCAACCATCCCAATAGACTGGAGCATCGCCAGTTCACGACGCCGAGTCAGGATACCTGTCAGAATCGCATTAAAAAAGTTAAGAACACCTACAAGTCCGACGATAAAACTCAGCACCCCTCCCAGCATCAGGAACATGTGGCGGAAAGATTCGAACTCTGCCACATAACTTGCTTTGCTTTCATAATCCAGCTGCGGCATTTGCTCCTTTGTCAACTTAGACAGGAAGGTGTCCATGTCAGCTGTGCTGTTATCACTGACATCACAGGCGTAATACATGACGTTGCTGGTACCGCTGTCTTGGATAAAGGTCTGATCATTCATGACAAACTCGTCTGCCCCATAGTAGCGATAGCTGAGAGAATACGGCACAGTAACTAGCGCCGCTACTTCGTAGTCAATATCCTCATAGGTCTTTGCCCGAGTAAGATAATCCGAATTGTCGGTAAGGTGATCCGGATCCAAAATCTCGCCGGTCTCCGGATCGTAATACTCAAACTCTGATATATAACGCAAGGTGACCGTATCCCCCAGTTTGGCCCAATGAGAATCTAAGATAGGCTTACCATAATCGTCATCGCTGTACACCGCCGCCACATAACGCCCTCCTGGCTGATAAAGCTTAGACAAATCACCCTCTAGTACCTGGAGCTTGTCTAAAGCATAACGCTCCATTCCGGAAAGCTGCACCCGGTCGGCCAGCAAGCCTTTCTCATTTCTTTCTGCGGCGGCCACCATATCGTCCAAGTCTTTCTGATCAGTCCACACGCCATACATAGTCCGGTAATAATCCTCCGCAACAAACTCCTCTACGGAGCTGCTTTTCCCATATACGCGGCCGCCAGCTTCCAGTCCTGGCTCCTTCTCCAAGGTAGCTAGAAGCTCTTCGGACAAGGCGTCTTCCCCAGACCAGGTACTGCCTGTCTGAAAGTATCCTGCATCTGCCACAATAAAGTCCGATACCACCTTGGACAGGTATTTATCCATATCAAAACCATTTGTAAAGGTGACGGTCATGTTGAGCAACATCACAGCCAAGGCCAGAGAAGTCACGGTGATTGCCGTCTTGCTAGGGTTCCGCCCTAAGTTTGCCCAAGCCATTTTGGGCAGAGATGCCCCGGCCTGCCCCTTGCGCAACTTTTTCTTATTGGCTGTTCCCTCCGTATAACGAACCGCTTCCACCGGAGATACCTTTGCCGCGATACGTCCAGGTCTGCGACAGGAAATCATTACTGTCGCAAAAGCAAAAAGTGCTGAAACAATAAAAATCAGCGGACTTGCCGAAATGGCATCCTGCGCAACACCATTAAGCTGGGACAGAATCACCGGAGTCAGCTTAACTCCTACACCATAGCCAATCAGTAAGCCAAGAGGAATACCAATCAAGGACAACACCAAAGCTTGCCTTTGGATGATACTCCGCAGCTGTGACCCTGTAGTACCAATAGTCTTCAAGAGACCATAGAAACGAATATCATTTGAGACAGAAATCTGAAACACATTATAGATAATGAGATAACCCGTAAACATAATAATCAACAAAAGTCCTATCATGGCTATGAGGGTCGTTGAATCCATGTTGTCAGCCAGCTGTGCGCCAGCATATCCCCAATTAACCCCAATCGGAATAAAATTATCTCCCGAAGAGCGGCTTTCGTGCTGGTAGCCGTGGTTTTCCAGGATTTGGGTCAAATCTCGTTCAATATGCAGCGAACTGCCCAGCATGACATCCAGATTCCATGAACCGGTCATCTCATCCGCGCCGATTCCACTGCCAATGCCGACTTGATCATAGATGGCCTGTGCACGACTGTGAGGAATGAGAACGTGGTTGGCTGCAATCGCCTCGTCATATTTCCACCAACCGCTCAGGGTAAAAGTCTCGGTTACCTCTGTGCCGTCCACAACAAAAGTCATGGTAAACTCACTTCCTACTTTCGGTTCCACACCCAGCAGCTCTAATACCCGGGTATCCGTGGCGGCTTCCTGGGTCCCTTCGGCAGGCAAACGACCTTCTACCGGGTCACAATACATCCAATGTGCCTGGTTGGCATCGCTGTATCCAACTTCCACATGAGATTTGAGAAAAGGTGCGGCCTCTGGCATGCCTACAAAGCGGCGCAGCCCATACTCCTTGATGAGGGGGTCGGTCTTAATCTCATCACACTGCTCCCGGGTCATATATTTAAAGGTACCCTGACTCCAGCCGCCGCCTTGCCGAAAGTTGGCCTGCTGAAAGGAATGGTTGATTGACAAAGCTACCGTAAATAAGGAAGTAAATAAAACCGCAGTCAACGCAATCGCAAAAATAGCAATCAAGTTCCTGGTTTTTGCTGCTTTCATACTTTTCATGCTCAGTTGGCGAATACACTTCTTGTTAGCTACATTCATGCTATCCCCCTCCTTATCGCGCAACAATTAGGCCATCCTCAATGCGAACAATGCGGTCGGCCAGCTGGGCAATTTCTTCGTTATGTGTAATCATCACGATGGTTTGGGCAAATTTTTGACTTGTAACCTTCAAAAGTCCCAACACATCCTGACTGGTCTTGGAATCCAAATTGCCCGTCGGTTCATCTGCTAAAATGATAGCTGGCTTTGCGGCCAAAGCACGTGCAATAGCCACCCGCTGCTGTTGTCCCCCTGAAAGGTTATTAGGCAGATTTTGCAGTTTCGATTGCAACCCTAGTGTTTCAATGATGCTGTCCACATAGACGGAATCCAGCTTGTTGCCGTCTAATTGAATGGGCAGCACAATGTTTTCATAGACATTGAGCACTGGCACCAGGTTATAGTTCTGGAACACAAATCCAATCTTGCGGCGGCGGAAGATGGTCAACTTTTCGTCTTTTAAAGAAAAGATATCCTTGCCATCAACGCTGACGGTGCCGCTTGTGGGGCGGTCCAGCCCGCCCAGCATGTGCAGCAGTGTGCTCTTCCCACTGCCAGATGTGCCGACGATAGCTACAAATTCCCCTTTTTCTACTTGCAGATTGACACCTGCAAGAGCATGAACGGCATTTTCCCCCTTGCCGTAAATTTTTTTTAAATCATGGGTCTGTAAAATAATCACGATTAATACCTCCAAAGATAAAGTCTGTATTGTATTACTACAATACAGACTTTATCATACGTTTCTTTCTAAAATCTTTCCGGCGGGCAAACAATTCTAACAGTTTTGTAAGAATTCAGCCCTGTCTGGGCAAAAACACAGAAAAAACCGAGCCGCCAGCCAAAGCAGAGGTCACTTTAATGTATCCCCCTTGTCCAGCTAAAATCTGTCGGGTCAGGTACAAGCCAATCCCGACGCCGTCTTGTTCACCCACGGAAGGGGAACGGTAAAAACGGGAAAACACTTTAGCCTGCTCGCCTTCTGAAATACCGATTCCGTTATCCGCTACATCAATGCAGCAAAACAAATCATATTCCTTGACGGAAATCTGTATACTGCCACCTGCAGGTGTATATTTAATGGCATTATCGACTAAATTGCACAGGGCCTCCGCAGTCCATTTATAATCGAAAACAGCACCGGCTTCTGTGGGATTTGTTCTCAAAGTGATATTTTTTTCTGCTGCTTTGGGCGCAAACTGTCCGGCTAGTGCCTCCAGCATCGGGGCAATCTCATTGGGAACTGGGCGGAGAGAGAAAATGCCTGTTTCCAAGCGAGACAGTTTCATCAAGGAGGTAACCAGAAAGCTCAGCTTTTCCGCTTGTCCTCCCAGGGCAGCCACGCAATCCCTGCTTTCTTCCGGCAGTTCTTGCTCTTCCAGCAGCTGTGCATAGAGCAGAATATTGGCGATGGGCGTTTTCGTCTGATGTGAAATATCTGCTAATAGCTCCTTTATCTTTTCCTTTTCTGTGGCTAAGTTGCGTGTGGATACAGTGGAAGCCGTTAAATAGCGGTTTAATCTGCACTCCACGGAAGACAGAAGACTCTCATCAAAACGATGCTCTGTAAAACTTCCGTCCAGTGCATCATCAAGCATTTGATTCAAGTTTTTCATAATTTTTTTGCTTTTTCTATGCTCAATTTGCACAATTGCCATACATAAAAGGATTGCTGCCAATGAAACGGCAAGCCACAGAAGACGCCATTCATTCATCCTCTTTCACCACCCATACATATCCCATGCCATAAACCGTTTTGATATAATGCGATGCCTCCAGTTTATCCCGCAAGCGCTTAACGGTGACCGAAAGCGCATTTTCATCCACATAATCGGCACCATCCGTCCAGATACGATCGAGAAGAAGTGTTCTGTTTAGAGTCATGCCTCGGTTTTCCACCAGCAATCGCAGGAGTTTTTGCTCCGTTTTGCTCAGTTCCACCAACTGGCCTTCTTTAGAGAACATCATGTGTTCAAAGTCAAAGCAATAGTTATCAATGACCAGCGGCTTTGACACATTCACTACGCCCCGGCGCATCTGGGCTTTTACCCTTGCACGCAGAATTGCTAAACTAAAGGGTTTTGTGATGTAATCATCTGCACCATATTCCAAGCCCCGCACCACATCCATCTCGGTATCATTAGCTGTTAAAAGGATTACTCCTATTGAATTATCTGCACTTTTGATTTCATGCAAAAGTTCTAATCCGCTTCCATCCGGGAGATTGATATCCAGCAAAACCACATCCGTCACACCACAGGCAAGCTGCTCACGGGCAGATTGCAAATCAAAACATGGAACGATTTGCAGTTCCGGATCTTTTAAGGCGAGACACAAGCCTCTGCTCAGGTTGCGGTCATCTTCGACAATTAATATTTGTTTCATCAGTTTACCTTTCCTCTAATCCACACTTCTTATTCCAGCATCTTTTTCCCGGAGTTGTCACACACCAGAAATGCCCCATCGATGCCGCCATCAGCACAGTCAATACCACTTCAGAGCCATGAAACCAAAAAGGACGGACAGCCCCTACTGTCCGTCCCATCACAAGGATTTATACCTCTTCTACTTTTTAAAGACCTCTTCTCTGCTTTTACCTTCTTCATATACCTTTCGCAAAATATCCTCCTGCAGAATGTATACCGAAGTATCTGATATTTCTATAGAACGAACATAATCTTCATAAAAATCATTTACAGGCACATCTTCTCTCGTGTTTAAATCCCAGGCCCTGCCATCTTTAAACACACCGGATCGAGCCATCTGGAAGCCGTAGCCATCGGTGAAGAAGGAGCCATAAGGCAGATAGGCATGCTCCGCTACCAGACCCTGTTTATAAGTGAATAGATTGTGACCCAAATAAATAGTATCCAGATGATCCAGCCCCATAACATAAGAAATGGTAGGCAGGAAGTCAATCTGCCCTCCCGGGTGATGGATCGTCTGTGTCACGTCATCCGCTGCTTGAGGGATGTGAATCAGCAGCGGAATGTTCATCCGATCATCCCAGTCATAACTATGACCTAACAGGCGGCCCATGACCTGATCCGTCTCCTCGGAAGACGGCAGCCCCATATGATCGCCGTAGATGGCAAAGACCGTGTCTTCATACAAACCGGCTTTTTTAAACTCGTCAAATAGCTCTGAAAGCGCATAGTCTGTATAAGCTACGCTGTTCAAGTAATTGCCCACCAAGGTTCCTTCATCTTCTGGCTTCAAATCGATAAACTTGTACTTGTCCAGCATCTCATAGGGGTGATGATTGGACAAAGTGATAACAAAGCTGTAAAAAGGCTCTGGCAGTTCCTTGATGTATTCCATAGCTTGGGGATAGAACTCCGTGTCAGTCAGGCCCCAGCCCATCCATTCCGTCATGTTGAAATTTCCACCAGGACGCTCTGTATCCCCTATGAGGCCACCGTAATAGTGGTCAAACCCCAAGCTGGGATAAATGTCATCTCGATTCCAGAAATCTCGGTTTTCGTGAGCATGAAGAACTGCCGTCTCATATCCTTGATCCTTCAGCAACCACGGCAGTCCACGGAAATAATTTTTTTCGTAGAGCTGATAGGTAAAGGCCTCAATGGACCCCATGATGGAATTGTTGGTAGCAAATTCTGCATCAGAAGTGTTACCAGTACCCACCTGCTGGTAATAATTGTCAAAGTATACCGTCTTGTCCTCAAGAAGACTGTTTAAAAATGGCGTCACTTCTTTGCCATTATAGTTCAAACCAATTGTAAAATTTTGCAGAGACTCTACCTGAATGACCACCAAATTTTTCCCTTTGGCCACGCCAAAGAGGGGTCCTTCCTTTTCCGTCTCATAATTGTCGGCAAATTCCATGATGTGAGTAGGACCGTTAAGCCCCAGCACTTCCCCCGCAATGTCTCCGATGTGGTATGTATAAAACTCCTGTTTTGCCAAAGACTGCATAAAGGGCGACCAAGCACTGGTGAGAATTAGAAGCAGGATAAGGGCCAATGGAATGGTCTGATTTCGATAGTGACGCAACCGCTTTGTCTTTTCTCGCTTGCGCTTGCGCTCCGTGCGCTTACGCTCTACTCGTCCCAGCGGTTTTTCTTCCTGAGCATCTGCCCTCAGAAGCACCCCCTCTTGTCCTTCAGCAGTTGATTCTCTGACAGCCCCGTCAGCTAATGCCTGTTCCACCGCCTGGGTTTCCTTTAGCGTGATAGCATCCAATTCTGCCAGAATATCCCTCTCACTAGCAGATTCCTCCTCTGATTGGTCGTCTGCATGGGAAGCTGTTCCCTTGCCAAGGCCTGATTCCAGTTCATCTTGCTGAACAAGCTCTGCCTGTTTCTTCTTTTTATCCTTTACCTGATGTGAAATCACCGCTCCCAAAACCACCGCTGCATCCAGCAGCATGAGAAAGTTTACAGGTTTCATAATTTCCTTGATGCTGGCCGTTACATCCCCTAGCATGCCCGCTGACCCCAGCAGCGCCACAGATAGGTATTTGTTGAAGAAACTGCAATAAGTCACATCTGCAAACATCAAAAGAGACAGCACCAGATAAATGACTGCCGGAATAAGCTTATTCTTAAAGGCTTTAAACAAGTAATAGGTCAGCGTCCAGGAAAGGAGCCATATAAGCACCAGATTGGATTTCACCGACATGAGTCCGTAAAAAACCATAAATTTTATTAGTACCAAGGGAACAGCAGCACAACCTGCCAGGCCATACAACTCTTTGAACTTTACTGCAAACTGCTTGCTTCGATCTATATAATAGTTGATTTTATTCATTTTTATCTCCAAATTCACTAATTTAACCTGACTATCATACCATAAATTCCCCCATTCTTCAAGAATCACCGCTTTTTTTCATCAAAGATTCACAAAAGTAACGATTGATCCACCTGGGCGTGAACTAATTTATGATATGCAACCGCAGCTTTCATATTTGCAACAGGCCGTTTACATCATTCAAACTACTATTGGTGGTATGCAACCAACAGATTATGCTACAATTCTTACAGGAGGTGATAGGGATGGGCATGGCAGAAAGGCTGCAAGCTTTGCGCAAAAAAGCAAATTACTCGCAAGAACAAGTGTCTGATATGTTAGGTATTTCGAGACAGGCTATATCCAAATGGGAAAGTGGACAAGGAAAGCCTGAGATTGATAATATTATTAAACTCGTAGAAATTTACCATGTAAGCGCTGACTACATCTTACTTGGGCAAGAAGATACTATTCAAGTTGAACCAAAGCAGAGAAAGCAATTAAGTCATACGGCACAAAAAACTATTGGCGTAATCGCCATTATAGCATCAACCGCCATTATAACAGTTCTGTTTATTACGGCATTAGGCACATTATCAAAATTGGGATTTTAAAAAAGTTGTTGTAATTTTGACTCGCTGTCTAGTATTGAGGTAACAAAAGAGAAAAGCCGTAGGATCTGAAATCCTACGGCTTTTCTTAAAACTGAAAACAGCTTTTATGAACAGAGGTCCTTATGGCCCGCTGTCTTTTATTTATTCATTTTACAGAAGTTCTTTTCTGGACAGGTTGATTCGGTTCTGATTATCGATTTCTGTAACCTTAACGGTAACCTTATCGCCGATGTTCATCACATCTTCTACCTTCTCTACCCGTTCCTTCGCCATCTTGGAGATGTGCAGCAACCCTTCTTTACCTGGCAGAATCTCAATGAAAGCACCGAAATTCATGATTCGAGTCACCGTACCTTCGTAAGTCTGACCCACTTCTACGTCCTTCGTCAGCAGCTCAATCTGCTTCTTAGCAGCTTCAGCCCCTTCCATGTTGGCACTGTAAATGCTGATCAGTCCAGGTACATCATCTGAAATGTCAATCTTTACGCCAGTCTCATCGATAATCCGATTGATGGTTTTTCCACCAGGACCGATGACAATTCTAGTCTTGTCTGGATCAATATTCATGGTGATAGCTCGAGGTGCATAAGCAGACATTTCCTGTCTTGGCGCAGGAATCTCCTCCAGCATCTCTCTCATGATGTGCATCCGGCCTTCCTTTGCCTGATTGAGTGCATCCTCTAATATCTGTCTGGACAGTCCGTGAACCTTAATATCCATTTGGATAGCAGTTACACCGATCTCTGTACCAGTCACTTTAAAGTCCATATCTCCCAGGAAGTCTTCCATACCCTGGATATCAGACAGGATGGCAATTTTACTGCTGCCATCTTCCTCTACTCGCTCAATAAGTCCCATAGCAATACCGGAAACAGGACGCTTAAGCGGTACGCCGGCATCCATCAGAGCCAGACAAGAACCGCAGGTGGAACCCATAGAAGTAGAACCGTTAGAGGACAGTACTTCCGATACCACTCGAATGGCATACGGGAACTCTTCCAAACTCGGCAGCACTGGAATCAACGCTCTTTCAGCCAACGCTCCGTGTCCGATTTCTCGTCTTCCAGGACTTCTGGCTGTTCTGGCCTCACCTACAGAGAAAGCCGGGAAGTTGTAGTGATGCATGTAACGCTTTTCTGTCTCTTCACCAATACCATCAATAGTCTGTGCTTCAGAAGCCGGAGCTACCGTGCAAACAGAAAGGACCTGAGTCTGTCCACGCTTGAACAAACCGGTACCGTGAGTCCGCGGCAATACACCAGTTTCACACCAAATCGGACGGATGTCCGCAGGCTTTCTGTTATCTGGGCGAATGCCTTCATCTAAAATCATAGAACGAACTGCTTCCTTGGTAATGTTGTATAACACGGAAGCAATATCCTTTCCATTCTCTGGATAAATCTCTGCGAAGTGTTCTTTCGTTTCCACCTCTACCGCATCCATGTTATCCAGCCGTTCCAGCTTATCTACCGTCTTGATAGCAACCTTCATTTTATCTACTGCAAAAGCCCGCACTGCCTGGTCAATATCTTCCGGAACCTTGTAAAGCTCTACGTCCTGCTTTGTCTTACCAACCTCGCGGATAATTTCCTCGATAAATTCTACCAGTTTCTTGATTTCATCGTGAGCAAAGAGAATGGCATCCAGCATAGTCTGCTCTGGCACTTCCTTCGCACCTGCCTCTACCATCATGATGGCCTCTTTAGTGCCCGACACCACCAAGTGCATGTCGGACTGCTCTCGCTGTTCCTGTGTAGGGTTTACTACAAACTGACCGTCTACCATGCCTACCAGCACAGAGGCCGTTGGGCCGTCCCATGGGATATCCGATGTAGAAAGGACGATAGAAGATCCCAGCATGCCCACGATTTCCGGCGCACAATCCGGATCCACACACATAACGGTAGCTACTACCACAACATCATTCCGATACCCTTTCGGGAATAAAGGCCGAATTGGCCGGTCGATCAGCCGGGAGCTCAAAATTGCCTTTTCACTCGGCCGTCCTTCCCGCTTTATAAAGCCTCCGGGAATTTTACCTGCGGCATACATTCTTTCTTCATAATCCACGCTCAGCGGAAAAAAGTCAATGTCCGGTCTTGGTTCCTTGGACGCACAGCAGGTCACGTTAACCACTGTGTCACCATACCGCAGCATAGCCTGTCCGTTGGCCTGCTCACAAACCTTGCCAATCTCTACCTGCAGCGGTCTTCCGCCTACCATCGTTTTAAACGTTTTGTAATCTTCAAATCTCGCCATATTAACAACTACCTCCTGTTAATTCTTGGTCTATTTTTGCCAACCCGTATCTTATTATACATTATATAAAACCTCGTCCATATGGCTTTCAGCAATACTTCCTCGGTTAAAAAATAAAAGCGGAGCTTTCATGCCCCGCTTGTATTCCTCGACTACTTTCTTAATCCTAAACGTGCAATAAGATTTCTGTATCTTTCAATATCCTTATCCTTTAGGTAATTAAGAAGGTTTCTTCTCTGTCCAACCATCTTTAACAGACCTCTTCTTGAGTGATGGTCCTTCTTGTGGATCTTCAAGTGTTCATTTAAATCATTGATTCTGAAGGTTAAAACAGCTACCTGTACTTCCGGGGAACCGGTGTCACCTTCCTTCAACTGATAATCCTTGATAATCTCTGCTTTTTTAGTCTGATCAATCATGTTCTTTCTCCTTTTCTTCATTCACCTTTGCCGAGTCTTCGTCGGAGTTTCGAGAGACTAAGTCAAAGGCACTTACATATTGACACCTAATCATATCATGATTGGATATCCTTGTCTAGTTCTTTTTAGCCGCCTGCAAAATCAAATCTTCAAAGTCTTGGGGCTGCATGGGCCTGGCAAAATAATACCCCTGAGCCACATCACATTCCATCGCTCGTAAAGCTTCTGCCTGTTCCCTGGTCTGGATGCCTTCTGCAACAATCTCCAAATTCAACTCCTTGGACATCTTAATGACACTGCGGATGATATTTCTTCCCTTCTGACTGTCAAAGGTCTCTGAGAGAAATTCTTTGTCTATCTTAATAATATCTGCCGGCATATCCTTTAATATACTCAAGGAGGAATAACCGCTGCCAAAATCGTCGATGGACACGTAGAACCCGGCTGCCTTAAACTCGTTGATAATGTCTATAATCCGCTCGGTATTCTTTTCCAAGGTACCTTCGGTAATCTCGATTTCCAAGCCAGGGGTCTGCACTTGATATTTTTTTGCCAGCTCCAGCATATCTTTTACCAAGTTCTCCCGGCCCAAGGTCACTCTGGACACATTCACCGAAATACGCGGAATCTTGTCTGCGCCTGCCTGCCTCCATTTCTGAATCATCTGGCAGGTGGACTCAAATATATACAAATCCAACTTCTCAATAAAACCGTTTTCCTCAAACAGGGGAATAAACAGCATAGGAGACAGCATACCCAGCTCCGGATGTTTCCAGCGAACCAACACTTCTGCTCCAATCAGCGTCTCATCCGACAAGGAATACTTCGGCTGAATACAGGTAATGAACTCCTTGTGGAGCAAACCGGCCTCCATGCCCACGGTTACTTTCTTTTTCAGCTCCATGTTCTCCGCCATCTCCGGGGTGTACTCGGCGATGGGATTCCCCACCCTGCCTTTTACTGTCTTCTTGGCAATATTCGCATAATCCAGCATTATCGAGAGGTTTTTCTCCGGCTGATGAATAACATAGGCCCCAATGCTTAAGTTCAGCTCATAATCCTGTCCCAGGATAGCCTGAACATCTTTTCTCAGGTTTCGATCATCGGCTATAGATGCAAAAATTTGATTCTTATCGGCAGCTTTCCCGATAAATACAAAATTATCCGCAGTCCGCCGAGCCGTGAGCAGAATTTCTCCCGGCAAAATTTGTTCGATATGTTCTGCCAAAGCTTGTAGAACCTGGTTGCCCACATCATAACCATAAATATCGTTTATGTATTTAAAGTTGTTCACATCCATGCTCACCAGCATGTATTCCTCTGGTTCGGCACTATCCAGCAAATCCCTGGCCTCCAGGTGAAACTTAGCCAAAGAAGATTTTCCTGTGCTTTTATCTACATAGAGGATGGATTTAAGCTTTTTATTGTTCCGCTCAATGAGGAATAACGCCGCCCCGAAGAGCACCACCACCAGCCCCAACAGACTCCAGGCATTTTCCTTAATCAATCTGCCAAAAGATACCTCATAGGCACTGGCAGAGGTATTCTTATAAATGATGGTGTTCACCACATCGCCGTCCAATCTGGCGATACCCTTGTTGAGGATATCAATCATTTTCTCCGGCAACTGCTCAGATACCTGAAGGTTCATGCGGCATTTAAGATCCGTACTGTAGACAAAAAAGCTGCTTGTCTTTTCTAACTGTTCCAGCTCATTGTAGATGTAGGCAGGCATGAGCATCGCATCTGCTTCCCCTGAGTGAAGGACTTTTAAGGCCTCCTCTGATGTCTCTGCCGTCTGAACAAAAAACTGCGGATACTCCTTTTTCAACTGGTTGTAGTTCATCTTATCAAAAGAGTAGACGGCCACCTTCAACGGATCAGATAAGTTAATCTGCTCATCCGATACCAGCATCATGGGGATGCTCAAATACGCCGCTGTGTCACGGCCGCCGGCTAAAATCCCTCCTCGGTGCCCTGCATACAAATCCACTTCTTCCAGCTTCTGCTTTGCCACCTTCCCCTTGCTGCTGGTTATGGGCACAAATTGAAATTCAATGCCGCTAAGGCGGCCTACCTCTGTCAGAATGTCGATGCAGATACCGCTGGGTAAACCTGAATCTCGATCGTAATATTGCAAGGGACGGCTGTCTGACTCACACCCCACCACCAGCTTAGGGTATTTCTTTACCACTTCCAGCTCACTCTTGTCCATGCCTGGCTTGCTGTTCTCCCGGCCACTGAAGTACTTGTCATAAAGCTTTTCTTCAAAATATTTATCTCTTTTAAAGATTTCCTGAAGGGCCTTGTTCATCCCCTCTAGAATCTCTCGGTTGCCCTTGGTCGTGGCATAATAATAAGGGGTTGCTGACAGCCGAGCCACTACCATGGTCCCGGGTACTGTGTACAAATCCCCTGTCAAATAGGCATCATATCGGCCTTCTCGCAGTTCTCTGCTGATATCCTTGGAATCCGTATACACATACTGAACCTGTATCCCTTTTTCCTGACAGTATCGTTCCATGGCCTCTATGTAGTATTTCCCTGGTTCTGAACCGACCCGTATGCCGTCCAGAGCCTCCCAGTCATCGTAGGAAAGCTGACTGTCTTTGTTGGCAAACAGCACGCCAGTCTCTACCCCCATCTGCATGGCTGGAAAGTCATAGATTTCTTCTCTGGCCGGAGTCTTCTCCATGGGTCCCAAAAGATCAAGCTTTCCTTCTTGCAGCATATGGAGGCCCTCTTCCCAGGAGCACTTTACAAACTGATAGGTCCAGCCTGTATACTTCGCAATCTCCTGTAAATATTCATAGCCATACCCTCGGCTCTCCTGACTGGAAGGTTCCATGATGGTAGCGTAATCTGGGTAATAACCCACCTTCACTACCTTCTCCGCAGAACTTCCACCTGCTTCCACATAAACGGGAAAGCAGAAAATGCTGGCTACGCTCCAGATCAGGACCAACCATAAAGCTATTGTACGTTCACTTCGATTTATTCGATTCTTTATCATATATCTCCACTCACCGATATTTTGTTCTTCTATGATAATCCTTCGCCATAATACAATCGCTTGTAATTTGCTTAGACAATTCCTCTACGCCAGCAAATTTTCTTTCGTCTCTGCTCTTCTCCAGAAACTCCACTCGAATGTTCTTGCCGTACAATTCCTTATTAAAATTAAAAATATGTGTTTCTACGTTCTTCTTGTAGTCGCCGATGGTCGGCTTCACTCCCACGTTAGTAATGCTGGGATAACGAATTCCATTGTAACTGCAATAGGTGACGTATACACCGTTAGGCGGTGTCACCATGCTTTCATCGATAATCAGGTTAGAAGTCGGAAACCCGATGGTCCGGCCAATCTTATTGCCCACCACCACTTCGCCGCCGATGGCGTAATGCCTGCCCATGTACTTCATGCATTGATCGACCTTGCCTTCCCCTATCAGGCTGCGGATAAACGTGCTGCTTACCAGCTGTCCGTCAATCTGAAAGGGCTCCAGTACGTGAATGCCAAAACCTTTCTTAATACCTTCCCGCATTAAGACTTCCGGCGTTCCCTGGGCTTTGTAGCCAAACTTATAGTTAAAGCCACAGTAAGCCTGTCTCATATTGAACTTTTCCAAAAGAATTTGATCGATAAAGTCTAGGGCCTCCATGGTACGAATCCGCTCATCAAAGGGAATATTGAACAGGTAATCAACCCCTAACCGCTCAATAATCTCCGCCTTTTCATCAAAATATAAAATATTTTTCACAGGCTTTTCTCCAGGCTGAACATTTTTGGGGTGATTAGAAAAGGTAAAGACAGCACTTTTCAAACCGGCTGCTTTGGCTGCTTGGACGGTACGGGCAATCAACGCCTGATGACCCTTGTGAACGCCGTCGAAGTTGCCCAAAGCGACTACAGTTCCCTCTATCTTTTTGATTTCCTCTGTACTATTAAAAATAATCATCTTCTATCCTCTGCCAAAAACTTTATCTGCCTTGAAAGTATTCTTCTCCTGGTCAAAAAAAGCTACGCCCAGAAAGACAGCTTCGCCTCTGTCTCCTGTATAAGCCTTATATGCCTGACGAAATTCCTCTCTGGCGGCCATGGGTGGTGCTTCTTCTGCAAACCGAGGCCTGCTCTGAACCTCCACCTGATTAGCCTGAACAGCGCCGCCATCGCAAAACCACTTCACCCGATCTGGGCGAACCAAAATCTCTCCAAAATGGACCAGCGGAAAATCCACCGATACCACAAAAGTGTTGAGCTCCTCCGGCAATGCCCTAGCGTAGGAGGTAATCCTTCCGGTCTTGGGATCCCTTATATTCTCTCCCTGCCGCAGGGCCTTCAGCTGGTCCATGGTCACTGCCTGTTCCAAATTAAAAGCACCGCTGGCTGTTCGCACCAAACCACTCATGACAGCCTTACACCCTAGGGCTTGACCAATGTCCCTGCACATGGAACGGACATACGTCCCCTTAGAACAGGTCACCTCAAAAGTAAAGCTCCTCTCTGATAAAGTAATATCTACAAGTTGTATATTTTTAATATATACCCTTCTAGAGGAAATTTCAACCACTTCCCCTGCTCTGGCGTACTCATACAGCTTTTTTCCCTTTACCTTCAACGCTGAATACTTTGGTGGAATCTGAGAGATAACCCCCTTAAACTTTTCCAGAACCTGTCGAACAGCAACTTCCGAAATCTTTCCTTCCCCAATAAGGGCTTCGGTTCCTTTTATGTCCTCCGACACCGTCTGCCCCCAGATATCCAAGGTATCGGTTTCTAAACCTAAAAGAACCTGACAGGTGTATGTCTTCAAATCCATGTCCAGATATTCCATAATGCGGGCAGCGCTGCCGATGCATACTGGCAGAACGCCCTCCGCCATGGGGTCCAGGGTACCCGTATGACCCACCCGCTTGATTCCCGTCAGGCTGCGAACCACATTCACGCAGTCGTGGGAGGTATATCCTTTGGGCTTGTTTACGTTAATAATTCCCTGCTCAATCATATTTGTCCTTTCAACTGTTCTTCTGCCAACCCCATCATTACCTGGATAGTCTTCTCATAGCCTTCTTTTACCGTACAACCTGCCGCACGCACGTGGCCGCCGCCGCCCAGCTTCTGGCCGATAGCCGCCACATCCACATATTTCTTAGACCTCATGCTGACCTTGCACTCCTGAGAGCTGACCTCCTTGACAAAGATGGCCAGTTCCACGCCAGCGATGTTGCGCATGATTTCCACCACGCCTTCCGCCTCATCTCTCAGTCCTCCGGTCTCCCGAAGCATCTCCTCGGTAAAGCCGCAGATGGCCGCCTGGCCCCCTGCAAAGACATGCAACCCTTGTAAAATCCTGGTCTGAAGCAGTAACTTTTCCAGGCGATTATTCTGGTAGAGCTCCACACTGACCTCATTGTAGTCCACGCCTCGGTCCCACAGGTCTGCGGCAATTTGATGAGTCTTTCCCGTGGTGTTGGAATATTGAAAATTCCCCGTATCCGTCGTAATAGCCGCAAAGAGGGCTGAGCCAATCTCTTTATCCAATTCCACTGGCAATTCCTGAAGCAGATCATAAACAATCTCCCCAGTGGCCGCAGCGGTTGAATCAATATAATTAAAATCAGCAAAAGGGACTGTCGTGGTATGGTGATCCAAACAGCCCTTTTGCTTTCCTGATAAAAATTTCTCTTCTCTTTTTTGAAATCGGCTCACATCTCCGCAGTCCATGCAGAGGCACACATCTGGCTGGCTGATAATCTCCAAGTCAGAGGTGCAGAAATCCTTGTCCAAAAACTTTAAAAAGGCAGCAATCTCGTCCTCAATGAGGATATAAGCCTGTTTGCCAAGCTTCCGAAGTGCTGCACAAAGTGCGGCAGAAGAGCCCAGTGCGTCGCCGTCCATATGGGTATGAGGGAACAGCAACACACTTTTTGAAGCTACTAAAATCTCCGCAATCTCTTTCAATGTATTGTTTGCTTTATTCATCTTCTTCATCCGGTTCTTCTTCGCTCTTGTAATCTTCTATGCCTAAGCTGCTGATAACCTGAGAAATATGTCTGCCATATTCCAAAGAGGTATCCAGCTTAAAAATCAATTCCGGTACGTGCCGAAGCTTGATACTCCTGCCGATTTCCCGCTTAATCAGGCCTTTGGCGCTTTTGAAGGCGGCCAAAACGTCCTCCTTCTCCTTTTGCGCCACTTCCTGATCTTTGCTGGTATTCAGCGCGGTCACATAGACGGTGGCATAGCTGCCGTCGGAGGTAACCTCCACGGCAGATACGCTGACCAATCCCGATAATCTAGGGTCTTTAATTTCTCTCAGGAGCAATTCACCGATCAGTCTCCTAATCTCTTCTCCGAGGCGGCCTTGTCTATATCCTTTGCCCATTAGCCTTACCTTCCTATTTTCTCTCGACCTCTACCATGTGGAAGCATTCGATAATATCTCCCTCTTTCAGGTCATTGTAATTTTCGAAGCCGATACCGCACTCAAACCCGTGCTGAACTTCCTTGGCGTCATCCTTAAACCGCTTCAAGGAAGAAATCTTGCCTTCGTGATATACGATGCCGTCTCGAACTAAACGGATTTGCGCATTTCGAACTACTTTTCCCTCTAGTACATAAGCGCCTGCAATGGTGCCTACGCCTGGTACCTTAAAGGTGGTCCGTACTTCTACTTTACCCAAAACTTCTTCTTTAAATTCAGGATCCAGCATACCCTTCATCGCAGCTTCTACGTCATCGATGACATTGTAGATTACGCTGTAGGTTCGGATTTCTACCCCATCCCGTTCAGCCATGGTGGAAACTGCCGTGCTCGGACGCACGTTAAAGCCAATAATAACCGCTCCGGACGTTCCTGCCAGCATAACATCGGATTCTGTCACGGTACCAACCCCAGAATGGATAATGCGTACACGCACATTTTCATTTTTCAGCTTTTCTAAGGAAGCTTCCAATGCTCCTACGGAACCCTGCACGTCACCCTTGATAATCAGGTTCAGCTCTTTGATCTCGCCCTCCTGAATCTGGGAGAACAACTGCTCTAACGTGCTGCTAGCATTTCTTGCCAATACTTCTTCTCGCAGTTTGGATTTTCTGCTTTCCGCAATTTCACGGGCTACTTTGTCTTCCTTCACTGCATGGAACACATCTCCGGCTTCTGGTACATCGGTAAGACCCAAGATTTCCACTGCGGTAGCCGGTCCGGCTTTGCGGATAGTGTCCCCCTTAAAGTTCGTCATCAGACGGATACGTCCACTGCTGGTACCCGCAACGATACTCGTACCGGACTGAAGCGTACCATTGGTCACTAACAGCGTAGCCACCGGCCCTTTAGCCTTATCCAAACGAGCTTCAATAACAGTACCCATAGCCAGCCGGTTCGGGTTGGCTTTCAGTTCCATCACTTCTGCCTGAAGCAGTACCATCTCCAACAGGTTAACAATACCGTCGCCAGCTTTAGCTGAAACAGGCACTGCAATGGTGTCACCACCCCAAGACTCTACTAAGATACCATGCTCCGTCAAGTCCTGCATAACTCGATCCGGATTAGCTCCTGGCTTATCGATCTTGTTGATAGCTACAATAATCGGCACACCTGCGGCCTTCGCGTGGCTGATGGACTCAATGGTCTGCGGCTTCACGCTATCGTCGGCAGCTACGACCAAAATAGCGATATCCGCACCGTGAGCACCTCTGGCTCTCATGGCAGTAAAGGCCTCATGTCCTGGTGTATCCAAGAACACAATCTTCTGTCCGTTAATGGTAACTTCTGACGCACCGATATGCTGGGTAATGCCGCCAGATTCGGAAGCCGTCACATTAGTTTTACGGATGGCATCCAACAAGGAAGTCTTACCATGGTCTACGTGACCCATAACGGTTACAATTGGTGGTCTCGGCTTCAGATCTTCTTCCTTATCCTCGAAGTTTTCCAAGCCTTCTTCCACGGCATCTTCCTCTACCTTGCCGATAACTACGCTGACACCCAGTTCTTCGGCCAGAATTAATACCGTTTCTTCATCTACGTTCTGATTGATGTTCGCCATAATGCCTAGCTTCATCAGTTTCATGATAACAGTAGACGTGGATATTTCAAGCTGTTCACAGAATCCAGCTACAGTGATCGGCACGTTGATAATCTTGGTGCCTACTGGCAGCTCTTCCATGTTTACTTCTGGTTCTTCTACCACCTTTGGCCGAGACTGATGCTTCTTCGGCTTCGGAGCCTTTTCCAAAGATCTAGGCTTTCCACCCTGCTTTGGCTTTCCATTCTTCTCTAATTTAGCGAATTTATCCCGCTCTTTTTCCTTTTCCTTCTCATCCCGCTTGATAGTCGGCTTGGATACCATAGGAGCTGCCACATCGCCGCCCCTGTCGTTGCGCTGGAAATTCTTCCGTTCGCCGCCGCCTCTGTGATCTCGGTTATCCCCGTCCTTGTCTTTGTTGTAGTAAGGGCGGTCACCGCTGCGCTGATAATTTGGCCGATTTCCGTTGTTATCCCGGTAGCCGCCGCCATTGTTGCCATTGTTATCTCTGCGTGGTCCGTTGTTGTCTCGGTTTCCGTCTCTTTGCGGTCCATTGTTATCTCTGCGTGGTCCGTTGTTGTCCCGGTAGCCGCCGCCATTGTTATCTCTGCGTGGTCCGTTATTATCTCTGTAGCCGCCGCCATTGTTATCTCTGCGTGGTCCATTGTTATCTCGGGGCCCATTGTTGTCCCGGTAACCACCGCCGTTATTATCTCTGCGTGGTCCGTTGTAGGGACCGCTGCCTTCCCGGTTTCCGTCTCTGCGCTGATAATCACCTCGACCGCCGGATCGGTTGCCTTCGCTTCTGGCCTGCTCCCGTCGCTGGGCTTCAGCCTTCCGACGTTCTTCTGCCTTTTCCCGCTCTCTTCGTTCTTCTTCCGGGTCAAACTTTTTGATGATTTTCAGCCGCTGAGGGCCTTCTGAAATAGGTGCCGGAGTTGGTTCTGGCTTGGCCTGTACCGGCTTCTCTACCTCATTCTTTACTGGTGCTTTCGCTTCTGCAGCCGGCTTTACCGCCGCCTCTGCGTGCTTTTTAGCATCCTTTTCTTCAAAATCCTTTGGAACTACCGGCTTTCCTACCGGCGGCTTTGATTTTGTTGCTTCTACATCTCTCGGTACGGGTTTCCCTACCGGCGGTTTCTGCATGGCCCCACTTCTCTCCTGGCCTTTGGCTGTCTGAGTCTTCGCCGGCTTGGCGGATGGACTTGCTGTCAATTTTTCTGCTGCCTTCACTACGATTCTCGGTTCCTCCTCTTTGTCTTCCTTTTCTACCTTCTTGGGCGCCGCCTTGACGATTTTAGTCTCTGCGCTTGACCGGCTTCTAGTTACAGTATTTCTCACTGAAATTGCATCAATGTCAGATAGTCCGCTCATATGACTTTTCGCTTGAATCCCCATTGAATTGATCTTCTCCAGCAACTCTTTGCTGTTCATATTCAATTCTTTTGCCAACTCGTGGATTTTAATTGTCATCCGAACACCTCCTTCTATATAGACTGATTTTCATCAATCTCTTTCAAAATGACGTTTGCAAAATTTTGATCTGTTATGCCAAATACACCCCTTCCCATCGTTCCGCAGGCTTGTGACAACTCATCGCAGGTGCTGTATATGCGGTATACCACCTGATGCTCTTCCGCCGAGCCGACCATTTTCTTCATCGTATTTTCCGAAACATCGTCTGCCACAATCAAAAGCTTTATCTTCCTTTTATTCATAGCCAAAAGACATGTATTATAGCCCATGAGCAGATTTCTGGAGCGCTTCGCAAACCCCAAATAGCTATCGATTTTTTTCCTCATATTTTTTTAATTCCTCAAACAGACTTTCCAGCTGTTCACTGCTCAGCTCCATCTCCAGATTCCGACCAATGGCTCGCCTCTTCTGGGCTTTTTCAAAACACTGGGTGTCCGGACATAGGTAAACCCCTCTGCCCTTAGCCTTTCCCGTCAGATCCACTGATACGTGGCCTTCGTAGCCAGCTATTCGCAACAGCTGAGTCTTGGGCTTGGATTCCATACAGCCCACACAGCGTCTCATGGGTATTTTCTTCGTCTTCAAGGCCCTCACCTCAATTCTTCTTATTCCTCTTCTTGCTCAACCTCGTCACTTGGCAAAATTTCTTCATTCTCCAAGTCGCCAGTCAGCAGTTCTTCTTCGCTCTCAAAACTGTCCATTTCCAAATCATCTTCTTCGTAGTCCACGATTTCTTCTGGCTCTGAGTAATACTGAGTATGACTTTTGATGTCAATCTTCCAGCCACACAGCTTTGCTGCCAGCCGTACATTCTGACCTTCTTTACCGATGGCCAAAGACAACTGATAGTCTGGTACGACAGCAATAGCAGTCTTATCTTCATCATTTATAAGCACCTGCTCCACCTTAGCGGGACTCAGGGCACTGCTGATTAGCTCCTCTGGATAATCACTCCAGTTGATGATGTCAATTTTCTCCCCGAACAACTCATCTACGATGACCTGGACCCGGCTTCCGCGTGGTCCGACACAAGCGCCTACGGCATCCACATTTTCATCCAAGGCATAGACGGCCATCTTTGTTCTGGAGCCAGCTTCTCGAGAAATACTTTTAATCTCGATAACTCCGTCTTCTATTTCCGGTACTTCCAACTCAAAGAGCCTTTTTACCAAACCGGGATGGGATCTGGACAAGTACACCTGCGGGCCCTTAGTAGTCTTCTTCACATCCATGATGTAAACCTTAATTCGATCGTTGACATCATACCGTTCTCCTGGTACCTGCTCCGTAGCAGCTAGGATGCCTTCGGTCTTGCCCATGTTGATGAATAGGGTGTCGTTGCTGATGCGGTGAATCTGTCCGTTGATAATCTCACCTTGCCGATTAATATAATCGTCGAAAATCATCCCCCGTTCCGCTTCCCGAATTCGCTGAACTACTACCTGTTTAGCTGTCTGGGCTGCAATTCTGCCAAAGTCCTTTGGAGTCACTTGGTATTCAATGGCATCGCCAATCTTATACCGCGGATCGATCTCCAAGGCATCTTCCAGAGAAATTTCGATCAAGTCTTCCCAAACCTCTTCCACTACATCTTTCTTCATGAATACATCGATGTCGCCGGTATCTTTATTGATATTTACCCGCACATTCTGAGATGTTCCGTAGTTCTTCTTATAGGCCGATACCAATGCCGATTCAATGGCTTCAATAAGAACATCCTTGGAAATTTCTTTTTCCTTCTCCAGCTCTTCAATGGCCTTTATAAATTCTCTATTCATGTTCCCGCAAAACCTCCTTTAAAATATCACTGCTAATCTTGTCTTAGCCACTTTGCTCACAGGAATTTCAATCTGTTGATTTTTTTCATCGGTCAAAATCAGCGTGTCCTCCTGAATACCCACCAGCTGGCCCTCCAGCTTTTTCTTTCCGTTCAAAGCCTGGTAAAGGCTGACCTCTACCTGACTGCCGGCATACCGCTGGTAATCCCGCTCCCGGAATAACTCTCGGTCCATGCCTGGGGAAGAGACTTCCAGATAATAATTTTGTTCGATGGGATCGTTTTCATCCAACTTTTCACTCAAAAACCGACTAACCATCTCGCAGTCATCCGTACTGATATATTCTTCTCCAGCCGTCTCTGCTTTATCGATATAAACTCTCAAAAACCAATCTTTTGCTTCCTTTATAAATTCCACATTATAAAGTTCTAAGCCATTCTCCGCTAAAAATGAAGCCAGCAGGTCTTCAACTAAGTCCTTTATTTTCACCTTAGCCATTTCGTTCCCTTTCCATTCCATTCGCTCTATTTTGATTTCTACAAAAGCAGAAGAGTGGACAACGCCCACTCTTCTCAACAAAAGTCTAAAATTAACAACTTATATTAGAATAACATAAAAGGCCTGCAAAAGCAAGCCTTTATTTCGTTTTCACCCTACATATTTAGAATGGCCAAGGCCCGATCTGTATCATTTACCTTCATAATCATCGGTGCTACACCGTTGTTGGAATAGCCATACATATAGGAAACATTAATGCCGGCGGATGCCAGCTTTTTCAATATGTGATGCAAAGCGCCTGCCTCATCGGGCGTTTCCACACACAAGACGTCTACCAAATGGACTGAAAACTCTTTTTCTTTCAACTTCTCAACAGCTCTTTCATAATCATCTACAATCATTCTGGCTATGCCAAATTCCGCCGCTTCCGCGATGCTGATTGCCGAAATATTAATGCTATTTTCACCAAATATCTGGGTCAGCTCTTCCAGCCGTCCCGTCTCGTTTTGTAAAAACACCGTCACCTGTTTGATAATCTTCATGTAATTCATCCTCCCTTCACCTCCTAAATGTGGCGTTTATCCAGAACCCGCTTTGCCTTGCCTTCACTTCTCTGAATAGTCTTGTGCTCGGCCAAAGTAACCTTTACACCGATTCTCAGCACACTGTTCAGCTTGTGGCGAATCTTCTCCCGGATGTTCTCCAGCTCACCCATTTCATCGGGCACATATTTTTCATCCAGTTCTACTTTGACTTCCACCGTATCCATCGTCCCCTGACGATCGACAATGATTACATAGTTAGCAGAAACCTCCGGCACCTCCAGGAGAACGCTTTCCACCTGAGAAGGGAAGACGTTGACACCACGGATAATGAGCATATCGTCGCTTCGACCCAAAATCCGTCCCATCTTGGCGGTTGTTCTGCCGCATTGACAGGTGCTGCGGGTGATGCTGCTCAAGTCTCTAGTCCGGTATCTCAAAAGGGGCATAGCCTCTTTCGTCAGATGTGTGAACACCAGCTCGCCTACCGTGCCATCCGAAACAGCCTCCAACGTATCTGGATTGAGGATTTCCGGATAAAAGTGATCTTCTGCTACATGCAGACCGTCTTGCTGGTTGCAGCTGGCGGACACGCCAGGTCCCATGATTTCACTGAGACCATAGATGTCATAGGCGGTCAGACCCAAGCCCTCCTCAATTTTTTTCCGCATTTCCTTGCTCCAGGGCTCCGCCCCAAAGATACCGACTTTCAAGGATAGGTCTTCCTTGCTCATACCGTTTTCAGCCAGGGATTCGGCTAAAAACATGGCATAGGACGGCGTGCAGGCCAAGATGGTAGGTTTAAAATCTTTCATTAGCGTCAGCTGATTTCGCGTGTTCCCTCCCGAGATTGGAATGACACCTGCACCCAATTTGGTAGCTCCGTCGTGAAGCCCCAGTCCGCCAGTGAACAGGCCGTAGCCATAAGCGATTTGGATGATATCCTTTCTGGTTCCTCCTGCGGAGCAGATACAGCGAGCTACACACTCGGAGAAAGTCTCCAAATCCTTTCGGGTGTACGGTACCGCCGTAGGCTTGCCAGTCGTTCCCGAAGAGGCGTGAATCCGCACAAACTGACTTTCTGGGGCAGCACAAAGGCCAAAAGGATAATTGTCCCTCAAGTCCTGTTTGGTGGTAAACGGCAGCTTGACGATATCATCGATCGTTTGAATGTCTCCAGGCTCCACCCCGATTTCTTGCATCTTTTTTCTGTAAAACTCTACATTCTGGTAGACCCGGGCCACCGTATCCTTCAACCTGCGGCTTTGCAGCTCCCGCCTTTGTGCTAACTCCATACATTCTGCTGTTTCATTCCAAATCATTTTCCCTTCTCCTTTTCCAACTCTTTGTATCCTGAAGGGCGGCTCTGCTGAGGTTCTGGCAACAAGCGCGTGTGAAAACTCCCACTTCTGTACAAAAAAAGACTTTCCTTCTCCTAAGAGACGGAAAGTCCGCGGTACCACTCTTATTGCCTTCAAAAGGCCACTCAGGACTAACATCCTTATCTCTGTTACGGGAGAACCCGTGCGCACCTACTGACTGCACAAGCAGTGTGTTCAGTGTACCAGCTCCAGGGGGAACTTCAATAAATGTGTCGCCGCCGGTTTCCAGCTCCTCCGGCTCTCTGTTGACGTTACAAAAATTTACTTTACCCTATCTTCGCCTTTATGAAATTTATTTATTTTCACTAATTTTATCCCATACTTTTGTATTTGTCAACAAAAATCTAAAATAAACACAGCTGATCCGATTCCGGCAGACCTTTTAGCACTCCATGGTCACGGAGAGCTTCAATGGCCGTCTTGTTAGCCTTAGCCCGCTCCCGAATCTCATCGATAGTCTCAAAAGGCTGTTTTTCATATTCCTCCACGATGGCTCGGGCTGCATTTTCTCCAACTCCAGCTAGCGCCACAAAAGGCAGCAGCACCTTACCCTCCCGGGCATAAAACTTCGTTGCATGGGAAATCCCCAGTTGAGCTTCCAAAAATCCATAGCCTCGGGCATACATCTCATAGGCCACTTCCAGAACGATTACCTCATCCTCTTCTTTTTTGGTGGCATTTTTCCCCTTGGCCAAAAGACTGTCCATCTTTTCCAGTACCGCTGCCGATCCCTTAAGGATAGTATCCGCATCGAATTCACTGACCTTGGTGGTGAAATAGGTGGCGTAGAACTCCACTGGATAATAGACCTTGAAATAGGCAATCCGGTAGGACATCATCACATAGGCCACCGCATGGGCCCGAGGGAACATGTACTTGATTCGGCGGCAGGATTCAATATACCATTCAGGTACATCGTTATTCTCCATAAGGGACACATCTTCATCCGTAACCCCTTTACCCTTTCGCACTTTTTCCATGATGTTAAAGGCACTTTTTTTCGGCAGCCCTTTTAAAATCAGATAGTTCATAATGTCGTCTCGGGTGGAGATGGCATCCTTGATGGTTGTCTGACCGGAACGAATCCATTCCTGAGCATTATTAATCCACACGTCAGTACCGTGGGAGAACCCAGAAATTCGCACATAGTCCGCAAAACGGGTAGGATGGGTATCATCCAGCATCTGCCGGGTAAACTTGGTGCCGAATTCTGGAATGCCGTAGCTGCCATGAACAAATCGATATTCCGGATCCTTGATATCCAGTCCTTCAATGCCGTTAAAGATGGTGTTGACCTTTGCATCGGACAGCGGCACTTGGGTCAGCGGATCCAGTCCCGTCATATCCTGCAAATGACGAATCATAGAGGGCACATCGTGGCCCAGAATGTCCAGCTTGAGCAAGTTCTGGTCAATGGAATGGTAGTCAAAATGGGTGGTAATAAAATCAGAGTTCACATCGTTGGCCGGGTGCTGAACAGGACAGAACTCGTAAATCTCGTGGTCATCGGGAACGATGATGATTCCCCCCGGGTGCTGTCCCGTCGTCCGTCTTACACCAGTACAGCATTCCGCCAGCCGTTCCACCTCATACTTGTTCACCGGGATCTGACGCTCTTCAAAGTATTTCATTACGAAGCCGTAGGCTGTCTTGGTGGCCACCGTACCGATGGTTCCCGCCTTAAACACGTTTTTAGCTCCGAAAATCTCATCTACATAGCGATGAGCCACCGGTTGATATTCTCCGGCGAAGTTCAGGTCGATATCCGGCTCCTTATCTGCTTCAAAGCCTAAGAAGGTTTGGAAGGGGATAGAGAACCCATCCTTCTTAAAGAGTGTACCACATTTCGGGCAATTCTTATCTTCCATGTCCACCCCGCAGTCATACTCCTTGGGGTCTCCCCACTCCAGCTCTTTACAGTTCGGACAGATGTAGTGCGGAGGTAAAGGGTTTACCTCGGTAATGCCGGCCATAGTCGCTGCAAAAGAAGAGCCTACAGACCCTCGGGATCCTACTAAGTATCCATCACTGAGGGATTTCTGTACCAACATTTCCGCCGCAATGTACATAACTGCATAGCCTTCCCGGATGATTGGCACCAGCTCAGCATCCAGCCGCTCCTGAATTTCCGGCGGCAGTGGCTTGCCATAAATGCTCCAGGCCTTTTCATAGCATTTACTCCGCAGAGTTTCTTCGGCGTTGGGAATTTTCGGCGGATACTTTTCCTTGGGCACTGGCCGGACCACATCAATCATATCAGCAATCAGGTTGGTATTGTCGATAACCACCTGCTCTGCCATGTCCGTCCCCAGGTATTGGAATTCCTCCAGCATCTCCTGAGTAGTCCGCAGGTAGAGGCCTTGTCCGCCTCCATCCTTGTAGCCCTGTCCCGCCATGAGAATGTTCCTATACAGTGTAGATGCTGCGTCAGGATAGTGAGCGTCGGTAGTAGCCACTACCGGCTTACTATACTTCTGAGCCAGAGCGACAATCTGCCGATTTAAATCCCGCAGGCCCTCCTTGTCCGCCACCATGCCTTTATCAATCATAAACTGATTGTTAATCAGCGGCTGTATTTCCAGGTAATCATAATAATTTACCAGATATTCAATTTCTTCTGGGCTTTGTTTCTCATAGACGGCCCGGAACACCTCTCCCGCCTCGCAGGCGGAACCGATAATAAGCCCTTCCCGGTGGGCAGTAAGCACAGACTTAGGAATCCGTGGCCGCTTATAAAAGTATTCCAGGTGTGATATAGAAACCAGCTTATACAAGTTTTTTAGACCAATCTGATTTTTCACCAAGATGATGATGTGGTTGGTCTTTTTTTTCTTGTATTCAATGGTTCCGTCGGGATTGATACAGTCTCTGTCGTCAAAGACGTAACCCTCCATACCATAAATAATCTTCATCGGAGAGCCCTTGCTTAGGGAATGGGCTGCTTCTGGGAATCCCTGAACCACTCCGTGGTCGGTGAGGGCCATAGCTGGATGGCCCCATTCCTCATGGGTGCGAACCATGTCCTTAATCTCGTTCAGGCCGTCCATCGCACTCATCTTAGAATGAGCATGAAGCTCTACCCGCTTTCGCTGGCAGGTGTCCTGCCGCTTTTTTATCTGGCCTTTCTCAATATCCTGAGCCATAACCACCACGATATTCTCATAGGTGTCCCATTCCGCATTGCCCCGAATCTTCACAAAATCACCATTTTTCAGGTGTTCATCAATCTCATTCCACTTGTTTTCCGAGGTAAAAGCTTTCACGCACATGGAAGTAGTTTGGTCCGTTATCAGCAGGGTTACCAGCTTCTTCTCGTTTTTAATGGTCCGATTATCCTTGCGGAAGAGAATCCCTTCAATAGTTACGGTACCGCTGTCCTGATTGACACTGGCAAGCCGGGTGGCTGCCGTCTGAATCGGCTGACCCAAGATGCGATTGCCCACCACCGGCTCTTCCTTTCTCCGCCTCTGCCACTTGCCTTTGCCGGCATCTCCGCTATCGCCAAAAGCCCGGCTGCCCCCAGCGGGTGCAGTTGCTGCCGGTCTGGAAGCGGATAAGGCTGCTGCCCGCTTCTGCTCCTCCTGAAGCTGTTTTACCTCTAATTCCTTCATATTCCGCCGTTGACTGGCCAGCTTCTGGTACTCATCCCGGTGGTTCTCAAAGAGAACCTGGGCCTCAATATGGAAATCCCTCTTTAGAATCCGCTGAAACAGAGGTGCTACCTTGGCGTTTAAATCCTCAACCACCACGGCCCCTAGGGCATACACCGTCAGTACCCCATCCACGAAGACCGATTCCTCGGCAAAGATGGTCTTTGTACTGCTGGCATATTCCCCATTGACCTCCTCAATCATGTGGCCCACGCAAAGGCAGACAATCTCCTGGGGACTCTGAATCAAGTTTCTATAGTTAAAACCCAGCTTCACATCCCGGAGCCCCTGAATTTGATTGACGATAACGGCCCGAATCTTTTCCGTATCCTCAAAGGGCATAACAAAATTGAGCTCGATATCCAGGATAAGCGTGGCGCTTTCCTGGGACATCTGAGCTCTTCCCAGCGAAAATTTATATTGGTCCCTTGGGTGCCCGCCCAACTTGTTCCAATTGATGATCCCTTCTATTAATTCTTTCATTATGTAATGCTTCCTCGTCTCTTCTGTGATATACCGTTCTCCTAAGATCAAAGGTCACCCGGTAAAAAAGCGTTCTGCCTTATCCCGCCAGGCCTGCTCCTCCTGGCTCACCGCCTCATCCAGCTCCAGCCCATGGGCTACCAGCTCATGAGTATGGGATTTGACGGTAACAAAGGTCACATAGCCTTCCGCCCGCAATTCCCCTGACTGTTCTGCAATCAAAGCGGCCCGCACCGTCAGGCTGGTTCGCCCTGCCCGCACCACCGTGCTGTAATAGCTGACAATTTCTCCTGGCTCCACAGACTTATTGAAACTGAACTGATGGGTGTTTCTGTAAAGCAGACCACTAGAATCACCATGTGTCAAAGCAGCTGCCACAAAAGCGGCCTCTACCATCCACTCGATGCCCCTTCCAGCATACAGGTTCTGGTGATGATTTAAATCCTCTGGCTTGATCAAATGGGTCGATCGATAAGTCTTCATCTGTGCCCCTCCATATCCTGATCAATCAACTCCAGCAGCTGAGAAACGATTGCTTCCTCCGGCACCGTCTTAATAATCTGCCCTCGGGCAAAAATCACGCCCTTGCCGTCGCCTCCTGCCACACCAAAATCGGCTTCCCTGGCTTCTCCCGGTCCGTTGACGACACAGCCCATAACGGCTACTGTAATTGGCGGTAATCCCAAAGCTTCCCGCTTCCGGGCCAAAGGGATGATTGCGTCTTCTACCTCCAGAGCAATTCGCTCCAGTTCCAGCCGGGTGCGGCCGCAGGTCGGACAGGATACCAAATTGATACCTCCTGGCCGAATACCCATCGCTTTGAGAATATCTCTGGCAAAGTACACTTCCTTTACCGGGTCTCCAGTAAGGGATACCCGCATGGTGTCACCGATACCTGCCAGCAGCAGGCCGCCGATGCCGATTGCTGATTTCAGCTTACCGCTGTTCACCGTACCCGACTCCGTGATACCGATGTGGATGGGATAGTTCGTCTTCTCTGCAATAAGCCGATGAGCTTGATAATTCAGTGCTACATCTGAAGCTTTCAGCGAGAGAACAATATCCTCAAAGTCCATCTGCTCCAGCAGTTCTGCATTTCGCAGAGCGCTTTCTGCCAGTCCCTCCGCCGTGACTCCACCGTACTTTTGCAAAATATCCTTCTCCAGAGAACCAGAATTGACTCCCACTCGAATAGGAATGTTCCGCGCCTTAGCCGCCGTTACCACAGCCTGAATCCGTTCTCGGCTGCCGATATTGCCCGGATTAATCCGCACCTTATCCGCACCTTTTTCAATGGCGGCCACCGCCAACCGATAATCGAAATGAATATCGGCCACCAAGGGAGCCTTCACCTGTTTCTTGATTTGACCAAAAGCATCCGCTGATTCCATATCTGGCACTGCCAACCGGATAATCTGACAGCCGGCCTCCTCTAACTGCCGAATCTGCCCAACCACCCGGGGAATGTCCCTGGTATCTATATTCGTCATGGACTGGATGGACACAGGGGCATTGCCGCCTATGATTACATCGCCGCACCGCACACTCTTTCTCATAATGCCTCCCTGCCTACTGAAAAGACAGAGAAATGTTCCTCTGCCTCTTCCTGCGAATCTCTAGTTCAAAATAAACCGCCCGATGTCTTGCCACGTGACGTAAATCATTAGGGCAAAGAGCAGCATAATGCCGATAAAATGTACCTTTGCTTCCATATCGTCTGTAATGGCTCGGCCGGTCACCTTACGAATGATTAAAAACAGCAGCCGTCCTCCATCCAGTGCTGGAAATGGCAGCATATTGACGATGGCTAAATTCAAGCTAATCAGTGCTGCCAGATTGGCCACGTAAACATAGCCGTACTTGACAGAGTCACTGACCGCCTTCGTAATGCCGATAGGTCCCGTCAATTCCTTGGTGGACACATCTCCCGACACCAGCTGTCCGATGACCTCTACCATCTGCACCGCCAGCAGCTTGGTGGCCTCCGCTCCCTTGATTAAAGCAGTAAACGGATTGCGCGACACATCCGGCAGGATACCTATAATCTTTCGTCCCGTATCTTCCTCCTGAGTCAAATCCATGGTAAAGTTCAGTTGCTGCCCTTGTCGGTCTACGCCAATGGTCACCGTCTCCCCCTGCACTGCAGAAATGGCTTCAGTGATATCGGTCCAGCTTTTGACCTCCTGCTGCTGAATGCTGACAATCTTATCCCCCGTGTGAATGCCTGCGGCTTCCGCCGGGCTCACATCACTGAATCCGCTGATTGAAGTAGTTGGTATGCCCAGGTAAAGAATGATACCCGCCATCACGATTACCGCCAGAACGAGGTTCATAAAGGATCCGGCCACAATGATGATTGCCTTGGCCCAAAGAGGCCGCTTGCCGAAGGACCGTTCATCCTCCGATTGGTCATCCTCCCCCTCCATAGCACAAAATCCCCCGATAGGAAAGAGCCGCAGCGAATACTGCGTTTCCCCCCGAACTTTTTTAAGCAGCACCGGCCCCATGCCTACTGCGAACTCGTTGACTTTTACTCCTACTGATTTTGCTGCAATAAAATGCCCGCCCTCGTGTACCAACACCAGAATGCAAAACATAATTATTGCACAAATGATAGTCCATATAGTCATCCTTATTACCCCCTTATTGAATACGATTTCCCGTCAAACTGTAATTTAAAACAGGTCCTGCACCATCTGACGGGCAGACCGATCTGCTTCCAAAACGTCCTCCAGTTTTAAATTATATACTGGTACATGGTCGTTGAGTATTCTTTCTATAGTATTCTGAATATCTGTAAATTTAATCTTTCTTTGCAAAAATAATTGAACTAAAGCCTCATTCGCTCCGTTCATAGCTGCTGGATATGTACCGCCCTTTTCGATGGCTTCATAGGCCAGAGGAATGGTTCGAAATACCTCCATGTCCGGTCGTTCAAAGGACAGCTGAGAACCCAGCCCGAAAAGATCCAAGGGCTCCAGCGTATTTTCCAGTCGATCCGGGTAGCTGAAAGCGTAACTGATAGGCACCCTCATATCTGGTGCACCCAGCTGAGCTAAAATAGAACCATCTTGATATTCCACCATAGAATGGACTACGCTCTGTGGATGGACAGCTATCTGAATATCCGTCGGCTCCACATCAAAAAGCCACTTGGCCTCAATAACTTCCAGCCCTTTGTTCATCATCGTGGCCGAATCAATGGTAATTTTACTGCCCATGGTCCAGTTCGGGTGCTTCAACGCCTGCTCCAAGGACACCTGTTCCAGCTGCTCCAAATTCCAACCTCGAAAAGGTCCACCGGACGCAGTCAAATAAATCCGTCTTATCTTTTGGTCCTTATTTCCCTGCAAGCACTGAAAAATAGCGCTGTGCTCACTGTCTACCGGCAGCAGCTGCACCTGATTGCTCGCTACCATCTCCATAACCAGCTGGCCGCCGGCTACTAAAGTCTCCTTATTAGCTAAAGCAATATCCCTGCCTCGGCACACTGCCCGATACGTAGGAATCAGTCCCATCATGCCCACCAGGGCATTGAGCAATAAATCATACTGGGATTCAGCGGCAGTAATCAACCCTTCCATACCCCAGAGCACTTCTAGTTTCGGATACCTTGCAGCCAAGGTCCGGGCGTCTTCTTCCCGCTCTACCACGGCCAGCTCCGGTCTAAACGCTTCAATCTGCTGACAAAGCAGCTGCAGGTTGCGCCCGCAGGCCAAGACCGTAACCTGGAACCGCTCTGGATTCCTGGCCACCATGTCCAGGGCCTGAGTACCGATAGAACCCGTACTTCCAAGTATTGCAATCTTTTTCATAACTCTTCCCCTATGCAAAAGCTTCTGCGGGGCACCCTTCGCTTACATGGGCCCGCATTTTAATTGTAGCTTTTATAAAAACCCATTATAAAACCAATGCGATATAGTAATACACCATTGGTGCCGTAAAGAGCACGCTATCAAACCGGTCCAAGATACCGCCATGGCCGGGAATCAAATTTCCATAATCCTTGATGCCCATCTTTCGTTTGAAGATGGAAGCAGTCAGGTCTCCAAACTGAGAGACGATGCCTCCCATAAGACCGATAATTAGGCAGTGGATCAGCAGCCGAGGTATTAACACCCAGCCAAAAACTCCGCACAGCAGCACGCTGCCTAGAATACCGCCGATGGAGCCTTCTATGGTCTTTTTCGGACTGATATGCGGGCAGAGCTTGTGTTTGCCGAAAGCATAGCCTGTAAAATAGGCCATCACGTCTGTTCCGAAGGCCGTCAAAAAAATCAACCATACCAACAGGCCGTATTCGCCAGTCTGTTCCACCAAAGTCACGTGAAAAGAGAAAAACACCGTGTATAAAATGCCTGTCAAAGTAGCCATGCCGTCTTCCAGCCTACGCTCCTGTATATTAAACAAATACAACAGACTGAGCAAAACTACCCCAAAGAACCACAGCATATACCACCTGGCATCTGTAACGAATAAATTGAGCCCGTAAAGAGCCAATGTGCTGACATAGGCCAGCAGATAACCTGGTTTGATTCCCATGCTGGTAAAGCCGTTAAAAAATTCCCGGACGCTCATAATGCCAATGATAAAGCATCCCAACATAAGCACCTTTCCGCCCAGCAGCACGATTATCCCAAAGGGCAGCATAATCAGCCCTGATATTACCCTTGTTTTCAAAATTTACCTCCCGCCGAAGCGTCTATTTCTGTTCTGATATTCCTCAATACACTTTTCGTAGACTTCCGGCGAAAAATCCGGCCACAGCACCTCGCTGTAGACCAGTTCGCTGTAAGCGCTCTGCCAGAGCAGATAATTGGACAATCTCTTCTCCCCGCTGGTGCGGATTAACAAATCCGGGTCGGGAATGTTGTGGAAAAGGGTCCCTGTATATAGATGGCTGCCGATGGTCTCCTCTGTTATATCCTGAGGTTCCAGCAAACCTGCCTTTATTTTCTCTCCTATTCGAATCACCGCCTTGGTGATTTCATCTCGGCTGCCGTAATTCAAAGCGATGTTGAACTGCAAGCCCGTATTATTTTCTGTCGTTTTCAGTGCTTTATCCAGCCGTTCTACCGATTCTCGGGGCAGCATGGAATAATCACCCAATATTCGCACCTTTACGTTGTTTTTATGAAGTTCCTTTAGCTCCTTATCCACGTAGATAACAATCAGCTTAAAGATTCCGTTAACCTCATCTACCGAGCGCTTCCAGTTCTCCGTAGAAAAAGCATACACGGTCAGGTGCTCCACCCCCAGGGAGGAAGACCTCTTGACAATTTCTTTCATGGCCTTCATGCCGGCATTGTGCCCTGCCATTCTGGGCACGCTGTTTTTAACCGCCCATCTGCCGTTGCCGTCCATAACTACGGCCACATGCCTGGGAATTCTATCCATATCTAACATCTGTGTATCCTCTTCTTTAAAAGCGGATATAGCTGACATCAGCCATATCCGCCGTACAATCTCATTTTCTAAATCTCTAAGATGTCTTTCTCTTTTGCCGCCACAATGTCATCAATATCCTTCATGGACTTGTCAATTTTCTTCTGAATCTGATCTAGCTGCTTCTTCAAATCGTCCTCTGACAGCTCACCGGACTTTTCCAGCTTTTTCAGTTCATCGTTGGCATCTCTTCGTTCATTTCGCACAGCCACCTTGGCATCTTCGCCATACTTCTTCACCGTCTTGGTCAGCTCTTTTCGCCGCTCTTCCGTCAGCTGCGGCACAGAAAGCCGAATAGCCTTGCCGTCGTTGGACGGAGCCATGCCTAAATTGGCATTATTGATGGCCTTTTCAATATCGGCGATAGTTTTTGGGTCAAAAGGGGCAATCAGCAAAGTTCTGGGTTCCGGCGCAGAAATATTGGCCAGATTCTTAATCGGAGCTGGACTGCCATAATAATCCACCATCACCTTGTCCAGCAAAGTGGGATTGGCTCTTCCTGCTCGCACGGTGCCTAATTCTTCCTTTAAAACAGAAATAGTCTTGATCATCTTCTGCTCGAGAACTTCCTGTACATTACTCATAACTTCTTTCTCCTCCTACACTCTTTTTAAACGCTTATGGAAATGTTCAATTTTAATCATACTTAATAGTATCATCGGATGATGGTACCAATCTTTTCGCCGTTGACAGCTTTTAACAGGTTACCCTTTTCGGATACACCGAACACATGAATGTCGATGTTATTTTCCATACATAGGGTAGCTGCTGTAATATCCATGACTCCCAACTGTTTTTCAATGACTTCCTTGTGAGTCAGCTGTTCATAGCGAATGGCTGAGGGATCCTTTTCCGGATCAGCAGAATATACCGCATCGACGCTTTTCGCCAGCAGTATCACATCGGCATCAATCTCCGCTGCTCGCAGGGCGGAGGTGGTGTCTGTAGAAAAGAATGGACTGCCAGTACCGGTGCCAAAGATGACAACCTTATCTTCTTCCATGCATCGAATGGCCTTTTTGCGGTTGTAAGGTTCCGCGATTTGAGTCATGGCGATTGCCGTTTGAAGAACAGCCGACAAACCTTGTTTCTCAAAGGCATCCTGAAGAGCCATCGCATTCATGGTGGTGGCCAGCATGCCCATATAGTCAGCCGTAGCCCGGTCAATGCTCTGACCGGTCCTGCCCCGCCAGAAGTTTCCGCCGCCGACCACGATAGCGACTTGTACGCCTAAGTCGTGGATTTCTTTCACCTGTGCAGCAACTCCTTGCAGCATCTCATCGGATATGCCGAACTTATCTGGCCCGGCCAGAGCCTCTCCGCTTACTTTTATAAGAACTCTTTTATATTTAGGCTCCATTTCTTTCTCCTCACAGTAAAATTTTCAGGTACAACAATTAAAACACGCCAGCCACGTTGCAGCATGTTTCAATAAACGTTTCCTTGCAGCAAAGCTGCTTAACGCAATGTAAATTGCTTTCTTAAATTACTTCGCACTTATTATACCATAAAGTATTTTTCGGTTCATCTATTTTAAGAATTTTTTACCGGATTGCCTCCATAAACTTTTTCCAAATCCGCCACAATCGTTCCATCTAAGTTGCCAATGTTGACCAAATTTCTCAAAATCCCCATGGATTTCTCGTGGGAAAAACCCGGCTTATATGGCCGTTCCTCTGTCAAAGCCTGATAGATGTCCAAGCAGGCCATCAATCGCTCGTTAAAGCCCAGTTCTTCTGCCTTAAGCCCAAAAGGATAGCCCTTGCCGTTAAGCGTCTCGTGATGAAGGGCCGCCCATCGGGTGATATCTTCCAGCCCTCTGACCCGACTGAGAATCTTATAGCTGTAATAGGCGTGATTTTTAACATACTTATACTCCTGATTCGACAACCTTCCTGGTTTTTCCAGTACATCCTTGTCAATGACCATTTTGCCAATATCATGGACGGCTCCGGCAAAGAACAGCTTCGCCACAGTCATCCTGTCATAGCCGTAATAAGTGGCCATCTGAGCTGCTCTTTCTGCGATACCCATGGAATGCCGACTGGTAAAAGAGGATTTATAGTCGATGATTCTGGCAAACATTTTAGCGAAGTCCAGCAAGTTTTCTTCACTGTAATCCCGCTGAGTGTTCTCCAGACAGCCAGTAAGGATTTCTTCCAAGTCCTCTTGTTGAAGCAGTTCTAGTTCCGAATATCCAACGGCTTCGGTAAAGGCCGTCACACACGTTTCTGAAAACAGGCTGCCGTTATTTTCCTTTAAATACTGGAGTAATCCCTGATATTTCTGCTGATTCATGCGCCCCAAATCCCAATTAGAGTCCAAGTTGTCAGCCAAGTGAATCAGCTGGGCAAACAGCGGAGTCTCTCCCTCGGTTTTGCCAAAAGGTCCGCTGCCGTCAGCGCGCTCATGGTGATAGAGAATGGCGTTCTCTGCCTCCGAGCACAGGGGTAGATGCTTGATATTTTTTTCACCTAAGGAGCAGTGGACGCCTTTGTTGCTCTTGCTCTTTTCAGATTCCATGCCGATGCCATTTAGATATTCCGCTTGTATGTACTCGGTAATGGCGTTGTCGTGAAGGATGGCACAGGCCGCTAAATCAGCCAGCTGATTTTCCATCAACTGTAAGTGCTTCCCCAGCAGCACGCATAGATAGGCTACTCGCTTGCCATGGTGGGTAGTCACACCCAGCAATTCTTGCTCTGCACAATCTAAGGCATAAGAAAAGGCATATAAAATGTCATTAAAACTTATCCGCATCTTGAATCGCTCTCCTCTCTCAAGATTGCCTTTTATTCCTCTCCCTCAAGCTTCTTTACCGCTGGAGTAATTGAATAAAAGAAAGGCTGCCAAAATACATCTGGCAGCCGATTTATTTTTCAACTTACATCTCGTCTGTTTGTCTCTATTAGTTTCCAAGTTGTGCAGCAACTTCTGCCGCAAAATCTTCTTCCTTCTTCTCAATGCCTTCGCCTACTTCATAGCGAATCATGGATACAACCTGAATAGCTTTGCCGATTTCCTTAGCTACCTGCTCTACATATTCCTTTACGGACAGATCGCTATTCTTTACGAACTTCTGCTCTACCAGACAAGTTTCCTTCAATTCCTTCTTCAGTCTGCCCACTACCATCTTTTCCACGATATCGGCTGGCTTACCTTCTGCAAGAGCCTGCTGAATTAAGATGCCTTTTTCGTGCTCCAGATATTCTGGACTGATAGCTGTCTCGTCCACAAACTGCGGATTCATGGATGCCACCTGCATAGCTACATCCTTACCAACTACAGCTACTTCTTCTGCGGAAGCTTCGGTTTTCAGACCAATCACTACGCCAATTTTACCGCCGCCATGGCTGTATCCAACATAAACGCAACCATCTTCTTCCATCTTGTGGAAACGTCGAATGTTCATGTTTTCGCCAATCTTAGCAATTTTATTTCCCAGGGCTTCCTGAACGGAACCTTCATCGCCATAAGGCAGTGCTGCGAAAGCTTCCAGGGATTCATCTGCAGCATTTAATGCCATGCCAGCCAGGGTTGCTACGAAGTCTACAAATTCATCATTTTTAGCAACAAAGTCGGTTTCAGAATTCACTTCGATGATGGCAGCTCTTCTGGCATCTTCGGAGAAAGCAAACTTTACCAGACCTTCAGAAGCAACTCGTCCAGCCTTCTTAGCAGCCTTAGCTAATCCCTTTTCTCTCAGCAGGTCTACAGCCTTGTCCATATCTCCGTCGGCTTCCACTAAAACCTTCTTACAATCCATCATGCCTGCGCCTGTCATTTCCCGCAGTTCTTTTACCATCTGTGCTGTTACAGCCATCTGTATTTCCTCCTCAAAATTTGACAGATTCGTGCAAAGGACTTTGCACGAATCTAACTTACCTTTTGTATCCAGTTGCTTACGCTTCTTCTGCAGCTACCACTTCTTCAATAGAAGTAGGAGCGGTTTCTTCTACTGCTGTTGCAGTACCTTCGTCAAAGCTTTCGCCCTGGTTGGCTTCGATGATGGCATCTGCCATTCTGCCTGCAATCAGCTTAACAGCTCGGATTGCATCATCGTTAGCCGGAATGATATAGTCTACATCGTCCGGGTCGCAGTTTGTATCTACGATGCCGATGATTGGAATGCCTAAAATTCTTGCTTCCTTAACAGCGATACGTTCTTTCTTCGGGTCAACGATGAATAATGCACCAGGCATACCCTTCATTTCTTTAATACCGCCTAAGAACTTCTCCAGCTTTTCCAGCTCTAATCTCAGCTTGCCTACTTCCTTCTTGGAAAGCTTTTCAAAAGTTCCGTTTGCTTCCATATCCTGAATTTCATATAATCTCTTGATTCTTCCAGCAATCGTCTTGTGGTTGGTCAGCATGCCGCCCAGCCATCTTTCGTTTACAAAGTACATACCGCATCTCTTTGCTTCGTCGAAAATAGCAGCCTGAGCCTGCTTCTTTGTTCCTACGAACAGAACTGGTTTGCCGGATGCGCCGACTTCTTTCATAAATTCATACGCTTCATCAATCTTCTTTACAGTCTTCTGCAAGTCGATGATGTAGATGCCGTTTCTTTCTGTGAAGATGTACGGAGCCATCTTAGGGTTCCATCTTCTAGTCTGGTGTCCAAAGTGTACACCTGCTTCTAGTAATTGTTTCATTGAAATTACTGCCATGTTTTTTTCCTCCTGGTTTTACTTCCACCGAGATTTCCCCTGAAAACCACCACATGGGCACCTGTCTTCAAGTCGTCCGGTGTGCAAAATAATAAAATGTTCTCGTTCTCTACTTTCCTTTTTCGCCTAAGCGAAGAAATATTTACATAAAGAACCACAAATACTATACTATATCGCGCGGGTATTTGCAACAAAAAACTTCATCCCAGACAAAGTTTTTTGCTGCAATATATTAATTGCCGATTACCCTCCAGATTAAAATATTTTTAAATTTTATCGGTCAGACGGCGATGAGAACTGCAAAAAGGCTTTTTTGGCACCATGAAAACTCTGCCGACCAATTCTTATATCTTCTCCGTCTGAAAAATATATAATCTGATCTCCCATCTTGACCACCTTGTCTAGATTGATAATATAGCTTTTATTGCATTGATAAAATCCCCGGGGCAAATGCTCCCGATATCTTTCCAACTTTCCATATGTAGTGCAAATCTCAGAATGCAGGTGAAATAAAACTTTACGCAGATTCTGCTCCACAAAAACCACCTCCTCCAGACTTATCCTTCGGACCTGGCCTCTAAACTTTATAATGATAAAATCCTCTTTCATGAATCCTCCTCAACTTTAATCTGGGGAGGTTCCGGAATTAATACACAAGCCTGCCGGGGTTGAACAGCCCAATGTTCATCTGAATTCTGCCTGTCTGTATGGCAAGAAAAAAGCGAGTCCAACTCGCTTTTTATCCCCGTATTTACAGCTTCCTATTCTTTTTCACAATTGTTCCTGTTATAGGTGATGTAGTCCTCTGCGATTTCGTTGGCCGCAATGGAGACCGGCTTATCCGTAGGCGCCTGGGTCAGCTTCGGTTTTCCGTCGATAATATCTCTGGCCCGCTTTGCTGCCAGAATTACCAGGGTATATCGGCTGTCCGCCTTCGTTCTGATTTCATTAATCGATGGGTATAGCATCTATATCTCCTCCTCGTACTTTTTTATAAGATGACGTATGCTTTCAGAAACTCTGGAATGTTCTGCCGTCACAATAGCCCGGACCCGTTCCACCGCTTCGGAAAGCTCTCCGTTAACAACGCAATAGTCATATTTATCAATATAGGCAACTTCCTTTAACGTTTCCCCTAGACGCATGTTGATGGCTGCTTCTGTCTCAGAGCCTCTGCCCGTAATCCGCTTCCGCAGTTCTGCCATCGAAGGGGGCAAAATAAAAATAAATACGCCTTTGGGATAGGCCTGTTTTACCTTCATGGCACCTTGAATATCAATCTCCAGCACCACATCCCGGCCTTGGTTAAGCTTTTCCAGCACCATGTTCTTCGGCGTTCCGTAATAGTTCCCATATACTTCTGCGTATTCCAGCAGTCCATCATCGGCGATGGTATCCTGAAACTCGTCCTTGCTGACAAAGTAGTAATTTACGCCGTGGTTTTCAAAAGACCTGGGCGCTCTGGTGGTCATGGATACAGACAGCTCGATGTTTCTATCCTCCACTAATTTCTGACAGATGGTGCCTTTTCCCGCTCCAGATGGCCCGGAAACAACAAATAATCGTCCTTTATCCATTTAGCTTCCTTCCTTAAATACTCATATTGGAATAGATATTGTAACATGCCCAAGCCACTTTTTCAAGGGCAATCGGGAAATTCTTCTAAATGTTTCTGTCGCTGGCTGAGGAGACTCTTTTTGCCCTCTTATTCCAGGATTCCAGTTTGTTTTCAGTCCCTTATTCGATATTCTGCACTTGTTCCCGGATTTTTTCAATCTCACTCTTGATTTCCAGCATCAAGCTGGTAATTTCCATATCGTTGGCTTTAGAACCGATGGTGTTGGCCTCCCGGTTCATCTCTTGAACGAGAAAGTCTAATTTTTTGCCGTCCGGCTGGCGGCTGTTGGTAATGATGTCTGCCAGCTGTAAGGTATGACTGTCCAGACGCACCAACTCCTCGGTAATACTGCTCTTGTCCGCGAAGATAGCCGCTTCCAGAAGGATACGATCCTCGGGTACGGTCACATGACTTCCCACTAGCTCTTTAATCCGTTCTTTTAGCTTTTCCGTATAGGCTCCTGCTACCTTCGGTGCCCGCTGATTGATTTTTGCTGCCAGGTCTCTTATAAGGCCTCCCCTCATAATCAAATCTTCCGCCAGTTTACTTCCTTCCGTGGTGCGCATTTCGTCTAATTTCCGGGCGGCCTCCTCTGCGGCTATGAGCATGCTTTTGCAAATAGCCTCCTCGTCCTCCACATCGGGCACGGCCTTCATCACGTCGGGCAGGGTGGCTAAAAACTGTAGGGAGATGTCCCCTTCCAGCTGAAACTCCTCTTTTAACGCATTCAAGTTGTCGTAATACTGTCGAGCCACCAGATGGTTCAGCTTGACGGTGGTATCGTCCTCTGTAATGTTTTCCACCACCATGGCCACTTCGATTTTTCCTCTGCGAGCAATGTCCTTTACGGTGTTCTTCACCTTGTCTTCCGCAAAAGAATACCGTCGGGGCATCTTCACGTTAATATCGCAATACCGATGGTTCACCGACCGAATCTCTACGATTATGTTCCTTTTTCCGTCGCTGTATTCGCTTCTGCCGAAGCCCGTCATACTTTTTATCATGGCTATCATCTCCTCAGTTGATTTATCTGCCTTTTTCCTTTATACTACAGAAATGGGTTCTTCAACAATCCCATCATTATCTCTAGTATACAATAAACCCGGGTATATTGCGAAACAATATTTCCCATTCCATACATCGTAAATTCTGCCAGCCGTGCTCATGCACGAAAGCAGTTTGTTACCTGATGAAAAAATCTACCAATGAAAGCGAGAGAAAAACATGGCTTTTGACGGCATAGCGATTCGCACCATCGCACAAGAATTAAATAGTAAGCTCTCCGGCAGCAAGCTGGAAAAAATATATCAGCCGGAAAACGATGAACTGGTTCTTCACATCCATTCCAAGGCAGGAAATGTTAAACTTTACCTGTCCTGCAACAGTAGCAATGCTCGACTTCATCTAATTACCGAAGCAGTGCCCAATCCCCCAGCGCCTTTATCCTTCTGCATGCTCCTGCGCAAGCACATCCAAGGGGGACGCATTACCGGGGTCTTCCAAAAAGACTGTGAGCGAATTGTGGAAATTCCCTTTGAGACCATCAACGAGCTGGGTTTCAACGTCAGTAAAAAGCTGATTATCGAAATCATGGGGAAGCACAGCAACATTATCCTCGTAGACCTGGAAAGCGGAAAAATCATCGACAGCATCAAGCGCATATCCATCGACGTCAACCGCATTCGCCAGATCTTGCCGGGCAAACTGTATGAATACCCCCCTGCTCAGGATAAGATTCCCTTTGACCTGATTACGCTGGAACAGATTCAGCTCCTTTGCCGCTGCACGCCGAATAAACTGGCCAAAAGCCTTTTGAATGGAATTCAAGGCCTCAGCCCGATTATGGCTGAACAATTGACTCTGGGTCTGGAGGTCTCCTCTCAGGTTCCCTATGGAGAGGAGGAATCCCGGCAGACCGCTCAACTGGTCTACGAAAACTTGCTAAATCTGCGCCAGGCTCTGGAGGCAGACAACCTCCGACCTCAGGTCTACCTGAATAGGGATGGACTGCCGGTAGACTTTCATGCCGTTCCCATCCATTCCCTGGAAGAAGCCTACCTGACTAAGGCCTTTCCTGAGCTGTCCCCGGCAGCGGAGTTTTTCTACAGCCATCGCTCTTCCTCCAACCGCATTCGTCAGAAGAGCAGTGATTTGGAAAAGGCCGTCAAAAACCACTTGGACAAGCTGTATCTAAAGAAACAACGTCTGTCCGAGGATCTGCTGAAAGCAGAGAATTCCGAGGAATATCGACTCTACGGTGAACTGCTTACTGCGAACCTCCATCTGTTTCATACCGGAGACAGTCAAGTGACCTTAACCAACTACTACGACGGCAACCTGATTACCATTCCCCTGGACAAAAAGCTGGCTCCCGCAAAAAATGCTCAGCATTACTTCAAGAAGTATGGTAAAGCCAAAACAGCCGTGAAGGAAAAAGCCATCCAGTTGGAGGATGCTACCGTTGAAATCGGCTATCTGGAATCCCTGTCCGTCTTTGTAGAAAGCGTCAATTCCGTAGAAGAGATTGAAGAACTGCGCAGTGAACTGGTGGAAGCCGGCTACCTGCGTAAGCGCAAGACGTATGGTAAACCTGTCAAATCCAAACCTGCTCCACGGACTTACACCACCAGCGATGGATTCCGTGTACTGGTCGGCCGCAACAACAAAGAAAATGATCACCTGACTTTCAAGTTGGCCTCTGCCAAAGACCTGTGGTTCCATACCAAGGATATTCCTGGTTCTCACGCCGTGCTCTTTACAGAAGGCCGCCCAGCCAGTGAAACAGCCATCTTTGAGGCCGCCGCTATAGCCGCCAGCCATAGCAAAGGCAAGGATTCAGAGAACGTCCCCGTGGACTATGTGCCTGTCAAATATGTGAAAAAACCAGCAGGGGCCAAGCCCGGCATGGTGATATTCACCAACAACCGCACTGTCTACGTTCACCCGCAGCTACCCCAGGAGAAGCCCGAGACATAAGATAGGGTTGAACACTTGTACCAAAACGATAAACCCCCATGCCCCAGCAGTTTTCTGACTGGTTCACGGGGGTTTTCTTTTATTGCATTTCGGCTTATCGCTGATACGTGATGGCTACCGCCTGAATGGTATCAAACCACTCCACCTGTCCGCCGATATTCTCGGTGATGTAACGAATCGGCATCATGGTCCGATCATTGATAATTTGAGGAGCCACATCCATGGCTACCTCCTTCCCATTCACCTTCATAACTGGACTGTCCACCGCCAGTTCCATCTTCGTATTCTTGTAGGAGATGCCGATTGTTCTGGTGGCATCGTTCCAAGCTACAGTTCCGCCCATGGCTTCAACGATGGCTCGCACCGGCAGCAAGGTCCGATCATTGACAATAACCGGCACGGTCCCTGTCGCATCAATATTCTGATAGCTGCCATCTGCAGTCATCACTGGATTATTAATCTGAACGACGATTCGCCCATAATCGGTTCGATCTGTGGTCCCTCTGTTCGGCTGCTGATTGTTAGCCTGGTTATCGGTAGAAGGACTCGAATCTCCCTGATCATCGTCTCCTTCCGTCTGTTCACTGGATTTTCCGTCTGGTGTCGGACCAAACAGCTTGTCCACCTTATAAGAGGAATCTGCAAACAGGTTGTATACGCTGTCGTCTATCTGATAAAGCCAATAACTTTGAGTGCCGTCACCCCAGGCCTTAACCCCTTCCCAGGTGTAGGTGCAGGCCCGTTCCTTCTTGTTGTACAGCCAGTCGTAGCCGCTGACCGTGTCTTCATCAAAACTGGTGATAACCATGGAATGCTGGCCGTCTACCCGCAGCATATCTCCAGGCCGTGCATAGTTGTTTATGTATTCACCCAGCTGGCTGTAGTCCGTGCTGGCCTCTGTCCGATGGCTCTTGGCACTGTATACGTCGTACCCAAACGTATTGCGCCAAACGTAATTAGTGAACGCATGGCATTGACGGGCTCTGCCGTTGTCGTAATTGTTCAGCAGGTCGCTGCCCAGATAGGGTTTCACATATTCGTCCATCCAGCTGACGATATTTTCTGCTGCTTCTCTGTCGTATGTAGCATCTGCGTAAGCGGTGATCCCTGCATTGGTGCTCACCAGCAACAGTGCCATCCATATGATTAAAAATCGTCTCATCTGTCTTCTTCTCCTACCGCTGTTTTCTCGACAATGTTTTTAGACTTTAATCATACACAAAATTTCCAATTAAATCAAGGTAAGACAAAAAACAATATTTATACGGCTAAAATATTTACGAAGAAAGGCCTTCCAGCTTTTAAATAAGTTTTTCTAGCTTTTAGTTTTTGACCAAAATATTACATTTTTGGTACTGATTATTACATTTATCTATTTTATTCTTGAATTTTTTTAGCCCTTCGAGTACACTGATACTGTAAATAGGGCAAATCATTCATATGAAATATCCCGTTAGCGTGTATAGCGATTTGAGATGGAAAGGAAGTTTGAGAGATGAGGAAACATCATATCCGGAAAAACAAATGTACGGTTTGTGGCAGCAACTACAACAATGTTGCTTTTATGGGGGGATATATCTGCGAGGACTGCATCGGCTACATCCGATCACCTCAGACATAAAAAAGACCGCCTGAGCGGCTAATAAATTCCATACGTTACATTTTAAGAGATCGCCAATTAACCAACATTTTCATCAATCCCACTTATTTGAAAAAAAGTTGCTCTATTTGCAAAATACCGATTCAAATGAATCGGTATTTGTTATGGGAAAAGGCTCTCATGTATAGTCGTTTGACCACTCCCTATTTTTTCTTATAGGTTTTATGCCCTCTGTCCATACTCGCCTTGCGCTCCTTATTCGGTGTCGCCTTCTGACTGCCAGGACTTCTTTCAGCGTTCTTTGTTCTTGGCTCCTGCTTTCTCCCAGAAGATTTTTCCCTGGAGGGCTTTCCTTCCTTTCCAGTTCTTCTGCTCTGTGAAGCCTCCTTATTAAGCCGCTTCTTGGTCTTATTCTTCATGACAGAATAACCGAACCGCCCCAAAGGCTTACGCTTGATGCCAAAATACTCTCCATGATTGTAGCAGATCAGTCCGGCCTCCTCCAAAAGAATCTTACCAGAAGTGCTGACTAGCTCTCGGCGCACATGGACCTTGACAATCTCTGCCAGAAACATGTCGTGAGAAGGAAGAGAAATCACCTGAGTGACCTTACATTCCAAATTCACTGGTGCCTCTCCAATCATGGGACAGCTTACCATCTCTCCGTTCACCGCGGTCAGTTTCTGGGTTCGAAATTTGTCCACCTCTCGCCCCGACTTCACGCCGCAGAAGTCCGTAGCTAAAGCCAAGTCTTCACTGCACAGATTAATGACAAATTCGCCGCTGTCTGCAATAAGCTTATGAGAATGGCGGGATTTTCGCACGGACACATACGTCATCGGCGGCTCCGAGTTGACGATGCCGGTCCAAGCTACCGTAATGATATTTCGTTCCTCGGGCTTCGTCCCGCAGGAGACCATCACCACCGGAACGGGATTGAGCATCGTCCCTGGCTTAAATGAAATCTTATCCATCTTATTCCTTTCTCAACTTCTGCAATATCCGTTCAAACTCCTCAGGCAAAGGACTTTCAAACTCCATGTATGCTCCGGTAGCGGGATGTTTAAAGCCCAGGATTTTGGCGTGAAGAGTCTGGCTTGTCGCTCCAAAGAGCTTCTTTTTCGGTCCGTAAACCAAATCTCCCAGCAAAGGATGCTTGATGTAAGCCATGTGAACCCGTATTTGATGGGTCCGGCCAGTCTCCAATCGAGCCTCGACGTAAGTAAAATTGCCGAAACGCTCCAACACCCGGTAGTGGGTCACAGCCCGCTTGCTGTTCTTATCGGTGACAGCTTGTTTCAGCCGGTCTTTAGGGTCCCGACCAATGGGCTTGTCCACAAGCCCTTGGTCTTCCGAAAAGTTGTTGTAGACAATGGCTCGGTACGCTCTGGTAATGCTGTGCTCCGCCAGCTGTTCTGCCAGGCTGTTGTGTGCTCTGTCATTCTTGGCAATCATCAGCAGCCCGCTGGTATCCTTGTCGATGCGATGAACAATACCAGGACGGATAATACCATTGATGGAGGAAAGACTGTCTCCACAGTGATAGAGAACGGCATTGACTAAGGTTCCGGATTCGTTGCCGTTGGCCGGGTGCACCACCATCCCTTTAGGCTTATTAACCACCAATACATCCTGGTCTTCGTAATAGATATCCAAAGGTATGTTCTCTGGCTCCACTTTCAGGGGCTTGGGCTCGGGAATGATTGCTTGTACCAAATCCCCCGCCTTTACCTTGTATTTCTTAGCGTCCACCGGCTGACCGTTGAGGGTAATCTGTCCGGCCTCCAGGAGCTTTTGGAAAAAGCTTCTGGACTTTTCCTCATATATTAAAGAAAGGGCCATATCAATTCTGGTCCCTTCCAAGCTTTCGTCTATGATAATTTCTAAAACATTGTCTTCCTGCATGTTCACCTGTCCTTTTGGCCGTTTAACTTTGGTTCAATAAAAAATATATAAAGGACTAAAAGCCCACAGCCACAGCACACATAGATGTCGGCCAGATTAAAAATCGGCCAGAACTTCAAATCCAAAAAATCTACTACATATTTCAGGAAAACCCGATCTAAAATATTGCCCAGTCCTCCGGCTACAATGGCCGACAGTGACAAAAGCAACGCCCAATGGGCCGTTTTCCTGCTCCGGTGGATATAGAAAAGTATCCCTCCGGTCATGAGAATAGTTACAAGTGCCAACAGTTCCGTATGTCCGCTGAACATGCTGAAAGCAGCCCCTGTATTCTGTATATAGGTTATGTGAAAAAAACCGTCCACCAAGGGAATGCTCTCATATAACGCCATATGAGACCGGACGGCATATTTCACAGCCTGATCCAGCACAACGGCTGCAAGTATTGCCATATAGTACATATATCACGTAGAAGGCCCTATTGGGCCTCATCTCCTACTCTTAAATTTATCATCGTCTTTTTTAAATCGTCCACCCCAGATTCAATCTCTGAAAAGATGCTGCCTCCTTGGCGAACTTCTCCCGAGATGTCCTTCTGTCCGTGAACACGGGTGGCCATGTTGCCAGCAGTGCTGGCGGGCTCCCCAAACTCGCCAAAAATTTCGTTGCTGAGCGCATCAAACCGCTCCAGCTCCGATTCCAAAAGACTCTTATACTTGGTTTTAAAGGTGACGTAACGGTTTCGCAGATTGGCACTTTCTTCTGTTAACCGCTCCACAGATTCCTTCGCCTCTCTGGTAATCAACTGGGCATCCAGCTCTGCATTTTTTAACAGGATTTCTGCCCGCTTTTCCGAACTTACTGCAATGTCCCGCATAAGAGCCTTGGCGGCTTCTAAGGTTTCTACCACAGCCGTCTCCGAGCCTCTATACTTTTCCAGTTCGCCGTTCAGGTGACGGACCTCCTCTTTCAAAGCGGCATGCTCTCCCAGGAGCTTCTCCAAATCAATAGTCAGCAGATCCAGAAAGCTGTCCACTTCCTCTTCTTTATACCCTCTGACACCTTTAGAAAATTCTTTGTTCTGTATATCCAGTGGCGTAATCATATGTTTCGTCCTTCCCTAACTTTCTATTCATCTATTATTTGTTATAGAACAATCCGCAACAGCATGATGATTATTGTCCTGGCGAAAGACACCAGAAAAAAGGCAAAGAAGACGGACAAGTCTAACATGCCGGTGTTCAGCCGCATGGACAGCCTTCTGCAAGGGGCTACAATAGGTTCCGTCACGTTGCAGAGCACTTCATAGATGCGGTAGACAGTGTTATAGCGGCCAGCTATGAACCAGCTGAGAATGGCTCTGGCTAAAAGCAGGAAAATCAGGATGTCTGCAAACCAGCTCACTGCATTAATCAATAAATATTTCATGTTCTATTACCTCCAAGGGCTCTTGGGACTGGCGCCCAGGTCGATACCCTTATGTTCCACATTGGCCAATATGTCCACATTCTCCGGAGCAAACACGAAGATGTTGTTGGCTATCTTTTGCACATTTCCATTGACCGCATATGTAGCACCGCTTAAAAAGTCAAAAATCTTACGGGCGGTCTCCGTTTCAATTTTTTCCAGGTTAATAATAATCGGCTTTTTGGCCTTGAGGTTGTCCACCAGCTTAGGGCATTCATCAAAGCCCTTGGGTTCGATAACTACCATCTTAAAAGGGGCAGTATTGGCCGTCAGGGGCTTTCCAGTCATCGTCACCACTTTTGGCTCCCGCACCTCCGGTCTCGGTGCAGTAAAGGAGTTTCTCGTCTCAATCGCTTTTCGCTCCGGCTCTGGGGTCATCACTTCTTCATCGGGACCATCGTCCTCTACGTCCTCAATGCCCACCAAATCTTTAAACATTCCAAAAATTCCCATGTGTACCTCCTATACGGTCTTATTGTAGTTGCGAGCCCCGAAAATCGCCGTTCCTACCCGGATCAGGTTAGACCCTTCCGCTATAGCAACTTCAAAATCGTGGGACATACCCATTGATAAATATTTAAAGTCCAATCGTTCATGTTCAATCTTGGCAAACCGGTCGTACTGCTCTTTGACCTGGGCAAAGAACACGCCTACCTTTTCCGGGTCTTCCTCAAAAGGAGCCATGCACATAAGCCCCCGCAGGCGAATGTTCGCACAGTTTTCCAGAATATAACGAATCATCTCCTCCGTTTCGTCGGTGGTGATGCCAAATTTGCTTTCCTCTTCTGCCGCATTGACTTGAATGAGGATATCCATCGTCAAGTTGTGCTGTTCTGCCCGGCGATTAATCTCTTCTGCCAGCTTGATGGAATCCACGGAATGAATCATTGCCACCTTGTCGATAATGTACTTCACTTTGTTAGTCTGCAAGTGGCCGATCAAATGCCAGCGAACCGGCTTGACCGCTTCGTACTTGTCCATAATTTCCTGAACCTTGTTCTCGCCGATGTCCGTAATTCCTGCATCGATAGCAGCATTCAGGTCTTCTGGAGGCCGGGTCTTGGTTACCGCTACCAGCAAGATGTCCTCGTCGCGCCTTCCTGCTTTGACGGCGGCCTCAGCCTTTATCTGATTGATATACTGAATATTTTCCCGTATTCGTTCTCTGTTTTCCTCGTTGAACATAAAGAATTCACCTCTTTTTCTATTCATCGCTTATCTGCGTAACTCATTCTTTTGTATTTTTCTCATCAGACTTATAGTCCTGCTTTGGATTTTTTAAAATTTCATCGTAGATCTCCACCGTAGAAACCTCCTTGCCTTCTTTGTCGTAGAAATTGGACACGGAGACCAGAGAATAATCGCCATCGCTGGTGATAATATTCACCGGTTTAAAGATGAAATCGCCATTCTTTGATTTTATGTAAACGCCTATAACACCTTTTTCTGTAGTGATGCTGGAATTTCGTACTGTAATTCCAGAATAATCTTGAGTGATGATTGTAGCCTTTGTGCTCCGCAGCTTGTCAAAATCTTCATAAAAGACCGTGGTCTTCATAATAACCAGCCACTTTTCACCTTGATCCACAATCTGTTCCACGGTAGCCTTCACCTGCCCCATAGGCAAATCTGCCTTAACGCTTCGCCCTACCTCATACTTGGCAATGTTACCGGGTTCTACCCAAGCAATCATATACCAGTAATTGTTTTCGCAAATTTTAAAGAGAGGCTCTCCGGCCAAAGTCGTCTTTCGGGTCAAATTAACTGGCTTAAACTCCACATCTTTCACATTTTCATACTTGATGCGTTCCATCTTTTCCGGCGTAAAGTAGCCCTCGTAGCCGTCTACATAATAGCTGACGACCCCAGTCTTGGCACTGCTCATCTGAGTCAGCGTTACGTCGCTGCTGCCCAGCCGAGTAATCATATCCCCATACTTGGTTTCCGCATCAGCGCTGGCCGCGTGAGGGGTAATATCTAAAATCTTAGTGTTCTTTCGCACCTTGATACCGTTTTCAATGTAATAGTTAATAGTCCCTGCGGTCTGAGCCAGATGCACCGTTTCATTTCTGACAAAATAGCAGGTTACATCATCGGTAATCTGCATGTTTTCATATTGAAGAATCTCCGTCTTCGTCAAAGCCCCGGTTACTTGGGGCACCAGCTGCGTAACCACACCCAATATGATGACTACAATCAAGTATAGCAGCAGGCCTCGCTTTTTTCCCTTTGTCAAAATATTCACCCCTACTATTTTACACCCTTTTCACTGCACTTTCAACTTCCTTTAATATTTTCAGTTCCGCTTTCGTTAAGTCCCCATGACTGGACAAATACTTCTGAAACAGGTCGGGACGCCGGTCCCTGGTTAATTCCAGCGACTTCTGATACTTCCAGAGCGCGATAAGTCTATGATTGCCGTTAAAAAGTACTTCCGGCACCATCAAATCTCGATACTCCCGGGGCTTGGTATATTGAGGGTATTCCAAAAGACCGGAATAAATGGACTCTTCTTGGGCAGATGCTTCTCCCGCCAAAACCTCCGGTATCAGCCGGGCTACCGAATCAATCAACACCATAGCAGGCAGTTCTCCTCCGGTCAGCACATAATCTCCTATGGAGACCTCTTCCATATTCCAGTAATCCAATACCCGCTGATCCACCCCTTCATAATGACCGCACAGGATGACGATTTCTTCCTCCTGTGAGATTTGGCAGATGGTTTCGTGGTCCAGAACTTTTCCGCGAGGAGACATGTAAAAAGCCCGCTTTCCCTGAGCCCCTGCCGCCTCCATGGCTCGAAAGATCGGATCGGCCAGCATGACCATGCCAACTCCGCCGCCAAAAGGATAGTCGTCAGCCTTCTTGTGCTTGTCCTGGCTAAAGTCCCGGATGTTCAGCAGGTTTACTTCCAATATTCCTTTTTTCTTGGCTCTTCCCAAAATGCTGCCGCCGATGATCGGCTCAAACATCTCTGGGAAGAGAGTCAGTATATTTATCTTCATGTGTCTTCCCTTATAGGTCTAAAAGGCCTTCAATCAGCCTAACTTTGATATATTTTTGCTCCATATTTATGTCTAAAAGAAACTCTGCTACTGCTGGTATCAAAGCTACCTTTCCGTTTTCCAATTCAATTTCGTACAAGTCCTGAGCCCTGTTTTGAATCACATTCTTCAATCGTCCGAGATGGGCTTCCTCCTGGTCCCGGACTTCTAAGCCAATCAGGTCCCGAATGTAATACGTTCCCTCTGGCAGCTGCCGAAGCTGTCCCTCATCGATATACACGTCCCGACCCTTCAACGCCTCAGCGCCATCGCGGTCGTCTACGCCTTCCAATTTGAGGATCGCTAAATCCTTCATGTAACGCACTTGCTGAATCGTTGTTTTCTTTTCTTCTATATAAATATATGTCAAGTCCTCAAACCGCTCTTTGCTGTCGGAATAGTGATAAACCTTCACCTCTCCTTTTAAGGCAACGGCATTGACAATCTGACCTATTTTAATTTTTTCCATCTCTGTCATCCTTTTTTCACGCTTTCATAAATTCAAATAAGAGGGAATTTCAACCTCTGAAATACCCTCTTATCGCATTGACTGGGGACCCCTACTGGATGATCTCCACGACAACCTTTTTATTTGCTTTTGTTGCGGCGGCCTTGACAACCGTGCGAAGGGCCTTTGCGATTCGTCCCTGCTTGCCAATCACCTTCCCCATATCGTTGGGTGCAACTCTAAGTTCGATCACGATAGTCTGCTTGTTTTCTACCTCTTTCACTTCAACTGCGCTCGGGTCATCTACAAGGGACTTAGCAATTACTTCCACGAGTTTTACCATTACAGTTCACCGCTTTCTTATTTAATGATTCCTGATTTCTTTAAAAGTGCTCTTACTGTCTCAGTCGGCTGTGCGCCGTTACCCAACCACTTTGTTACCTGTTCTTCGTTGATGATGACAGTAGCCGGATCGGTCAGTGGATTGTACGTACCAACTTCTTCGATGAACTTGCCGTCTCTAGGTGCTCTGGAATCTGCTACCACTATTCTGTAAAAAGGCTTCTTGTTTGCTCCCATTCTTTTCAATCTGATCTTTACCATTTTTTATTCCTCCTAAATATGCTTTAAAAATATATATCTAAACCCAGTCCGAATTGCTGAATTTAAAAACCTCTGAACATGCGCTTGCGCTTGCCTCCCGATATGTTGGTAAACTGCTTCATCATCTTTCTGGCCTCATCGTATCGTTTAATCAACGTATTGATCTTACTCACGGGTTGACCAGAACCTGCCGCAATTCGTTTGCGCCGGCTGGCGTTTAAAAGAGACGGATCCTTTCTCTCAGCCTTCGTCATCGAAAGGATGATAGCCTCCATCTGGGCAAATTCTTTCTGGCTATCTTCCAGATCCACGTTTTTCATGGCCTTCGTATTGGCTCCCGGTATCATGTCCAGCAGCTTACCAATGCCGCCCATCTTTTTGATTTGGCCCATCTGCTCTAAAAAGTCATCCAGCGTAAACTGGTTTTTCTTAATCTTTTGCTCCAGCTCGTCAGCTTTGGATTCGTCAAAATTCTCCTGAGCCTTTTCAATTAGGCTGAGCATGTCTCCCATACCCAAGATTCGACTGGCCATCCGTTCTGGATGGAATGGCTCCAAAGCGTCAAACTTTTCTCCCATACCGATAAACTTAATCGGCTTTCCAGTGACTTGCTTGACCGACAGGGCTGCACCACCTCGGGCATCGCCGTCCATCTTGGTCATAATCACGCCGTCTATGCCTAGGGTTTCATCGAAGCCAGTCGCCGCATTGACCGCATCCTGACCCGTCATGGCATCCACCACCAACAGGATTTCATGAGGCTTAATCGCCTTCTTTACCCGTACCAGCTCGTCCATAAGCGCTTCGTCAATTTGCAGCCGACCCGCCGTATCCACAATCAGTACGTCGTAACCCCGCAGCTCTGCCTCTTTAAGGGCATGTTGAGCGATGACCTCCGGCTCTCTGCATTCCCGCATGGTGAACACCGGCACATCTACGTTCTTGCCCACTACCTCCAGCTGGTCGATAGCCGCCGGCCGATATATGTCACAGGCACAAAGCATCGGCTTCTTACCGTTCTTCTTCAAATAATTGGCCAATTTGCCGCAGGTAGTCGTCTTACCTGTACCCTGCAACCCCACCATCAGCAAGACCGTAAATCCTCTCGGGGAATAAGTCAGCTTGCTGTTAGCTCCCCCCATGAGGGAAACGAGCTCGTCGTTGACAATTTTAATAACCTGCTGTCCCGGAGTCAGGCTTTCGAGAACATCACTTCCCAAAGATTTCTCCTTGACGGCGGCCACAAAGTCCTTGACCACCTTGAAGTTCACGTCTGCTTCCAGAAGCGCCAGCTTGACTTCCCGCATGGCGTCATTGATATCCGCTTCGGTCAGGACCCCTTTTCCTTTTAATTTTTTAAATACGCCTTGCAGCTTATCCGATAAACTTTCAAATGCCATCTGGACCTCCGATTCTCATCATTCATCGAGCTTGTCGATGATGCCTTTGATGTCCGCTAATTGACCGATCAGCTTCTGATGGTCGCTGTTTTCTTCTATAATCTGGTCCAGCCTGCTGTCAATCTGCTCCACTGCTTGGCGGGTCTTGGCAAACTTGCTGACCAGTCCCAGTTTTTGTTCGTATTCATACAGGGCCTTTTCCGCATTTTTCAAGGCATCGTGTACGCCTTGCCTGCTGATAGAAAACTCCTGTGCAATCTCTGAAAGGGACAAGTTCTCCTCATGATAAAGCTGCATGGCATCTCGCTGCCTGTTCGTAAGCAGCTCTCCATAAAAATCATATAACAAGCTGACTTCTGCAATTTTATCAAACATGATGAGTGTCCTTTCTCCTCTTGCTGCCAAGCTTGTGAACTTGACACCTTTAAAAATTTACCACAAATAAAAACCGGTGTCAAGGTTTTTTTCTTGACACCGATGAAATGTTGTTCTATTTATTTTTTTAATACATTGCACATATAGCTGATTGGAAATTCATTGCCCTCGTTCATGAGCTCCACGATGGATGCCACATCACCTTTAGCACCTATGGCAGGCAACTCCACGTTGCCAAAGAGGGAACTTAACAAAGAAACTTCCTCATCATCTAACTCCACTACATCACAATCTCTCAGATCGTAGGTATCCTGCATGTCTGCTACGGCTTCATCATAGGTACCGATTGCATCAATCAGTCCTAGAGACAATGCCTGCTTAGCCGTATAAATACGTCCGTCGGCCAGCGCCCGAACTTTTTGCTCATCCATCTGGCGGCCTTCGGCCACCAGTCCAACGAACTGGTCATACGCATCGTCCACCAGGGACTGGAGGATCTGCCTCTGCTCATCCGTCATCGGATCTACCGGGCTACCCATCGCCTTATTGGCTCCGGAGGTGATGGTATTGGTCTTCACGCCATATCGCTCCAACAGACCAGAAAAGTCATACATCGTACCTAAGGTCACACCGATGGAGCCGGTCCAGCAGTTTCGGTTGGCGATAATCTTATCACAAGGAGCGGAAATGTAGTAACCACCAGAGGCTGCCATCGTGCCCATAGCGGAATACACCGGTCTGCCCGTATGCTCCTGATATTCTCGAATTTTGAAATATAGTTCATCGCTTTCGTATACACCACCGCCGGGGCTGTTCACAAAGAGAACCAAGCCTTTGTTGTTTTCATCGTCCATCAACTCGTCGATGGTATCTAAGGTCCATTGATGCTGATAACCTACCGGGCTGCCAAAGTAATCGGTGCCGCCAGAGGAAGCGATGGTTCCTTCTATATTCAACCGGGCAATATAAGAATCCGTTGGATACACGTTGCCGCTGCTGCTAGAAACATCTGAACTGAACCAGTTGATAATAAAAGCCAGCACCAGAATAACAGCCACGATGATGCCAAATATAATCAGGCCTTTTTTCATATGTCCTTTCTTCTGCTGATTCCGCTCTCCATCCATGGAGTAAAACCGCACCCCAGCCAAATCCGGCTGACTGAATACCTTGCTTCTCTGCTCTTCTTCGGCAGGCTCTGAGTCTGAAGCCCCGATTCCTGCATTTAGCGGGCTTTCTGAAGGTTCTTTAGCGATATTATTATCCATATCTATCAGCCCATTGTGGACGGACCCTTCTGATCCCTTTTTCTCTTCATCCATTTTTTCTTTATCCCCTTTCAAGATTCTATTTCTTGCGGTACATCTGGTCCCCAGAGCCTAAAGCTACTGCCCCGCTCCGTTTTCCAAACCCGCTGTTTTCGCCGTGACAATCATTTTATCACATTTTTCGACGGTTCTCAACTATAGGAGACCAATCCCGCCATTTTTTTGGCAGGCTCAAAGGAAAAGCACCCATGCCGATGATAGCTCTTACCGACTAAAAAGCTGTGAATCCAAGTGCTATACCAGCCTCAAACTCACAGCTTTCTATCCTCTTATGTCCACCGATTATGGAGACTATAACAGGAAAATATTGTTTTCTTCACATTCCTGGACCATATCTTCAGGCCAGATAGAAACCTGTACCTCGCCAATATGCGCTTTTCGCAAGAAGAACATGCACAACCGACTCTGTCCGATACCACCGCCGATGGAATATGGAATTTCCTTGTTCAAAATGCCTTTGTGGAAAGTCAATTCCTTTCGATCCTCCGCATTAGCCAGTTTCAACTGTTTTGCCATGGCTTCTTCGTCTACCCGGATGCCCATAGAAGAGATCTCAAAGGCCATGTTCAGCACCTCATTCCAGAGAATGATGTCACCATTCAAATCCCAGTCATCGTAATCCGGAGCTCTGCCATCATGCTTCTCGCCGGATTTCAGCTTGCCACCAATCTTTTTGATGAAAACTGCCCGCTTTTCTTCAGCAATAAGGTTTTCCCGCTCCTTTGGTGTCTTGTCTGGCCAACGGTCCTCCAATTCCTGAGTCGTTACAAAAGTAATTTCATTTGGCAACTCTGTTTGCAGTCCACGATAAAGTCGGTTTACATAATCCCCTAAGTTCTTCAGGGCATTATAAATGATAACTACCGTTTCCTCCAGATACTCCTCGGTTCGCTGTTCCTTGTTGATGGTCTTTTCCCAGTCCCATTGATCCACATAAATGGAGTGAATGTTATCCAACTCTTCATCTCGCCGAATGGCGTTCATGTCTGTGTAAATACCATGCCCAGCTGGAATATTATACTTACCCAAGGCCATGCGCTTCCATTTAGCCAGAGACTGCACCACTTGGACCTCCGCTTCCTCCATATCCAGCAGAGTGAAGCTTACGATTCGTTCTACCCCGTTCAGGTTGTCATTTAAACCACTTTCCGGCGTAACAAAAAGTGGGGCCGATACTCGGCGCAGACTTAGGCCATAGGCTAGTTCCTGCTGAAAGAAATCCTTAATTTTTTTAATGGCTCTTTGACTCTCCATGTAATCAATAACCGGCGTGTACCCCTCAGGGATTATCAACTTTGACATAATCTTCAACTCCTTTTCTCTTGCTATTAGCTTTAAACGAAAAAAGGGGACACATTAACAAATGCACCCCTTTGTACGATCTTTAATACGCTGCCTTTTTCCTGGCCAGGCTTCGATTCTTCGATCTTCTGTCCCATAAACCGCGGATTATTTTTTCTTCTGCGATTCTTATCTAAGCATCTATACGTTAGTATACACAAAAAATCTCAGCTTATCAATACCTTTTTTGTATAAAATCTCAAAATTTTTAGATTTTTTTGATGTTGACCACATGAATTTCTGGATTACTGCCGTCATATTGCACCTGATATCCCAGCTTTTCAAACTCCCGAACCTTTACGTAAACCGTATCCGCATCCAGTACTCCGTTCAGGTCGATCCGCTTTCCAGCTTGGACTCCGTAAGCAGTCTGACTGCCATTGTCCCAGCCAATCTCCTGACCCAGGGCTTCCCCGATGGCCCGCAACGGCACGTATAGCTCCTTGTTGATATTTTTATATTCTAGCCAGTCGTATTCCTCCTCCGAAGAAAGCGGTGAACGAAGAGCTCTGGTGTAATAGATATCACAATAGTTATAATCATCCCAGTATTCGTCGTAATCATCTCCGTATTCCGCAGCGGATCCACGGCTCTTTACCCAGGAAATTTTGGCTGCTACCACTGGATTGTAAGATGCTTCTAACTGATCCAGCCGCTGACTAATTTCCACTACCGGTGTCCCCACGGCTGGTATAGAAATGTTCACATCTTTCTTCATTAAAGAACCCTGACTCTTTATATAAAATAAGCTCTTTCCCTGGTAGGTCATGGAAAGGTTCTTCTCCGTCGTATAGGTATTTCCTGACTTTTTCACGGTCTCGGTCAGTTTTAACGGTTTTATCAGATCCAGCTGGCCGCTCTTGTACAGATAGTCTAGCTGTCCTTTCGTTGCAGACAGCTGACTGGCCAGCTCCGTTCGCTCTTCCTTACTCATCGGCTGCTTCCACGTCTCTGATTCCTCGCCTGACCATTTCTCCACATCCATCATCAGCTTATAAAATCCATCGACAACCGAATCCAAGTTGCTGCTTATATAGTCCAAACAACTAGAGGTCATCGGAATTAACTGTTCTCCGGACAGAGAAAGGCTGTAGCCTCCCTGAACGCTAGACACAGCTCCTGATGTATACCCCTTAAAAATATTCTCAAGACTATTAAATACCATGTTCAGCAATTCTTCTGAGGCATAGACCGAATCCCCATAAATACCTCCTGTGAGATATCCCATGGTTCCCTCCGCATTAACAACCTCCACATACTCGGACGTGCCCAACGCATTTCTCAAGTCCTTCTCATAAGCTGCACTGTAAAAATAAGAGTCCTTGTATTCCGGCAGCAATTCCTTGGACATCAAGTACAGCTTGATGAGCATATCCCGCTCTACATAAATGCCTTTGGTCGAATCCATATATAACCGTCCCAGGTCCCATTCCCGGCCATCCAGCTTTGCCTTGAGGTTTATTTCATACCGCAGGTCTTTTTCCAGCAGCTGCTGTCTGCCCTCAAAATTTACCTGAATGGTCTTCTGGCCTGTAAACTTATCCAATTCCTCTTGCGCATCGGTGAGAAATGCCTCACTTCCCTCCACTTGGGTTAAAAACCCTTTGATGGCATCTGCGTCATAATAAATCTCTGTCGCCCCAGAAAATTCACAGGAGGCCAGGGTGCTGATTTCCTTGTTCATACTCAAATAGCCGATTTCGGCAGCAGAACAACCAAAAAAGGTCGTAGCCCCCAAGACCATACATAAAATTACTGCTATCTTTTTTCTCATAAAAAGCTCCTCCTGCTCTTTCTTCACACACTGCAATAGCTCAAAATTTCTTTACATTTTCAAGAATTCATTTCATTTTACCATTTCTGTCCAAAAATACCAATCCTTTTTTCCCAGGTCCGTTCTTTTACCCCATGTTTACGAAACGGCCTCCGGCTGCTCTAATCCCCTTTACGGACGAAGCACCTGCTCCAGCATAAAGTCGACCAACTTAGGAATGTTCTCAAAAAGGTCTTTCTTATAGACCCGTTCTGTAGACTTGTGCAAATCCTTGCCCCAAGGTCCCAGATTCAGCACCGGCATGGACTGCTCCTTCATGATATCCAAAGGAATATGATACAAGTCCCCCCAGAACATCATATTCTCTTGAATATAACGGATGTTTTCCTCATCGGCGGTAAACATGGCATAGCTCAAATCGGAAATGCCGGTAAAATAGTTTTGCACATAAATGCCGCAACCAGTCTCGTCCAGCCCATAGGCCGCCAGCTTTTCCAGCAGTCGATCTATATCTCCAGCCTGTTCCAGCATCGCATTGTTGGTGCTGGGATAATACGGCGGAGCCAAGGCGATGACCACCAGCGGGGACGAATCCCGGTCGTAGGTGAGAGCATTCTCCATAAGCCGGTAGGCTCCCTCAATCCGGTCCAGCGACCCGGCTTGAATCTGCTCCTCCAGTTGTTGTTGGAACGCCGTCATCTCTTCTTGAAAGACCTCTCCCCGTTCCTCGGCCAACTGCCGATACAACTCCCCGTAATATTTCACTTCTGGTTTCCAGTCCAAATGTTCCAAGTCCCGGCCTGTCAAATTCCGATAGACTTCATAGCTCTTTTTCATGCCAGCCAGAACTTCTTCAAAGGCTTCCAAGCTGAGCATTTTCAATTGCTCAAAAATCTCCTTCGGGGATTTCTCCAGAGATAGTACCGACAGATAGCCCCCTGCCATCAGTGGCAGAGACACATCATAAGTCTCCTTCCGATCCTTAAAATACAGCCAGGCCGGAGGTGGTGTCACCGTGTTGCCGGACTTTTCAATGAAATCCGGATTCAGCTCTGTCTTGCGTACAATAGCCGACAACAAATTTACCGGATTCAGACCCTTGTAAATCTGTCCCACATGAGCTAACTTACCCCGGACCAAAAATACTGGCATCATTTTCCCGACGGAACCATCGTATACGGTAATGTTTCGCTCCTCCAGCCGGTCATGGGGTTCCACATTAAGCAACAGCTTATACGACAGCTGATGCTGCTCCCTTAACTCTTTCAGCAGATACACGGCTGAACGCATACCCGCCGACAGATTTTCTTCGTCAGGTACACCGATCAGCAGGATGTTGCCGACAAAGTCCTCCTGCTGGCAATATTCCTCAAAAAGAGACAGGTGAATGCAGCCGCCCCCTTTCATATCCGATGCCCCTCGGCCAAAGAGCCATTGTCCCGATTCCAAGTCGGCTCTGGCCTCTGGACTCAGTTCTACCGCTCCCTCAGAAAAAAGCTTTTCCACTTCTAGCGGCTGGTAAGCCAAATCACCATACTTGCCAAAGTCCTCTACATCTACCGTATCTGTATGGTGAAGCAGAATCACCGTCTGGCTGCCCTGGCCCTTCAATAAGGCCCACGGAATATGCCGATTCAACCGATCTTTTGCTAGAGGGTAAAACCCGCAAAGCTCCGGATGCTCCCGTAAATAAGGCAGGGAATCAAACCATTCCCGGAAGAAGGCTTCGCTGTTACGCTCCAGTGCCGTACCAGTATGAGTGATAGCCTTTAAATATTTATATAAATTTTCTTCAATTCTGCCCGCTATTGTCATGGGCTCCTCCTTTCAACTTCCGCTTCGCCTTCTGAGCCTCTTCCTTGCCCAAAGGCGTGGCACCCACCTGAAACAACATATTTTTATAGCTGCCGCAAGCCTTAATCAACCCAGTGTACAGCTCTTCTGGCACTTCCTCCCGTATTGGCGGCCGCCCCAACTCCTGAACCAACTCCCGCAGACTCTCAATCTGGGCCCGCTCCTTTTGACTGAGGCTGAGCACCTTGTACGTACCGTTACTCAACACTTCCCGGTGACGTCGATCTTTGTTTTTCCGTTCGTCCAGATAAGTCTCCGTGAAAGATTTTGGCTTTTCCACCGGTCTCATGCCAATCTGATAAAGGATGTTCCGCCACGTCTTGCACTTTTCTTTCAGCACAGCCTTCACGTCTTCTTCTATTTCTTTCCGCAGGGGCGGTCGGCCTAACTGGCCAGCCCTCTCGCGAATTTTTTCCAACATAGCCAGTTCTTCCTCCGTCAGGTCTGGCACCCGGAATACCATATGCTGGTTTTTCCAAGCCTGATCGATGCCTGCTGCCTCCAACACCTGACTCCAGGTATCAAATTTATATTTCAGTCCATCAATAGACTCTCGCATCTCTGTCAAGTGAGGCGGACGATGGAGCTGATCAGCCTTAATCCGGATCTCCTCTAAGATTTCCTGACAACGCTTTTCCCGCTGGGCTACCACGTCGTAGCGGTCCCCGCCGCTTCCTGCCTTCGTAGACATGACCGCCTGTTTCAGCGCCTTCGGCCAGTTGCCGAAGCGGTGCTTAATGTACATATGATAAATCCAGTAAACCTCTTTCTGGGTTGGCACATGATCCAACTCTCTGGCCCGATTGCGGATATATTCACAGAGATCGTCGTCAGAAAAGCTCTCATAAACAGCTCTCCCCGAAACAGATTTAATTTTGTACATCTCCATCCATTTGCGATGCTCTGGAGATTGCAGCTGGTACTCCAGCTGCCCGTCGGCTTCCGCCTTCTCTGCCAGTTTATCTAAAGTATGTCGGTATTCTTTTAATTTGTTTTCCTCTATAGCCATAAGTTATCCTCTACTTTTTCACTTCATGTTGGGGTACGCTAGGAGCTTCTAGTCGTATGCAATGGTGACTCCTGCGTTCAGCAGGTACAGATAAGCCTCCTGAACCGGCACACCCTTTACCGCCTCAAGCGCCTCCCGATACAGGTCAATCTGCTCCCGATACGTTTCTTTCAGATAGGCCAGTTCATCCGCATCTCCCGGACGGCGCAGCTGATTGGTCTTATAATCCACCAAAATGTAACGGCCCTTCTCTTTGAAATAGCAGTCAATGATACCCTGGATGATAATGTCTTCTCCCTTGATCTGTTTCATCAGGTTGAACGGAACCTCCTTGTGGATTTCCTCGGCCTCTGCCAGCCGCTTTCCTGCCGGGGAGCATTGAAAGTGCACAATCATTTTAGCGTGCTTTCTGGCTTCCTGCGCTTCTTCTTCCGTCAGCATTTGCCGCTGCTCCATGGTGGTTATAAACTCTCGCACATAAGCCAGCGCCTCGGACTCTTCCTGGGAGCACACTTCATAGCCTGTTTTGAAATCCCAGTGCTCCAAAACGCTGTGCAGGATGGTCCCCCGCTCGGCTGCCGTAAATCCCAGTTTGACATCCTGTGCAAACTGAGGAACAGCCAAATCAGTCTCATAGGATTCTTCGTAATAAAGCCGCTGATACTCTTCTGCCGCCAGGCCCTCCCGGGCCAGCATTTCACTGATTCGGTTCAGTCCGCTGACAGAAAATTTGGATTTCAGCAGCCGGCCATATTCGTAGCCATACCGAAAGGATAACTGACGGTCAATCTGGGCATATAAGTCGGCATAAACAGAGGGAGAAGCCCCATGACCTTCCATCAACCCTGGGGATGGAATCCCCTGTATCAGCTGCCTTAGCTGATCTTTACGGGTCTGATCTTCTGTATTGCTGAAAGAGATTTCCTGCGCGTCGTGCTGGTATATCTGAATCTGGCTCTTACCCATCAACGGCATAAGCATATCCAGATAGCAACTGGCGCGGAGCACGTCTGCTTCCGGGAGAATCTCTTTTGTCTCTCGAAATTTTTGCAAGTCCTTTACACTGCCCAAAAGAATCAGCTTGTCTTGCGCCCTGGTCAGGGCCACATAGAGAATCCGCACTTCCTCTTCCATGTCCTCTTGCTTCTGCTGATGCTGAATCGCCGTCTGAATCATCGTCTTTTTATAAAAATGCTGCTCCCGCTCTACATAGCGAATGCCTAAGCCCATATTCTTATGAATGTCAATTGGTTTTCTTGCGTTGGCATTATTAAACCGCCGCCCCAAACCGGCCACAATCACCACGGGAAATTCCAGTCCCTTGCTCTTGTGAATGGTCATAATCCGCACCACGTCATCATTTTCACCCACCAAGGTCACTTGCCCCATAGGCACCTTTCGGTCCTTGACCGCATCCACATAGGTGATAAAGCCATATAAGCCCTTCATCTGGGCAGACTGGAACTGAACCGCCTTGTCCACCAGCGCCCGCAGATTAGCCTGCCGCTGAGTACCGCCCGGCAGCGCTCCAGCGAAGGTATAGTATCCGGTATCCCATAGCAGCTTCCAAATCAACTCATCCAGTGACATAAACTCGGAGAGCTGTTTCCATTCCGCCAGTTGAGACAGAACAGCGGCGCATTTGGTCCCCAGAGGATCCTTTTCAATAGCAGAATGCCGGGATCCGTCTTCCGCATCTGGTTCTCCGTCAGCTTCCGCTCCTTGTCCGCAACGGCAAAAGGCCTCAAAATAAGATCCTTCCTTCCAGCGGCTGCGAATCTGAGCCAAATCCTCTACCGTAAAGGCAAAAATGCTGGAATGAAGCACACTGATCAGGGGAATATCCTGCCGGCGATTGTCGATTACCCGCAGCAGATTCAAGAATATTTGAATCTCCAAGGTGTCAAAATAGCCATCACTGTCATTGATATGAGACGGTATGTCCATCTCTAGCAACACTTGCTGAAATTTATCCGCATAATTTTTCTGCCCTCGCATGAGGATAACGATATCCCGCTTGCTGATTGGCCGTTCTTTATTCAGCTTAATATCAAAAATAGGCTTTCCCAAGGTTTCTCGAATGGCTTTGCCTGCTATAAAGGCCTCCATTTCTGCTGCTTTCAGCTCCCGAATCTCGGGGTCTACCTCCATGTCCTCGGTGATTTTCTGGTCCAGCAGATGCAGCTCTACAGGGTAATCCAGTTCACCCTCATAGGCAACCCCCTTGTAGAGAGCCGCATCCGCATCATAGCCCGCCATCAAGCCAGAAAATAAGTCATTTACTGCCTGAATGACACACCCCTTACTTCTAAAGTTAAAATTCAGGTCCAGTTTGGCATCTTGCTGGGTTTCAGTGCTTTTAAAGCGCTCGTATTTCTCCAAAAACAGCTCTGGTTCTGCCAGCCGGAATTTATAGATGCTTTGCTTCACGTCGCCCACCATGAATAAATTATCTTCCCGTTTGATGGCCGCAATCAGCGTATCTTGTATCAAATTGCTATCCTGATATTCATCAATAAAAATGTATTTGAACTTATCTCGGTATTCTGCGGCAGCCTGGTCATTCTTTAAGATTTCCAGGGCGTAATGCTCGATGTCACTAAAGTCGATAAGCTTTTTCTCTTCTTTTTCCTGCCGGTAATACTCCCCAAAGGTGCGAACCAGCAAGGCCAGGGTTTTGGCATAAGGATAGACTTGATTCATATCCGCCACCTGCTCCCCTAGAGGCCTGGAGAAATAATCGGCCTTTAGTCCTTTCAGTGCCTCCTTGCAGCGTTCCCGATATAAGGAAGCCAATTCCTTCACTTCGTCAAAGGCTTCTTTTTCATCCTTGGTTGTCACCATTCTCGCATAAGAGATGCCTTCGATTGCCTGACCAAGCCCATTCCAGTCTCCTCTTTTAAAGGCCTCTACGGCTACCTCTATGGCTGCCACATCCCCCTGGCACTTGCCGGCAAACTTTACCGCACCAACCTCTTCAAAGAGTGCTACCGACTGCATATAACTGGCTTTTGCGTAAAAAAGCTCTCTTTCGATATGCTGCCAAATCTGCGAAAAAATCTCCGACTGCGTAAAAGCGTCTTCCTCCAAAGCCAACGCGCCTACACTGCTATCTAGCCATTCCCAAGGCTCCGGCACGCTCTGGATGGTCTCATAGACCTCCCGAATCATCTCTTTAACTGCATTCTCATTCTTGCTGGCGGCGTAATGATTGAGAAAGTCCGTAAATTCTAGGTTTCCACTCTCAAACATCTCTTCAAAAAGGCTGTCCATGGCACTGCCTTTAAGAATAATCTGCTGGGCCTCGTCGCAGATTTTGAAATTGGGGTCCATTTCAATCACGTGAAAAAAACGCCGGATTACTTCCAGCGCAAAGGCATGAAAGGTGCTGATATTAGCCTTGTACATGGTATTCAACTGACGGCGCAGAAAAGTCGTGTCTCCATGGTGCTGCTCAATTTCTGCCGTCACCGCCTTAACAATCTTTTCCCGCATTTCTGCCGCTGCTGCGTTAGTAAAAGTCACCACCAGCAGTTCATTGACGGAAACCCCTTCCTGCAAAATCAGCTGCTTGATTCGCTCTACTAAAACAGCGGTTTTGCCTGAACCCGCCGCCGCCGCTACCAACATATTCTTCTTTCTCAGGCTGATTGCTTCCGCCTGTTTTTCCGTCCATTTCATTCGTATAACCTAATTCCTATATGTATTTTCTTCACATCCGAAATTTTTTTTCCGTTAAATGCTTTCTCCATATTATAAAGCACTACGCAGCGTTTATCATCTGGTTTCGTGTGTTTATAATATCATATTTTTTCTCTTCCTACTACCGCCTGGTTTAATTATCTTCGGAACCTTGCCCCTTTTCGTTGTTCCTAAGGAGAAACTTGAAAGCCGCCCAGTACCATGGTAAACTTATTGTATAGAACTACCAAATAAAATACCTTTAATCTGGTAGTCGTAAACCCTTAGACTCTAGAAGTAAATTTATATAACAGAAAGGTGCTATAAATGGATTATCAAGAATATTTTTTACAGGTTAAAGACAAATTTATCAATACAACACGGACAAATATTGGTGGGTTCGATGCCCTTGTCATATATGATGAAGTGTTTAAATGGAGATGGCTTGCTACAAAGTTAAAAATATTTTCATTTGTAACCTATGCCGATAAGATTGACGAGCACTTAATAAAAAGCTACACGCAAAACTGTTTACACTATGCTTGTAAACATAAAAAAGGTCTTCCTAGAGGTCTTCAAAATGGAGTGGTTAGTTATAGTATCTTAGTTTCGGACAACATAGATTCATCTGCCATATCTTTTGTATCCCAGAGGCCAACCAAGCATTGGTCCGCGTTTGAAATGCCAATCCTTGTTGATTTATCTAAAAAAGAACTGTATTATTACAAAGAAAATATGATATGGGGCGCACTTTATGATTCGTTTTTGAATGAATACATTCTGCGCAATTTTAAATTTTAGCCTTTTTTTTCCTTCCTTTGTCCTTGTGGTCAAGTAGGCCACCAGGAATTTAAGGATATTCGTCACCGATTGTCCACACGTCCGCCATACATCCTAAAAAGGATGGCTTCTAAACACCATCCTTTTCCATAATTACTGCCACTTTTGCTGAATTTCCTGATTCAGCTTTCTAAAACATCATGCCGTTTATCACCTGTTCACTTAAAAGCAATGCCCCCGAAATACCTACGTGAGTCTTAGGAATGACGTCTATATATCCCATGGACGGCAGCGAGATTTCTATACCGCTGAAAATCAGTCCCCGAAGTTTCAGCTTGGCGATGGTATTGGCATTGGCAAGCACCAGCTCACTGCTGGTTTCTAAAATATTTCTTTCCAGTGCTTCCTCCATCTGATGGAGCCTTAAGAAATCCCGTAGTTTCTCCTCCATGTGCCCAGAATCCCAGGAAGCATTCAATACGGATATGCTTTCTGCTGCCATGCCGAAATATTCTACTAAAAAAGTAACATAACTATAACATTCTGACCAGGTCCCCTCTATCGCAAACCTCACGCCTTTTGGCAGTCCGGTTAAGGAATTTAATCTGGATAAATAGACGTACGCCCGAGCCCTTGCTCGCTCGCTTTCTTCTACCACGCTGCTCATGTTCCTTTCATCGGCACCAAGAGCCTTGACAATGCCCCGGAGGAAGTCTTCCGTGGCCTTGAAGCCCACCGGCATACCCTGGCACAGATAATAGAAGGTGCCAAAAGCCTCTTTCAGATACTCTGCCGTCCTTAGTCCATATTCTGCATGAATGACAATGTTTAAATCCGCTTCACCTACACGTTCTAATTGCTTCATGGTCAGATTGCAGGCTAAAACTGCATTGACCTGAATCCCGCATAGATTTAACAAACGGGTCAGTTCTTTCACATCGCCTTCCACATATTTATGAAGAATAGACAAACCAATCAAATTGACCGTTTTTTGAGATGAGCGATTCCTTTCTTTTTCATTTTTAAGGTCTTTTTTCAGCCAGCCCTGTTCTAAAAATTGAGAAAACAGCTGTATCATAGCAGCTTCAAAGCCTTCACACACGGTCTTGGAATAACCTGGCGTCTGTATAAGCACGCAAGGCAGATTTTCACAAAGACCTTCCGTAATGCCCTTTAAATCGTCCCCGATTAGGGATGCTCCCGGCGAATTAACAATACAAAGCATATCAAAATTAATATTTTCCTTAAAAAAGTTTAAAGCTTCTATAATTTTATCTTTGCTGCCATACACATAATCGCGCTTATCCAAATAAGTACACGGAACTCGAGGCTGGCCAAAATACCATTGCTCGGGGTAGTTTAACGAGTCGAATTGCAGCTGTTTGATACTTTGATTATCGGAGGTTGCCGCGTGATAGAATTTACAGCCAGTAGGCCCATTTATTAAAACAATGGTGTTGGAAAGTCCCTCCAACCCGAAGACAATGCCAGAAAAGCTATCCGGTGTAATATTTTGCAAATAATCGTTCATCTTGCTTCCATTCTCCCTGTAAATTTGATTTGATTAAGGATGCCCATCTTTCTACCATATTACAGCCCGAGAAAAATCCTACGTCTGGGCACATAGGAATGGTATCCGTCATGGTATGCTTATAGGCCCTGCCGGATTCATAATTGGACAACAGGATATCCGGTTGGTATTTTTCAATATCCTTTTCCCGTTCTTCTTTATCATAATTCTCTTCAATCGGACAATCCAAATGGAGCTGTGTTCTAAAGCCTTCATCCTGTGAAAAGTTTAATATGCCAATTTTCACAACTTCCAATCCGGCATCAAGGGCTGCGGTCAATATCCAGTCTAGATTGTGATTGTAGGTAATAATCAGGAGCCTCTTACCTTTCAAGGTCTCTTTTATTTGTCCAATTTTCTTTTCATAGATCTGTTTATTGTCCATCACAATTTTTTCTGCTGTCTCCCGTTCCCCCATAGCGGCACTTATTTCTAAAAGCCACTGTTCTGTCTCGGCAAAGCCAACCGGAAATTGCTGTGTAAAAAACTTACATTGATAGGTTTCTGTAAAAAATTTCTCTAATATCATCCCGGTATAATCTCTATAAGCCAGCAGGTTCAGCTCTGCTTTACAGAAATTTTTCAGGCTGTCAAAAGAGGTGTTGCATAAGAAGCGGCAATTGACAGAGATATTCAGTTGATCCAAATACGCTTTGATGATTTGAAAATTACTTTCCGTATTCTTTGCCACCACTTTTTCAAAAACAATGTTGACCACTTTCTTCTCTGCTCTGACACTTTTATCAATTACCTGGGCCGCCAGCTCGGTATAGCATAAAAGCATGCCCTGCAAGTAATCTCCAGATAAATTTCCATCGGTCTTTATGGTGACAATCGGCAGGTCTGGTTCCGCCAACCCTTTGACTCGTTCAATATCATCTCCGATGATACCAGCAGGACAGGAACTAATGACGATAATTGCCTTTGGCTTTTGCCTCTTCACCGCCTCTACTGTCTCCATCAGCTTTTGGGTTCCGCCGAAAATCATATCTGTTTCGTTCATATCCGTACATTGAAAATTAGGAGAGATCGCCACCGGCATCAGAGAGCCCCGCTCAAAAAGTCTTCGCCTGCCCGCGGAGCTTATGGTCTGATAGGACAGATACGCACAGCTTTTAGGCCCGTGCGCCAATACAACCGCATCTGTAAGATGTACGCTCATGGTTACCGCTCCATTAAAAGCACAGCCGTGAAGGGGCTCATTGCGAATGACGTTTTTTGATAAGTAGGGGTGAGTGTCCGTGTTTTTAGCTGCGGTCAGCTCATTTCCCTTTCCTTCCCTCGTACCACCTGATTCTTCCTTTAGAATCGCCTCCTCTTTCAAATCATTGTTGAACGCGCACCGACTTTTCTCCTCACTTGCACCAGCAGCGGTCCTTACCGTATTGTAAATGACTGCTTCCAGCTCATCATCTGTCAACGGTTTAGCCTCATACAGCGGTATGCCCTCGATGATGGTTTGGCTTAAAGAACGAAAAAGCTCCTTTATTTTTTGTTCTTCTTCTTGAAGGTCTTTCACGTCCTCTTCAGCCCCTTTATGAGAAAGTAGTTCCACAACCGTTTTATTTTCCCGTTCTGCTTGGGCAAATACATCACTTCTGGGAATCTTGGCACAAATGGGCAAGCCCACCGCCGCTGCAAAGGCCGCCACTTTTCGATCTTCGTCTTCCACATTGCGGGAGTTGTATAACAGCCCCGCGACTCTGCACTTGCCCGTATCATAATTCTTTATTCCTCGGAGGATATTGTTGGCGGCATACATGGCCATATATTCCCCCGAAGTCACCAGAAAGATGGTATCTGCGTATTCTCTGCGAATGGGTACGGCAAATCCTCCGCATACCACATCCCCCAACACGTCATAAAGGATGATGTCATAAGCCGCTTTTATTTTAAACTGCTCCAACAGCTCAAAAGCGGTGATAATCCCTCTGCCAGCACAGCCCACACCCGGCTCCGGCCCGCCAGCCTCCACACAGCCGATATCCTGATAGCCCTGAAATAAAATATCCTCTTTTTTATAATCCAGTGCTCCTGTCATCTTGATATAATCCAAAATGGTAGTTATTTTTCTTCCGTTTAAAAGTAATCGGGTAGAATCGTGTTTGGGGTCACAGCCGATTTGTAATACGCTTTTTCCCCAATCCGCCAATGCCGCCGATAGATTGGCACTGAGGGTCGATTTACCGATACCGCCTTTTCCGTAAATGGCTATTTCCTGTTTCATACTTTCCTTATGTGGCATAGTTTGTAATGCACTCATATGTCCCTTTCCTCTTCTATCAAGCATTTTACTTCAACATTGAAGCTAGATACTATCTTTTGATTTCTATGTAAATTCGGATTCTTTCAAAATGCCTGCCGCTCAAATGGAGAACTTTGCATTTTAGCTATTGCATCAAGAGGCGTGGGTATTGCAGTTTTTGCAGCACTCGCCTTATTTGTTAGATACTGCTTTATAAATAATTATACCACACTTCACCTGTATGCAGAAATGGCTGTAACAAAATGCTACAGCCATTTATACCATTTTTTATTTTCTCTAGTGCTTGTCCTAGCATACAAGCTAAATCGCCTTATACTTCCCCCTGGTGCCTCTTACTGCTTGATATAATTAGCAATCATGGTACTGGCTTCTGCCCTGGTAGCATTGTTACTCGGATTGAAGCTGTAAGAACCTAAGTTATTCTTCTCTCCGTTAATAATGCCTGCCTTTTGCATAGCCGCCACAGATTCCTTAGCATATCCAGCAATCTGACTATTGTCAGCAAACTTGATGGCCGCATTCTTTTCTCCCAAAGTTCCCTTGTCTACATTAGCCACATACTTAGCAATCATCACCGACATATCCTGTCTAGTAATGTTGGCATCTGGCGAGAACTTTTCATTTCCTGTACCTCCAGTAATACCCGTTTCTGCTGCCCAAGCCACAGCTGCTGCATACCAAGCCTTTTCCGATACATCCTTAAAATCTGATCCAGTATATTTGCTCAGGTCTGCTCCGCTAAGGTTGGCTAAAATCTGCACAAATTCAGATCGTGTAATCTGGCTGTTTGGTGCAAACAAGTTTGCTCCCTTGCCCTTGATGATTTCTCTGGCCGCCAGATACGTGATGCTGCTCTTGGCCCAGTGATCTGTCGTATCATTGAACTTGGCTTCGTTATAGCCAATGATAAAGGTGCCCAAGTGATTGCTCTGCATTGTCATTTGCCCAGCACTGTATTTGCTGTTTAATAATGGAATCAAATTACCATTTGCCTTCACTTCAAACATAATCAGTGCTTCTTCCTGCTCACTGCTGGATTTCTCATACGGTATGCTGATAATAACCTTGCCAGCAAAATCCATAATCGCTTTGCCGCCAACCGCTGCACTAAATTCAAAGGCTGGTCTGTTCTTCATCTGTCCTTTATCAGCCTCTGAAAGAGCTGCTATACCGCTAGCATCCTTCTTACCCATACTGATGCTCACATCTCCGTTGTCTGCGGTCAGGCTTCCCAATGAGGCCTTATCCAAGCGCACCTCACCTATGCTGCTCTTTACAGATACGATATCTACACCTTCATTTAATTCCTTCATGGACTCCTTTGGTATAATCGTCTCCAGAGAATTTACCTTCTCCGTTCCCTTTACCTCCAGCACAATCTTCTTGGCTACTTCTTGGTTGCTGGCCTTTTCAGCAGTTCTGGCAGCTTCCTTCACTTTCTTGATTGCTTCTGTAATATCCTTTTTATCCATAGAAGCCGTGGCCTTTCCATTGCTGTCCACTTTAGCCTCTGTAGAAACAGTGATGGTGCTGGTCTTTTCCTTTTCCTCTGTCAAGCTGCCGCCGTTCCCCTTGCTCATATCTATGACCGAGCCATCTGTCGGCGGATCCACATCCTCAGCTTCCAACCATCTGTTAGGATATTCCGGTCTGCTGCCTTCAAAGGAAGTCTCCTTGATGTAATCATCAACATAGTGCCAAACAATAGAATCGCCGTTGGTTACATAGTAGTCTTTTAGTCCAAATTCTGGATGAAATCCGTTTACCGTATACATCCAACCGGAATTCTTACCGTTAGTAAATTCTGCAAGCTTATATCCACCATAAGCCTTCGGTGCCGTTATGCTGCGCACATAATTCTTTTCTGCACCTACATACTCCAGCCCCGCTTGATCCAAGGCCTGGGTAAAGACATCATACACTGATACGGATTTTGCTGAAAAACTCATTTTTTTCGTTGCAATCCAAGTCACATACTTGCCATGCCCGTTGGTGCCATTTGCATGTTTGGCATCGCCGATAAGCCGGAACTTGACAGTCATCTTGCCGTCTGTCGGCTGTTCGGTGTCCGCCTTTTTTACCGTCAGGATGGTATAAGCATAGGTTAGAATGTTCTTTCCACCTTCCTGCTTTTGAGCGGTAATAGTATATTGACCTGGTTCCTTAATAGTCTCTGCAGAAATAATTACCTTACCAGAAGCATCCGTGGTACCAACTTCTGTTCCGTTAACCTTGATGGCAGCACCTTCAACCCCCGCCGCCGCAGAACCGTCGTTTTTTACTTTGGTAGCCATCAGAATCACTTCCGCTGTACTTCCTTCCGTCACGACCGGGTCACTGTCCTCAAACCAAGCGTGTTGCATATCTGCGCTGTAATCCGGATTATAATAAAAATCAACTTTATCTCCATTATTTACTAAGGTAGTTGCCGGATTGCAAACTTTTCCGTTGACCTCACAGACCCAACCAGCATTGCTGCCTGCCCCATCTTTGCTAAGATCTACTTTTGGAACCAGAACACCTTTATAGCAAGTGAAACCTACTTTACTAATTCCTGTGTCAAACGCATCTATCAGTGCATGCAGTGCCGTATAACCGCCATAGTTATGAGAAACATAGCCCTGCACTTCCAGATCATGCTCTGTTTCCAAGAGAGTATCTTCTGTAAAGCTAATCGTTGTCTTATCTCTCAGAATTCGATCTTGTGCCATGACACGAACAGAAACATCACCAAAGGTTTGTGTAACTATCTGTAACTCCGGCAGTTCTATAGCAGTGGTGCCGTCCTCTACATCAAATGTTTTCGTTACAGACAAATATCCCGGTTTGCTATAATAATAGGAATAACCTTTAGCTACCGGCAGAAGATACGTTCCTTTCTCATCAGCCTTAGTCGATTTTCCGTTGGCAGTGTATACGGCGATTTTCGCACCCTCAGTCCAGTTGTTGAAGGAAACGGTCTTCGGCGCCCCCGCTCGGATTACATGCAGGGTATAGTTTATAGTCTTATCGTCTATAGTCCCTGTGACGGTTATGGTTTTCTCTCCTTCTGGAAGAGCAATAACCTGGGATTCTGCTCCACTTCCTACAGACTCGCCATTAATCGTTATGCCCGTTTCTATACTGTCTTCTATCATAGCGGTAGCCTTCAGTTTAATCTGATCTACACTATAGGGAACTTTGACTTCATAATTATTTCTAGTTCCTAAAAACCCGTAACCAAGCCCTAAATCCTCTCCTAGCTGATCAATAGCATGAAGCTGTCCATCAATAAGCTCCATGTCTACCTTTCCATGTACTGGTATTACCTCTATATTGGTGATATATGGAGTCTTTCCATAAGTTTCTGTATTACTTGTACCCGACAAACGAAGTGTATAAGTTTGAGTATAACCCTTTGTGGAATCCTTCGGCGCTGCCGCTATTTCTACATAGGTCACAGGTGAAGTGTTACCATTTAAACTGGAAAATAAAGTGGTCACTTTTCCAGACGGCTCCAGAGAAATCGAATTCCATATATCTTCACCTTCCTGCTTATATTTTGCTGTAAGAGTGCCATCAAAAGTTTCCGGCATAGTTGGAGTCAGGTCAATCTTTTGATTTGTACTACTATAGATGCTATAAAGATTTCGAAGCTGATTGAGTACCGCCCAGTTGGGTGCTCGATACCATAAGACTCGCTCATTTGTTCCTGATACACCTAGTTTTGAAGTAGTTATCTGGGCATAATCCAGCTTAGATAGCTCCTCCTGCTGACTGTTGGACTCCACCTGCAGATGAATGTCCGGCAGAGTGCTAAAATATGGGCTATTGGTTCCTCCTCCCGCATTCAGGTTGGGATATTTTCCAGTCAGAGGAATGCTTCGGTGAGCCCCCAGTTTGCTGCCCAGATGGCTGGCATGAATCTGCCCGCCGACTAACTCCAACTCTCCTGCCTCTGTCAGCACAAAAGAAAGGGTGTTATAAAGAATCAGATCATACTGTACACCACCGCTTTTCAGAATGCGCCCGGCCTCCGTTTCGTATTCCACCCAACATTCGTTGGGAAACCCTGGGTTATAAATGCCGGCCATTTTCTGAACTGGCTGGCTCAGTCCGCCAAAAGAAATCCCCACGGTCTCTCCCACTTTCAATCCTTCTCCGGGGCTGGTGCGATTGTCTATCTTTATATCGAGTCCCTTTGCATTGACTACATAATATTCCAGTGAATCTCCTGCTGCAATCTCGATGATATTTCTCCCCTCTTTTAAATTGACCGTATAACTACCGTCTTTGCTAATCTCATAACTGGTCCAACCACTTCCCCACTCAGCTGACTGCAGTGGGTCATGCACCCGCACAGTCATTTCTTCATGTGCTGTAGGCCAAAAGGTATACACGGCGTGGTCTGTTCCCGGCAACACAGTCCCCTCTGGCTCTCTGGTGCTCTTGGTATAATAAATAGTATCATATTCACTCTGATTGATGTTAGTGTTAATATTGGCTGAAGCGTCACCCGCTACATTGACAATGACAATACCAATATTTTCTGGTGCAATGGCGTTATAATATTGCACACTCCCTTGTTTTATTTCGTTTGCCTCGTAACTCATGTCTGGATCATATTCCATGGCATCGTATGTAACTTTGATGATGCTGATGCCTTTTTTTACTCCAGTAATGGTCTGCTGCAGCCGTCCTGGGCCACCTTTTTCTGTCAGTTCCACAGAGTCACCCAAAATCTCAAAATGAAAGTCCGGCTCAATAAAATAATTTGCCATAATGCCACTAACTGCTTGCCAAGTTCGAAACATATCTAAATCGAAGGACTGACCCTCGCTCAGTTTCAACTGCTTGCTGTCGTCCACATTCAGATACAGGTTGGCTTCATAAAAGCCATTATCCCTACGGTCCTCGTTGTTCAGCTTTTTCAAGTCCACGGTCCACATAGGCGTTTTATCGTTGCCCCAATTTCCGGTCTCTAGAAGTCCACTGGACTTTAAATAACCGCTGCCAGCGCCTCCTGCCGTATAGTGTATGCTGCCCGTACGTATTTTCTCATATGTATAAATGTCATAATTGCTGTTGCTGGTCGTATCTACATTTGCAGGCGTATACTCTTTAAATTGTTTATAATGAGCATTTCCCTTGGCATACAGCCCAAAGGGCTGACCCTTTGTTACCTGAAAGCTGATGGATTTCGTACAAGGCATCAGGGTAGCTGTAATGGTAGTCAACGCAGAATACTTAGCAGCACCAGCGCCGCTGACATCATCAAAACGCATATCCTTAGGGGTGACCTCACAAGTAACCTCTGCGCTGTTTATATTTGCAGCAGCGACAAAAGAATGAGTCTCCGTGTTTCCATTGTCTGTTACGTCCCCTTCCTCCAGCAGGGCATAGTTGTCATTCCCCAGCTTCACCTGAGCCATGACGTCTCCTCCACTGAGGTAATCCTCAATAGTTGGATCTGTCGCCGGCTTTGATATTTTTACAGCAATTCTTGACAAATAAATATTCTGTCCGCCAGCCTCCATCACCTCAAAGGACCCGGATCCCAGTAAGGTATCTTTTTCTGTGCTTCCATAAGCCTTATATGCGTATATACCCGGCTTTAAATTTAATGAGAAATTGCCCATAGGTACCTTTAAAAGGTCTGGGGTTAAACTTCCACTCACTTCCCCCGCCTCATTACAGAATTCTACATAGTTTAATTGCACTTTGCTCCAATAAAACTTTACCGCTACAGTTACTGGCTCGTCCAGAATTTCCAAGTCTGCCTCCTCCAGGCTCAAAGCACTGTTGGAAATTGCCGCTCCTGTTGTGCTTACTGAATCCTTGGGGCTTTCAAGTGGCAGTAAAGTTCCATCGGGTTCCTTATTTTCTATCCACTCAGTAGGCGCCTCGGGGTTGGATATGTCAGGTGTCTCAGAGGATACCTCAGCAGCCTGCGCTGTCTCTACATTACTTTGTTCCAAGGTACTTTCCGTCTCTCCATAAGAAAAGAAAGGCTGGCCTGTAAAAATTACAGAAACCATCAGCGCTGTCAGCAGCACGTGTTTTATTCGTTTTTTCATTATCTTCACCGTTTTCTCCTGTGTTCATGCAACTATTAACACATATAGCAGCAGGCCAGAAAAAAGCCTTTTCCGACCTGCTGCTAATTTAGCATGTTGTCTTATTTATCCGATTGTACGCTTAGACACCTTTTCCTGCTATTATCAGTTAAAAAGCCCGGCATCATCATATGAACCAAATTTCCAAACTACCGTGTCGCCGCTCTGCAGGGCAAAATCGTCGGCCCCTAACACTTCAGAGATACCTACTACATTACCACCTCTGTAAACCCGATACTGCCAGCCATAGTACGTGTAAGTTCCATCACCGTTGTCCACTGTATACTGACCATATTTATTTGTTCCCAAGGTCATGGAATCCACTGCATTATATTGAATGCTGTAATTTTGGATGATGCTGTTAGAAAGCATGGCTGGAGTGCCATCCAGAGCCGTTACAAAATTTCGGTTGGAGTAGTAGCCATTTGCTGCAACATCTATTGTGCCTGATGCAGTAGGTGTAGTTGCTGCCGGTGCATACACTTCAAAATTAACATCTTCTGCCTCAGCCGACACCAATGTAGTTGGATTTACCAGCACGGTGAAATTTACAAAAGCATTGTTGGCTGGATTGGTAGCCACAATACTGGCTACACCAGAAGTAACATTAGAGTCAATGGTAACGTAAGCATAGCTGACATACTCATTGGTGTCTACTTCTAAAGCCATCGTACTATCTATGTCGATTCCTGCAGTACTTCCAGACACTACATCCCACTCCACAGCAGCAGCTGCTGCCTCTGTGCTGAATCCAGTATAAGCCCAATAAGAATTTGCCGGGCCTGCCATCAGTTCTACTGCTGCACCGCCAGCGGTAACATCAGCTGCATCCACCACATACGTCAATTGACCCGTATAGTCAGTCATGTTGGGGTCACTGTCTGATGCAAAAGCTGTAGCGGACATGCCCATAACTAACGCTGCCGACAGCGCAAAAGCCATAATTTTAGAATTTAACATTTTTTTCATTTTTCTACCTCCATTTTTCTACAAAGTGCTTTTTGTGTTTTAGTCTCATCAAATGAACTTACTAGAAAACGTTCTGTCCCCCCTTCCCTTTTAAGTTTATATCCAAACACCGCAGTGTCTGAAACAATTTCATCAAGCTGTCTTCTTTACGACAGCCTCTGGCTCTGAGTTAGCTCATAAATCTGAGCCTGCTTCATATCCTCTGCCGAGAAACCAGGGCTTTTCTGTACCAGCTCGAACCGCTGACCGGGCGCCATGTAGGGCTTAACGATTTCTGCCACTTGAGGGAACAGTTGAACTTTTTCGCCGTGAAAGTCAATCAGCAACAGCCAATAGTCTTCGTCCTCGCCCTCTCTCTGGGCTTTTATCAACCAGGCCGCTTCCACCTGCAGGTGTTCGGAAAAGAAGTGCTCCAAGGCTGGTTTCAAGCCTGTGGGCAGAGCCTCTGGCGTTCGCAGCATGACCTTTCCCTTAAACTCTTCCCGCTTTAAGGTCATTCCCATGGTACGGGCATCCACCAGTTCCATGACAACCCTGTCCAGCAGGATATTTTCCGCAAAGGGATTGAGCACCACACCGCTGATCTTCTCCGTGGAATCGATAATTAAGTATTTCAGCTTGTCGTAGGTCATAGGAACCAGATCCTCCCGCTGAAAACGACCAATATTTGCTTCTCTGTCTAAAAAGGCTGGGACAAATTTTCTGCCTTCGCCAGTCAACAGCAAGGCAAAGCCCTTTTTATTTTTATCAATCTCTTCAGGCGTCCCAGGTACCCACAGCTCTGTTTCTACCAGCTTTTTAAAAAACTGATCCTCACAAGCTCGGGTCTTCTCCTGCATAAGCTGCTTATATAAATCTATTAGCTGATTGCGTCTCTCTTCCATGCCCCGCTCCTTTCTTGAGAACAACCACCCCATAAAAGTGTTCAATGCAATAAAAAAAACCGTGGTGTTAACACCACAGTTCCGTTTTCAACTGTATTCTACTGCACTTTAAACCGACACTAAACACACGAACCTATTTTGCAGGTACGTGGCAAGTTTCCACCCTTACCGAGGTATGTTTAAAACTTATGTCTGTTTTCTGACTTATGCATCATCATCTTTCGCCAGCCTTCCCAGGTTCTCACCCAGTGACTGCTCACTCTCAGAGCTGTGGCTCAGACTCCGCACTTACAGCGGCGGTACCGTCCCGGACTTTCACCGGAGTTCCTCTTACCTGCTTGCAGTTAGTTTTCTGCCGCAGTACATAAAATACATGGTTACCAAATTTTCACTTTTTCTCTTTACATCTTCATGATACTACGAAGTTCTAAATTTATCCAGTGTTTTCCTAGAACATTTTTCGACATATTCAGCCAAACCCAACCTTATATTTCTAACATCTCCCTAAAAAATAAAAGCAGAAGATGACATCTCTTCCGCTTTAGTTTCTTTCATTTCATATTCATAAAATCTGCCTTGTTAAGGCTGACTTTTACACCAGTCGACACTTTTTTAGTAGCTTTACCAGCGCTTTGCCCTTCGGCAGCAAGATAATCTCATTCTCTTCAATAGCCTTAATCTTTAGCAGCATAACTCCGTACACCGCCGCGCCCACGCCGATAGCTACCACCGTAGCCAAGCTGCTGCCAACTGCGCCAGACAAGCCCTTGTAAGCACCTACCACCAAAGCAAACATGATCAACCCTGCCAGCAACGGCTTCCACACCGACAGCTTCCAATCGAACTGGATGCCGGTGAGTTTCTTCACCGCCGCAAAATTAATCAAGCCGATGGTGATATAACCAAGCGTGCTGCCGATGGCGGCACCTTCTACGTTCAATTCCGGCCACCCGGTCAAAACAAAAGTGGACACACATTTAACAACAAAGCCTGCCGCCAATCCCCAAACCGCGATTCCCGGTCTGCCCAGCCCCTGCAACGTGCCAGCCATGGTCTGAGCGATGCACAAAAACATGATCCCCATGGCCAGAAAGAAGAGACAGCCAGATGCATTCATAGCACTTTCTGCCTGCATCGGATAAATCAATTTCATAATAGGCTGAGCCAAGGCCATGAGGCCAAAACTGCAAGGAACACCAATAATCATAGCTGTCCGCAAACCAAGGCGTACATTCATATTCAAGAACGCTCTGTCCTTCGTGCTGGCTGCTGCTGCAATAGCCGGAACCATGGACAAGGCCATGGACAGGGCTAAAGCCATCGGAATGTTGATTACCGGTCCCGCCATACCAGTCAGCTGGCCATAGAGGGCGTTGGCCTCCTTGGCGCTAAAACCTACGGACTGCAACCGACGCATAACGATGATTACATCCGCAATATTCATGATAGGCAGAATAGATACCCCAATCGTAATAGGCACGGCAATTACCGTCAGGGTCTTCAAGATGCTGCCTGCACTTTCCTGCTTCCTGCTGCCGGTCTCATTTCTCAAAGGCAATCTTTTCTTCTTATATAAATAGATCGCAATCAGGACCACCACCCCGGCGATAGGTCCGATACTGGTTCCGACCGTAGCCCCGGCGGCGGCGTACTCCAGCCCCATAGGCACCAACATAATAGCCAGAGCTAGTCCAATAGCCACCCGAACAGCCTGTTCTATAAGCTGAGAAGTGGCCGTCGGCCCCATCTCCTGCATTCCCTGAAAATATCCTCTAAAAACAGCCATAATCGGAACAAATAGCAAGGCTGGCGCAATGGAGACCATAGCATAATAGGCCCCTGGATTGCCCAAAGCGTTGACGATGGTTTCTGCACCAAAGAAGAAAATCGAGGAAGCCACAATACCCAGCAAAAACATCAGGATAAAGGACAGCTTAAACACCCGGTGAGCCTCATCATTTCTGCCGACAGCAATCCGCTCAGAAGTCATCTTTGAAATGGCCGCCGGGGCTCCATTAGTAGAAAATACCAGCAAAAAGACATAAATCGGATACGCCGTCTGGTAATACCCCATGCCATCATCGCCGATGATATTGCCCAAGGGAATCCGGAAAATGGCGCCCATAACCTGTACCATTAATCCGGCAACCCCTAAAATTGCTGCGCCCTTTAAAAATGACTTCTTGCTCATCTATATCAATCTCCTCTTTTATCCCTGGTAATTTTATAGTGATGTTGAATTCTATTTGTGAACTCAACCTGTCAATTCATTATAACATGCGAGCTACGTCGATGCATGTTTCAATAAATCCAACCTTGCAGCAAAGCTGCTACAGTCATAGAATTTATTATACCAAAAAAACTCCCTCTTTGTATATGTTTTCTTTGTGAATTTTGATATACTAAACGTAAATATCATTGGAACCAGAGGTTTTATTCCATAAAAAAAGACAATTAATGAGGTAAAAAATGAATACATTTGCAAAACCAACCATGTTGATGATTTTAGACGGCTACGGACTCAACGAAAGCACTTACGGCAATGCCATTGCGGCGGCTCACAAGCCTAATTTAGACCGAATTTTTAAAACATATCCCCATACAGCCCTGAAAGCCTGCGGCCTGGAGGTAGGGCTTCCTGCCGGTCAGATGGGCAATTCGGAAGTTGGCCACTTGAACATCGGGGCCGGACGAATCGTCTATCAGGAACTGACCAAAATCACGAAGGCCATTGAAGATGGAAGTTTTTTTGAAAATCAGGTCTTACATGCTGCCATGAACCACGCCCTAGAAAAGAACACGTCTCTTCATCTGCTGGGTCTTGTCTCCGACGGCGGTGTCCACAGCCACATCCAGCATCTGTTGGCGCTGTTGGATCTAGCCAAAAAGAAAGGACTGAAACAAGTTTATGTTCATGCCCTGCTGGATGGAAGAGATGTTCCTCCTCGCTGCGCGCTCCAGTATATCCAACAGCTAGAGGCTTATATGGCAGAGTTGGGACTAGGCACCATTGCCACCATTTCTGGCAGATATTACGGCATGGATCGGGACAAGCGCTGGGACCGGGTGGAAAAGTGCTATGATGCCATGACTACAGGGGCAGGTATCCGGGCTGTCTGTGCAGCAGAAGCCATCGAACTGGCCTACAGCAATGAGCAGAATGATGAGTTTGTCGTGCCAGCCGTCGTACGACAAGCCGGAGATTCATTGGAAATCGGAACAGTCCAGGACAACGATGCCTTCATTATGTTCAATTTCAGACCAGACCGCGCTCGGGAAATCACCAGGGCTTTCGTCAGCAGCGACTTCGATGGTTTTGAAAGAAAGAAACAGATTGACAACCTGCACTACGTCTGCCTGACCCAATATGATGCAGAGATGCCTAACGTCTCCATCGCCTTCCCCCCACAATCTTTAAAAAATACGTTAGGAGAATATCTGGCCAGCCAAAATCGGACCCAGCTGCGAATCGCCGAAACGGAAAAATACGCTCACGTAACCTTCTTTTTCAATGGCGGTGTCGAAGCACCTAACAAAGATGAAGACCGCATTCTTATTCCTTCCCCTCAGGTGGCAACCTATGATTTGCAACCAGAAATGAGTGCTTACCTCATTACTGAAAAACTCCTGGAGCAAATTGAGCAGGGCAAACATGAGGTCATCATTTTAAACTTTGCCAATGCAGACATGGTGGGACATACTGGTGTCTTTGAAGCGGCCAAGCAGGCAGTAGAAGCCCTGGACAAATGTGTTGGGCAGGTGACCGAAGCGGTCTTGGCTAAAGGCGGCCAGATTTTGCTCACCGCTGATCACGGAAATGCAGACTGCATGCTGGATGAAAGCGGTGCAGTGGTTACTTCCCATTCGCTTAACGATGTCCCTCTGGTGCACATCGCCAAAGAACCGGTCCAGCTGAAAGACGACGGCATCCTGGCAGATATCGCCCCAACCTTGCTAGATTTGATGGGCATCGCCATACCGGACGAAATGAATGGCAAGAGCCTGGTAGGCTGAGGCTAAGTTATGCATTATGTCAAGGCAAAGGGGATTTTATCTGCTAGAAATGGCATGAACTTATACCGTGGCTGCTCTCATGGGTGTATATACTGCGATTCAAGAAGCAACTGCTACCATATGGACCATGATTTTGAAGATATCGAAGTCAAAGAAAATGCCATCGAGTTATTGGAAAATGTCCTGAAGCACAAACGAAAAAAGTGTATGCTTGGCACAGGCTCTATGACCGATCCCTATATTCCCCTGGAAAGAAAAATTAGAAATGTCAGAAAGGCTCTGTCCTTAGCCCGCCAATATGGATTTGGCTTTACGCTCATAACCAAATCCAATCACGTTTTGGATGATATCGACTTGTTAAAAAAGATAAACGAGAAAACAAAATGTGTAATACAAATGACCTTGACCACCTATGATGAGGAGTTATGCAAGAAGCTTGAGCCCCATGTCAGTACCACAAAAGAACGGGTTGAAGTCTTAAAGAAAATGCGTGATGCAGGCATACCAACTGTCGTCTGGCTAAGCCCTATACTCCCATTTATCAATGATACCGAAGAGAACATCTCCGCTATTTTAGAGGATTGCGCAGAAGCAAAGGTCTATGGTGTAATTTGTTTTGGCATGGGCGTGACCCTTCGGGAGGGGAATCGAGAATACTTTTACAGACAGCTAGACCGTTTATTTCCTCATATGAAAGAAAAATATCAAAAGATTTACGGCAATCAATACGTGCTGAACAGTCCTAACCATGCCAAGCTGATGGCTTTATATCATGAAAAATGTGAGAAAAATCATCTTGTTCATGACAATGCGAAAATCTTTGAATATTTAAGTTTGTTTGAAGAAAAGCAAACAGATACCCAGCTAAGCCTGTTCGATTGGGCGTAAAAAAACAGAGCTCCTGGTACTGCCGATGCAGCCTCAGAAGCTCTGTTTTTTCTTACGGACTGAATGTCCGCTCTTTACTTTATTTTTTCCACGTTGATTTGCTTGGTGGTTTTATTATAATAACAGATTTTATCCCCTTCGATGGAAACCGAGTCGGTGTCGATTTCGCCCTCTCGCTCCAGGACAACTTTGCCGTCTTTGTCATAAACGCGCAACCACTGGCTGCTGGTGTTCTTTTCCGTATCCGTCTTTCCAATCTGGCAAACTAGATACGGATTCCCCTCGTCGCCGCGCAGGGCCATATCGGAGCAGGAGACAACATCTTTTTCCCCTTCACGAACCTCTTTCCCCGTACTGTCGACCGCTGCAAAAAGAGACCACCGCTTTATCAGGTATAAGTTACCGTTTAGCACGGCGAAATCATCAGCCGAGTCGGTGGCTGAACCAAAAAAGTTATACATGGAGGTTTCCGTACCATCTTGCAGATTTCGCTTGCGGATTTCTTTACCTGTATTATAATACAGGTAATTACCCTCGATCTGTAAGCCATAAGCCGGTTCGGTTATGCTTACAGCCTCATCCGTCTTCATATTTATCCGGTACACAGCGGTTTGCCCCTCCGTTCCCGCTGGCTGTCCCAGAAGGTAAAGCTCGTCTCCTAAGAGGTAGACCCCATGCCTGCCATTAAAGCCATTCATTTCGCTTCGGTATTTGTATTGGTTATCTCTTCCCCCCAGTGTGGCATATGCACCTTGATCATTTTTCATCTCCAAATAGTCCGGGCCAAACTTTAATTCGGTGAAAGCAAAATCTCTTCCTCCTGCGGAAAACACTTCCCCGGCATAGTCCCTGTTAAGTTCTTTCATACTGCCGTCCGTGTTTAAAAGGAATTGATGGGGACTTCCCATGGAGGCCCCTTCTGTGTGAAAATAAAGCCGCGGCGTGTTATTTTCATCATTAAATAGTCGAATAACCCACCCGGAGGAACAATCATAGACCTTCTTTGACTTGGTCAAATCTGAAAAAGTGGTCTGTCTGAGGATATAATCTTTGTCTATATAGTAAATATACCCATGATTTACAAGCACCTCAAAGCCATCTTCTTCCGGGCTCTGATCCGCAGGAAGTGTAAACTGGCCTACTGGCGTAACTGCCCCCAGAGAGACGGCAACAGGGGCCACAGGACCAGCCGGATTTCGTTCAATCCCAATCGTCTTCGAGGTGTTTTCCCAAGCAACGTTGTACCCCAACACCTCCAATACTGCCCGCAAAGGCATATAGGTTCGGCCTTCTACGATTTGAGGGGAAGTATCCATTTGATAGACGATATCCGTGTTAACCCTCATGAGCAGACTCCCGGCGGTAAGCTTGATGGAGACTTCATCTTTCGAAAGAATAATATTTTTTTCTCCCGAACCAGCATCGGTTTCAAAGGCCACCGTTGCGCCAATCTTCTCCAGAACCTTTCGCACCGGCACTTGAGTCCGTCCTGTGCTGTCAATAAAAGGCACACCCATCCCATCTTCCTGGGAAAATGCCAAGGCTGTACCCGAGATAATAACCTTGATTTCCGTTTTTTCCGCTCCGTAAGCAACACGCTCGTTTCCTAACATCCCTGCCGGGAAAGTCAGTACCATAAACACCGCCAGAAATGCGGCCGCAATGCGCCTTCTCATATAAAAATACACCTCTTTTCATAAAATGTCCGTTACACCCTTCCGCTGATATCTTATTCGGTACAGGCTCTGCCTCTCAGATTTTATCATATTTAGCCAGGAGAAAACACCCTTTCCTAAAATAATCTTTAACGTAAAAAACAGAGCCAAAGTGGCTGCAACGCAGGCACAAGGGCTCTGTTTTTGGAATGAATTGATTTGCTTATGTTTATTTTTATTATTTTGAAGTGCTTTTTTTGTAACGTGTAGGAGGTTAGTCCCTGTCGTTTATTTTCCACCTAGCCGCACCCACTTGTGAAATGACCGCTGCGCCGCTGCTCATTTCTTCGCCTCAGGCCTGGTTCCGCTGCACCAAGGTTCATCACTCAGGCTCTTCGTCGATGCCTGGTCAAACAAACTTTCCCTATAGCGATTTCCGTGGATGGGGGTGTATGAATCCCTTCTGCCCTCCCTTCTTTTTAGAATAATGTTCAAACGCCCGGGCATCTGAACTAGCACAAAAAAACTGTGGTCTTTACCACAGTTCCGTTTTTAACTGTATGTTATCCATGTTGCATCTTAAACCTGTAACAAAACACCGCCGCCATATATTAGGCCACAGTAATGTCCCACCTTTACCGAGGTTTGTTTAAGGCTTATGTCTGTGTTCTGACTTGTGCATCTTCATCCTTCGCCAGCCTTCCCAGATTTTTATCCAGTGACTGCTCTCTTTCAGAGCTGTGGCTCAGACTCCGCACTTACAGCGGCGGTACCGTCCCGGAATTGCACCGGAGTTCCTTTTACCTGCATGCAGTTTCTTTCCTGCCGCAGTACATAAAATACATGATTACCAAGTTTTCAGTTTTTTTGTTCTTGTCTATATCATACCACTAAGTTTACGAGTTATCCAGTATTTTATTGCAAAAATACTGAATATAACTTATTTTTTTTGAGCCTTAAAAAGATTGTAACTGTTTTGCACCCCTTCATTTTCTTGAAAGAACTCTAACAACGTATTTATATTGGAAACGGTAGAAACATCTAGCGAATGCTCCATTAACTCCGTCTCCTCTAATGGATTAGAGCTTCCCAGCAGGTTTAAAAAACGCTCAATGGTCTCATGTCTTTTCAAAAGATATTCACCGACTTCTTGACCCGCATCTGTCAATTGAATAATCTCATATCTGTTATATTTTAAATATCCTAAAGCTGCCAGCTTATAAATCATTTTCGAGACAGAGGAAGGCCGTACATTTAAGTGCTCCGAGAGAATTCCTATACGGGTATACTCATTTTTCTGACACAGCCTGTATGTCATTTCTAAATAATCTTCTAGGGCTGAAGTCAACTGCCCATTTTGTCGATTGGCAGTCTGGTATCCACGAACCGTTTTAAAATCTGAATTTGTATTCTCGCTCATCTGTTCACCTCTAAAATCATTATATTAATTTAAGTATATTCGTAACACATTAGTTTAAAGACCATATATTAGCCTTGGGAAAACTTTTTTACTAACACGAACTCATACAAATAAACGGAGGCTTTTATACATGAAAAATAATAAAATATCTTTAAATCAACTTCCCATTGGAAAAAAGGCCAGTGTCATAGGTCTCACATCCAATGGCACTACTAGACGGAGAATGTTAGATCTGGGCATTATTGATGGAACCGAGATTGAGGCTCTTTACAAAAGCCCTTCTGGGAATCCGATTGCTTATCAAATCCGAGGAGCGGTTATCGCCCTGAGATCAGATGCATCCGAAAGAATTCTAGTATCAACGTTATAAACTTTTTCGGGGTAAATCCTGTGAGCTGACAATCTAAAAATAGTTAATCATTGTCCTTTCATGTTTTACCCCGAATTTATATAAGGAGGATTAGTAAATGGGATTAACAAGCGAGTCCACCGGGACGGGCGTGTTAAATTATTGTGGATTACATATTGAGAAAGAGTCCCAGGAAGACAAAATAATAGCTCTTGCTGGTAACCCCAACGTCGGAAAAAGCACGGTCTTTAACAGTTTGACCGGACTAAATCAACATACTGGAAACTGGCCGGGAAAAACCGTAACAAGTGCTCAAGGTATCGTTCGCTTTAAAGAAAAAAAATATATTTTGGTCGATATCCCCGGGACCTATTCTTTAATGGCTAATTCCGCCGAAGAGGAAGTAGCCAGAGATTTTATCTGTTTTGGCCAGCCGGATGCCGTGGTGGTTGTAGCCGATGCCACCTGCCTTGAACGAAACCTGAATCTTTTACTTCAGACAATGGAAATAACAGACAATGTAATTTTATGTGTGAACTTACTCGATGAAGCCAAGAAAAAGAAAATAAACATTAATTTAGATTTATTATCCTCTATATTAGGAATTCCGGTGGTGGGAACAAGTGCAAGAAGCGGCAAAGGACTTGACGATTTAATGGCGGCCGTAAAAGCAGTTACTGAATCCCCAACCTCTTCCCAGGTTCTTCACATCACATATAATGAGGAAATAGAAAAAGCCGTTGCCGCCGTTGCTGAGGCGACGGCCAGTGAATGGGGTGGTGGGGCCATCAACCACCGTTGGCTGGCATTAAAACTGTTGGATGGGGATGAAGGTTTAATTCAATCTATCAAAACAAATCTCGACTACGATTTAATGGAAAACCAACAGATTACTCAAAAAGTTGCAGAATCCATCGATTTACTAGAACAGGCAGGCATTCAACGAGATCAATTTAGAGATCAGATTGTCACTAAAATAGTAAAAACCTGTGAGGAGATTGGCAGCAAGGTTATAACCTTTGAAAAGAAAGAATATGCAGAAAGAGACCGCAAAATAGACAAAATTTTAACATCAAAGCTAACGGGTATCCCGATCATGCTTTTACTTCTCTTTGGTGTATTTTGGCTGACCATAACAGGCGCAAATGTTCCTTCTCAGATGCTGGCTACGGGCTTGTTCTGGGTAGAAGATCAGATTTCACAACTGTTTTACAGCCTTTCCGCTCCAGCATGGCTGACTGGTATACTGGTGGACGGCGTATTTAGAACCTTGGCATGGGTTATTTCGGTTATGTTACCGCCGATGGCCATTTTCTTCCCCTTGTTTACCTTGTTGGAGGATTCCGGTTATTTACCGCGAATTGCTTTTAATCTAGATCATTTCTTCTGCAAAGCTTGTGCTCATGGAAAGCAAGCGCTTACAATGTGTATGGGTTTTGGCTGCAATGCTGCTGGTATCATTGGCTGCCGTATTATAGATTCTCCACGGGAACGTCTCATCGCAACAATTACCAATAACTTTGTCCCTTGCAACGGCCGCTTCCCCACTTTAATCGCTATCATAACCATGTTTTTTGCAGGTACCTTGGGCTCACCTAAAACCTCAATCCTTTCCGCCATGATGCTCACAGCTGTAATTGTTCTTGGGGTTATCATGACTTTATTGATTTCAAAATTGCTGTCAAAAACCCTCTTAAAAGGGCTGCCGTCTTCTTTTAATCTTGAATTGCCGCCTTATCGCCGCCCGCAGATTGGAAAAGTCGTCGTCCGTTCCATCTTTGACCGAACTCTTTTCGTCCTTTATCGGGCAATCGTTGTAGCCGCACCTGCTGGTCTAATCATCTGGCTCCTAGCCAATATTCAAGTAGACCAAATTAGCTTGCTGACGTATTGTGCGGAGTTTCTCGACCCATTTGCACACTTAATCGGGTTAGACGGATACATTTTGATGGCATTCATTCTGGGCTTCCCAGCAAATGAGATTGTGGTCCCTATTATGATCATGAGCTATATGGCTACAGGATCTTTAACCGAATTGGAGAGTCTATCCGAGTTGCATACCTTGTTTGTCAACAACGGGTGGACCTGGCTTACAGCCGTCTGCGTTATGCTGTTCTCGCTTATGCATTGGCCTTGCGGCACAACTTGCCTTACCATAAAAAAGGAAACACAAAGTCTAAAATGGACGCTGGTCTCCTTTGCCGTTCCAACAATAACAGGTATCATTGTATGCTTTACTGTAGCAAATTCTGTTCGATTATTAGGTCTCGTATAAAACATGTGGTTATCAGGCGGACAGTTTTGACTGTCCGCCTTTTGCTTGATTCGATATCTTCAGGTTAAGCCATCACCGTTACTTTGCTTTCAAATTCCTGCTTGTCCGCATCCCAAAGAAACTCCGCTTTACCGCCGTACCGCTCAGCGATGGCTTCTACCGACAACAGCCCATACCCGGTCTGTCCGCCCTTCTTGGAGGAAAGGAACCGCCCGCCAAGCGGTCGGACATTCTCAGCAGTATTCCATACACGAATATGCAGCGTATCTGCGGCCGTGCGAAAAACTGCAATCCGAATGGTTCGTTTTTCCCTTTCCATTCGCTGGCAGGCTTCCACGGCATTCTCTAGGAGGTTAGCATACAGACAGCATAAATCGGAATCCGTCATCCTTGTGTGACCTGGATCTGACGTAGCGTTCAAATTGCAGCGAACATCCAGATGAATATGATTTTGCTGTGCCACCGTTCGGTAATGGTACGTCAACGTATTTATAACATCAATGGGACAATACTCCGGCAACTCCTCACTTGTGGAGGAAGTGTGGTATTCCTTGATGTATGCCTCCAACCTGTCGTACTGATGACTGCTCACATACTCATCTAGGAGGGTAAGATGATGGCGTAGATCATGGCGCATGGTTTTAATCTGCGCCATTTCCTGTTTAAGCGTCTCAAAATGTGCCAACTGGCTTTGATATAGTCGTTCCATGCTCCCTGCCCGCTCGGTCATCACGGCGCTTTCCCGGTACTGTTCCGCCACCTCCTGTCCGGTCACTGCACCGATGCAAAGCACTAGGGCAAAGCTGGCAAGCTCAATAAACCAGCCGCCGAGAATAGGTTCATATACCGGCAGCAGCCGATCTGCAAGCAGAGCACAGACGAAAATCACGACACCATAAAGTAAGGGCGCAATACACACCACACCCTTCCGAAGGGCATACCAGACCGCAGCCGCCATAAATCCAGCCGTTATCCATTCGTAAGCCGAAACCAGCCACGAATAGGCCAACATCATATTCAAATTGCCAAGGGGCAGCAACACATGCAGGACTGCGGACACCGCGCACATCATTCCTTCGAAGCCCACAAAGGGAAGGCCCCATTTTCTTGGCAGGCCGCTCACCCTCATAGCCGCCAGCATGGCAACCCCAAGCATGGCGCAGAAGGACACATTCTCTAGGGCATAGTGAAGCCCGGTGCCGCTCAGCAGCGTTCTGGTAATCGGATAGCTCACATAGCCTACAAAGAATATACACAGAAGTCCAAACATCAACGCCAGCGAGCTTTTCCGCCCCAGCAGCCCCACCATCACTGACAATAGACCGACGGTCAATGCCACAGCACACAAAGAACTTCGAAGCACTAATCTGGTGCTCAATAAATCAGATACCGCATCCGGCTGACCAAAAGCAGGAGGATACACCATGCCGCTGTATAGATGGGAGTAATCCGCTACCGCAAACAAAATCTCGAGATTGCCGCCGGCTTCAATGCTGACGGTGCGGTTGCCAGTTTCTGATCGGTACCCTTCTGGTTCCGGTTCCCCCATCTGCCTAGCCGGTCTGCCGTTTATGTACAATCGATAGGCAGAAAAGATTTCGGGCAGTTCCAGCAGGTAGCTGTCCACCTGCTCCGGCAGCTTAATCGTCAGCCGATAGCTGGCGCAGCCGTGGGGAGAACCGCCGTACATTTCAAATCCGCCGAACCGTCCAATAAACAGATACTGATCTGGGACAGGCGGGTTATGGTCAAAGTCTGCAGGCGTAAGCAACTGGTTCCCGTAATATTCCCAGCCGTCTACAAGGAAAAGCACAGGTTGTTGTACAAAGACTTCGTTCTCCAGGGTGAGAATACCATCCTTTGCCTTTGGGCCTGCCGCCGTATATTTATTGTCGTACTGGTAAACCATCAGAAAAACAGCGGCGGCCAGGGCAAAGACCACCGCCACTTTCAGCCCCAGCTGGATGGGATTATTTCCTGCCTCATGGTTTTTCACGCCGCCACCTCCCATGTCTGCCAAACCGAAGAAACAGCAGCATACCAGCACATAAGCCTGCCACGCTGAGAAATAAAACTGTCCATATTTTTACCGAAACGTTCAACTCTGGTGCGGATTGCTCTGGGTCAACAAGCGTCGCAGCCTCCTCTATGAGGAGTACTTCCTCTGTATTTGCCGGGGTCAGGACCCTTTCCGCAGTTTCCCTCTGTGCCTCATCCGGAATCCTTTGCGCAGGAACGACCTCTGTCAGAGTCCCCCCATGGATATCCTCCGTCTCCATATCCAGAGGAAGCGCGTCGGCAGGAATAGCCGTTACGAAACGCTCATCTGATTCGCCGCCAGCAACGCTGTCGACTTTTGCAGTACTGCTTTCGTTGTCCTTTAATCCTTCATTATTTTCCGCTATACTGCCATTGCTTCTGTCAGGCCGAGTGCCACTCCCTTTGTTACCGCCCTTACTGCCGCCATCGGGGGGCTTTACACCACCTCGGTCGGTGCCCGTACGGTCACCGCCATTTCCGCCAATAAAGACGCCGTCCTTTTCATCCAGAATGGCAATGTTGGACTCACCCACACCGGTAACCTCAAGCTGAAACCATACAGGATGTTCCAGTGTTTCATAGCTGAAATTCACAGAGGAACCATCCCATAAGATATCCGGCGAGTGTGTTGCGTCCATCCATGTTTCGCCCTGGTCGTCCGAGCGCCACAGGATGATGCGTTCATCCATAGGGTCGTAATCCTGCCAGAAATTCAAGACCGCATACCGGGAGCCTTCAAGCTCCCGCACGGCGATCTGACTAATACAGGGTAGCTCAGGGTCCCGCACCTCCACCGTTAATGTAATAGGCACATCGTCAAATAAACCAAGTCCGTATAGGGCTGAGTTGGCAGTACCCTGTACTATTGTTGTTCCCAAAATACTGGTATCAATCCCATCATATACATCCAAATCCCAATCGATAGCAAATACCTGAGAGGTTACGCCTCCTGCTTCCTCTATAAGAAAAATATTCGGCGTGCTCAGCATGTCAATGGCACTGAGATGATATTGATTTTGTCTTAACGGCAGATATAATCGAGAAAAAGATTCTTTCATGACAAGGCGGTTGATGCTCCGTACCTCAGCGGGAGCTGGCGAAGCAGCGCAGGACTCCAGTGATATATCACTTCCCGCCGCCGCTGCGGCTCCATCTCCTTCAGCCGTCAGCTTGCAGTAGAAAAGGGCTGCGCCCTTTGGTGCGTATACCGCTGTGCTGTTTTCGCCGGAGACCTCCACCCGATAGCACCAGGCTTCCATGGGGGCATCCAGCCAAAGTCCAACAGCTTCCTTGCCATAGGAACGTAGCACCCCTTGCCAGCTCAAAAGGGTCATGTCAAAGTTTCTGGTATTTACATCCGATATGCGCAAAGCCGTGCCGCCCTCGCCATCCCGTCCGGTAGCAGTAACATTCAGCTGCAGCAGGGTTTCATTCCAGTTCGATTCATTAGGCATGCCGCTGTCTGTCCTCGGCACTTTCACTACGGGCATTTCCACGCCCTCACCAGTAATTAAAATATCGCTGCTTGGCAGAGTCCCGCCGTTAAATACCAAGCCATAAATGCCCGTATTCACGGTGATTTTTCCCCGGATTCCGTATATGCCCATAGCTTGCGTGATAATCACACGGTCGGACAGATATACCGTACCGCCTGTCTCCTTATGCTGTGCAATCCATTCTTTCAGCTCTTGTTCATTGGAAACGAATTCCGTTTGCTCTAGAGCATCAGAAGAATCTGGTGCCTCATCGCTCTGGGGCTGGAGAAAAGCTCCGGTTTCTTCCGGTTCCGCTTCGGGCTCGACAGGCACTTCTGGTTTAGCAGAATTCTCTGGTTCCGGTTTCGGTCCAATAGGGTTTTTCTGCTCTAACTCCAGTTCCAATTCAATGGAACTTTCCGACACGTCCACATCCAACACATCAGATCGGTCAGAGGCCAGTGCCACAGGTTCCTCTGAAGAATCCCCAAAGGCAGATATGGGCTGACAGAGCATCAGGCAGACCGCCAGCAAACCGGGCAGCACTCGCCCATTCCCCCAGCTCATAGGGATACCTCGAACAACCGATCGGAGACAAAATCAGCATAGGCGTCCCGCAGCTCGGATCGCCCTCGTTGGCGCAAGGGAACAAGGCTGCCGTTCCGCAACCGAAAATCATCCAGTTGGATGGCCTCCACATACCTCAAATTCACCATGTAAGAACGGTGGCAGCGCAAAAAAGAGGCGGTGGTCATTTTTTCCAATTCATCCAGAGGCGTGGAGGTTTTTATCGTTTCCGTGGAAGTATGTACTAAAACCTCTTTGCCGTACACCTCCATAAATAAAATCTTATGGAGCGGGATTCTCCGCTTCATTCGGTCGGACATCACTTCAATGAACCGTCCGTTTTTCAAAAAAACATCTCTGCATTTGAAAAATGCTCGGTCAATATCCTCCCGCTTGATTGGCTTTACCACATAGCTGCTCGTCCCCAGGGAAAAGGAATCCAACGCATGATCCTTACTGGTAGTGATAAATACCAGTGAAAAACTGGGATTCAGTTCTCGAAGCCTTTCGGCTGTTTTCATCCCGTTCATGCCCTCCATGTAAATATCTAGAAATACAACATCGAAAGGTTGGGCGGCAAAAGCCTTCACAAGTGCTTCTCCGCTGGAGAAGGTATGAAGCTCTCCTATAAATCCATTTTTATCAAAATGCTCCTGCAACAGGGCGCAAATCAGTTCTACATCCTTGGTGCTGTCATCACAAATTGCAATATTCATTCCTTCACCTCCTACAAAAACGTTTTTAAAATTATATCATTTTTAAGAAAACATGACAAGAATTTGAGTATGAAGATGTAATTCAGGCGGTTTGCCCGTCGTTTAGGCTGTTTCTATATAAAGTCCCTGCTTAATCTGCTACAGTGAACATATGCAAACTGCAAAAAGAGGATTGCACACAAACATAGAAGGATAACGGAGGATTCAAATATGTTAAAAGCTAAAATATTTAGGGGAGATACAAAAAAATATTCACTGGGTGATATTGTAAGTCTTTGTTTTTATTACACTCGGGGCAACAGGAGCGCTACTCAAAATGCAGAAATAATACAGCTTGAGCCGGACGGATTTATTGTTGAGGCCGACCAAGCACTTTTGCAAGCAGCAAACGAAAATATTTCTGCAGTTATTGAAACTGGAGAATATCTCACACCAGAAATACCTGTAAAGCTTGAATTTATAAATATAGACACGGAATTAGAGCTTGCCTCACCAGCCAACCAAGTTTCTATACCTCAGATAGAAAGCGATATTCCGAACAGAAACGATTTTGCCATTGGCAGCGGATATGACGTTATAACAAGCAATGCTTGCCCCACAGCCGTTAACCGGATATACCTTGCCGGTAACTCATACTGCTGTCACGTTTACGGACGAATCCAACATCGGCAGCGCCTGCAAAACAGCGATCACAGCTATGCAGCAGGCAGGCATCATGACGGGGGCTCAAAACAACCAGTTTAATCCTACTGCAAACGCCACCCGCGCCGAGGCCAGCGCCATACTCCACCGCTATATCAAACTGACCATAACTCCCGCCACGGCACAGGGCTGGACAAAGAACGATAACGGGCAGTTTATGTACTACAAGGACGGCAAGGTTCTCACCGGCACCCAGACCATCAACAGTGTGAAATATTACTTCAATAGCAACGGCACACTGAAAACCGGTTGGGTCAAGGACAATGCCGGAAACTGGCACTTCTATTTTGGTAACACCATGCTGGTGGGCTTCAGTGATATCGGCACAAACGGCAACGACAATTACTACTACTTCGATACCGATGGCAAGATGGTTTCCAGCCAGTGGCTCCAAATCGACAGTAAGTGGTACTACTTTTACGCCGACGGCTCCCTCGCCCGAAGCACTCAAATTGACGGATACCAGGTGGATGAAAACGGCGTAAGGAAAATAAAATAGCTAATATATATAAGCAGAGGAGGGAACCATCACTTGGTTCCCTCCTCTCTTTTCTGTATTCGTTTTTTCTCAGCCAGATGTTCCTACCTCACCCGGAAGGATACGCCCAGGCTTTCTGCTATTTTTCGGCAGTCTTGAATATCCTCCTGGGGGATAACGTCCACCACGGACATTCTCACATCAGGAACATACTCTTTGACCTCCTCTGTCCACCGTAGAATAGCATCGAAAGATTCTACCCCAAACTCTGGTTGGCACAGTTGCGCATATTTCTCTGCCGTAGGAGCATTTAAGCTGACAGAGACCGCATCAATCACTCCAGCCAGCAGCGGTGCCGTCTTCTTTTTTTGAATCAAATCAGCCATGCCGTTGGTGTTGATGCGAATCGGTTTATCTGTAAAAGTCTTCATCTGACGGGCGATTTCCAGCAGCACATCCAATCGCTCCATGGGCTCCCCATAGCCGCAGAAAATAATTTCCTGCACGGATGTCTTCTTCTCACAGATTTCTTCCCGAACCCGAGCCACCACCTGCTCCGGGGAAGGCTCTTCCTCCAGCCACAAACTGTCCGCATCCCCCAGGTTGTCCGTATAGTTGCGGATACAGAAGCTGCACCGATTGGAACAGCGATTGGTCATATTGATGTATAAACTATCTCCGTAGAAATAAACGATGGTCCCTTTTGCCATCTTGACTCATCTCCCGTCTATTTGCTCTCTTTCAAAATTTCCAGCAGCAGCACCCAAGTCCGCTCCACAGAAGGAATGCTCAACCGTTCTTCCACGGTGTGTACTCCTGACATATCCGGTCCCAGAGAAATGCAGTCAATATCCTCCACCTTCTCCGCAAAGAATCCGCATTCCAGTCCAGCGTGTATCGCTTCAATAACTGGTTTTTTGCCGTACTGCTTTTCAAATACTCGAATGACCGTCTCTCGCAGCGGAGAATCCTTTTTGAACTCCCAGCCTGGATAAGCGCCTACAAATTCTACGCTCCCCCCTAGTGATTCCATTAGAGCA